>CAZFXM010000023.1:0-55502 GCA_964523125.1 uncultured Clostridium sp. | reverse complement strand
TTTCTCTCTTTAAGAAATTTTCAAGGATCGTTGTCTATTGTTCAGTTATCAAGGTTCGTTAGTTCTCTGCCAATTAGCAGCTTATCGAGTATATCATATAAGCTTTCTTATTGTCAAGAACGTTTTTTGAATTTCTGGACTTTTTCAGATTTCCACTTTTTTACTTTCCCTCACGAGTCAGCTTGCATATAATATCACTTGCTTTCATGGATGTCAAGAGTTTTTTCAACATTTTTTTACATTTTACTCAAGGGTGAAGTGAAAAGTTAAATTCCACTCTGGAAGGGTGCGAGTTGAAAATAGTCTTACCTTCATTTCGGGCAAAACAGCATGCCAAATGCGATTGCCGCCATCTCACAGTATTTCTGGTCATAATCCCGGCATGTATGCCAGTATTCCGGATGCCTCGGATCTGTGCCTGCGCTCAGCCCCTTTCGGTAAATTGGTTCCACGGCAAATCAATGGCCTGCATGCATTAGTGCGCTTTCTTAAATAAGGATAAAAAAATCCATAGAATAAATCCATGGATTTTCCTTTTATTTTTTGTAATATTCCACCTAAAAACAACTTGATTAATTATAGTATCTATGTCAAAATGGGATGGAAATCGATATATTCATTTATACGAAAGGGAGGCTTTAGAAGATGAACGGAAAGATACTTTTCTGGCGTATGCTTTTTTTCATTTTATGTTCAACCTTTTTTTTAACAGGCTGCGGCAAAGATTCCAATCTAATCGGACAAAGCCACGCTTCCTCTAGTGCAAAGAATAAATCTGATAACCCGGCTCCCGGCACAACAAGGGAGAGTGTTACACAGTCCCTGATTCCACAAGCAGCCGGAACCGTTGTGTATGGAACTGAAAGTATCTCGATTGACGCTTCAAATACAGGAGAAGGATACATAATGGCGCAATATGGCGGAGCATCTGAACAGGTACGGATGCGAGTCACTATACCGGATGGGACAGTTTATACTTATGCTCTTGCAATCGGTAAGTATGAAACCTTTCCTCTGACCGGAGGAAATGGCCCCTACCATATCGATATATTAGAACATGCTTATGATGATATGTATGCCCTTGCGTTTTCCCAGGATATAAATGTCGCTTTAAATGATGAATTTAAACCATTTTTATACCCGAACCAATATGCCTGGTATACTCAGGACACTCAGGCTGTGCAGTATGGCATACAATTATCCGATCAATCTTCTGATGACTTGGACTACGTTGAAAATGTATATCATTATATAATAGAAAATATTGTTTACGATGTTGAAAAAGCGGAAAATGTCCAGCCCAATTATCTTCCGGATATTGATGAGACCATGGACACAGGGAAAGGAATTTGTTTTGATTATGCTTCACTAATGACGGCAATGTTACGTTCCCAAGGAATCCCGACACGGCTGGAGATCGGTTATTCCGGGGAAGCATACCATGCCTGGATCAGTGTATATTTAAAAGAAGCTGGATGGATAGACAATATCATTGAATTTGACGGTTCTAGCTGGACATTGATGGATCCGACACTAGGAGCGTCCAATAATAAAAAGTCTGTTGGAAAATATATTGGCGACGGAAGTAATTACGTTGTAAAATATTCTTATTAAATTTTTGAAAAAGAAAACGGAGGCCGCTCATGGAAAAGAAAGAAATTCATACAAAGCCATTTTCAAATGTGGAACTTTCAGCATTCTGCGGACAGATTGCTCTAATTTTAAAATCAGGTATTTCTTCAATAGAAGGGATCACCATTATGATGGAAGATGCTTCTGCCGAAGAAGAGAAAAAAATCCTGGAGTTTATACTTGAAAGAATGCAGGAAACCGGAAACCTATATGATTCTTTGTCTGAGACGGGACTGTTTCCTTCTTATATGTTACATATGGTAGAAATCGGTGAAGAGACTGGCACATTGGATGAAGTCATGGAAGCGCTGAGTAATCACTATGACCGTGAAGACGCGATTGGAAAAAGCATTAAAAATGCTGTAGCTTATCCTATGGTTATGGCTGGCATGATGGTTGCTGTTATTATCGTACTGCTGGTAAAGGTCATGCCGATCTTTAATCAGGTTTTTGTCCAGCTTGGCACAGAGATGACAGGTTTTTCACGCATGTTAATGGATCTTGGCAATGCGATCAACCGTTATTCCATCGCTTTGGCCGCGTTGCTGATCGCCATTGTGGCACTGATCTTATATTGTACCCGTACAAAAAGCGGACGTTCTTTCAGCCGCCGCCTTGGATATCATCTGAATTTCATACGTCTTGTCTACGAAGAGATCGCGGCCTGCCGTTTTGCAAGCGGTATGGCTCTGACATTGAGCAGCGGGCTCAATCCGGAACGTAGTATGGAGCTGGTGAGCGCGTTAAATGATGACCCATTATTTCAGGAAAAGCTTCAAAACTGCAGAAAAAAAGTCGATGAAGGCACCGATCTATCCAGAGCCCTGCATGAAACAGGAATGTTTACCGGCATCTATGCCCGTATGGCTTCCATTGGGGCCAAAACCGGTTCCATGGATCAGGTAATGAACCGGATTGCCGTACTCTACCAGGATGACATTGACAACCGAATAAACAACGCCCTTGCAGTATTAGAGCCGACCCTGGTCATTGTTCTGTCTTTGATTGTCGGCGTGATTTTATTATCTGTTATGCTTCCCTTGATGGGCATCATGTCGAGCCTGTAAGGGAACGGTTCTGAATCATCAATTTTTAAGAATATCTGCATCTTTTATAGAAGGAGGAATATCATGGCTCGTTTTCAATATCGCAAGCCCTCCCGTACATATCGGAAATTTGTAGTATCTGTCTGTGTGTTTACTTTGATCACGGCGGTCTTTTATCAAGGTATTGACTCCCTGTCTTCCAGTACGCAAAGACGGCAAAAGGAGAGTCTTGAGAACGCTCTAAACCGGAATATCACTTATTGTTACGCGGTAGAAGGAGCTTATCCGGAAAGCCTGGATTATCTGAAAGAACATTACGGGCTGACATATGATGAAGACCGTTTTTTTGTAGATTACCAGGTGATCGGCGCCAATATTCTGCCAAATATTACAATTATTGAGAAAGGAGAAAAATGATGCGTTTTCGGACACAACAAAATCATATGATTGATTTTCTGTTTCCAGTGGCATTATTTTTTGTATTTGCGGTATCTGCGATAACCGTAATACTTTTGGCCACCGGGATCTACCGTTCCACAACCGGGCATTCTTCCCTTAATTATACGGCTCGTACCTCTTTGTCCTATATCTGTGAAAAGATCCATCAAAATGATATGGACGGTGATATAGCTATCGGCAGTTTTGATGGATGTGATTCATTGATTCTAAAGCAGACCCATCAACAGGATACTTATCAGACCTATATTTATGTATATGATAACGAATTAAAAGAATTGTTTGTTAAGGAAGGCGTCCTGGCCTCTGCCAAAAATGGCCGGACAATCCTTGCCGTAGAGGATTTTTCCATGGACACCCTGAAGGATGGTGTGTTCCGTTTCACATGTACAGATTCGAACGGTTATCAAGATACCTTGATCGTAGGAATACGGAGCAAAAATTGATATAAGACAGAGGGAGTAATGACATGAAGCACAGAAATCGGGCCAAATCATCCAGTTTGTTTCTTTTGGAATTGATACTTGCAATTTTGTTTTTCTCACTCGCAAGTGCTGTCTGTGTGCAGTTTTTTGTGAAATCACATATTCTGGGCAAGGATGCCCGGAGTTTGGATCACGCTGTCAATGAATGTTCCGGAATAGCAGAAATCGTAAATACTTCCGGTGGAACAGATGAAGCCTTAGATGTGATCACAGAAGTTTATTCTGATGCGACTGTAGAGGCATACGAGGAGAATGGCGATATTCCTGCCATATCCATCCGCATATATTATAACAAAGGATTTACTCTGTGTACAGAATCTGAAGGAGTTTATACCCTTCAGACTGAATTATGGGAACAGGGCCGGATGCTGACCGCAGGCATAAGTATGATGGGGGCTGAAGAAGATCCGATTTATGAACTTACGGTAAAGCATTATCTGCAGAGGAGGAATAGCGATGCAAAAAGATAACAAAACGGAACCTTTTATAAATATTGGCTCCTCTTTACTGATGGTAATCTTCCTTATACTTTGCCTTGTTACATTTGCCACATTGTCGTTAACCAGCGCACGGAGCGATTATTCCTTCAGTGAACGTGCCGCAAAGCGCAGGACACAATATTACCAGGCCTGTAATACCGCAGAAGATGTTCTTGCCCAAATTGATGAAATACTTATTAACACAATTGATTCCACAAATCATTCCCAGAATTGGATGAATGATCTGGACTTTACGAAAATTGACGGAAAGGAATTTTTAGAAGCAGGACTGGACATTGATCTTGATATCAAAAACGCTTCCCTATCTTATCAGATTCCTGTCAATGAAAAACAAGCTTTAGAAGTAAAGCTGGCACTGACTGATAACAGTTCAGAATATTATCAGATTGAAAAATGGCAGTTGGTCAATACAAGCACCCGTGAAAACAGTTCAACGCTGCGGCTTATGCCCATGCCTGAAGCAGAATAAAGCTGTTAGGATAAGAGTGCCTACAATTTATAAATCGGAGGAACTATTTTATATGGATATTCATTCAATCTTAAAACAAGCGGTAGCAGAAAATGCGTCTGATGTATTTATCGTGGCAGGGCTTCCTGTTTCATTTCGAAAAAATGGCGTCATCCATCAGGTCAATGACGAGAAACTGCTTCCAGCGGATACAGAAAGCCTTCTTACGGAAATTTATGACCTTGCGGACCACCGGGATATCCTATCTTTTGAGAAGAACGGGGATGATGATTTTTCATTTGCCCTGACGGGTGTTTCACGCTTCCGTGTCTGTGCCTATAAGCAGCGCGGCGCACTTTCGGCTGTCATTCGTGTTATTACCTTCCAGCTGCCTGATCCGTCAGAGTTGGGGATCCCTGAAAATATTATCCAATATGGCAACAGCGGAAGCGGCATGGTACTGGTCACAGGGCCGGCCGGAAGCGGAAAATCCACGACCCTTGCATGCCTCATTGACAGCATCAATCAAAACAGGGACGCACATATCATCACATTGGAAGATCCTCTGGAGTATCTGCACAGACATGCCAGAAGTATCGTCAGCCAGCGTGAGATTAATGTGGATACGGAAAACTATGTCGTTGCCCTTCGTGCGGCACTCCGTCAGAGCCCGGATGTTATCCTGCTCGGTGAAATGCGCGACTATGAGACCATCAATGTAGCTATGACCGCCGCTGAAACAGGACATTTATTGCTTTCCACCCTCCATACGATCGGAGCTGCCAATACGATCGACCGGATCATTGACGTATTTCCGGCAAATCAGCAGCGTCAGATCGCCATTCAGTTGTCTATGGTGTTAAACGCTGTTGTATCTCAGCAGCTGGTTCCCACTGTAGACGGAAGGGTAGTTCCGGCATTTGAAATCATGACTGTAACACCGGCAATCCGGAATATGATTCGGGATAATAAAGTTCATCAGATCGATGGAATTATTTATTCCTCCACAAAGGATGATATGATTTCTATGGACAGCAGTCTGCTCAAGCTGTATAAGAGCGGTACGATCAGCAGGGAAACCGCGCTGGCTTACGCATCGAATCCGGAGATGCTTGCAAAAAAGTGTGCGCCTTGACGCACACTCGCGCCGAAGCGCGGTTGCTCCAGCAGCTATTTTCCTTATGCGCGTAGTGCGCATCCCCCGGAGGGTGACGCGCACAGCCGCATAAGGAAATATGCCGCTTTGCGGCTGCAGATGGCGCAATCTGGCTTATACTCCCAGCAGTTCCATGATCTCTTCCCTGCTCAGGCTGCCGAGCTGTCCTGCTTCTCCGCCGATCACCTGTTCCGCCAGATCTTTTTTCTTTTCTTGTAGCTTCTGTATCTTTTCCTCAATGGTTCCTTTCGCGATCAGCTTATAGACAGTCACCTTCTTCGTCTGTCCGATCCGGTGGGCGCGGTCCGTTGCCTGGTTCTGTACTGCCAGATTCCACCATGGGTCATAGTGAATCACTACATCTGCTCCGGTCAGATTCAACCCCACACCTCCGGCTTTCAGAGAGATCAGAAATACCGGGATATCTCCTTCATTAAATTCTTTCACAAGCTGCAGCCGCTTCTCCTTGGATGTACTTCCCGTAATCGTATAGTAAGCAATCCCCGACTTATCCAACCTCTGCTGCAGGATATCCAGCATAGAGGTAAACTGAGAAAATACCAGCATTCTATGGCCGCCGTCTATGGCACTTTGGATGAGCTGCAGGCAAGCCTCCAGCTTTGCCGCCTCCCCTTTATAATTTTCAAAACAAAGGGAAGGATCGCAGCAAATCTGCCGCAGCCTGGTCAATTCCGCAAGGATGAGCATTTTATTTTTATTAAACTCCGATTCGTTTTGTTTCGCGATCGTTTCCTTCATATGGAGGACCTGGCCATCATAAAGCTTTTGCTGTATACCGGCAAACCGAACATACCGGTGTTCCTCCAGCTTTTCCGGAAGATCCTTAAGCACATCTCCTTTCAGCCTTCGCAGGATAAAGGGACCCACCATTTTCTGCAGTCGTGCCATTGCTGCTTCATCATTACTTTTTACGATCGGGCTTTCCAGTTCCCTCTTAAATACATCATAACCGTATAGGAAACCTGGCATCAGATAATCAAAGATGCTCCATAGCTCACTTAAGCGGTTCTCGATCGGTGTCCCGGTCAACGCGTACCGGATCTGGCTGTGAATCACTTTTACCGCCTTGGCGGCCGCTGTCGTATGGTTCTTAATATACTGCGCCTCATCGATGATCTCATATTGGAACTGCTTATCCTCATAAAACAGGATATCCCGTTTGAGAAGATCATAGGAGGTCACAAGCACATCTGAATCCTGATAGGAATCCAGGATTGTTTTTCTCTCCTCCTGGTTCCCTGTAATCAACGAAACCTTTAATTCCGGCGCGAATTTCTGAAATTCCTCTCCCCAGTTAAAGACAAGGGACGCCGGAGATACCACAAGGGATGTTCCTTCTTTTCCTTCCTGCTTTGCCGCAAGGAGTACAGAGATTACCTGCAGCGTCTTGCCAAGCCCCATGTCATCCGCGAGAATTCCGCCAAATTGCCATGCCTCCAGTGTCCGGAGCCATTTATATCCATTTTTCTGATATTGGCGCATGACCCTGGACAAGCTCTTCGGTTCTTCAAAATCCGCGTCTCTGACCGTCTTAAACCCCTTTACCACCTTTCGGAAATGGCTGTCCCGCTGGCTGTAAATACTATCGTTTTCTTCCAGCATTTTATCCAGATACAGTGTACGGTACATGGGCAGGTGCATTTTCCCCTTTACAAATTCTTTCGGCTTCAGATGCATGGCATCCATCATCTCCACAAGCATTTCCAGAGACGGATCGTCCAGATTCATAAACGAACCATCTTTCAGCCGGTAATATTTTCTCTTTGCCCGGTAGCTGGCCAGAATATCCAGCAGCTCACTCTGGGGAATATCATCCGTGGAAATGTCCAGATTCAGAAGTCCGGAAGAAACAGATACTCCTACGGATACCTTCATCGGCCTGACCACGTGGAACTTCAGAAAGTTCTTCGTACATCGTACCTCTCCAAGCTCCATCAGCTTCTCTGTACCACTCTCCATCACCTGATAGACCATTTCTTCATCACCGCCGCAGTGCAATTCCTCTCTCTCCCAGTCAATTCTTGGGAACCACTGCATGACATGGAACAGAATTTCTTCTTCTTTGGATCCATCCCGGAATGGCTCTATGCCCCCCTGTTCGCGCTTGCTGATAACATCCAGGGCAGAGAACTCCTTATCTCCATATTTTGCGCTGACACCACAGGTCACATTTTTTTCTCCGGCATCCAGATAAAATACAAACCGGACATCCGGCGGCAGATAAGATCGGAATTTCTCCGGCTCTGTCTCGGTAACATCCACAATATCCTGCAGCTGGGGCAAAATCCTGTAATAGAATTCAGACATATGATTTCTTCCCACATGGAATGAAAATCCATCGTCATTTGTCAGCAAAGACAGCGGTTCGATCTTTTCCAGAAAGCTTTTCTCCACCCGGCACAACTCCTCATCGCTGATATAATATGCCGTATCTGTCCCCTGGTACAGATCAGGCAGGCTGCCATCTACCCGGATCCCATGGAATTCTCTGCTGCTTGTATCTTTCTCGGATGAGATGCGCATCGTTACTTTCGGATTCCGCTCCGCGCAGATCAACGTACCTTTCTTTTTCTCCCATCCGTCTTTGTCTTCGAACTCAATCGTTTCGTCCGCCATCTGCTCATAGAACGCGTCCAGCCTCCACCCAAACAGGTTCAGCGAGCTTCCTACGGTTGTTCTATGATAGCCATAAGTATATCTTGATTCCTGAAAACGCTGCAAAAATTCTTCTTCCTCACGCACGATCTGATTGATAAAACGTATCCAGCCCTTTCCCTGTTCCGTAAAGTTATCAATATTGTGATTGATCTGTGTGTTGGAACCATATGTATCTGTGGCCGAATTCTTTACATTTTCACAAAAATCATCCAGTTTTTTTACGATAAACAGCTTTCTCTCCCCAATTTTAAACGATACGGACAGTTCGCCGTCTTTTCGGGTCAGACGTGGTACGAATCGAAGACTTTCCTTTTTTGCCTCTGCATCCGCAATTGCCAGATTTACCCGCTTTTTCTGGTAAAAGGCCATCAGGGCATTTCCCTTCCGGTCTGTCGAATCTCCCAGGCTATGTGTATCCAGATAATCTTCCAGAAGCTTCAATACCCCTGCCTTATAAGGGCATTTGGCCTTCTGTACATCCCAGGAATAATAATCCCGCGCACACTGCGGACACCGACAGTCCGTATGCGTCACTGCCGTACGGGAAAAAACAATCCGGATCGGGAATTCTAAATTGCCGGATTTTCCCACTGCGTCAATCTGCCCCCGGATTTCACCACTGTATCCATCATAGCCGGACAAAATATTCGTCATCTTAATTTTTCCCTGCCTGTACAATTCTTCACCTTTTGTCCGTATCTCCTGGGGAATTGTCATAGAATTCTTGATGCGGGTTCCCTTGAAAAATTTATATCTCTCCAGCTTTTCAAGACTCTTATTATCCTGCGATGTCTCTGCTTCCTCTGCCTCCTCATCCCAGGATTCACCGAGAAGGGAAAATTCTGTCCTTCTCTTTTCTTGCCGCAGGCGCCTTGCCTCTTCTGCTTTCCGCTGTTTCTCTTCTTCCTTACGCTGCTTTTCCTCTTCCTGCCGCTTTGCTTCCAAAGCCTTTCTCTTCTCTTCCTCCTGACGCTTTTTTTCCTCTTCCAGGCGTTTTGCTTCTTTTTGTCTGCGCATCTCTTCTTCCTTACGTCTTTTTTCCGCAAGCCTCTGAGCCTCTTCCTGTTCCTTCTTTCTCTTTTCTGCCCTGGCCCGTGCTTCCTCTGCCTTCTGTTCCCGAATCTTCTGCCGGCGCGCTTCCTCTGCCAGGCGCTTTTCATTTTCCTGACGTCGGATTTCTTCCGCTTTTTGTTTCTGCGTTTCCTTTTTGCGCGCCATCTCCGCCTTGCGTTTCTCTCGCGCCTGGCGGCGTTCCTCTCGTTCTTTCTCCCGACGCTGCGCTTCCTCTGCTTCCTTTTCCTTCTGAAGGCGGGCTGCTTCCTCTTCCATTCTCTTTTTCTCTGCCGCCGCTTTTTCTTCCCTTAGACGCTGCTTTTCTTCTGGTGACATCTTCATCTCTTGAAGACGCTTCCGTCTGGCTTCCTGCTTTTCTCTTTTAATCCGTTGTTCTTCTGCTTTCTGCCGCTCTTCTTTTTCCCGAAGTTCAGACTCTGCTTTCTGCCATCTTCCTATGATCTCTGCCTCTGGCAGCCCTTCTTTACGTGCCTGCGTTTTAGCCTCTATCGCATACATAAGAGCCGCCATATGCTCACAGTTCCTGCCGCCTCTTGCTACCGGACAGGCACACTTCATCCTTCCCAATCTGCCATCATGAAATATGGCAGATACGTCAAACCTTTGTCTGCCCAAAACAGCGGCTTCATACCCGCCGCTGTTTTCTTTGAAGCCGTCTACTTTTTGATTCAGAAAGCTTTTCTTTCCTCTATCCAGTGTATCCTGATCAAATTTTTGCTTCCAATCCATCATTTGTAAGTTCCTTTATTTTCATATAAATATTTTTATCTGATAAAATTGGTTCTGCTAAACGGCTCCTTTTCCGGAAGCCCATATTTTTCTTTTCCAAGAGCGATACTTTTCATCAGAAATGACATATTTTTTGCCAGAGTCCTCATGATCTGAAGTCCTTCCGCGTCTTGCACGGCTTCTTCCGCATTATTACCATGGATACTGTTCCAATACTGTCCTGACGCCACCGGCATTCCGCAGATTGTAAAATACTTGTTCAATTCGTCAAATGTGGCTGACAATCCACCTCTTCTGGCCGATACAACAGAAGCTCCGACTTTCATTGTTTTGTCAAAATGAGTACTGTAGAAGAGTCTGTCCAGAAACGCGACCAGTGTGGCATTCGCGGAAGCGTAATATACCGGGCTGCCTACAACCAGACCGTTGCACTCTTCAAACTTTGATGCTGTCTCGTTTACCATATCATTGAAAGCACATTTGCCATTTTTCGCACAAAAACCACAGGCAACGCATCCTCTGATATCTTTATTACCAACATGAAGTATTTCTGTTTCTATTCCTTCTTTTTCAAAGACCTTTTCCATCTCATGCAGAGCCGTATATGTACTTCCCTTGGCATGTGGACTTCCGTTTATCAATAATACCTTCACTTACTACCTCCATCTTTCCATCAGCATTATTCTTTTTAAGAAATAATACCACTTTTAGAGATAAACGGCAACTGTTAATCTTCTTTCAAACTTTATTCTCCCGCACGCTTCAGAACCGATCTCAGATACTCCCGCGTTCTCTGGTCAGGGGCATTATCACAAAAATCCGCAAGCCACTGTTCCTGCTGCCGTATATCATCTTCTTGCTCTGCATAGCAAAACGGAACACTTCTTGTCTCACAGGAACGCTCTAAACGCTTCAATTGAGCCTGGAATTGTGTGCAATATTGATTCCACATTTTTAAATTGAAATGAATCAGCCCCAAAAAGGCAGTAATATAAATCAGTCTGTCAAAGTCAGAAAAGGTCATCTTTTCCTTTCCGGATACTAATTTTCTGTCTCTCGTTCCGCATAGGTACAAAAAAGCAAATTGCTCAATCTCTTCCCGACGCATAAATGTTCTCTCTTTCATAAAGATTTTTCACTTACAGCAGATTTCATAATTTAATTTGTAAGTATTTGTCTCATTTTTACAACTAATTTTACACATTTATGTTCATAAAATCAACAAAGAATTGCGAAAGAGATACGTTTTGAAGCACAGCTTGAATATTCGAATACTATTATATACCCTCCGAGCCCCCATCATGGCCAGGCTACGATACCACCAGTTTGATTGCCCATGCCGGTACATCAACGTCCCGGTAATCCTCCTGCATAAATACGAATGCGGTCCGATAGCCCGGCACTTTCCGCGGATAGATTCCATACCCATCCGTAAAATAAATCAGTCCCCGTAAATCCGTAAATTCTCCCTGGCGGATCAGTTCGTCCACATATTCAAACGCCGGACGAAAATCTGTTCCTCCCTCTCCGTACAGCGTCAGATTCTCCATATACTCTTTTAACTCTTCCTCACAGCTAATCTTTACATCTGATTTTACGTTCTCATCGCATTGAATAATATGCACATTTATTTTTCGGAAAAAGCTTTCATTTTCACTTAAAACCTCATAGGTTTCTTCCAAAAATTTACGTACCAGTTCCCCTGAGCATGACATGGAAGTATCGATCACTACCGCGAATTCCTCCACTTTTTTTACTTCCCTTGTCTCCTGTGGCTCAATCAGAGGCATATTCCCATATAGAGCAAGACCATAGCTGTAAAATGTATAATCAAACGAATCTACATCCAATCCCATTTCTTCCCTCAGAACCGAAAATTTTCTCAGGAACGAACGATAATCGTTCTTTTCTCTATTTTCAATTTTCATCTGTCCAAGCAAATCTCCGTTCTTCTCCGCTGCTTCCTTCGAAAAGGTCTCCAGATCTGTTTCCATCTGCTCTGCAATATCCTTCCATTTTTTCTGTAAGCTGAAATTGGAATCGGGCTTTTTATTCGGTTGATGGGCAGCCCAGTATTGGTGGTCATCTACATAGAATTCCTGTTCCAGCTTCGCCAGCCCCTTTTCATCCAACGGCCATTTTAAAAGTATTTTTAAAATTTGCTCCGCGTGCAGCGTCTTTCCTTCTAATTCTAGTTTTCGATAAGCTTCTCTCCGCAGCAAACTTCTGGAATAACGAACAGAACGATGATGATTTCCATCAATCAAATGTTCCACAGCAATATCACAGCTCAGATTCCACAGACGGATAGATACCGCCTGATAGTCTTTCCAGATATGCCGGAAGATACAATGGTACACCATATGCAGATAGCCTCTGTTTAACAGGATGCGATTTTGCCGGTATAGTCCTCCTAGTTGTTGGGGATGAAAATATAAAACTGCTCCATCTGTCCCAAAAGGGCTCACTCTTGTATCCATCTGATATACAAAACTGCTTAGAGCGACATCCAGAAACCGCATTCCAAGATACAATTCGTCCCTCGACGCGTTCCATATTTTTTTCCCAAGTATTTCCAGGCGGCCGGCTGCTTCTTTATTTTCCATCTATATGATGCCTCGCTTTCTTCCACACATTTTATACTGTGCGGCAGATTTATCTGACGCTCAGTATAACCATTATTTTAACACACTTTAACCGCAAATTATGACAGTTTTCTACATTCTAAACTTTTTGTTTATAATTTTTCTACTTCTTTTATAAAATGAAAACAATTTGGACACATTTTTCTCTTATACTAAATGTCAGATAGTTGATAAAACAACTATCTCCCCCCTCATAAAGTTTAGACATCCGGGGGAGCGATTCCTTGGATGTCACACTTTACTCTCATTCCTTTTTAGATAACTATAAAACAAAGAAATCCGCTAACCGGAAGGTTAGCGGATTTCTTTCTTCTTACGCTATTGATAATCAGTATCTTTCCTTTTTTCTAAGGCTCTACCGTAAAAACGTCTTCTATCGTGACCTGAAAAACCTTTGCGATATTCCAGGCCAGAACACATATTTTTGATACCTATAAAAACTGTATTGCTAAATTAATCCATATGTGGGAAAATATTTTTTAGAATATTACGATACTTTTTTCAAAAATACGTCTGCTGATGTGGGCGTTATAATTCAGGAAAGGAATATTAGGAATGATTATTAAAAATGGTTTTTACATGAATCCCAACACACATACATCGTGTAAAGCGGATATACGTATTTTGGATGGCATCATTGAGGAAATCAGTACAGATCTTCATGAGAATTTCCAGGAAGAATGCCTGGACGCAGAGGGTCTTGTCATTGCCCCGGGGCTGATCGATACCCACACGCATTTCCGGGATCCTGGCTTCACCCATAAGGAAACGCTCCACACAGGCTCCCTTGCCGCTGCCAGAGGTGGATTTACTTCTGTCATCTGCATGGCAAACACCTCACCTACCGTTGATTCCGTTCCTGTGCTCCAGGATATCCTGACACGGGCAAAAGAAGAAAAAATCCGGATTTTTCAGTCCGGAACTGTTTCTCAGGGGCTAAAAGGGCTGGTTTTAACCGATATGCCATCTTTAAAGGAAGCCGGTGCCTGCGGATTTACGGATGACGGCATTCCTCTTACAAATGCGGCGTTCTGCTATGAAGCAATGAAAACCGCCGGAGGGCTTGGGGTTCCCATCAGCCTCCACGAAGAGGATCCTGCCTTTATCAGGAATAATGGAATCAATCACGGGGCGGTCTCCGAACAGATGGGGCTTTACGGCTCTCCATCCATAGCGGAAGAGTCTCTTGTCGCAAGGGACTGTATGCTCGCCTTACGTTCGGGCGCGGATGTAGTCATACAGCACATCAGTTCCAAATATTCCGTAGAACTGGTACGGACTTTCCAGGCAATGGGAGCACATATCCATGCGGAAGCGGCTCCCCATCATTTCACCCTGACAGAAGATGCTGTGCTTTCTTACGGCACCCTTGCAAAAATGAACCCTCCGCTTCGCACAGAAGAAGACCGCAAAGCAATCATCCAGGGACTGGCGGACGGCACGATTGATATTATTGCGACGGACCACGCCCCGCACAGCGCCGCGGAAAAGGAAAAAGATTTTCCCAGTGCCCCCAGCGGAATCATCGGACTTGAGACCTCTTTAAGTCTTGGGATTACGTCACTGGTACGGCCCGGCCACCTTAGTCTGGCACAGCTTCTGGAGAAAATGACCATCAATCCGGCCAGGCTTTATCATCTGCCTTATGGCAGGATAGAAAAAGGCTTTGCGGCCGACCTGGTGATCTTTGACCCCAAGGAACGCTGGAACCCCGGTCAATACCTTTCCCGTTCCTCCAATTCCCCGTTTACAGGGAAAGAACTGTATGGAAAGGTAAAATACACCATATGTAATGGACAGTTGATCTATTCTGAAGGTTTTTAAGTCTTTTTTATTTCTTAATAATTTTTCGAGTTCTTTAATGAAATGAAAACACTTTGGACACAATTTTCTTTTATACTAAACGTCAGATAGTTGAAAAACAACTATCTCCCCCCTCATAAAGTTTTGGATATCCGGGGTGGTAACCCCGGATTCCGCACTTTTACTCTCATTCCTTTTTAGATAACTATACGGAAGAAGCTCCTGACGGAGCTTCTTTCTGTATGCCATGACATATTAGAGATTTTATTTCAACCCCGTGTTCAACAACTCTTCCACTTTATCCATCTCCTGCATGATCGACTGATGCCGTTCCTGGAAAAGAAGCCCTTTATTATAACGGTAATACTGGTCACATCCATACTCCTTGATAAACCAGACACTGTAATAATTTGCGTTCAGTTCCGTGATCAGTGCGACCATTTCCTGGCTCTGCCCAAACGCATCCTCCATAAAATCAAATACATGGGTCAATGTTTCCGAAGTCTGTGCTACCATCTCTTCCCGCTTGTCTACTTCTTTTTGGAATAGCAGCTTCACCTCTTCAAATACTGTATTTCCGGCAGTCAATTCTCCTTTGACGTTTACCGTAAACTTTTCCAGTGTGGCAATCACGCGTTTTAAGATCGTCTCGTCCTGCCGGGTCAGCAATTCTTTTTGTTCCAGATCCTCCAATTCCTTTTCCGCCTGACGCCAGATATCCTCCACAGTTTCTGTTGCCTGGTTGTCCCGATAATGAAGCAGATATTTATACAGCTTCGATACATAGGAATCCAACAG
This sequence comes from uncultured Clostridium sp., assembly GCA_964523125.1. Taxonomy (GTDB): domain Bacteria; phylum Bacillota; class Clostridia; order Lachnospirales; family Lachnospiraceae; genus Schaedlerella. The sequence continues at coordinate 40,051 of CAZFXM010000023.1, read as the reverse complement.
GAAGCTTTCTGTAAACAATTCACAAAGCTTTCCATTAAAAAGGCTGACAAGCTTTAAATGCTCATCAAATGCCGCTGCTTTTACTTTCTGCAGGACCGCGGTATTCCACTTGCCTTTCAGAATATCTTCCACACCATAATCTTCTTTGTATTTATAAAAAAGCGCCAGGTAGTTCGCAAAATCTTTGGCGATTTTCTGATGTTGGATATACTGGGATACCACTTCCCGGTCAATGGTTTTCCCAAGAGTTTCATATACCTGGATAAACTGGGACAGATCCTCCCATCCTCTGGCCGTAGCAAAGCATTTTCCATCTATCGTTGTCTCTACTTTATAAAAATTCTGCTTTCGCAGTTCGAGATAAGAGATCACAGCCGGATGAATCTCCTGCCTATAGGCATATTCCTTCCAGACGCCGAAATTCTCTTCCACATCAATCTTTTTCAGCCTGTCCAGCGTCACCACGTCAAAATCCCGCACTGACTTATTGTATTCCGGCGGATTTCCCGCCGCCACAATGATCCAGCCTTCGGGTACCTGCTGGTTTCCAAAGGTTTTCCCCTGAAGAAACTGCAGCATGGTCGGGGCAAGCGTCTCTGAGACGCAGTTGATCTCATCGATAAACAGGATTCCTTCCCGGATGCCGGTCTGTTCGATCTTATCATATACGGAAGCAATGATCTCGCTCATCGTATATTCTGTGATTGAAAATGTCTTTCCACCATAATTCTTTTCCTTGATAAAAGGAAGCCCCACCGCGCTTTGCCGGGTATGGTGGGTGATCGTATACGCCACAAGCCCGATACGGCATTCCTTGGCGATCTGGTCCATAATCTGCGTTTTTCCAATTCCGGGCGGCCCCATCAAGAGGATCGGACGCTGGCGGATCGCGGGAATCCGGTATGCCCCGAACTCATCCTTTGCAAGATAAGCCTCGATAGAATCCTTGATCTCCTGCTTTGCCCTTTTTATATCCATCTATCCCAACACCTCCAACTACAGGTCAAATTGCTTCCGTTTTCTTTCCGGAAATAATCGATGCTTTTCATTCATGAGGAAGCTTAGTACTTCCGGCTTTGCGTTTTTTGCGGCAATGCCGATCGTTTCTTCCAGCCCTTCTCTGCCCCACAAATTTCTATCAGACATATATTGCAATAATCCTAAATTTTCTTGTCCGACAAGATATCGCGCCGTTTCCGTAGAATGCTTCCGTATATATGTCTCGTACATTTTTTCATATTCCGTGGTCAGGCCACAGGGATGGAGCAGACGTGAAAATGCCATATCCTCCAGCACATCCGGATGTTCCTGGGCTACAGCCAACGGAAATAGTCCGTCATATTTCCGGTAATCCATCTCCCGTCCATAGAAACACTGACGGTAATTGTTTCCAACACCGTGATGCTGGGTAAATAAAATCCGGGCTGGTGTATTTTCCACTGCTTCTTCATAATGCTCCGGAAAGACCAGCTTTACGGTCTGTATATCTTCCAGCGCATTTTCATAATAAAATACAACATCCAGCCGCTGCCACAGATCACCCAGTATTTCCTTCACACAGGATTTCCTTCCCTGTTTCAAATGTACCCGCAAAAGTTCCAGATTCCCACAGCCGGTAAAGGCGCCGCTTCCAATCCGGGTCAGAGAATCGGTAAATTCCAGCCGCTTCAATGCCTTGCAGTTATAAAAAATATAATTCCCGATTTCTTCTACCGTATCCGGGAAAACCACTTCCTCTATCTCCCCGCCGGCCAGCAGTTTTTCATTTTCCTGAAACAGTATATCATCTTCGTTCTCATAGATAAAGACGTCTTTGTCTTCCTTTGCCTTTTTGGATGAAAATGCATATGCGGCCACTTTTTTTACCGGATAACCGGCGATCTGCCCGGGCAGCACGATTTTGGGGACAATTCCCAGGCAGCGGACAATTTCTATATCATTTTCATGAATCTTGTAGTGTATCTTCATAACAATTTTAGAGTCTCCCCGCTCAATTTTTTCCCAAAAAACTACTTTCATTACAATTTCGGCACTTTCGTTTTAAAGTTAAGTTTTGTCACTTCCCTGTCACTTTCATTTGCTACGATAACCATACAGACAACAGCATTCGTAGAAAGGAGTTTTTATAACATGGAAATACTGCGCTGCAGCCATTTGACAAAAGTGTACAAAAGCGGCTCAAATAAAATCATGGCACTTGATGACGTCAATCTGGCATTGGAAAAGGGAAGCTTTACCGCCATTATAGGGGCGTCTGGTTCCGGGAAATCTACATTGCTCCATCTTCTGGGCGGGGTGGACCGGCCCACCAGCGGAAATATTTTTATTGAGGATACGGATATCTCTACCCTGAATATGGAAGAACTGGCGGTATTCCGCCGGCGCAAGGTGGGACTGGTGTATCAGTTCTACAACCTGATCCCGACGCTGGATGTACGGAAAAACATCCTTCTTCCGATCCTTTTAGACGGAAGGAAACCGGATGAAGAACGCTTTGAACAAATCGTAAATACTGTAGGGCTTACAGACCGTTTGTCACATCTGCCCAGAGAGCTTTCCGGCGGTCAACAGCAAAGAGTTGCTATCGCCCGAAGCCTCATTTACCAGCCCGCCATCCTGCTGGCCGATGAGCCTACCGGGAACCTGGACCGCCGCAATTCCGAAGAAACCATTGAGCTTCTAAAGCTGTCTAACCGAAAATACAATCAGACTGTATTACTAATCACTCATGATGAAAAGACAGCACTCATGGCCGAACGTGTCCTGACCTTGGAGGATGGCAAGATCATCAGAGATGAGGTGATGTCATAATGCAGGTGATAAAGGAATATGTTTTCAGCAGTCTCCGGAGGAATAAGAATACCAGCGCAGCCATCCTGGTCGCGTTATTTTTGATGACTACCTTGATGTCCTGCTTCTGCGGCATGGTCTATACGATGTGGGCGGACGCCGTATTCTTGAGTAAATGGGAGGACGGTGACTGGCATGGAGAGCTGTTTGGCGATACTTATGGAAAGGATCTGGAAAAAATTGAAAACTATGCCTCGGTTTCCGCTGTTCTGATCAAAGGTCCCTGGGAGGTTGCCAGGATCAGCGATAACGGGCGGCGCATGTATATCATCCAGAGAGGGGCTACAGAGGAATACTGGAACTCCATGCCTGAAAAATATGCCCTATTAGAAGGGCGTATTCCGGAAAAAGCTTCGGAACTGGCACTTTCCAAACAATATTTTGAAGATCATCCGGAAGCGAAGCTTGGAGACACCATAACCCTCCCTGTGGGGGAGCGTATTTATAAGGGGAAGGCCTGCCAGGAAACAGATATTTACCATGAGGGAGAAGCCTTTCATCAAACAGGGACAAAAACTTATACACTGGTCGGTAAATTGGACTTTACGACTTCTTCCGCGGTACCGGCCTATACAGGCATGACTTATCTGAGCCGGGAGGATATCGCGCCGGAGGATGCTCTCACCGTTTATCTGCGTTTTGATCCCATGAGAAGCACCTACCAAGAGCTTCCCGCCCTGGCAGAATCCATTGGATATGAGAAGGATGAATACGGTGAATATCTTCTGCGGTATAATTCCGGTTTGTTGGGGTACTATCTGATCCTGCCTCCCGGCCAGACCTTTTCCTTCGGCATCCTGGCGGTTCCACTGATGTTCGCGGTATTTGCCTTGCTGATCGTGGCAGTATTTGTCCTGATCATACACAATGCGTTTGCCTTGTCACTGAATGAAAAGACCACGCAATTCGGTACGCTCGCATGTATAGGTGCTTCCCCGCGGCAGATTCTTACAGCCGCGGTCTTTGAAGCCCTGATCCTGGTGATTCCGGTCCTGCCCTTTGGACTTGCCGCAGGGTGGTTTGTAAATATGCAGTTGTTTGCAAATATCAATGCGCACAATGATATCGGAAGAGCTGCTCCGGATATTGTCGCTGTTTTTGGGCTGCCTGCCATTTTGCCTGCCCTTGCCCTTTCTCTATTGACCGCCTGCCTGTCGGCACGGATTCCGGCAAAAAAGCTGGCCAAAGCATTGCCCGTGGAAATCATACGGCAGGAGGATGCCCTCCAAAAGTCGAAAAAAAAGAAACGGCAGAAAAGATTTCTGTTTGGCGGGATCATCGGAGAGCTCTCGGCAAATGCCCTGGCACAAAGGAGGCATTCCTATCTGACTGCCATGATTTCCCTCTGCCTGTCCTTCCTTTTGCTGACGACCTTCCTTTACAGCTTTACGATACAGGATGCTTCAAATGAAGTATACAAGGCCAGGCGGATGGAAGAAGAACAGATATACCTTAGCATCAGCGATGGCCGTGAGCCGGAGCAGGAGCTTCTTGCGGAGCTGGTCAGCCTTCCGGATATCAGTGAAGCCGCCGTTTACGATGATCTCACCTGTGCCACCTGGGTTTCCTCCGAAGATGCGTCAACGGATATCCAGGAACGTTTCGGCGGCTTTGGCGGAATTATCAGAAGGCAAAAGTATTCCTTGATCGAGCGGGATGGACAATACCGCCTGCGTACCGCGCTGATCGGGTTGGAAGAGAACTGCTTTCGGGAGTATTGTGATAAATTGGGAATCGACCCGGAGCCTTATTTTGCGGATTCTTCCCAGGCTTTGATCTACAATTATTCCCGTGACCCGGACGCCAGCACCCGCAGAAATTCCGTAAGCTGCCAACTGCTGGCACTGAAAGAAGGGGATACCTTGCAGTTCACGGAGCACGCTTATGATGAAGATACCGGAGATCATACCTTTTCACTCATGGCCGGAAAACTGGTGGATATCCTTCCCTGCGCAAGCCTTTATCAGACCTCACATTTTACCCTGACCGCTGTCATGCCTATGCGGCATGTACTGGATATCTCTTCCTTCTGCAGCGAAAAAAGACACAACAGTGCCCTGAATATCACAGGCAGTTTTTGTGTCGAAAGCAATGGCGGACTATCCCCTTCACGGATCGAAGAGGCTTCCCGCAAAATAGAGGAAATCGTTTCTTATCACTATGGAAGCGGGGATTATCTGGTCAGTGATGTCGTGCAGCGCGAAAAAATGAATGCGGACATGAGAGAATCTATGAACATGATCGCAGCCTTTCTGACCGTATTCCTGGCCGTGATCGGGCTGTCCAATGTGTGGGCGGCTATTTCCGGGAACCTTCGGCAGCGAAGCCGTGAATTCGCCATGCTGAAATCGGCAGGGATGTCCACCGCACAGCTTCGTGAAATTCTGTTCCTGGAAGGGATAACACTGGGGTTAAAACCGCTGCTCTGGAGCCTGCCGTTCTAGATCATATTCCTGGCCGTTTTCCTCCGGCTTAGCGAGGTCACTTTACTCGAATATCTTCCCTTCGCGCCGCTCCATATCCTTTTTGGTTATACCGCTCTGATCCTTATGGTGATACTCGGAGCGTATCTGGCTGGCGGAAGAAGGATTCAGCGGGAAAATATTATCACGGCCATCAAAAATGATACACTGTAGCCTCTGTGAATGTAGCCTATCAATAGATACTATTTTGCAATAATAAAATAGATCATAGAGTAAACACGGCAAATTTACTGGTAGAAACGGATAATAAAGCATGCATGGCCATCGGCCGTGTTTTCCGCGTAAATGTGTCCGTTCTGCTGTTCTACCACCAGCTTTGCAAGAGCAAGGCCAATTCCTGCGCTGTCTTTATGAGCATCTTCCCCACGATAAAAACGCTCAAAAAGATGGGGCAGGTCTTTTTTTGAAAAACCTTTCCCGCTGTCGGTAAAACGGATTTCCATATAGAGTGGATTTTCTTCCCATTGTATCCGGACTACACCTTTCTTTGGTGAATGTTCCGCACAGTTTTTGAGAATATTCAGCACAGCCTCTTCTGTCCACTGCCTGTCTGCCTGTATCGACAGCGGTCCGCCTGTAGTTTCCAGGCGGATTTCTTTTTTCCATAGCAACTCCTGGATAGGCTCTGACGCTTCATCTATCAGGTTCTGCAGGTCGATCTTTTCTGCCTTATACCGGATCGCGTGAGATTCCAGCTTTGCCAGGGAAAGAAGGGCATAAACCAGATTCTGCAGCCGGTGGATCTGCAGGTTCAGACGCCGGAGGCATTCTTCTCCTTCTTCCGTCTGCTGCTCTCCCAAAAGCTCTGTCATCAAAGACATGGATGTGATAGGCGTCTTTAACTGGTGGGCGACATCCGCGATCCGCTCCGACAGTACCTCATGATTATGAACTGCTTCTTCTTTCGTACTTCTCAGTTCCATGACAACTTTATAAATCTCGTCTTCCAGACAGGAAAAAGCATCTTCCTTACGTCGAAGCACACCTGCTTCTCCCCGGTTGGCCGCCAGAAGATAGTCTGTCAGCTCTTCAATGCGCTGCTCCAGCTTTTTTCCTTCTCGTCTTCGCTTCCGAAAAATGCTCCATCCGATCACTTCTGACAGAAGGATACAGATTACAGACAAATATAAAATATTGGCTTCCAGACCGTTCCATGTACGATAACCATATTCACGAAGCCACGTCTCACCGGTTTTCCGGTCGGAAGCATCTCGTGTTTTTAACGCAGAGAAAAGAATCTCCTGTATTTTCACTTCTTTGCCTGCTTTTTTATCCTGCGTTTCCTGTGCTTTTATATCCTGTTCTATGATTGCGCCTGTAAATTCCGAAAAGCTTCTGTATTCCCGAAATGTCACGGTCACAGCAAGCAGGATACCGGTTACCAGACCCCCAAAAAGCCAGACTATAAAGGTCCTGGCATAGATTTTGATATCATCCTGCCACATCTTCTGCTTCCTCCATGCGGTAACCGATTCCGCGGACCGTGACGATACAACGGGTATTTTTCAGCTTTTCCCGCAGACGTTTTACGGTCACGGTCAAGGTATTATCATTCACATAGTTTCCTTCCGAATCCCATAGTTTTTCCAGGATCAGACCGCGTGGCAATGTGCGCCCCCTGTTCTCCATTAAAACCAGAAGAAGGCGGTATTCCAGGGCAGTGAGTACAGCCTCCTGTCCATCTACAAGGATCTGCATTTTTTCCCTGTCCAGGCAGATATTTCCACAGACACATAAACCATTGGATTCCTCCGGAGCCCTCCGAAGTACCGCCGCGATCCTGGATTCCAGGACAGCAATGTGAAAGGGCTTTGTCACATAGTCATCCGCTCCCATATCCAATCCCTTTGTAATATCCTCCACGCCGTCTCGCACCGTCAAAAAAATAATAGGGATGTCACACTGAGCCTTTACCCAGGTACAGAATTCATATCCATTACCGTCAGGAAGATTCAGATCCAGCAGCACGAGTGAAAATGCCCTGGAAAATGAACGCTTTGCCTCCGCGAGGGTAGTGCATGCAATGATCTCATATCCCTTCTTTTCCAGCGCGATACGGATTCCGAATGTAATCGTATCATCATCCTCTACTAACAAAATTTTCGTCATCTGTCTCTCCTCCTGCCAGCCCCGCGTCCATGTTTTGATCTGCCGGAAATATACGCTGTACCATGATTTTAACATATATCTTAGAAACTGTTAAGAAATTAAAAATATTTTTAAATTTTCTGCAAAAACTGGTAACATATGTTATAATGAATTGCGCTGATATGAAGCGCATATTCAAAAGTAAAGGAGTGTATTGCAAATGGATATTATGAATGATATCAAATATGTAGGTGTGAATGACCATGCCGTTGACCTTTTTGAAGGACAGTATGTTGTAAAAAACGGCATGTCTTATAACTCTTATGTGATCCTGGACGAAAAAACAGCGATATTTGACACCGTCGATGCCCATTTTACGCATGAATGGCTGGACAACATAGACGCGGTCCTGGGTTCCCGTAAGCCGGACTATCTGATCATCCAGCATATGGAGCCGGATCATTCTGCGAATATAGCCAATTTTATGCAGATATATAAAGAAACCAAGATTGTTTCCTCCACAAAAGCATTTGCCATGATGAAGCAGTTCTTTGGTACGGATTTTGAGGACAGGCAGATCGTTGTAAAGGAAGGCGATATCCTTTCACTTGGAAAGCACGAGCTTTCTTTTGTTGCCGCGCCGATGGTACACTGGCCGGAGGTCATTGTTACCTATGACAGCTATGCAAAGATTCTGTTCTCCGCAGACGGTTTTGGGAAGTTCGGCGCCTTGGATGTAGAGGAAGACTGGACGGATGAAGCACGCCGTTATTATATCGGAATTGTCGGGAAATACGGTACACAAGTTCAGAATCTCCTGAAAAAGGCATCCGGCCTGGATATCCGGATGATCTGCCCCTTACATGGCCCTGTACTGAAGGAAAATCTGGGATATTATCTCGGGCTGTATCAGACATGGTCTTCCTATTCCGTAGAAACAGAAGGAATCGTGATCGCCTATACCTCGATTTACGGAAATACAAAGAAAGCAGTAGAGGCTCTGGCCGCGAAGCTGACCGCAAAGGGCTGCCCGAAGGTAGTCTTGGCAGATCTTGCCAGAGACGATATGTCACAGGCCGTAGCGGATGCTTTCAGATATAGTAAGTTGATACTGGCCACCACCACATATAACGCAGATATTTTTCCGTTTATGCGTGAATTCATCGACCATCTGACAGAGCGTAACTTCCAGAACCGCACGGTTGGATTGATTGAAAATGGTTCCTGGGCTCCTTTGGCCGCAAAAACTATGAAAAAGATGCTGGAAGGCAGCAAAAAGCTGACCTTTACCAATACGACCGTACAGATCAAGTCTGCCTTGAATGAGGAAAGCAGCGCACAGCTTGAAGCCCTGGCAGAAGAGCTTTGCTGTGATTATCTGGCTCAGCAGGATGAGACCGCAAATAAAAATGATCTGACTGCCTTATTTAAGATCGGATACGGCCTCTATGTTGTGACCTCCAACGATGGCAAAAAGGACAATGGCCTGATCGTCAATACGGTTTCGCAGGTTACAAATACACCCAACCGGATCGCTGTTACGATCAATAAGGACAACTATTCTCACCATGTGATCAAGCAGACCGGTATCATGAATCTGAACTGCCTGTCTACGGACGCTCCTTTCAAGGTATTCGAAACCTTTGGTTTCCAGAGCGGAAGGACCGCTGATAAATTTGCAGGATGCGAGCCGTTGCATTCCGACAATGGACTTGTGTTCCTGCCAAGATATATCAATTCTTTCATGTCATTGAAGGTAGAACAGTATGTAGACCTTGATACACATGGAATGTTTATCTGTACGATCACAGAGGCCCGTGTAATCTCCAATGTAGAGACCATGACCTATACCTACTATCAGAATTATGTAAAGCCAAAACCGCAGACAGAGGGTAAGAAGGGCTTTGTATGCGTTGTATGCGGATATGTCTACGAGGGCGACAAGCTGCCTGATGACTTCGTATGCCCGCTTTGCAAGCATGGAGCCGCGGATTTTGAACCCATTGAGTAGAACAATGAAAAATGAAATACAGCCTGAAAACCAGATTACAGAAGGAGTCATCTGGAAACAGCTTCTGATTTTTTTCTTTCCTATTGTATTTGGTACGTTTTTTCAACAATTATATAATACTGTTGATACGATCATTGTAGGGCATTTTATCGGCAAAAGCGCCCTTGCCAGTGTAGGAGGCTCCTCCACCCAGATCGTCAATCTGGTGGTCGGATTTTTCACCGGGCTTTCTTCCGGAGCCTCCGTCATTATCGCCCAGTTTTATGGCGCGCGGGATGAGCGCTCCGTACAGGAAAGCCTGCATACGGCCTATGCGTTTTCAATCATAGGAAGCATTGCGATCTCAATCCCAGGATTCCTGCTGGCGCCTCATCTTCTGGGATGGATGAATACCCCGGCAGAATTAATATATGACTCTACCTTGTATCTGAGGATTTATTTTGCCGGGATCCTCTTTGTATTTATTTTTAATGTTGGTTCCAGCATCCTGCGTGCCGTCGGGGATTCCAAACATCCCCTGTATTACCTGATCATCTGCTGTCTGCTGAATATTATTCTGGATATTCTATGCGTAGTCTGGCTTCAGATGGGAGTCGCAGGTGCGGCCGTTGCCACATTCCTTTCCCAGATGGCAAGCGCGGTGCTGGTGACCGGAAAACTTATGAAAGCTGGTGATATATTAAAATTATCTCTGAGAAAGCTTCGGTTTCATGCAAATGTATTGAGATCCCTGCTCCGCATTGGGATGCCCGCCGGGTTTCAATCCGTTATGTACAGCCTGACCAATGTGATCATCCAGTCCGCACTGAACAGCTTTGGGACAGATACGGTAGCCGCATGGTCCGTATATGGAAAGCTGGACGCCGTATTCTGGATGATCAGCGGAGCCATTGGAATCTCGATCACTACATTTGTAGGACAAAATTATGGTGCCCGCAAATATGGCCGGGTGAAGAAAAGTGTCCGGGTCTGCCTGGGGATCGATGCGCTGATCTCTGCTGTATTGGTCATCTTTTTCCTGCTTCTGCGCAATCCTCTATTTAGGATTTTTACAAATGACGCGGGCGTGATCCGTATCGGTTGTGAGATGATGGCATTGATCACTCCCTGTTATATGTTCTTCATCTTTATTGAAGTACTGTCCGGCGCACTGCGCGGGATCGGGGATGTGCTGTTTCCCACATTGATCACACTTGGCGGTGTATGTATTTTCCGTATTCTGTGGCTGTTCACCGCGATCCGGATCCATCCGACGATCAACGCGATCATACTCAGCTACCCGGTAACCTGGCTGACCACCAGCCTGTTGTTTATCATTTATTATCTGTACCGCAAGAAAAGAAGCCTGGCAGGCTGATCTGCATGTTATAGCCCAAACTGTTATTTTCATTGAATCATACAAAAACCTCCGCTCAAAATATGCGGAGGTTTTTACAATATGCACATCTTCCAATTTGCTTTATCTCATTTTAAAAATAGGACGGATCTTTTTATAAATGATAAATACGATCAATGATACCAGCGCGCCTTTGAGCAGGTTGAACGGCGCTACCGCCAACATAACAAAAGAGGTCAGGCTTGTAATATGAGGATTCACAGCCGTTCCCATTCCTACAAGAGCGTCGATCGGCATACCGAATGCCGCCCCATAAGCAGGAAGCAGGATAAATGCATTGATAAAGCATCCCACTACTGCCATAATGATCGTTCCAACGATCATACCGATCAGGGCGCCTTTTCTTGTATGGTTCTTTTTATAGATGATCCCCGCCGGTACGCATAACGCACATCCGATCACAAAATTGGCCGCTTCCCCGACTCCTGCTGTCGCGGTTCCATTAATCACCAGATTCAGCAGAATTTTGATAAGTTCAATTGCCGCTCCTGCTACCGGTCCCATGACAAAGCATCCGACCATAACGGGAACTTCGCTGAAGTCAATCTCATAAAAAGACGGCGCAAATGGAAGCGGAATCTCAAACAGCATCAAAACAACCGCAATCGCGGACAACATGCCAATCTGCACGATCGTGCGGACATCTACCTTAGATTCTTTTCTTACTGCTACGTTTGTCTGTGTACTCATGTTACTTCTCTCCTTTAAAATAATAATTATAATTTTGAAAAGAAAGAAAATCTTCACGGAAATCCTGTCACATACATTGGATAGGACGAGAAAAAGTTTCCTCATAGAAAACGAAAACCCCTGGAAAATAAATTCCAGGGGTGATTCTGTCCATATCCTCTTATGGCATAAATTTCTTCTCTCATCCAGACTTTACTGTCGGTACTGGAATTCTTTATTCACAACAAAGTCACCAGTTCAGCCGCCTAAGCGGGTCGCGGACTATACCGCCGGTTGGGAATTACACCCGACCCCGAAGAATTCATTCTTTTTACGGAAATTATTATAACTCGTTATAAATGCGATTTCAAGAGGTTTTCCGTATTTTTTTTATTTTTTGCTTTTCAAACAGATCGTGCTAATAACCTTTTTACATAATACGGCAGGAATATACCAAACACTAAAATATTTCAAAATAAACTCAACTGCTCCACCCGGTAAGCCCTTTTATACTGGCTGATGATATCCTCCATCCGGTACACGATCCCTCTCTTTTCACATTCCCCGGTAAAATATCCCCACAGCTTTCTTGCCTTTGGGCTGCGGCATTCGTAATAATTTCCATACCGCTTCCGGTATTTTTCCGCCAGCCCCTGTCCGGGAAACAGCTCCTCCAGCTTATGAAAATACCAGTCCCGCTGATTTCCACGCAAAGTCATTCCGAATGCCGGATAGACAAAACGTGCCCCCGCTGCTCCGGCCCGGCGGATGATCTCTCCCACATTTTCCTCGCTGTCTTCCAGAAATGGGAGGACCGGCATCAATAAGATACCTGTGTAAAGGCCATTTTTACTTAATTTCTCAATCATCTGAAATCTTGCGGACGGCCGGGAAACGTGGGGCTCGATCTTCTCCGCAAGACCATCGTCTGCCGTTGTCACGGTTACTTTTAAAAGCACCGGAGAGTGTTCCGCAATGCTCTGCAATATATCGATATCCCGTTCCATCAATGTACTTTTTGTCGCGATCGCCATACCAAATTCAAACGCGTCACACAGTTCCAGAGCATGGCGTGTTAACTGCAATTCTTTTTCAAATGGGTTGTATGGATCGCTCATGGCTCCCGTCCCTACCACCCCGCTTTTTGTCTTCCTCCGCAAGTCGTCCCGGATGATCTGAAGCGCGTTTTCCTTCGCCCGTACCCGGTCAAAATCATCGATCTGGTAACAGTCCGAACGGCTGTCACAGTAGATACAACCGTGACAGCAGCCTTTGTAAATGTTCATATTATAATCAATCCCGAACCACTGAGATGGTGCTTTCGTTTTGGTTACGATTGTTTTCGCGGGAATGTATTCCATCCTATAGCACCTGCTTTCCGTCAAGTACAAATCATCTCAACTTTCCTCCTTCATGTGCCGGCTAAAATCATGATGCCGTAATCGCGTTCCCTGTATACAACTGGTAATATTTTCCCTGTTCCTCAATCAACTGGTCATGGGTTCCTCTTTCAATGATCCTGCCCTGTTCCAGTACCATGATGCAGTCAGAATTGCGCACCGTAGACAGCCGGTGGGCGATCACAAACGTAGTCCTTCCGCTCATCAGGCGGTCCATGCCTTCCTGGATGATCCGCTCTGTCCTGGTATCGATGGAGCTTGTCGCTTCATCCAGGATCAGTACCGGCGGGTCTGCCACGGCAGCCCTGGCAATCGCAAGGAGCTGTCTCTGCCCCTGGCTCAAGTTTGCCCCGTCCCCGGTAAGCATGGTATCATACCCGTTCGGAAGCCTGCGGATAAATCCGTCCGCGTTTGCCAGCTTTGCCGCCGCGATGATTTCTTCATCCGTGGCATCCAGCTTTCCGAAACGGATATTTTCCTTCACAGTCCCGGTAAACAAATGGGTATCCTGCAGCACGATCCCAAGGGACCGGCGCAGATCTGCCTTTTTGATCTTATTTACATTGATATCATCATATCGGATCTTCCCGTCCTGAATATCATAAAACCGGTTGATCAGGTTGGTAATGGTAGTTTTTCCTGCCCCGGTGGAGCCTACGAAGGCTATCTTCTGCCCTGGCTCGGCAAACAGCTTCACATCATGGAGTACGATCTTGTCGTCATTATATCCAAAATCCACACCGTCAAAGACCACTTTTCCCTTCAGCTCTACATAGTCCACGGATTGGTCTGCCTGGTGCACATGCTTCCATGCCCATCTTCCGGTACGTTCTTTGCTTTCCTTCAGTTCTCCGTTTTCCTCTGTCACATTGACCAGCATCACATAGCCTGCGTCTGTTTCTTCTTTTTCATCCATCAGGTTGAAAATACGTTCTGCTCCTGCCATGGCCATAACAATAGCGTTCAGCTGCTGGCTGACCTGGTTGATCGGCATGCTAAAGCTTTTGTTGAAAGTCAGGAAGCTTGCCAGGCCGCCCAGAGTGAATCCGCCCACTTTATTCAGGGCAAGGATTCCCCCCACCATAGCACAGATCACGTAGCTGATATTTCCAAGCTGGGCGTTGATCGGTCCGAGAAAATTGGCAAATGTATTTGCCCGGTCTGCACTGACAAAGAGCTTATCATTTAATTCTTTAAATTCCTTTTTACTTTCTTCTTCATGGCAGAATACCTTGACCACCTTCTGGCCATTCATCATTTCCTCGATATAACCATTGACAGCTCCTAAGTTCCTCTGCTGCTCAAGGAAATATTTTCCGCTGTTGGCGGCTGATTTTTGGGAGCAGAACAGCATCACTCCCACCATAACCAGGGTAACTGCCGTCAATGGAATATTCAGGATCAGCATGCTGATAAATACACTGACGATCGTAAACGCACTGTTGATGATCTGTGGAATACTCTGACTGATCATCTGACGGAGTGTATCGATATCATTCGTATAAACTGACATAATGTCGCCGTGTGCATGGGTGTCAAAATATTTAATCGGGAGTTTCTGCATATGCGCAAATAATTCGTTCCGCATATTCCGCAGGGTTCCCTGTGTCACGTTGACCATGATCCGGTTATATGCATAAGTAGACGCGATCCCGATCGCGTAAAATACCGCCACTCTGGCGATCGCGTGCGCGAGAGGCGAAAAATCCGGTGAATCGGTCAGCAAAAACGGCGTAATGTAGTCATCGATCAGATTTTTCGTAAACATCGTTCCCTGCACATTCGCGATCACGCCAAGGAAAATAAAAATAAATACGAAAATACAATGAATCTTATAATCCCGGAATACATAATTCATAAGCCGCGCAAGCAGCTTTCCGGGATTCTTTACCTGTGATTTCATTCCTCTTGGCCCTCTGTTCATTGGTCCCGGCATTATGCCTCACCTCCCTTTTCCTGAAAATCTTTTCTGCTATTTTCATCAAAATCTCCGCCGCCCTGGGTCTGGGATTCATAGACTTCACGGTAGATTTCATTCCCCGCAAGCAGCTCTTCGTGGGTTCCAAATCCATCAATCCGGCCTTCTTCCATGACGATAATACGGTCTGCGTCCTGCACACTGGAAATTCTCTGGGCAATGATCAGCTTTGTGGTATCCGGAATTTCTTCCCGGAACGCCCGGCGGATCTTGCCGTCTGTCGCCGTATCCACGGCACTGGTACTATCATCAAGAATCAGGATCTTCGGTTTTTTCAGAAGAGCGCGGGCGATACAAAGCCGTTGTTTTTGGCCTCCGGATACGTTGCTTCCGCCCTGCTCAATGTGAGTCTGATATTTATCCGGAAATCTCTGGATAAATTCATCCGCACAGGCCAGACGGCAGGCCGCCTTGCATTCCTCGTCCGTAGCGTTTATATCCCCCCAGCGCAGATTGTCTAAAATACTTCCGGAGAACAGCACATTATTCTGCAGCACTACTGACACCTGGTTCCGCAGGGAATCCATATCGTATTCCTTTACATTTCTTCCGCCTACCAGCACTTCCCCCTCTGTCACATCGTACAGACGGCTCACCAGATTGACCAGGCTGGTCTTGGCGCTTCCGGTTCCTCCGATAATCCCGATGGTCTCACCGGAATGGATCTCCAGATTGATGTCCTTGAGTACCGGTTCCGCGCTTCCTTTTTTATACGCAAAATCCACATGCCGGAAAGAAATGCTTCCGTCTGCCACTTCATACACAGGCTCTGCCGGATTATCCAGATCACTTTTTTCATTCAGCACCTCGGAAATCCGCCGGATACTTGCCATACTCATGGAAATCATGACAAATACCATGGACAGCATCATCAGGCTCATAAGAATATTCATACAATACGCCAGAAGGCTCATCAATTCTCCGGTCGTCAGCGCAGAGCTTACGATCATCTTCGCGCCCAGCCAGCTGATCAGGATGATACAGGTATATACCGTAAACATCATCAACGGCGCGTTTACGATGACATTACATTCTGCTTTCACAAAAATATTGTAAATGTTTTGGCTGGCCTTCTGGAACTTGCTGGTTTCCTGCTCTTCTCTTACATACGCCTTTACTACCCGGACAGCAGATACATTTTCCTGGACAGACGCGTTTAAATCGTCATATTTCGGAAATGCCTGCTGGAAAAATCCGGTGGCATGGCGGATAATGAAAAACAGGATCACACCCAGAATGATCACTGCCGCCAGATAAATGCTGGAAAGCCGCGCATTGATACGGAACGCCATGATCATCGCGCACAGCATGCTGGCCGGCGCCCTGGTGAACATACGCAGGATCATCTGGTAAGCGTTCTGCAGGTTGGTTACATCCGTGGTCAGGCGGGTCACCAGGCCTGCCGTGCTGAATTTGTCAATATTGGCAAAAGAAAATGTCTGGATATGGTTGAACATGGATTCCCGCAGGTTCTTCGCGAATCCGGCGGAAGCTTTCGCGCCGTAGCGGCCTCCCGCCATTCCGGCAAACAGGCCGACAGCGGCAGCAATGACCATGATTCCTCCTACCTTGTAAATATGTCCGATGTCTCCGGCGTTTACCCCGTGATCAATGATGGATGCCATCAGAAATGGGATCAGCGTTTCCATCAAGACCTCCAGGATCATAAACAAGGGAGTCACAATGGACGCCCGTTTGTACTCTTTTACTTCTTTCAATAAAGTCCGGATCATAGGGTACCTCCTTCGTCTTCTATATTCTGTCTGATCTTCCGGATCACCTTCAAAAAAATCTCCGTATCCTTTTCCTCAATTCCTTCCAGCAGGCCGCTGTTCATTTCCGCGATCGTTGCCTCGATCGTCTCATGGGCACGGATGCCCTTTTCTGTCAGGAGTACTTTTTTCAGTCTAGCGTCACATTCCACAAACTCCCTGCGGATCAGTCCCTTCTTTTCCATAAGCTTTATAAGGTTCGTCACGGTAGACCTCCCCACCAGAAAATATTTTTCTATATCCTTCTGGTAAATGTCTTTGTCTCTGTTCTCATAGAGAAAACGGATGATCCAGCCATGGGTCAAAGTCACCTCGTCAATGCCCTGCAACTTCACGCCTGCTTCCAGCCTGCGGTTCATCATATGCGCTGCCCGGTGGATCTCAAATCCCACCTGGTCATTGATGCTGTGCGTATTCTCCATCCTTTTCACCTCCATCGTATGCTGAATTTGATCAAATATCTGTTCATTTTTAAAACTGTTCATCTAACGGATTGTTCTGTTCAATAATTGTCTGTTAATAAAACAATTCGTTTGCAAAACATATTTTACCACCTTTTATATTTTTGTCAAGCTTTTCTGTTTGAAAAGTAATTTACAGAACAAAATCAAAAGTGTATAATAGATACGGATAAAGAAGTAGTACTTTTAAGTACAAAGGAGGATATCAAGATGTTAGATAAAAAAGTAGTTGATTTATTAAACCAGCAGGTAAACAAGGAATTTTATTCCGCATATCTCTATCTGGATTTTTCCAACTTTTTCTATGATGAGGGGTTAGACGGCTTCGGCAACTGGTACAAGATCCAGGCGCAGGAGGAGCGTGACCACGCTATGCTGATCCTGCAGTATCTGCAGAATAACGGCGAAAAGGTGGTTCTGGAAGCGATCGACAAGCCATCTGTTGAGATTACGGACGCCAAGTCTGTTCTGAAGGCAGGATTAGAGCATGAGCAGTACGTGACCAGCCTGATCCACACCATTTATGAAGCGGCACATTCCGTAAAGGATTTCCGTACCATGCAGTTCCTTGACTGGTTCGTAAAGGAACAGGGCGAAGAGGAAAATAACGCGGACACCCTGGTAAAGAAATTCGAGTTGTTCGGGGATGATCCGAAGAGCCTGTATATGCTGGACAATGAGCTGAGCGCACGTGTTTATTCCGCGCCTTCCCTGGTACTGTAAATATGAATCGCCAGAAAGTAATCTGTCCCTGCTATAAGGTGACAAAAGGGGATGTGGCAGATGCCGTGGAAAAGGGCGCTTCTTCATTTAAAGAAGTGAAAAAAATGACCAAAGCCGGGAAAGGCTGCGGGAAATGTAAGAAAAAGGTGAAGAAGCTGACAAAGAAATTGCTGGCTGAAAAAAAATAAAAAACCTTTCACCAACTGTTTTTTGTATACCATGACATCATAAAGACCCGCTGTCTGTTCTTATCAGACAGCGGGTCTTCTGTCTTTAATACAAATATTTCCCCGCAATCGCTTTCAGCTTCTCTGGAGCTTCCGCGAACCATTTTTCAAATGTAGTATTCTCCGCCGTGATTGCTTTTCCCAGTTCCACGAAAAATGCCGGCATATCTTTCTGGAGCATCATTCCCCACTGTTCTCCGAACCGCTCGTCCCCCTCCTGGCCGGAGCCATTTACATAGAAGGTAAACGCAGGCTCTGTCACATCATTCACTCGTTTTACACCCCCCTGGAACCCTAACGTGCCGATCTGATGCGTCCCGCAGGAGGAAGTACAGCCGGAAATGTGAATCCTTGGCAGCACGCCATCCGCAAAATGATGCTTTCTTACTTCGTCAAAAACCGCCCTTAACGCCCCCTGGGAATCCCGGAGCCCGATCTGGCAGATCTGGCTTCCGATACAGGATACGGAGGTCTCAAACAAATTTTCCGCGCTGTCATGGGTAACTGCCAGTACTTTTTCCGCCTCTTCCCCTGTCAGGTTGATGATATAAACCTCTTCATCCGGCCCGATCCGCAGTTCCACATCCTCCATGCGCTCCACCGCGGCATATATTTCCGCGAATTTTGTCACTTCCGGTACACCGCCCACCGGATGATAGCTGACCGTATACAGGCCGTTCTGCTTCTGGGCAATGATACGCCTGCCGGAGATCCTGGTGCTGCCTCCGGATTTTTTCACCGGATTTTCCTGAACCTCCAGGGCCAACTCTTCACCCTTCACTTTTTCCAGCATTTCTAAAAATGCTGCTTTATAGCCTTCTACGCCCAGGGACTCCTGCATGTAACGGGTCCTTGCCTTGCCCCGGTTTTCATAATTGCCATGGGCAAGGAATGTCTCGACCATTGCTTTGATATAGTATAAAGTATCTGACGGCCGCACATGCTCTGCCACCTTAACTCCCATAAGCGGGTTCCTGCCAAGGCCTCCCGCGCTGTATACATCAAAGGTTCCATCCGGTCTTGCCGCGAACCCTAAGTCACGGAATGTCACATGAGTCTCATTTGCCGGGGAATTGGAGAAACCTACCTTCAGTTTCCGGGGCATCTTTACTGTTTTAATAAAGCCCAGCAGATAATCGGAAGCCGCTTCCGCATATGGCAGCACGTCAAAATATTCCCCCGCTTCCACACCTGAAAGCGGCGAAGCCATGACATTTCTCGGGAAATCGCCGCCTCCGCCTCTGGTAATGATTCCCACGTCAAACGCTTTTTCCATGATCTCGCACACATCCTGTTCGCTAAGATCGTGAAGCTGTATTGTCTGGCAGGTAGTAAAATGGACTTTTTTCACATGATATTGTTCAATCACATCCGCCACGAATTTTAATTTTTCCCTGGTCAGCCTTCCGCCTGGCAGACGGAGACGGAGCATGCTCACCTTTCCGCCTCTCTGCGCATAGCTTCCGAAGCCCCCGGAAAATCCTTTATAATCCTTCTGGCTAACTTCACCCGCGTAAAACTTTTTCGTCATCTCACGGAACTCCGCGATATCCTCTTTAAATTCCTGTAACTTTGGTTTCATTTCCCTGTTCCTCCTTTGGCAGCTATTTTTATGTCTGGTTTTGCATCCTGTGATGTCATTACTACTGCTGCTTTTATATTTTACATATTATAACAAATATAAGCAAGATAATAGAAAAATGATGAAAAAATTTAGCATTTCCATAGCATTTCTGATAAAATAATAAGTACTACAATACAAGGAGGACGCAGCCAATGGCACTGATACAAGTAAATTTTTTGTCAAAATCACTGATGCGGACGGTTCCGGTCCATGTAATCCTTCCGGTGGATAAGCTTACATTTCCAGGGATGCCGCAAAGAGAGGAAAAGCCTTTCAAGACCTTATATCTCCTGCATGGTATCTTTGGTAATTATATGGACTGGGTATCGGGTACAAATATCCAGAGATGGGCGGAGGAAAAGGATCTGGCAGTGGTCATGCCTTCCGGCGACAATATGTTTTATGTCGATCAGGAAGCGGCTCATAATTACTATGGGGAATTCATCGGACAAGAGCTGGTAGAAATTACCCGGAAAATGTTTCCGTTATCTGATAAAAAAGAGGATACCTTCATCGCCGGACTGTCTATGGGTGGATATGGAGCGATCCGCAATGGCTTAAAATACCACGATACCTTTGGCTATATCGGAGGGCTTTCCTCCGCAATGTTTGTGGACGGGCTGGAAGCCCGTACAAATGAACATCCGTTTTTTATCGAAAGAAAGGATTTTGCGGAAAGCTTCTTTGGAGATCTGTCAAAGGTGAAGGAAAGTGACAAAAACCCAGAGTGGCTGGTGAAAAAGCTGGTGGAAGCGCAGGCAGAACTGCCGAAAGTATATCTGGCATGCGGGACGGAAGATTCTTTGCTGGAGCCTAACCGGAAGTTCCGTGATTTTCTAAAGGCATCCAGTGTGGAAGTAACTTATGAGGAAGGGCCTGGAGGACATGAATGGGATTTCTGGAACCGGTACATCAAAAAGGTGATCGACTGGCTGCCTCTGGAAGATAACGCGGGAGCCGGAATGAACAGTGGGAATGTAGGGATCTAAAAAACAGGGCTGCCATACCTGATTTTTTCAACGTATGGCAGTCCTGTTTTTCGCATGTATCCTTCTAGGGTACTAACGTTCTTTTGCCTCTCCCACCACTCTCCTGCAAAGTACCAGCCCAACCAGCAAAAGCACGGGAAACAGAATCGCCGCCAGCAGCCCGGGTTTCAGGTTATCTTGAAATGCGGAGGATACAAATCCTACCACCGCCGGTCCCAGGGAGCATCCTGTATCGCCGGCCAGCGCAAACAAGGCAAACATAGCCGTACCGCCCCTGGGACATTTTTCCGCAGCCAGGCTAAATGTCCCAGGCCACATTGCTCCTACGGAAAAGCCGCAAATACCGCACCCTAATAATGATAATGCCGCAACGGGTGATAATGCCGCGATCAGATAGCTTCCAACGCAGATGACAGCGCACAGTCCCAGATATCCGGAAAGCTCCAGCTTCTCCGCGTACTTTGCATGAAATACCCGCGCGGTTCCCATCAGGACAGAGAAAAAGCACGGACCTGCCAGGTCGCCCAAGGCCTTTGAAACATGAAGCGCACTTTCCGCGAATGTAGACGCCCATTGACTCATGGACTGTTCTGACGCGCCGGAACAGACCATCAAAAGCGCGAATATCCAGAAAAGCTTTGACTGAAATAATTCCCCGATCGTCATACTCTCCCCCTCTTCTACGAGATGAGCGATCGGGACTTTGCAGAAGTAAAACGCATTTAACAGCGGAATCACGGCCCACAGGCAGGAGATCATCCGCCAGGAATCCATCCCCAGAACAGAAAACAAAATCGTGGAAATCAAAACTACCAGTACGCTTCCCCAACAGTAAAAGGAATGCAGAAGGCTCATAGCCGCTGCCTTTCCCTCTGTAGGACAAGCTTCCACAATGGGGCTGATCAGAACCTCGATCAAACCGCCGCCAACGGCATAAAGCATAACGGACAGGCAGATTCCAAGGTATGGACTTGGCAGCAGCTCCGGCAGAACTCCCAATCCGATCAGGCCCGCGCCGGCAAAAATATGGGCAGCCACAATGGAAAGACGGTATCCGATCCGGTCTACATATTTTGCCGAGAAAAAATCTATCAGAAGCTGTGTACCAAAGTTCAATGATATCAAAAGTCCGATCTGTCCCAACGGGATGCCGTAGTTTCTGTGAAAAGTCAGAAACAACAACGGGGCAAAATTGTTTACGATCGCCTGTGTTATATATCCAACATAGCTTGCGTTGATGGTATGCTGATAATTATCTCGAATCCGCATATCAAAATCCTCCGTATCTCGTCAAAAGTCAAGCCTGCCTGCGGAAACTATTTTCCACAAACAGGCTTGTCCTTTTCAGCCACTGGCTGTTACACTGTTTTCCCTTTTTCTACAAAGACCTGGAATGTATCTGTTCCTTTGAGCTTTTTCCCTTCGGAGATCACTACATTTTTATCCGAAATCACATATTCCAGATCTGCCCCGGCCTCTACAACCGTATCCTGCATCAGCACACAGTTCTTTACCTTCGCGCCTTTGCCTACCTTTACGCCTCTGAACAAAATGCTGTTCTCCACTTCGCCTTCGATCACGCATCCGTCAGCAGCCATGATATTTTTTACCTTGGAACCCGGGATATATCTGGTCGGATTGTCGTCACGGATCTTCGTATAAACTGGATTTGCAAACAGAGCGTCCACATTTGCGTCATCCAGCATCTTCATATTTTCTTCGAAGTAACTGCGCATATCACTGATCCGCGCGGTATAACCCTCATACTTGTAACCCTGTACGTTCAGGGTAACAAGATGCGGTGAAAGGATATCTCTCTCATAGAATACATATCCGCGCACAGATGCCTGTCGGATCTGGTCGATCAGAAGCTCTCTCTCAATCGCGTAAATATTCATCGAGAAATTCTGTATGCCGCTGGCATGAGAATTAATCTTAATATTATTGACGCGGTTCTTTTCCAGATCCAGTGTATAATACAATCCCTTAGCGTCTGTCTCCGCGTTCACCGCGCTTTCCGGAAGCTCCTGCTCCGTATACGCGACCGTCACGTCAGCCCCGCTCTGGATATGGGCATTCAGGAATTCGGAAAAATCAAAGTTCACAGCGATATTTGTATCTGCCATGATCACGTATTTTTCCTTCTGGCGCTTTAAAAAATTCAGGATACTTGCCATAGCTTCCACACGCCCGTTATAGACCTTTACATTCCTCTGTGCGAACGGAGGC
Source organism: uncultured Clostridium sp. (assembly GCA_964523125.1). Classification (GTDB taxonomy): domain Bacteria; phylum Bacillota; class Clostridia; order Lachnospirales; family Lachnospiraceae; genus Schaedlerella. Next base: position 17,151 of record CAZFXM010000023.1, on the reverse strand, counting down.
ACGATATTCAGGCCGCCGTTTTTACGGGTCAGATCCCACTCACGTCCGGATCCCAGATGATCCATCAGAGAATGATAATTCTGGCGTACAATGATCGATACATTATCAATACCGCTATTCACCATGCTGGACAAGATAAAATCGATCATACGATAACGGCTGGCAAATGGAATTGAAGCCATCAGACGGTCGGTGACCAGCTCCGGCACTAAATCATCGTAACTATTTGGGAAAATGATGCCCAATGCATCCGCGTTCGAATTTACCATTGCTCTTCACCGTCCTTTACATTATTATTGACCATGGCGCTGGGGCCGATCTTTGCGTTGTCCCCGATGAAAACGCCGGAGCCGACAGTTGCCACGCCGCTTGTCTCACTGGTCGGCATAGCCCCTACTTTGGCATTCTCGCCGATCACTACATTCTCCGCTATGATACAGTGCTCTACCACCGCGCCGGATTTGATCACGCTTCCGCCCATAATGACAGCGTCTTCTACTTTCGCGCCCGGCTCTACCTTGACACCCGCAAACAGGATCGAATGCTTTACCTCCCCTGAAATCCGGCATCCGTCGGTGATCATAGAGTTCTCTACCACTGCGTCCGCGCCGATCTTGTGGCCGGTCATACCGCTGTTACGGCTGTAGATCTTCCAATTTTCATCAAACAGGTCGATTCCACTATGTTCCGGATCCAGAACCTCCATATTAGCCTCCCACAAGGAAGAAATAGTTCCTACATCCTTCCAGTATCCACTGAAACGATATGCATACATGGTACGTTCGTCACGCAGAAGATTCGGAATGATATTATTTCCAAAGTCATTTTCCGAATTGGGATCTGCCTCATCTTCGATCAGATACTGTTTCAAGACATCCCAGTTAAAAATATAAATTCCCATGGAAGCCAGGTTAGACTTCGGGTTCTTCGGCTTTTCCTGGAACTCTGTGATCTTGTCATTCTCATCTGTTACCATCAGGCCAAAACGAGGAGCCTCTTCCCATGGCACTTCCATAACAGCTACACTGAATTCCGCTCCCTTTTCCTTATGGAACTTCAGGAAATCGCTGTAATCCTGCTTGCATATCTGGTCTCCTGAAAGGATGATCACATATTTCGGATCGTAGCGTTCAATAAATGAAATGTTCTGGTATATCGCGTTTGCCGTTCCTTTGTACCAGTCAGAGCCTGAAGCCTGCTGATACGGCGGAAGTACATGCACGCCGCCGTGCAGACGGTCCAGATCCCATGGCTGGCCGTTGCCGATATACTCATTCAAAACGAGCGGCTGATACTGGGTAAGGATTCCAACAGTATCAATGCCTGAATTTACGCAGTTCGAAAGCGGGAAATCGATGATACGATATTTCCCGCCAAAAGGAACCGCTGGTTTTGCCAGATTTTGCGTCAGGGCATACAAACGAGAGCCCTGGCCACCGGCAAGAAGCATTGCAATCATTTCTTTTGCCATATCTTATCCCCTATTCTATAAAATATTATAACTAAATTCTAACACACATTTTCACGAATAGGTAGTATTTTTTAGAAAATAATCATCTTTATTCACGTATGAAATGTTGTTTTGAAAACGAGCCATATCCCTTGCGGATGTTCCTCTTTTATCCGTAGGCTTTCCGTCTCTATGAAACCATGCTTCTGATCTGTCAGCCTCCTGCTTTCCACTGTCATAGTACCACCCATCTGTTCTGCCAGATGCCTGGAAATGGCCAGGCCCAGCCCGGTTCCGCCCTTGCTTCTGGCCCGGTCTCCGGTATAAAACCGTTCAAATATCTGTTGTATGTCCTTTTCCGTCCTGTCATCCGCGTCATTGGCACAGACCAGGGTGGTTTCTTTCGCTGTTTCTGAGATTTGGATTTCCGTGATTTCAATTTCCAGTCTGCTCTTCGCGTACCGGACAGCGTTCTGCAGCAGGTTGCCGATGATCCTTGACAAGGCGTTTTCATCCGCATAGATACATACCGGTTTTTCCGGAATCCGGATCTGCGCCTCAATGCCTGCTTCTTCCAACTGCCGGTAATATCCAAGGATCTGCTCTCTGCACATGCGGCCAATATCTGTCTCCCTGAATTCCATTTTATAGTTTCCCGAAAGCAATGTGGAAAAATCATAAAACTGGTTGATCAGATGCTGGAGATTGGCTGACCTGCGCAGGATCACTTCCAGATATTCTTTTTCTTCGCTGTCCAGACTATCTGTGTCGATCAACTTCAGATATCCTTGGATAGCGGTCAGGGGAGTACGCAGGTCGTGGCTGATGTCTTCAAGCTGTCTTTGAAATTCCTGTTCCCGCTTTTCATAAGAGATCCGTTCCTTTCTGATCTGTTCCATGGCACGATTCAAGGAAGACAGAAGTTCTTCCATTTCACGCTGCGGGGAAGGCTGCTTTAGGATCCGGTTTTCTTTTATATTTTGGGTAATCTCATTCAGATCCTCATTTATTTTCCGGATTCCCTTTTTTAGCAGGGCATAACGAATACCATAATAGAACGCGGCAACTGACGCGACAGCCAAAAGAAATCCTGCCATTTCCTCACCTCCATCAGGAAATATCCTTTTTACGAAATCCCAGGATGCCGGCCGCGCCGAACAAAATAATCCCGATCACCCCTACGATCATGAGTTTCATAACGCCTTCCGGATGCATCCAAAGCGCGTCCATCTGCCGGCTGGAAAATCGTACATCTACTTCTGTCTGTAAAAAGTTCCAGGGCATCCAGCCCGCGACCTGCGCGCAAAGTGAAATCCTGAGCCCCAATATCTGCAGCGCGGTCGGCATCAGATAAATGATCAATGCCCATAGGATACATACATAGCTTTCTTTTCTGAATATCTGGCTCAATGCTACTGTCAGAACTACAGAAGCCAGGGAAAACGGCAGATTTGCCGCCGCCCCTTTGAGCAGTACCTGAAGCGGCAGAGAGGATTCCAGCGCTATCGCGGGATCATATTCCAGAAGGCCATACGCGGTCGAGATAAATACCGCAAGTATCACCGCCGCGCTTCCTGTTGCCACAACACTATAGACGATACATTTTCCTATAAAAATATGAATCCGGCTCAATCCGCCTGCAACCGCGTTTTTCAGGACACCGTTTTTATATTCATCTGTAGATAGCAGCATCACGGCCAGCATGGCGCCAATATAAAATATCTGCATTCCCGTGATCAGGTTGATAAAAGCAAACCGGACATTTCCATAGGGAAAAGCCGGGGTAAATGTAGAAAATAAATACAGTACCACATTTACCAGAAGCGTAAGAGCCGCGATGGTCAATGTCAATAGATAAATTGTTTTGTCATGTAAGATCCGATAAAATTCACTCTTCATATAGTTTACCATTACAGACTCCCCCTGTTCTTAATATTGATATAATAATCCTCCAAAGACATGTGGTGTTCATCCAGCTTTTGGACGCCGATTCCATGTGCGTATGCCACACTGCCATATCCGGATGCTTCCAGTGCAGGATTCACGATCCGTACGGTCATATCCTGCAATACCTGATATGTGATACCCGGAATCTCTTTTTCCAGAACTGCCGTAAATTTATCCGGCTCCGTGAGCCTGATGTCAATATAGTCCGCGCATTTTTCATGGAGATCCTTTGCGGCGATTTCTTCCAGGACATGTCCGTGGCTTAAAAAGCCATACACGGTCGCGACCTGTTCCAGCTCCGCCAAAATATGGCTTGACAGGATGATCGTGATCCGTTTTTCCTGATTCAGTCTTTGCAGGAGCGCACGCATCTCTATGATCCCGCCTGGATCCAGCCCGTTGATGGGTTCGTCCAACAGCAACAGCTCAGGTTCCCCCAAAAGGGCAAGGGCAAGGCCATAACGCTGCTTCATCCCCAACGACAGCTTCTCGCATTTTGTCTTTCTGCTCTCCCAAAGGTTTACAGTCCGAAGAGCCGACTCCACCTTTTCCTTTCCCGGGATTCCTCGCTGGATTCGGTTATATTCCAGATTTTTCTCCACGCTCATCGACGGAAAAAATCCAGAGTTTTCCACAAGCGCGCCCATACGGGAACGGTTTTTGCGCACTGCTTTTTCATCCTCACTTCCAAACAGACGCACATATCCACAGGTGGGGAAGATCTGTCCCGCTACAATCTTCAAAAATGTGGATTTGCCGGCTCCATTATCTCCGATCAATCCATAGATATCACCCCGGCGGACCGTGAGATCCACATGATCCAGGGCTGCCAGGTCTTTATATTTTTTGGTAATGTCTCTGGCTTCAATCACTGATTCCCTCATAGCATTTGATTCCTTTCTTCTTTTTCAGATGGAAATCTTTTGGCTGTCCACTGTTTATCATACATTTCCTTTTCGCTTCCATCTACATCTGAAATCATAGCCGTCCGCCTGTTAATTAGTCCTCAAGAAAGTTTAAAGAAATCATAAAGAACCACTGGTCAGATTTATAACCCGCGGCAACGAATCTATTATTATGAACGATTATATTTTCATTTTAAATCCAATGCCCCATACGGTCTGTATATACTCCTCCTTTGGATCTGCCTTTGCCAGCTTTTTTCGGATATTGCTGACATGGACATTGACCGTGTTGTCTTCACCGTAATAGCCGCCCTTCCATACCTGTTCGTAAAGATTTTCCCGGGAATAGACCTTATCCGGATTCCGGATCAGCAGATACAAAATATCAAATTCGTGGGCAGTCAATGAGAGTTCCTGATCATTTACTACCGCTCTGCGCGCCTCCGGATAAACCGTCAGGTTCCTGCAGGTATGTACGGCAGCTTCCTGCCCCGCCCTTTTTGTCTCTGCCTGTGTCCTCCCACACCGGCGAAGTACGGCGCAGATATGGGCCAGCACTTCCTCCGGTTCGAAGGGCTTGGTCAGGTAATCATCCGCGCCGTCCAAAAGAAGCCCTACCCGGTCCTTGAGATTTCCTTTTGCGGAAAGGATCACGACCGGCACGGAAAGCTTCTGCTCATTACGGATATCGTCCAGAAGCTCTTCCCCTGTTATTCCCGGAAGCATCAGATCCAGCAGGACCAGGTCATATACGGATGTCTTGAGCATCAGCCGTGCTTCCGTTCCGGAAAATGCCTGCTCCGGGGCATAGTCATTTTTCTTCAATATTTTATAAAGCAGACGGTTGATGTCCGCGTCATCTTCCACGATTAAAACACGTGGGGTTTTCTGGATATCCTGCATGATCATTTCCTCCTGTATTCAAAGCTTTCACTTCAATTCTACTATACGCCTGTTCTGTACGTCAAACAAATTCCGCGTACTATTACGTTTGACTAACCGTATTCCCGCCACATATAATGTTAGGAAGTAACATAAAATCTGACAGAAAGTACGAGGTGAAGCAGATGAAACAGCACAGGTTCTGGGCATGGGCAACCGTATTCTGTATGGTTATGCTATTTTATACCGGCTACGAACACAAGTAATTTTTTCCAGATCTAATTTTTCTAAATACGAGGATACTCAAAAGGCACATCATTGGAGAAAAGCAGGAGGATATTATGAGCGATATTTTAAAAATGAAAAATGCGATGTTATTTGCAGGCGGAGTTTTATTTGGAACAGCGGGCATTAAGGTGCTTTCCGGCCGGGACGCGAAAAAGGTATACACAAACTGTACCGCTGCAGTGCTTCGGGCAAAGGACTGTATCATGGATACCGTGACCACCGTACAGGAAAACGCGGAAGACATCCTTGCGGAAGCAAAGCAGATGAACGAAGACCGCGCGGAAGAAGAAGCCGCGTGTGTCATGGAAAATGAGGAAACAGGTTCCGCGTCAAGTGTGGTAGAGGCGGCTGAGGAAGCAATGAATTTTAAAGAAGAGGCGGAATAAGTGAAGTTCATAATCAAGCATGAAATTTCCGGAAGAATCCGTATTCATTTTGCCGTCACCAGAATGACCTTCCAGGAGGCGGACCATCTGCTGCTTTACCTGGAAGGATTTTCTTTTGTTGCCCGGGCAAAAGTTTATGAAAGAACCGGGGACGCAGTCGTATATTATACCGGAGACCGTGAAAGCCTGTTCCGGATCTTATGCCGTTATAGTCAGGAACAAAATACCCCGCCGGATTGTGCGCCGGCGCGTTCAAGCCGGGAGCTGAATGCCGTTTATCAGGAAAAGCTGGTCAATAAGGTGCTTGTCCGAATGGGTAAGCTGTTGCTTCCTTATCCTCTGCGGGCGTTATGGACAACCTTTAACGCCTGCAGATATATCTGGAAAGGGCTTCGAAGTCTTTTGAAGGGAAAGCTGGATGTCTCTGTGCTGGATGCCACGGCGATCACGGTATCCATACTGCGCAGGGATATGGACACGGCAGGTTCGGTCATGTTCCTGCTTGGAATCGGTGAGATCCTGGAGGAATGGACACGAAAAAAATCGGTAGGAGACCTTGCGCGAAGCATGTCTCTGAATATTCATAAGGTCTGGCTAAAAAGTGATGGGCGGGAAGTACTGGTCAACGCCAATGAAATTTCCGCAGGCTGCCAGGTCGTAGTACATATGGGAAATGTGATTCCATTTGACGGAATCGTGGCCGAAGGGGACGGCTCCGTCAATCAGTCCTCCCTGACAGGGGAAGCCCTGCCGGTACACAAGAGTATTTCAAGCTATGTATATGCAGGAACGGTCCTGGAGGAAGGCGAATTTACGGTCGAAGTAAAGCACACTTCCGGCGCTACCCGGTATGAGAAGATCATCGCTATGATCGAGGAATCGGAAAAGTTAAAGTCGTCCCTGGAGAGCAAGGCGGAACGGCTGGCAGACCGGCTGGTTCCATATACCCTTGCGGGAACCGGCCTGACCTGGCTTCTCACGAGAAATACAACGAAAGCACTATCCGTATTGATGGTAGATTTTTCCTGTGCGCTGAAGCTTGCCATGCCGATCACCGTGCTGTCTGCCATCCGTGAAGCCGGAAGCCGCCGGATCACGGTAAAGGGCGGCAAATATCTGGAAGCTGTCGCGGAGGCAGAAACCATTGTATTTGATAAAACAGGAACCTTAACAAAAGCCCGCCCCACCTTGAAAGCGGTGGTCCCTTTCTGTAACGCGAAAGAAGATGAACTGTTGCGGACTGCAGCCTGTCTGGAAGAGCATTTTCCACATTCCATGGCAAAGGCTGTTGTGAAAGCCGCCCAGGAAAGGAATCTGGAGCATGAGGAAATGCATTCCCGGGTAGAATATATCGTGGCTCATGGAATTTCTTCACAGATTGACGGAAAAAAAGTGGTCATTGGCAGCGCGCATTTTGTGTTTGAGGATGAAAAATGCAGCATCTGTGAGGAATATCAAGAACGCTTTGCAAAGCTTCCGGTAGAATATTCCCATCTTTATCTTGCGGTTGAAAATCAGCTTGCGGCCGTTCTTTGCATTGAAGACCCGTTGCGGGAAGAGGCAGCTTCGGTGGTACAGGCCTTGAAGGAAGCCGGATTTACAAAGGTGGTCATGATGACCGGAGACAGTGAGCAGACCGCAGCGGCTGTGGCCGTGAAAGTAGGCGTAGACCAGTACGACTCGGAAGTGCTCCCGGAGGACAAGGCCCGATTCATTGAGAAGGAAAAGGCCGCCGGAAGAAAGGTACTGATGATCGGGGATGGTATCAATGATTCCCCGGCGCTGTCCGCGGCAGATGTCGGAATCGCTGTCAGCAACGGCGCTGAGATTGCCCGGGAGATCGCGGATATTACAATTTCCGCGGACAATCTGAATGAGCTTGTGACATTAAAGCTGTTGAGCAATGCTCTGATCCGACGGATCCGGCGGAATTACCTGCAGATTGTGGGAATCAATACGGCGTTGATTCTGCTTGGCGTAAGCGGAATTTTGCAGCCTACGCTTTCCGCTACATTGCATAATATGTCCACGTTGGGGATCAGTCTGAAAAGTATGCAGAATCTGTTGAATGAGCGTGAATAAATTTTTTCCAACTGTGCGGTTGCAATCCGACAGACCATTTGCATGCAATTTATTGCAATGCAAATGAGCTGTCGAATTAGCAACCCATTTATCCAATGATCAAAATGTAGATGCGTTAGCAGATGCAAGAGCTCAATAGCACGAATTATATTTTTATTGATAATCCCGATACGCCTGCAGTGCCTTGTTATACCGCAATGTCTTCTCCTCCGCCAGCTTTGCCGCGCCAAGCGGATAGGTATCCGGCAGTATCTCTGCCGTCACCTCCGGCTCCCAATAAAAGATACCACATTCTTCCTGTCCATCCTGTTCCCGCATCGCCTCGATACAGTCCGCCATGATTTTATAACTGCCTTCATCATCATAATCGAGACCACCGACTTCCACGATCATGACCGGTTTGTGGTAACGCCCTGTATACTCTTTCAGCTTCTTTGACAATACATCCTTATCACTCTCGAACTTTTCCCAATACGGATAATAGGAGAATCCAAGAATATCTGTTTTTCCATTTTCCGCGAAAAAGTTTTCCCAAAACGGCATACAGAGTTCATCATCAAGGACCGCGGCCAGATGGGTAATCACCTGACTGTCCGGGCAGATCTCCTTGACAGCGTCATATCCGGCATTCAGGAAACGAACCAACTGTTTCGGCGCTTCTTTCAGGCTCCCTTTGGGCCACATCAATCCATTGTTGATCTCATTACCTACCTGGACCCAGTCCGGGTAAATGTCATGCTTTGTAAGCAGGCGCAGAACCTCCTTTGTATGATCGGAGACTCTTTTTTCCAGTTGCGCGTTGTCCTCATGTTTCCATGCTGCCGGCATATCCTGAAACACCGGGTCCGCGAAATGGTCGCTGTAATGAAAATCAATCATCAGCTTCATGCCGGCTCTTTTCACACGTTCCGCCATTTCCAGTACACTTTTCGCGTCACAAAAGCCGAGCATGCAAGTCTCATTTTCCTGCTTTTTCCAGAAGGCTTTCCGGGGAGGATCTACAAATACACGCAGGCGGACAGCATTTGCGCCAAGCTCTTTGGAAGCGGTAAGGATGTCCGTCTCCGCTCCTGCTTCATTCAGCCATCGGTATCCCATGGACTCCAACTGACTAACCCACCCCAGGTCCACGCCATATATCATCTTTTTCATATCACCAATTTCCTTTCTTGTTGTTGCTGCTCCTTTCAATCATAATACAGACCATAAGAATGTGCCAGCAGTAATTTTCCTGCTGGCACATATTTTTTCGTCCGCTCTTTTATTTTTGCTGGTAAAATCCAGCCTTCCAAGCTGAATTTTCCGGGTATTCACTCTTCTTTTTTTGGTAATTTCATTTCACTGACCAGCGCTTTTACTGCCTCATAGCTTTCCCCACTGATCCGATGCTCTATCTCACAGGCATCTGCCGACGCCGTTTCCTCGTCCACCCCATACCCTGTCAGGAGCTGCCGGAAGACATGATGCCGCTCATAGGTTTCTTCGGCGATCCGCCTGCCCGCTTCTGTCAGATGTACTTCATGCAAATCATCCACGAACAGATAGCCTTCCTCTTCCAAAGCTTTCAGAGCAACCGAAACCGTCGGACGGGAAACCTTCAGCTCCGCGGCAATGTCCGCGCCATGTACTCCTTTTTTTTTGGGAAATAATATAGATTGCTTTCAGGTAGTCTTCTACTGATTTTTTTTGCTTCATTTTATTCCTCTATACCAAAAAGCCCGCACTGATTCTGACCATATTTTGTTTGTTACGCATAAGCTTCCAATATATTGATCAGCGCGCTTGCGCTGCTACTGTGGGAGCGCTCCAGGATCGTGTTTGTATGCTCCGACTCCGCGACGGCACATCGTACCATTTTATGAGATGCCGTAGCCGTAAACAGGATCATCAGATCCGGATTTCCAATCTTATGATTTAAATCTGTCTTCATTTTCGTAAAAACCTTCACCTTGCAGTGATATCTTTTACATATCTCTTTATATTGTGTTTCCATACGTTCATGTCCGCCTATGATCACAATGCTCATTAGTTCTATCTCCTTTTTATTAGTCGAAACTAACCATTCATTTTTTAATAATCACTTTCGCATCTGCGCAAAAGTGATTATTTTCGGTAACATACATCTCCACTTTACATTTTATTCAGTTAGTTAGCATTAACTAACTTTAATTAAAATACCACAATTTTACTTTTCTGTCAAGAAATTATAAGAAAAAATCTGTACATAGGACAACATAGAACATCTATAGTTGTTATTCCCACTCCATATCCTCAAATCTGATCAGCAAAACCTCCCCCCATTTCTCCGCCAGCTCCTGACATCCCTTTGTAAATCCGCTTTTCGAAAAAAGAATCAGTACATTCCTTTTATAGTGAAACAGAGTGCTCTGGTACTGCAGTTCTTTTAACTCTGCCTCCGTAGCTTCTTCATTTCTCCATTTACATTCCGCAAAAATCGCTTCTTTCTCTTCATTATCTGCAAGAATGTCTATCTCTGTCTGACATTTTTTCACCGGATCATTCCCCCACCAGCGTCCCATATCCGTAAAGTCAATGGGAAGATTACCTTTGAGGTTCTCCTGCCAGAGGTACTGCTTGCAGATCTCTTCAAATACAAATCCCATATACGCAGGAATCTGCTTCTCCACCCGCTGATATACCCTGTCCTTCGCTCCCTGCCCGATCAAAGACAGATTGGCAGGAATAAAACGATACCAGAACTGAAACATACTGTCCGACAATTTATAGATCGTCTTTTTGGACCGTTCCGTCTTATATGGAAATTCTCTTTGAATAATGCCAAGCGACATCAATTTGGAAATATAATTGCTGGTCGCTCCCGTATCATTCAGGCCAGAGGAACCGGATATCTCACTAAGCTTACTTGCGCCGGTAGCAATGGCTTTTATGACCGCGTTATACTGCATCGGTTCCCGGCATTCCTGCTTGATCAGGTTGCCATTTTCTGACATAAAGATATTGAAAACAACTTAATCGTAAATAAGTAAATCTAAATTAAGTATATTGTGATTCATTATGTTCTTAAAGTCAAGAAAATATTCATAAACAGTCTCATTTTGACAGCCGGTACTGATATTCTGTAATCTTCTCCAACCCATCTCCAAGAATCTGATTGCCCAGATACCTGACGCTTCCATCCTCCATGATTCGCAGGGTAAGTACATGGCTCATCAGAGAATCCTCCCCCCGCGCCGGACATACCACATCAACCGAAACCAAAAGCGTTCCATCCGGATTTTCCGTAATATCCGTCACTTCCGGTATGGAAGTGCTGAAGCTGTTTGCCATATAGGTCAATGGTCCCAGACGCTTCCACCTATAGTTCTGCTTCTCCTCGTCAAATGCAGCATACCGGGCAAGCTCTTCTCTTGTTACAGGAAGAAATTCCATGATCAAATCTTCGAATTCTTCTTTCGGTATGCCATCCTCATATTTTTTCGCGTCAAATGTATTTTGATATTTCATCCTATATAAAGACTCGTACAGGCCGGTATAATCCAGATCTTCCAGATGCTCTTCATTCCAGTCAGAGCGCAACAGGTTATTTCCCATATACCCGATGGGAAGCAGATAGCTTTCTGCCATTCTGATATATTCTTCCTTCACCGGCTTTACCCTGAGCAGGCTGTTCCCGTTTGCGATCTCCGTCACATCCGGAAACTCCGGCATACAATATTCATAGGAAAACCAGCCCTTTTCCGTATATTCCCAGTCCTTGATCCGTGTATATGAGCTATTGGAGATATACGGCGAATTTTTCTCATTCCACATGGATACCGTATCAACTACATACATATCGTTTCCATCAAAAAGGAACTGGCTTCTGTTAATCCCTCCGCCTGTACAGAGCTTATAGAGAACAATCCTGCTTTCCTTTCCACTTAGACAATCTTCAAGAAATGCCTCCATCTTCTTATCATTTCCCATGGTATAGTAAAAACCGGAGGCTGCCACAGGACAGCCGGTTTCCTGCAGGATATCGTACATTTTAAGAATGGTTTCATCCTGCAATACAGGGTTTAACGCATCCCCTTTTTCTGCTTCTATATAAACAGCACGAATTTTCCCCATCGCCTGTATACAATCCTCTTCTGCCTCTGCCTGAACGTCTGGTTCCAGCGGCAGCTTGTATCCCTTTTCCCAGATTTCCTCTATCTCAGAGCTGTCCTTTCCTACAGAATCCCTTCCTGTTTCTTCGGAAGTGTTCCCCATTTCTTCCGGATTCTGCTCAGACTCTTCTTGTATGGTTTCTGTTGGATTCCGGCGAGTGTTTTCTGCGCTTTCTCTTACTTCCGAAGCTTCCTGGCCGGAAGCGGCACAGCCTGAAATGACAATTACCGATAAAAGGAAAATATTCCATTTTTTAATTATCCCCATAGACTTCCTCCCATCTTTCCTCCGTCAGTCTTTCCCTGCGCCATGTCGGCTCCACATTGTCCGGTGACGGTATGATCTGGTTCGACACATACTGAAATCCTCCGCCGCTTAAAGGACGGACAACCACTTCATGGGAAAATGCTTTGGAACTATTTTTTCTTGGATAGACCGCGTTTACGGTGAGCATTATTGTTCCATCATTGTTTTCTTTATATGCTGCCACCTCCGGATAGGGAATGTCCTCAGATTTCTAAAATCTAATTCATCTTAGTGTATTGTCCTCTATCGCTTCGACATGGAAGGTCAAGGGGCGGATACTTTGAGCATGTCATTATTCTATCATTCCTTTATTCAGAGGGCAAGCAAAAGTCACCCGTCGCGAAAAGATTTGATAAATAAATATCGAACAGATAAATCCATAGTTGTATTTTTAAGAATCAGCTATTATAGTAATTTATTCTACCGCACATCCATCAGATATTCTGAAATATAGCTGCATCGCCCCGTATTCTCCTAACTCCATCGGAACCGGAATTCCTGCGTACATCAGAGCATTACCGGCAAATTCTCTTCCTTCCAACTGCTTTCTGTCTTTTCTCGGTATCGTATTTTCCCATTTTACTTCCCGGTTTTCGTCTTCGCACCTGTACATCCTTCCCGGCAGAAGTCCCTTACACCGTATATAGGAAATCGGCGCATTTCCATGGGTATTCAAAGAAACCACATTTAGAAGCACTTCGGTTTGATCCTGGGAAACGAAGCACCATGCTGCCGCTTCGGTATCCTTCTTTGGATCATGGAGCCGGTAATAGGTTCCATTATGGATCAGATCCCAGTATTTCTTATAATCACGAATCTGCTGCTTCACCGCTTCCTTTTCTTCTTCCGTCAGCAGATTCAGATCCAGCTCATATCCAAATGACCCTGCCATGGCCACTATGCTTCTCGTGTGCAGCTTCGTTGTTCTCCCGGTCTGATGGTTGGGAACCGCGGACACATGGGAGCCGACTGCAGAAATAGGATATCCGAAGGAAGTCCCGTGCTGGATTCTAATTCGTTCGATAGCATCGGTATCATCACTGCACCAGATTTGCGGAGTATAGTACAACATCCCCGCGTCAAATCTGCCGCCGCCCCCGCTGCAGCCTTCGATCAGAATATGGGGATACCGTTCTCCCATCCGTTCCAGAAAATCATACACACCAAGTACATAGCCATGCATAATTTTCCCATAATTTTGATATCCTTCGGTCAAAGTATAAATGTCTGACAGACTCCGATTCATATCCATTTTGATATAATCGATCTTTGTCGAATCTATGACCTCCGCGATCTGTGAAAAAATATGTTCTACTACTTCTTTTCGCGAGAAATCCAATACAAGCTGATTTCTACATCTGCACGGTTTCCGCCCCGGAATCGCAAATGCCCATTCCGGATGTTCCCGGTATAGCCGGCTGTCTTCGTTTACCATCTCTGGTTCGATCCAAAGGCCGAACTTCATGCCCATATCATGGATTTTTTCCGCCAGCTCCGCAAGCGTTCCCCCCAGCTTCTTTTCATTTACAAACCAGTCTCCAAGACCGCTGTTATCCGTATCCCTCTTTCCAAACCAGCCGTCATCCAGAACCAGCATTTCCACGCCCAGCTCTGCCGCCTGTGCCGCGATCTCCAATATTTTTTCCCCTGTGAAATTAAAATATGTAGCTTCCCAGTTATTGATCAGCACCGGCCGCCTTGCTTTTTTGTACTGCCCACGGCACACATGGTCACGTATCAGCTTATGGTAAATGTGTGACAATGCGCTAAGCCCTTCTGACGTATAGGCCATTGCCACCTCCGGCGCGTACAGGCATTCTTCCGGTTCCAATAAATAATCCATCATCTCATCCAGCATCCCAAGCTGCATCCGCACCTGCTGGTACTGGTCCTGCTCTACCTCAAAACTGAAATTACCGCTGTACAAAAGAGACATCCCATAACATCCGCCATAGTCTTCCGTAGTTTCATGCTCTGCCAGTATGACAAATGGATTATGCTGATGGCTTGAGGCTCCCCGCCTGCTGCCAAAACTCTGTTTTCCACGCATCACTGGGACTCGCTCCAGATTCCGCTCCATGGTATGCCGTCCGTAGAAATGAAGCAGGTCATAATTCCCGGTCAGGAAGTCTAATGTAGCGCTGAATAGTTTATTGATAAAAATATTTTTCGTTCCTGCATTTTTAACAATGACACTTCTGGTAATTACATCCAACTCCGGAAGCACTCCGTATTTTAACCGTACCTCCACACCAACAGCCGGGTCTGAGAGTAATATTTCAACCGTATATGCGCCCCGGTCCGCATACACTGCCGGAAGTCCCGGGATTGCGTATTTCCCGCTTTTTACACTATGCTCACGGTAACGCAGATCTACCCCGAATATCCCCTGCTCCGTACGCACATTAAACGCCGCGCTCCGAAAATCTCCGGTACCATAGCAGGGAAATTCCTGGGGGAGCACATCCAGCGATAAGGAACGGTCCGCTCCGGCGTCATAGGTATTTCCGGAAAATCCACGGTCATAGTCTGTCAGAAGATAGCTCTGATCTCCCTCTGCCTTTGGCCCATAATACAAATGCAGTAAAACTCCAAGTTGATTTATCCCCATCTGGTAAGTCGTATGTTTTGTCCGTATTGTAATGAGTTCCATATCCATCCCCTTCTTTCTTATATAGATAAAACCCGCCTGAGCGGGTTTTACCATCTTGATCAAGCATTGTTTATATATTCCCAGATATGACCTACTTATTTTCCTCCGGTCATAGCCACACCTTCGATGAACTGCTTCTGGAAGATCAAATACAGTACTACCATCGGAAGCATTGCCAGCAAAGAGCCTGCCATCAGCACCGGATAGTTGGTGCTGAACTGTCCGTTCAGGCTGGAAAGGCCGGCGGAAAGTGTGGTCGCGTTGATGTCTGTATTTACGATCAAAGGCCACATCAGGTCCGTATACGCAAATACTGCGGTAAATACAGTCAGCGCTGCCACAGATGAGCGGGTCAGTGGGAACATGATCTTGGTAAAGGTCTGCCACCGGTTACAGCCGTCCAGATAGGCAGCCTCACCGACCTCGTCCGGAATCCCCATGTATGCCTGTCTTAAAAAGAATGTACCGAAGGCACTGACAACACCCGGAAATACCAGAGCAAATAAGGTATTGGTGGCACCCAGCTTCGCGATCATCTGATACTGTGGAATGATAAAAATCTGTCCCGGTATCATCTGCTGCACAATGATCAGCGTAAACAACAGGTTCTTTCCTTTAAAATTCAATTTCGCGAATGCGTATCCTGCCATGGAGCAGAATGCTACCGCACAGACCACACGTGCTATGATCATCAGGATCGTATTCAGATACAGCTTTCCAAAGGGCAGAAGATCTGTCGCTTTCGCGAACGAGTCCATGTTCCAGTCCGACGGCAGGATCGTCGGCGGAATCTGCATAACCTCGGCATTCGTTTTAAATGCGGTCAGAAGCATCCAGATAAACGGAAAGATCATGATCACTGCCCCGATCATCAATGCCACATATGTAAGGATCGTAGATATCCCTTGTTTTTTCTTCATCCTATACACCTCCTATTATGAGCAAGCGCCTGTTTTTTAGGCGCTTACATACGAATTTATCATCATACTTCGTAATTTACCCATTTCTTCTGTCCGATAAACTGAACCAAAGTGATGATCCCGATCAGTAATACCGTCCAGATCACGATTGCCGATGCATAGCCACGATTTCCGGAGATAAAGGACTCACGGTAGAACAGATAGATCAATGACTGCGCTTTTCCGAGCGCCGGGTTACCCTCGCCGACCATCATATACAGCAGATCATATACTTTCAGAGATGCCATCAGGCGCATGATCAGTACAACGAACAATGTCGGGGATACCATCGGCAGCGTGATATACCAGAACTGCTGCAGCTTGTTACATCCGTCCAGGCTTGCCGCCTCATAATAACTCTTGGATACATTCTGGATTCCAGAGAGCAAAAGCACCGCGTCATAACCCAAGGCACTCCAGATTGCCACGATCGCTACCGTGATAATGACCACATTGGGATCCGTGATCCAGTCCACACTCGTGTGGAATACGGTATTAATAATTCCATATTCGGAGTTGAACATCCATTTCCATACCATGGCCACCGCTGCCGGAGCCACAACCATAGGCAGGAAGAAAATTGCGCGGAATACAACTTTCCCCTTGATCTTCGCGTTCAGCAGGATTGCGATCACCAGTGCCAGCAATACACCCACCGGTACGGTCAGAATACAGAAGAAGATGGTATTCCATGTAGCCCTTAAAAATTCTTCGCTGGTAAACATTTTGATATAATTGCTTAAGCCTACAAATTTATGCGCACCGAATACCTTTGCATTGGTAAAGCTTAAATAGATCGTCTGAAGAAACGGATATACATTCAGGACGAGCAGACCGATGATCGTCGGTGCCACCAGAAGATATCCCCAGAAATGATCCTGGTCTATTTTTCCATTTTTCTTCATAAGGAAAACCTCCTCTTTAGTATTCTTCAATCGCCTCTGTCACAGAATCCTGCATTTTCTGGATTCCTTCCTCTACGGTCAGGGTTCCGGCATAGATGTCAAGCATGGTCTGTTCTACTCTTGGCTCCCAGTCCGGTCGGGACGGGTTGTTGACATATTTTACACTATAGTCAAAAGAATCTATCAGGTTTCCTACAGTGACCCAATGTCATTTACTTAAGGAGAAAATTATCCAAGAACTACGTTTAGAAACATAA
>CAZFXM010000022.1:52742-56521 GCA_964523125.1 uncultured Clostridium sp. | reverse complement strand
AAATATTTCAATGTTTATGGGGACTTCAGGTTGAAGTCCTTATGGGAAAGTTGAGATATTTATCCTGTACGTTTGCCGCGCTGCTACTGTTCAGGATCGTACTGTTGATCATATTGAAAGCTGGGGACACAGCATTCAGAAAATTCGGGATGCCTGCAAAAATCGTGGACGGATGATCCTTAGTATATTGCTCATGGAGAAGATATTAAGATAAAAATTGCCGAAATTTTCACAGGACGGTGGGAAAATCAGATTGAACTTCCTGTCGAATTATGGTAGTATTTCTTTGGGACTATCCAAGATGGTAGGCGGTTAGCCCTCTCTGGAGGGACTGTGACCCTCCGATTACATAGAAACCTGCAAGGGAATCGAAAGGAAAGGAGGGCTGAAGCGAATGTTGACGATAGAAGGATTGATTTCAGTGCTTGGCTTATGCCTGACCTGTTTCGGTCTCGGATACGCCATCGGTAGCAAAGATAATAACAAAACACAAAAATAACCGCCCCCAACCAAAGGATACGGTTATTTTTTGTATCTAACTAATTGGGCTAACCGTCTATCGGTAGCTCCTGTTGGACATCTGTTAGCGCAGGTGTCCTTCTTTACGTCCAATATACCACAATATCCGAAGTACCGCAAGCATTTTTTGTCGCGCGTTTCGTACAAGAGAGAGTTCCTTTTTTGTTAAAAAGATGTTGGCTTTCCGACGCATGTGTCGTAAAATGATTTTCAGACACATGTGTCGGAAAGGAGACGCGTGATGAATAAAAGGGGAGAGGAAACAAGGAAGCATATTAAAAAATGTGCATATACATTATTTACGGAAAAGGGATTTAAGGAAGTGACCATGAAGGATATCTGCGAAGCCGCCGGGCTAAGCAGGGGCGGCCTATATTGTCATTATGAAAGTACACGCCAGCTTTTCCAGGAGATGCTCGACGATATGACGGGCCGGCAGGACCAGGAATTTGATCAGAAGATCAAAGAAGATCAGTCAGCTGTAACGATCCTGAATGAGATTTTAGAGGTCTATCAGAAGGAGATGCTTGACAGCGACGCGTCATTGAGTATCGCAATATATGAATATTTCAGCGGCCACGACATTTCCGGCCAGAATAATACAATATACGAGCAATATTTAAAATCCGCGAATGCATGGAAAAAGCTGATACGGTATGGGATTGACAGGCAGGAATTCAATGAGGTGGATATTGATGCTGTATTTCACCTGATCGTATTTTCCTACCAGGGAGTCAGAATGTACAGCAAGCTTATGCCTGTAGATCAGGCAATTCCTTCCGGAATCATCCGCGAGATCAAAAAAATATTAGTGAAATGTAACCTTGTGGTATACTAAGATAGTAAGTAAGATAATAAGTAAGATATTAACGGAGGTTATCAAGTGAAGCTTTATGAGCCACCATTTCATATTTCAAATTTCATGCTGATGTATGTCTCCGCCATTTCAGAGAAGGTCGGAGAAATCAATGTACTGCAAAATCTGGAAGGGAAGCCGCATCTGCGGAAAAATAATAGAATAAAATCGATACATTCGTCTTTAAAGATTGAAGCAAATTCTTTATCTCCCGGACAGGTCAGAGATGTAATAGACGGCCGTATGGTTCTTGGAGAACCAAAAGAGATCCAGGAAGTGAAAAATGCGTATGCCGCCTATGAGAAGCTTTCGGAGATTGATCCATATAGTCTGGAAGATCTAAAGCTCCTGCATGGTATCATGACAAAATTTACGATAGAGGAGTCCGGAAGCTTCCGAAGAGGGGAAGAAGGTGTTTTCAATGGTGATCAATGTATTTTTATGGCACCGCCGGCCAAGCTTGTTTCGGAATTGATGGAAGAACTTTTTGACTGGATGACGCGGGAGAAGGATACGGTTCATCCGTTGATCTTATCGTCAGTATTCCACTACGAATTTGTTTTTATCCACCCGTTTTCCGATAAACTTGGTGCATAAGTCAAAGATGCTTATGTACAAAAACCATATATTATGATAGCCTACTCTTTGACTTAAATAATAGTTAGGGGGTATTTTTTTTATGAACGAAAAAAGAGTAGTTGCAATCTACGCTCGGCAGAGCGTTGATAAGAAGGACAGTGTTTCGATTGAATCGCAAGTTGATGAATGTAAGAGGAAGAATGTAAAGGATGATGAAATAGTTAAAACCTACATTGACAAGGGTAAATCAGGAAAAAGCATTGTCGGAAGGGATGAGCTAATGAAAATGATGAAAGCTGTTGAATCTGATTTAGTTAGTCGTGTTGTTGTTTACAAGCTGGATAGATTTGCTCGGAATATTTCAGATTTCTATAATTTGCAAAAGACATTAGAAAACCATAATTGTTCTTTTGTTAGTGTTACACAAGGTTTTGATACCTCTGATACAGTGGGTAGAGCCATGATGGGAATTTTGGCGGTGTTCGCTCAAATGGAAAGAGAAAATATATCCGCACGAATTAAAGATAATTATGATTATCGGGTAAAAGATAGGCGTTGGGCAAGTGGCAAAGCCCCCTTCGGATTTAAAAATGGAAAAATAGACGGTAAAACGACTTTGATTCCAGTTGATGAAGAAGTACGTGCTGTTCAGAAAATATTCAAATTGTATGCCAGTGAAGCAAATATAAGCATTGGTAAGTTGCAAGATAAACTAAATGAAATGGGAATAGCTGGTCATCAAAGCAAAAAAATCTCGGAAGATGGAGAAACTAAAGAAAAGACAGGCTTTTCCAGAACTACATTATCAAGGATATTAAAAAATCCTGTTTATGCTCCAGCGGATGAAATGATGCATAAATACTTTGAAAAATTTCACATTCAATTTGTAAATAATATAGAAGAATGGAATGGAGAAACAAGCGCATCAATAGTAGGAAAAAATAACAGAACAATCAACGCTGAAAACAAAGAAGAAATGAAAATTTATTTAACAAACGTTGAACCGATAATTGATACGGAAACATTTCTTCTTGTACAAAATAGGATGGCTGAAAATTCTGCTCTTGCAAGTGATAACAGTCCTAAAACAAATTTGAAAGAATTGGCTGGATTGCTTAAATGTGCTGAATGTCACATGGCTGTTAAAATGCAAGGGAAACCATGCATGACTTGTACTGGAAGGTCACAAAAAAAGATTTGTGATGTATCGTTTAAGGGATTAGCGCTTGAAACTGTTCAGGAGAATGTAGCAAGTGAAGTACAAGAAAGAATTGATAACCTTGACAGATTCGCACTTGAACAAAGTCAAAAGAAATTAAAACTTATGCATGAAATAGATGAATTGCAAAAACAAATGGAGCAGATGATTAATATAGCAAAATTATCTACAAAGTCCGTTGATATACTTGCTAAAGAAATTGATGATATTCAGACCCAAATAGATGAACGGCAATTAAAATTAAAACTGAATATTAATAACCTTGATGTTGTAGAAATCAGATTGAAATTAAAATCTGTCTATGATGTACATGGTGATACTTTAAATTATCGGGAATTGCCTACAGAATTAAAACAAACAGTTTTAAGAACACTAATTGATAAGATATACTTATATAAAGATGGAAAAGTTGATATTGTGTGGAAAGAATAGCAATAAAAAGGGAGAGGATAAAACCTCTCCTTTTGCTTTAAAATTCTATTGTAAGTTCTATTTCCTCTTTCGCTGACGCACTGTGTCCACCTAAAGTTGTTATAGTAATAATTGGTTCTTTAGGCTGTTCTGGCTCTTCTGGTGTATCAGGATTTTCGGGCTGCGCTGGATTCT
>CAZFXM010000022.1:0-52642 GCA_964523125.1 uncultured Clostridium sp. | reverse complement strand
CTGGTGTATCAGGATTTTCAGGTTGTTCTGGATTCTCTGGTGTATCAGGATTTTCAGGTTGTTCTGGATTCTCTGGTGTATCAGGATTTTCGGGCTGCTCTGGATTCTCTGGTGTATCAGGGTTTTCAGGTTCTTTGTTTAAATCGCCACTTTCCACAATTATACCATTTATAAAAGTAGCACCAGTCCAACCATATCCTTTTGAGGTTATACAAATGTCATATGCACCTTTTTTAACAAATACAGAACCTGCTGGTTTAGTAGGATAATTGAAAAGTTCTTGTTGTGGTTTATCATTTAATTCTGGGATTTCATCTATATTTACATCTGAATCTTCTGAATAAATCCAATTCACATAATGTCCAAACTCATTCTGTTTACCTATAAAACCATAACCTTTTACAATTTCAGGGTCATTTGTTGTACAAATAAGTTCCCCATCTTTGTATATTTTGTAAGTTCTTTCATGCACGGAAAATCTTTCATTAATTGTATCATTTCCTATATAACCGTTATCATCCCAATAGATGTCCATTCCTTCAAAATTGGGGAAATATATCGAAAGCTCTATTGCCTGACGTGGTTCATACCATCCTTCATGCACGCTATCTATAGTATGTACTATCTGAGTTATATTTTGTTCTTTATATACACTAGTATAATTCATTTTAAATAAAACTATGTTTTATTACTTTTGCTTGTCCTGTTCCTGCCGCTTCCTTGTTCGGGGCTTGGGAGCACGCTTATCCTTATCACACGCATTAGCAGCTTTGTGGTTTACAACTTCATATACAATCTGGCTGATATCTTCTTTGGCAAGATCTATATCATCAAGTTTGTAAGACCAGTGGTATGGAACAGGGACTTTATTGATTTCATCAAAGTATTGATAGATCCGGCTTGCTAATTCTTCCTTGCTTGAAACCCTGATGCCATTGAGCATCTGCTTTGTAAGCTTACTGAAGAAGCCCTCCACCATGTTCAGCCAGGAGCCATGGGTTGGCGTAAACACAAATTCAAACCTTCCGGGTACTGTATTAAGGTATTCCTGCGTCTCCCTGGAGGTATGGGCAGAATGGTTGTCAAGGATGAGGCGTATCTTATCCCCTGCAGGATACTTTTCGTCCAGCACCTTCAGAAACCGGACGAAATCAGAGCTTTTGTGGGTAGGACTTACAAGGGGAACCGCTTCGCCGGTAAGCAGGTCGATGGCTGCAAGCAGCGACAGCGTACCCAGCCGCACATATTCATAGTCCCGGTGTACTGTGCTGTTTTTATCTGTACCCGGAACAGGCGGCTTGTCGTCAGCAGTTGTATTCAGCGCCTGCATCCCGGGCTTCTCATCATAGGAAAGGGTATGGACCGGCACCCCTTCAAAAGGACGGAGATTCCCCTCCTCGTCAAACTGCAGGGAAAGCTGTTTGTAAATAACGAGGACGTCATGCATTTTGGAATCGAAATCCGGGTCGCGCCTTTCGCAGTAGTAAGAAATCTTAAAAGGGCGGATTTTTGCATTTGCCAGCATCCTGCGCAGCGTTGTCTCGGTCACAGATGCCATACGGGGATGCCCTTCCTGCTCTGCAATGGAATTGATAAAGCGTGTAAAGCTGGCTGGATACCACAATTCGGCCGAATACCCGAAATCCTTTGGCTTCTGGCAGGCTTTGTTTATGACCCAGGTAATATCGGCATCTGTGATCTCCGCTTTACGCCCGCGCCCCTTGTTGTCCTGCAGGGCCGCTTCAATGCCGCCGGCATTATACTTATCAATGCATAGCCTTACAGCTGTAACGCAGATATCAAGTTTATCCGCGATAAATTCATTTGACCTGCATTCTGATTTGAGCAGCAATATTTTAGCCCTGATGTAGGTTCTTGCTTCTACAGTGCTTTGACGGAGGATACCCTCCAAAGCGGCTTTCTCGTCATCTGTAAGGTTAATGGACTTTACTATATTTGGCATAACATGACCTCCCTTGGATAAGGTCATTATACCACAAAATAAAACATATGTCTAATTAAATTGGATAGTACTAGCACATTGAAACTTCATTCTGCGGATGCACCTATGCTATAAGGCATAGCAATAACACCCGCAGTGTCAGACGATTATGCCGAGGATTGCTTTGTCAAGGCCGCTTCCCGCTCCAAAGTCTTTTTGTTCTTAGAACCCTTTGGTCTGCCGCGACCACGCTTTGGAGCAGAGCCCTGCGCCGCAAGAGCCGCTTCGTACACTTTTGATTCTGCAGACAGGCAAACTCAAAGAAAGCCGTATCAAACTCTGCGTTAAATTTTATATTGTCCGCCGAAACCGGAGAGTAGCATTCTCTATTGTCCGAATAGGGATGGTTTTTTCTATAGACTCCTTGTCCTCTTCCTTCAAATTGCCGTCCTGGACGATGGTATAACTAATCTGCTGGAGCGGAATTCCTACCGACTCCGCAAATCCTGCCTGATTGATCTCCAACGCTTTATATCCAAGTCCCTGAACCAGTATGATAAGAAAAATGACTGTCCGTCCGCTTCAATCGTCTCCTGAACAAAAGCCAGTTACAAATTTCTAAAGATGGGAAATGAATTGTAATAATCATACCGCTTTTTTCAGCAACTTGTCTTCCAAAGTTTTAAATAACGATACTTCCGCTGCAGGTGTCTGCTTTATCATTTCCAATTCTCCATTTAATATTTTTATTTTCTCCCTATACTGCTCTAGCCTGATCTTTTCTTTTTCCTTCAAGTAATCGTAATAATCAATTTCGGTATGAATTCTTTCAAGAGAAAAATTCACCCTGAAATTTTCTGGAAAATCATGTATTTTAGATAAATCTTCTCTTTTCTGCTGTGCCATACTATATTCGCTTTCTGCATCCTTTCCCAATTCCCACCTTACTCTTGCTAAATTATACCACGCAAATGACTGGAAAACCTCAACGCTATCACATAAATTTTCTCTGCTTAACTTTAGTACCAATTCAAACTTACGTTCCGCAATTTCCAATTGTTCTCTATGTTTCTGTGTTTTTTCATCTAACTCTTTTGACGCTCGGTAAGAATTCAGCAGACATAATCCTATATAATTCTCTGAGACACATTGAATTATCGGAGCGGTTTCCTGCTTTTCAAATACCTGTAATCCACACTCAATTTCTTTTGCCTTATTAAAATAGTATGAAGCACTTTCATATGAATTCCTTGACTTCTTATAGCTTAAATATTCACCTATTCTTTTTAATATTTGATAGCACGCAAACAGATATCCATCTTCTTTATCAACCTTCACAGATAAAAAAGAATTTAAATGCCCTTCTACAAACTCTTCAGGAAAAAAGGGTAAAAAAACTATTCTTTCAAATAAGTAAATGATTTGCTCTTCCTCGCAAAGTTTGGTTTTTTCTTTCTGCCAAAGTCCAAATATTTCAGTGAACTGCCATTTTAGAGAGTATTTTTCAATAGCATTTAGTTGACTTGCAGTAAATAGTTCTTTGTAATCTGTTTTATAACCCGGATTTAATATCAACGAACTAATAAGATTATTTACGTTATAATTATCCAGCTTAACAATAACCTTCCTATTGCTTCTAATAAACTTATCAAATAAAGTTTTCAAATCAGATTTATAATTTTTTTTGTCAATTGGCTCTATTCTTTCTCCTATAATATCTGATGGCATCATATAAATCTTATTATCAATCTCACTATGTGGAAAATCGGTTATACATAATGTATGGTCTTGATGTAACCGCCCTCGGAGATATCCCAGTTCAAATAATACGTTAGGTTTTGATAAAAAAACATGATTTTCATTTTGAATAAACAAGTCTTTAGTTAAAAAGACCATACCATAGTCAAATCTGTTTAATACATTAATAACCCGTTTTTCTATCATCTTTTCCTGTTCATCCTCTTCGCCGTCTACCACCTCACATTGTATGCAATACCCATTATTCCTGTACTCTGTAATTATTTTCCTCAACTCATTCTTATACTTTATTGAATTACCACAGTATACTATTCCTATTGTTTTCTTTGGTCTAATCATGTTATTTTTCTCCTCAGCTTGACCTTATCGCAAAAGCATCTAGTGTAGCATCTCAATCATTTTTTTAGTTATAAACTGATTTTTGTGGTGTTCCCTGCATAAATCATGCTTCATACAGGGAGCACCGAATAGTTCAAAGCGCCGCTTACGGATTACCTCGATATCAGGATACAGCTTTTTAGCTTTATCCTTGAATCAGATGTCTGAAACTGCCAGTTTATCGGGGATAGGTTTTCATTGTACGCATCGTTCCAGCTTTCTGGCAATCCGCCCAGTGTGCGGCTGGATGTAGCTGAACACGCTGACTGTTCCATTGCGTATATATTACGAATCTATCTTTGCGGTATCCCCGGGACGCATAGGCAACGGCTCCCGGCTGTCGTCAAGAATCTGGTAATGCTTTTCATCCATGCACCAGACTGGGTGGCAGGGGGCATACGGAAGCTGGTAAACGTCCAAAATATCCTCCATGTATACCACAAAGTCCGCATCCCCCTCCGTGGGCACGGTACATACCTTTGCTATGATTTTCGTCTCCACCTCGCCGGTGGCTTTCAGGCGTGCCGTATCGGAATTCAGATTTCTTGTGGGTGCAATTGCCACACGGATTCCATGTGCGTAATATTTTTTGAGTACGTCAATCACCGTGGGGACCAAAGTGCCGGAAGCATTGGCTATATCGCTGTTGGTAACTCTTGCCCCATGGATATTTTCACCAGCAGCAAGCAGGACGGCATAGCAAATCCTTGTGTCAGATGACGCGGTTTTTCTTTGGAGATAAGTTATGAAACCAGCGCTTATTTTCACTGACATAAGTTGAAGGCAAACAGTCTCCCACCACCATGTCCGCTTTCCGTAAAAACTCTTTATTCACCATTTCTTTTATAGCTTCCGCCGGATAGATATCATCTCCGTCAGTAATCAGATAGCATTCCGCTTCAATCTTCCAGAACATCCTGCTGATCACGTCTCCCTTGTCTTGCTGGTACTCATATCGGACTACCGCTCCTGCTTTTTCTGCGGTCTCCCTGGAGCGATCCGTGGAATTATTGTCATACACATATATCACTGCTTCCGGCAGTGCACTCTGAAAATTGCGCGCCACCTTTGCAATCGTCTTACTCTCATTGTAACGGGGAATCAATACCACTATCTTGTCCATACCATTTTCCCCTCGGTGTATTCACTTTGCTTCCGGCTCCATCCGCGGATCACTCTCTTCTGCATCCTTTTTTGACAAACAGTAACAGGCAGATTACTGGGAGCATCAAATGGTAATAATATATATATCGGAACTGTGAGTATACCAGGGTCGTAAGCATGACCGTCATCCAGCAGACTGTCAGCGGCAATGCTGTTAATACTTTCCAGCGCTGCTTTTGTATAAAACTGAGCATAATATAAAAGAATACGAGCCATACCAAAAGTCCTGCATTCGTGACCGGCCACTTCTGCATCAAGGCCACTGCCACATTCAACTTCTCTTTTCCATCCAGATGAAGCCACTCTCTAATTCTGCTTTATGGGCTTCAAAAAAAGACGTATCAAATTCCGGATGGAATTTGATAGTGTCTGCTAAAACCGGTGAATAATTATCTTCAATTGTCCGGATCGGGAGGATCTTTTCTAAAAAATCTTCCTCTATCTCTTCCAATGCTACATCCCGTACCACCGTATAGCTGACCTGCTGTATCGGAATTCCTACAGATTCAACGAAACCAGCCTGATCAATCCCCAACGTCTGATATCCAGGTCCCTGAACCAGAAGTATACACAGGATCATCCCTCCGTTTTGCCATCTGAAGCCCTCCTCATTCATTATAATATCCGTCTATTCTTTCTATAAAATAAAAAAGCAATAAAATCCCTTAATGCTCAAAATCAAGAGATTCTATTACCTATACTTTTTGACGCCACCACAATAATCATAACATACGCAATCAGGTTTAGCAAGTCGATTGGCGCATTCACAGCTTTAACGCTTAAAAAAATGTTACTGTTCACAGTTTAAATTTGGCCATACCAAATAGACCCTCCTGCCTTGGACGGAAAGTCTGTGTTATTCTGCATTTTATTTGATACGGAAAATATAGGAGTTCAGCAGAATTATTTAATGGCAGTTTTAAGAGACAAAACGCTGGGAGATATTTGCCTTTTCATCATTGTTCATGACATCCCTACTTGAAAGTCGAGGCATTTAGCTGCCTGCGCAAAGTCCTGGCTTTCAGGCAGGGATCGCACATCTCCCCAATAAGGTCAATCTCTCACTCATCTAATCCTAAATCAGTATCCTATAAAATGCTGAATAAGGGCTGGACATTTTTCAGTTGTGCCACAAAGTTACCCTGTAGAAAAGATCTCTTCCACAGTGAACGGGCTGCCTTTGCATAATCTCAACAACGCAGTCATTTCATTGATGCCATTCCTCCTGCATGTTTCAATGTAACTCCGGATTTTTGCGTAATCGTTTGCGCTTCGTGACGAGGAAAACTGTCCCGCAACCTTCATTTTTGTTTTCACGCCCCTGAGGACCCGTTCCGCTAAATTATTGGTTGTCGGTATGGTAAAATCCCTGACCCACGCAAAATAATTCTCCCGGTACTTATGGAGCCGGTTTACCAGTGCCCGCTCGAAAGGCTCTGAATAAATGGATTTGTTTTCCACAGCATCTTTTTCCATCCCACCCAGGATATCCGTAAGCTTCTGTTCAAAATCCTCCACATAGGAAGCCTCAAAGCCTATCCCGCCAGCCGATATCAGGTCGTTCCTGTCTTTGATCGTAGTGGATATCAGTTCTTTCAATTCCTTCGGCTTGGCATGGCCGGTTTCGTCCGCGGTTTTTTGGAGGTCCCTCTGCAGGTGCGCATTACATTCCAGGTTCAGAAAGCAAAACCGGTCGTTATAGTTGATGCTGTTATGGTCATGCATGACCCTTGCTTCGTTTGTAAGGGCATCCAGGACTCCATCTTCCACTATGCTGTCCATATCCTTTTTGTCATGTGCCACATAGTATGCTATATCCTCGTCTCCGTAAAACCGGAGGCAGATCCTTTTTTTATCTGCCATGGCCACTGTGTCATCCCAATAGAGCAGTGTCCTTGTAACCAGGGCCTTAAACAGATCCGACATAAACAGATCCAGCTTTCCCGCTGCCCGTTTCATGAGTTTCGCAATATATCCCCCACTTGGGCATACTTCCCCCTCGGTCATCCCTGACAACAGGAGCGCAACCTTATTGATCGGCGCATTGGTTGTATTCATAAGGGAAAGGGCAGTCGCCTGGACCATCGGGCCGTACTGGCATTCTGCCCATAGGTTCGGGTCAATCCCAGTCCTGACAATCTCCCCACAATCCCCGCATTGGTATAGGAAGAACTTGTGGAGCCTCTTCCTCACGCTGACTTCAATATCTATTTCATACCTCTCTTCGTACTTACCCGTATAAATCAGGTCGTCAGAGCCACAGGTCGGGCAACATTCTCCCTCTTTCACAGGATGTTCCACCTCGTCCGTGATCTCATCCGGGGACGGCTTTTTCAACGTGCTCTTTTCATGGCCGGGCTGCCCGCCTTTTGCCTTTCCCGTGTTTCTCCGGCTGTTTGGTATGTATCTTTCTTTATCCAGCGGGGTCCGTCCTGTCGGCAGGTTTGTATTTGTGCTGTCCCTGCCAAGGAGCGCTTCCGCATGGGCCAGTTTATTTTCCAATTCTTTTATGACGCATTCTTGTTCATAAAGCTGATCCTCGTACCTCAGGGTTAAAGACGCAATCTTTTCCTCACTTTCCCTCCGGATATCCCAGATCCTGTCCTCAAGCTGCCGGATCTTTTCCTCTTTCCGGGACATCTCCGACAGATGCTCCTGCCAGAGATTGTCACACACGTCCGTCCACATATTCCTGACAGTAACAGCCTGGGTGTGGGCCGTACAGAGTTCTTTTTTCAGGCGTCCGATTTCTTTGATGTATCCTTTTACAACACGGCTATGGTCTTTCTGGATCTTCAGATATCTTTTGCCGTTTTTATATTCCTCTATCGCGCGTTTCAGCGCCTTTATCTCGCACCGCAGTGACATATTTGTTTCAAAAAGATTGCCGTCCCCGGCTCCACTTAAAGACATATGCCATACCCTCAGACATCCATACTGCCAAGCAGGTCAGAGGCAGTATCCCTTAGTTTCTGTATATAGAATTTCAGCCTTTTGTTCTCATGCTCAAGCTGCTTTATCCTTGCATCCTTGTTGCCGCACTCCTGCAGGAGTTGATTATATTTTGACTGAAAACTATCCTCTATCTTCTTGCTTTTTTCTTTTTCATTCCCATCTGCCGCTTTCTTTCTACCGCGTTTCCCAGATGACGGGATCAACTCACCTGTCTCTGGGTCTTCCGTGCCTAAATATTTCCTTTTTGGCCTCGACTGCTTCGTTTCCGGATCATAATGCGATGTAGATTCATATAGAGCCACAGCGCCAGTCTTCTTGTTTACATATCTTACGATTGACATTGGATTTCTCCTTCCTATCGGTTATTGGTATTATATGTTATAACACATACCAATAAAAATGTCAATATAAATATTGGTATATTTTATATAAAACACCAACACAAAAATGGAGAACTGCTTTTATGGAGCAGTTCTCCATGTGTCGATTCTCAAAAGCCCTTATTTTTCAAAGGTTGTCACAATCAACAGACCGCTTTTCTCTTCTAAAACAATCTAATTAAATGAACTGTGAATAGTAACAAAAAAATTTATAAAAAACCTCCCATTTTATGGAAAAATGCAAGATGATTCACTTTATATTCATTATAATTGATTCCCGTTACATAATCATACCAGCTTTTCTCATCTCCCAGTCTCTTTTCCTGATAATTCTTTTCCACTTTTTTCAAACTTTCGTATTCTTCCGCAGTGCTCGGTATGCTTCCTTCTTTATATCTCAGGATATAATTCAACTTCCTTTTTTTACATTCTTCAAAAAATCTTTCACAGGCATACAGGCTGTCTGCGCAAATACAGATCCCAAGCCGGGGGAATTCCTTCCCAAGCTTTTCCATCAGCCGCCAGCATGCCTTCCGTTCACAATCCTGTTTTTTGCTTTCTTCTCCATTCTCATTATCCACAAATTCTGTCTGGATACTGACTACTATCTTTGGGTGTAATACCAGTTTGGCTTCTAATACGTAATAATAGTTTTCCCTATATTCGGATTCGGTTCCTTTATTATGGATGCAGTACAGGCTCTTCCCATCCAGTCCCTTCCGGGTGCTGTACAATTGTGTCCCGTCTATTATGATCTGCCAGTACTTATTCCGGACGCGTATACTTTCAAAAGCCTTGCTGCGCAGCAGCCTGCGGCATAGACCACTTAAAACATTCTACAATTTTTCCGGATCGATCTTCTCTAAATACCGATTGATGGTTTCCCAATAGGGAAGTTCAGCCACCGTCGCTTCCTCCCCGCATACCATCCAGACATTTTCAATCATTTTGTCGGAATTAAACTCTGCCAGGCGTTCCTGGGTGTCTTTTCGTTTAATTTTTATTCTTGCTTCATTGTAAAACCTCCTATCTTTTATGGTAGTGCGAAAAAATAGTTTTTTGTGTCAATTCTATTATCTCGCACTTTCCCATAAAATGGGAGGTTTTTTATAAATTTTTTTAAGCGCCAAAGCTGGCGCATTCTGAAGAATTTTTTCTATGCCACCGCAAAAGATAAAAACTAAAATGCTTAATCTTGTATAAAATTTGCATAGATCGCCATGATATGCCATAAACATGAATAAGCTATAAACCTTGACTTTTATCCCATTCTGTAGTATATTTTACTCAGTCAATGGAAAGATAATCCATTCCAAAAATCGAACTGATTGAATCGCAAGTTACACATTGACAACGCACCAAAATTAAAGGAGGGAGGAGAATGATCAAAAAAGGCAAAAAGGTAGTTTTATTAACTACCGTGCTTAGTGTATTATCTGCCAATGTACCTGCTGTGGCAGTATATGCAGATGATGATATCAAAAGCGGGGAACCGCCGGCATTGGATCAAAATGGAGCGGATCTTATTTCCCATACTAATTCCATTGCTTTAGCAACACAAACCGATAGCGGAATGGAACATTGGCTTAATCCAGATAATCTGAGCATACAAAAAGACACAGATAGTCTGGCGGATTCAGGTGAGAATGACGGTCTGGGGAGGGAGGATTCCGGCCAGGATAATCCTGATACGGATAATTCGAATCAGGATAACATCTTAATTTCAAATAATCCGAACGAGGACAGCAGTCTCTTGCCAGAAGATTCAGGCAGCAATGACAACTTAAATTCAGCAAACCAAAATGGAAGTGATTCTTTATTATCTGAAAACGGAAATGGAAATAGCGGCACAAATAATCAAGCTTCAAATGGACTTCCCTATTTTAATATGGGAGAGCATGATGCGGATGTAAATTCATCTCCTGTCATCCCAGAGACTAACGGTGATTTAAATACTGAAGAGCCGGCTGCTGATGCAGACTCAGTCTATAAAATTTCTGCGGATATAGATCCTGAGGCTTCTGTTCCGCTTCAGAAAAGCGCTTTGGCTCCAATGGCGAATACTGAAATACTATCTGGTACAGGTTGTAGCTTTAATAAAACGACCGGAGTCCTGACAATAACAGATGAAACGGCTTTTGAACAATATGATTATGATACACAAAAATGGCAAAACTCATTACCAATCGATAAAAACAGCATAAAAGAAATAAGACTAGAGAATACCATAACCCAAATTCCTACTTCGGCGTTTTCAGGTTGCTCTTACCTGGAAAAAATCACATTTTCATCAAAGCTGAGTTCGATTGGCAAGAAGGCATTTTCAGGATGCAGCTCGTTAAAAGATCTTATAATACCTGAAAGTGTCAAAAAGATTGAATCGGAGGCCTTTAGTGGATGTACGAGCTTACAGGGCGTAACCTTTCAAGGAAAAACAGCTCCTACAGGTTCTGAGACGGAGCACGGAAGTAATATGTACTATCCTTTCGGCTCCAATATGGAAAAATTGCCAGTTTATGTCCCCTATGCCCCCTATAATCCTAATGATTCTACGGGATATGATATACAGCTCGCCAGTTGGTATACCCTTTGGTATCTTCCCGAGCTTCAGCCGAGGATATCTGGCGATACCGCTTATTTTCAGATATCGTCTTTTCATACCTATAAAGATTTTTTTTCCTCAGGTAATGCTCAAAGGAATATAGAGTATTTTTTTAGGTTACAAAAGAAGGATGATGCCACTGGGAATTGGAAAGACTTTGGTAACCAGGAATGCCTTTCTAAACAAAAAGACGAGCAGCATGCTTTTTATGTCGTTGACGAGGCAAAGCTTACATGTAAACTGGGGCTTGCGTCTCTTGCAGATGGGATTTATCGCTGCATAGTGGATGCACTTTGCCACGGCAGTATTTGGAATGGTATGTCTTATACCTTGACATCCTATGAGTTTGATTGGAATAAGTCCATTGCCAAGCCGTTTAGTCCTGATTCAGCAGACAGTGAGAATCCGAGTCCGTATCCCAGTCAGAAGGATGACGGATTTGATTATAGCCAGAAGGGGGATGAGTCGGATTCTGACATAAAAGACGGCGGAGCAAATTCGGATGGGAAGGATGATAACACGAATCCAGATCCGAATGCCGGCGGATCTGATTCCAATCAAAACAGCGGAACTACGATAGGTTCTGTCTCTGTCGGTTCTTCACAGACGCTGGGCGGCTGGAATTATTCATCCGGCTATGGACACGGAAATACGGCTTCAACAGTGTCTTCAGGAAATGGATCACACAGTAACAATAATGCATCCAAATCCACCCTGAGCGATCCGGCAAAAAGCGGTAATGAGGATATCATTTTGAAAGACAAGGCTGAAAAATCTGATGCTTCTTCCGATACCATCGGAACCTCAGCAAAAGGCATAAACCTTTTCAAGGGTCAGGCAAATATTATCTTAGTGTCTTTCATATCCGTTTTGTTTATTGCCAGAATCTTGATGCTTATTATAAAAAGAAGAAAAATTGACACTCTTTAACAGAATGCTGTCAAAAAATCCTGCCAGTCTCTATTGCTGGCAGGATTTTTGATTTTTACTCCGTTTAAGCTTTTTGAGTTTCAGCCTGTATAATGGAACCGCGTTCAGCAGATCCGTGACTTTCACGATTTGATATCCCATCTCTCTCAAAAAGGGGATAACCAGTTCCAATGCTTCCGCTGTATGCTCCCCGCTATTATGCATCAATATGATCGCTCCCTTTCCCAAATTATCATCCTTTACTATATTTTGAAAAATTTCCTCCGCGCTGATTCCTTTCCAATCCTTACTGTCCACCGACCAGTTAATAGACATGAACCCCTTTTTTTGAATCAATTGAAGAAGTCGTTCATCGCTTTCGCCGTATGGAAATCGAAATAGCACCCCCTCCTTTCCTATGATTTCTTTTGATAATTGTTCCGTCTGTCCAATTTCCCTGAGGATCTCCTCTTCTGAAAGCTCCCGCATATGCGGATGCTTATAGCTGTGATTGCCAATCTCATGCCCATCCTCAAATATTTTCCGATAATCTTTGGCATATTTTTCAATCCAGATTCCACTGACAAAAAATGTAGCCTGTACATGATATTGCTTTAACTTCTCTAAAATCAAAGGAGTATACGCATTTCCCCAGGATGCGTCAATTGTTAATGCAAGCAACTTTTTTCTACAGAAATGAACCTGATATACCTCATTCACTTGAATCTCCTGTTTTATTTCACACAGTTTTTCTTTCATCCAGCGCCTGCAGACCTTGGCAGACTCCTTTACCATATTGAAAAAACCCATTTCCCCACACCGGTACAATTGGAATAAAGCGCTCACCAGCAGATCCTTTCTGTCATATTTCCACGCAATCTGACGTCTGCGGTTTGCTTTCCAAAATAGAATATGGTTTTTCGATCTGCGGTCCTTTATCTGACAGATTAAGGCAATTTCATCTGCCAAATTTTCATAATCACGGTATTTTTTCAGTTCTTCCGCTTCCGTCAGTTGTCTTCTGGAATGACTTCCCTCCCGCATAAAAACCCCATAGAGCTTTTCAGGAATCGTAGGGCAAGGATAGCGGTACATAAACGGCAAAAGCATCTGGAAATTTTGTCCCACGCTGTATTCCGGAATATGACGTGAAGGATAGATCTCAAAGAACTTTTCCGACCTCAGCATATAGCAGCCGCAGCACACAAAGGTCTTGGACTCCAGAATATCCCAGAACAGCTCTTCTTTGGCCAGATCCCCGGTTTTCTCATCTGCACGCTCAGATAATTCCCCGGTTTCCGCATTGATATAATAGGACAAGGATCTGACACATTGATATTGGGGATGAGCTTTTAGGAATTCGACTCTCGTTTTCACGGATTCAGGTTCCAGAACATCATCGCTGTCCGGCCAGATCAAATATTCTCCCGCTACATATGGAAGCCCCTGATTGATCGCGCCGGAAGCACAACGATGCTCCGCCCGTATGATCCGATACCCATAACCCCTGTCAGCAAATTTATCTCCATAGCTTTCTGCCACGTCAACAGTCCCATCCGTTGACCCGTCATCAACCAGAATCATATCGATGTAATCATAAGTCTGATTCAGTATGGAATCCAGCATCCGTGCCAGATGAAATTCTCCATTGTATACCGGAGTAACCACAGATACTTTTCCTTCGCGAAATTCACTCTTCCCCTTATTCATTCATGGTCTCCCTTCCATTTATCCATATGACCCCCTATGATCCATATCATTTTATCCAGTACCTTAACAGGCTTTCTGAGCAACAAATACACAGGATAGCAGAAAAAACAACATAAAAACAATACCTTCGCGGTTACAGTGAGTTTTTTAAACAATGGATGTTTTATTTCCATAACAGCCTGCTTTTTCAGGATTCCGCGCTGTTCTTCCTTTCCTTCCATCAATACAAATTTTTCCCGGAGCATCCACATAAGGCGGCGTTCCCAGAGTACCGAAAATCCATAATGCCCTCTCTGATATTCTTCATCCCGCAAAATTCTGTAAATATCAAAATATCTTTCGTTCTTTATCTTCTCCGAAAGTGTCTCTCCATGATACAGCCTGTGGTAATACCACCCTTTCGCGGAATAAGCCACACGCGGTTTTTTATAGCTCAAATGATATAAGAAGAGCGCTTCTTCCCCATAAGACAGAGTTTCTGAAAATCTGGCGGTTCCTATTGTTTCTCTGCTGATCAGAACTCCGACGCGCATGAAAGAGTCATAATACTTCTTATGGAGCCACTCCTCAGATTCCGCACCTTCTATGACCGTCCACTGCGGTCTCTCATCCCTTATGGATATCCCATCCAGAGCCGTTTCCATATACACCGTGTACAATTCGGAATATTCACATAATGCGATTTCCGCATGATAATCCTCTGCCTGCCACAAAAGCTCTTCTAAAAGAAGAGGATGTATAGCATCATCACTGTCCAGAAAAAATATATATTTTCCGGCCGCTATATCCAGTCCGCGGTTTCTCGCCGACGATACCCCTTTATTTTCCTGATGATATAGTTGGATTCTGTCATCGGATGCGCTTAATGCTTCACATATTTTTACACTTTGATCTGTAGCCCCATCATTGATTACGATAATCTCCAGATCCGAATAGGATTGGCTGATGACCGACCGGATACATCGTTCCACATATGATTCTGAATTGTACACCGGAATGATCACAGATATCTTTCCCAGATATCTTTTATTTTTTTTCCGTCGTTCCTCTGTGAGCCTGTTTTCATTCTCTATATGCCATGCATCCTTCTTTTTATAGCAGATATCTGCCAGTTTATGGCTGAGGCGATACATCGGATAGCAGTAAAACATCCTATAGAAGTCTTTTTTCAGATGCCGGTTTATCCCGGCAAATATCTCCAGCTGTCTCTCGGCTTCCGCTTTTTCTTTTAGATACTGTAAAGCTTTCTGGTCTCCGGCCCGCAGACCGAACAGCTTCCACCCCATCATGCACCTGATAATATGCTCCTCACACTGTATGGCGTTGATTGGCCGGCCATTTTCTTTTTCATTAGTACAAATATATCTCATACTCTCATACGTACTTTGCCAGGCCTGGACAGTCTGCTTTTTTTCCGTATTTTTTTTATATCTCCTATAATAATACCAGTCCTGATACAAGATCACCGCGTCAGCCCCATCCGCGATCAGCTGATAAATAAATTTTGTATCTTCACCATTTACAAGTTCCTCATCAAATTCTCTCGACCGCAGAGATGTACGCCGGATCATCTTGCCTCCGATCCCTCCCTGTTCGCCATACATAAGAAATTCCCAAAGCATCCTCTGATTATCCAGATTCGTATACCTGCGCGAACAAAACCCTTCTGTCCGCTCAGAACACATATTACGGAATTCCTCTTCCTCCCGGCAATAAAATTCTGTAGCCAATACCGCCTGATTTTTCTCTAACAGCTGATATAGATTTTTTATCAGTTCCGGATGGATCATATCATCGCTGTCCAGGAAAAATACATACTTTCCCTGCGCTGCCCTCATTCCTCTGTTTCTTGCCGCAGAAACTCCCTTATGCTCCTGCGGCAGCACATAGAATCTGGGATCCGCTTTGGCGGTTTCTTCACAGATGATCCTTCCATTATCTGTGGAGCCATCATCCACCAAAATGGCTTCAAAGTTGATATGATCCTGTTCCTGAATAGATTGAATACAGTCACGGATATATGATTCCGAATTAAAGACCGGGACAATGATCGAAATCAAATCTCCGATTTCCTTTGCAAGCAGTTTCATATTATCTGCACAATCTATACTTCCTTTATTGAACAATAGATTTTTTAAATACCAGCCTTTCTGCTGCCTGAATCCCTCCACATCAAATACCTCTGAAAATTTTTCCAGCTCCCCGAGCCCATAAAGGGCTGTTTCCGTTTTGATACATTTTTCACATTTCCCACAATTTTCCCTAAGCGCATAGATGCAAGGGTGCAGATATCTCTGAGCCAATGGAAAATCAGATAATTCTTTTAGCTTCCGAATCCTCGAAAAAGCCCCTCCTCCGGAATAGACTAATGTACAGCTCGTTCCGAAATGATTCAATACCACCATTTCATAAAAGGGCGCCAACATTGGCTCAAAAGCAAAGCGGGCAAAGTTCACGCCTGAAGAAACAAAAAATACACCAAACAGTTTCTGCAAAGCCAACGTGACCGCCCCAAGACGAAATGATTCCACAGAAATAAAGGTTTCCTTCAGCACCTCTTGTATATTAGAATCAACATCCACAACCTTCAATCCGGTTTCTGCCGCAAACCCTGTTTCCGCCTTTTTCGTCATTTTCCCAAGTGTCTCTCTTGTTCGTCCTTCCAGAGCCCCATTGTTCGCTATCAGTAAATGGGTTAATTGATAGCTTTTATCCGGAATATCAAAATGCCGCATATATGTGAACATACAGTCTACACCGCCTGTCCATCCGGTACCCACTGCTCCGGCACATTTTAGCGCCACATCTGACGGCTCCGCATAAACTGTAATAAAATGGTATTCTTTCATGCATCCAGACATCACTGGAATCAAATAATGATTCATCTGATACAAAAAACGCCGGGACACAGAACCCTCACATCGGATGTCCAGATTCTCACGCATAGCTGTCATCAATAAAACTGCTACAAAAGCATCCGAAACCTCCTCTGTCAGATATTCCCCATAAAAATGTCTTACTGAAAACCATAGTTTCTGTCTCATTCCAGACATTACAATCTCCGCACATAAAAAGGAGCGTTCCCCACTCTCTGTGATATATGGCTTTCCTACATAGATATGTCCTCTGATATAGCTATTTGGCCGATTTCCCATTAACTCCCATTCCTGAACCCGGCGCAGCTTTTCCTCATAATTCACTTCGGAGCCTGACAAATAAACAGACATAGCTTCTGTACATATGCACATTGTTGTCAGTAAATCATATCTTGAGGGATCTTCTAAATCCACTTTAAATTGAGACGCTTCATATACAGAGGGAATCAAACAGACAGAGAGCAATCCCTGAAGCGCAAGCGCACAGGCTAATTCACAATAAGTGCGTACATTCAGAAATTCTTCCTGCAATGCCTCACAAAAATTTGTATCAACAAAAACCTGTTGCAGACCCAGCTTTTCGGCCAGACATACTGCCTGGCCGAATTTTTCTTGAAAAGAGTCTCTATCTATACCTCCTTCAGATACATCTGGATGAAGCACAACCATATGCGACAGCGGATACTCACACTCTCTGCCATATTGTAAAACTGTATAAAGCGAGTGTAAATCATTGGAATATATAGCCCCGACTGCGCCTTGATTTGGATAACTTGCTGACTCAGTCTTTGCCCGGATCGAAATCGGGCGTTCCATTCCCATTTCAAAAGCCAGCGTGGGGATGAGATATTCATTTAGTTGGTAATGCAACCGCTCAGATATTACATCCTCACAGACAATAGAATGGTTCCGGCGCACGGCAAGCGGCAGAAGCGCCACGGCAAACGCGTCCGCATGCCCTTTACAAAGATATTTTTCCTGTATACTGTCCACTCTGAAATATACATTAACAAGCTTCCCATCTATTTGAATATCTGCACACAACTGCGAATAGCCTTGTATCTGCGTTATGCGGCTCTTTCCGATTTTTATCATAATCCCTCACCATTCTTATTCTGACCCGAACTTCAATCCTATAATCAATCACACTGCTATGAAAGTACTACTGTAATGACCGGCATTCCTGAATGAATCGAACTGAGCTTTCTTTTTCCTTTTCCAAAAGTACTTTTACATGTCTCCAGTCAATTTCCCTCAGCATATCTGCCATAATAACGGTTTTTCCTTTTTCAATCAGCCGCATTCTCAAATCAAGTTTTTCTAAAAAGCTTTCGATCCTTGCATTTTTATTGCTATGGCTGAATATTAAAAACTGCTTTTCTAACAAAACAGAAAACACCATTCCATGAAAGGAATTTGTAACAACATAATCTGCATTTTGAAAATATCCGATAAATTCCGATGGTCCGCCTTCTACCTTTATATCAATCCAGCTCTCATTTTCTCCTGGCCAGGGCATGGATAACTGAATCACTCTTCTTTGCAGGCCGGTTGAAAATTCATGCAGACACCGCACCATATCTTCATTATATTCTGTAACAAGAAATAAAATATAGCCCCTTTCCCGGGGAAGCTTGGCCATCTTCTCCCATTCCTTCTTTGCTAATAATAGGGTTGGATCCAGTACATCCGCCACTTTTCTCTGTAAAATGCTTTCCACAAATGGCACTGCACTTTTTTCACGCAGCGAGACTGCCGCGAAATTTTTATTGACAGCCTTCTCAAACCCGGACAGATATTTTTCCGGTATTTGATTTCCCCCAAGGCTGGCTGCATAGGATATCAGCTTACACGCTCCTTTTCGTTTTACATTGCCCAGATATGCATCATCCAGACCAACTGTGATTTCCGGATTCCACACCTGGTCGCTCCCTACAAAAGTACAAGAGTACTTTTCCAAAGAGAGTCTGTCTGCTCTTCGTTTCGCCGGTTTTCCCGTCAGATAACGGTGCCTGAACACACGCATATTCCTTCTTCTTTTCAAAAATCCAGGTAGAAAAGAACAATTTCTTTTAAACCTATAAAATACGAATGAATACTTTTGTTTTCCATCCTTTTCGCATGCCACGATCGGACAAAACCAATATCTTCCAGTCAGCTTCACCGGAGCATAAGGAATAATTTCGACCCGTTCCCCGCTTGATTTTTGGAGATATTGCTTCAGTGCATATGCCTGAAGCATAGCTCCATAATCATCTGCCCAATGAAATGTTAAAATTCCTATCATCTGTTTTTTCCTTCCCGGTATTTTCTCTCCCCAGATCATTTTCATTCTATCATAAAGGTCTGGTACTCCTCCAGGACTTTTTCTGCCGCGCCAATTTGCACCAGCTTGCCATTATCTATCCAAAGGACTCTGTTGCATAAATCATTTAAAACCTTTCTATTATGCGAACAAATGATCACTGTCTTGTCCTTATTACTGATCAATTGCTTCATTTTATCAAAACTTTTCTTCTGAAAACGCTCATCGCCTACACTGAGCACTTCATCTATCAGCACGATATCTGTTTCCAGTGTGGCTGTTATCGCAAATCCCAGCCTGGAATACATCCCGCTGGAATAGGTCCTGACGGGCATGTCTATAAATTCATCCAGCTCCGCAAAATCTATGATCTCCTTTTCCTTCTTCTTGATGACCTTCTGTGGGAATCCTAACAGCAGTCCGGCAATATAGATATTCTCTCTTCCTGTCATTTCCGGCTTAAATCCTACGCCGATTGCCAGAAGGGCCACCGACTGCCCTTTCAGGTCTATCGCTCCCTCATCCGGAGCCAGCATTCCCCCCAACGCCTTTAAAAGCGTAGATTTTCCGCTTCCATTCCGCCCCACAAGTCCAAGTATCTCGCCTTTTTCCACCTGAAAAGACAAGTCATTGATTGCCGTATAGGTATATCGTTTCTCATGTTTCTGAAAAAAATTTTTCTGAATTGTTATACCATTTAATGCTTTATAGTTAATTACGAGATTTTCAACGTTTATTGATACCATGATTATATTACCTTCGCATAGTTATTTTCATTATTGTGTATTAATTTTATACCCACTGCGGATATAATAATTGATATAGCACACCATATGAAAAGCCAGAAATATGACGGCGGTTTATCATATATCAGGATATTGCGCATGGAAGATATGAAAAACGCAACCGGATTCGCCTGCCCGGCTATTTTTCCATACAATCCCGGAACCCTTCCCTCAATCGAATAGAAAATTCCGCTTAAAAACATGATAAAATTCAGGATAATACCAACTACGTAAGTCAGATCATATATATACACCCCAAAATGTATCAGTATACTGGAACAGCCAAAGGCAAACAGAAAGTATCCGATAAAAAAAGGAATTGCGGAAATCATATGTACGCCGAACCTGACATGAAATCCAATCATCATAATGAACTCAACCAGCAGGCCAAATGCAAATTTAAACGCATATTGGTACATCAGACTGATAAGAAGGATATATTTGGGTACATAGACCCTGGATATTATATTTTCATTATTTTTTACCACGGAAATACTCGACTTGACTACTCCGCTGAAAAAATTCCACATAAGAATTCCCAAAAATAAAAATACCGGATAATTTGGCTCTGATGCTTCAAAAATATATCCAAAAACAATCACGTAGATAATCATCGTAAGCAGTGGTTCTAAGATCCACCATATCCAGTTCAGATAGGATGCGGCCACTTCCGATTTCAGCTGTGCTTTTGCCGCGTATACCGCATATCCATTATACTTTTTGATATTCTTCAAAAACCTCATTTTTACTCCCCCATTTTCAATAGAATTCATAATGAAGTCTTATTTTTTGTAGATATATTTCTCTGACGTTCAGGGCTGATTTGTTATCGCTTCTATGGCTTCCTGAAGTTCATCAAAGTATCCCAGTTCTTCCATACGCTCATATATAAGATTCCCGATCAATTCATATCCGTACGCATTAAAGTGCAGCTCATCCTTTTCCATCAGGCTTGCGGGAGGATTCCCTCCCTCCATCCGTTCTTTATCATGATCTGTAATGTCGATCCCTGCGTTCAGTAATTTATTTGCGTCAGCTATCCCTGAACTGATCATGTACTTACGAAGGTTTATGTATTTATCTCCATATTCTTTTACCATCGTATTCTCAAGCTTTCTTTTTTCTTCATACGTTCCCACATGAAGACCGACAATAATAAAGCAGTCCTGATGATCTGTCTGATGGTCTATGATCGATCTCTGCTGCTTGATCAGATCCTGAACACTCGTGTAATAACCATTTGTCCCTATATAGATAACCGGAAAATAATTCAGATAGTGTGTGGAACCATAGGTCACGATCTCTGTACCCCGCGGCACCTCAACCATATCCCCGGCTTCCATCCGGGTAAAATAGTATCTCTTTTCCTGTGTTGCCTC
Organism: uncultured Clostridium sp.; assembly: GCA_964523125.1. GTDB lineage: Bacteria > Bacillota > Clostridia > Lachnospirales > Lachnospiraceae > Schaedlerella. The sequence goes on along the minus strand of CAZFXM010000022.1, from coordinate 31,499 downwards.
ATCCGTTTCCATGCTCAGCTGACCCGTTATTCCTGAGATCGTAATATTCTCCAGTCCGCAATGGCCTGGATTTCTTGGAGTCACTTCTCTCCCATCTGCTGATATCAACGGCAGTTCTATTGCTGTACTCTGTTCTGGAATGGTCATATCCTCTGCCGTAACATATGGTATCCCTCCTGCCCGTCCGGCAATCGTAATTGAAGTTTCTCTTTCAACGCCCATGTTGATCACTTCCGGAGTCTTTATATCGTCTAAATAATCCTCTGCCAGATATTTATATTCCGGATCCGCCATCTCTTCCAGGGAGATCTCTTCGAGAATATTTTTCCGGAGAACTTCCGAGAGCACCATAGGATAATTCACCTCTGATCCATGTGTCAGACTGTCTCCCCAGCAGATGATTCCCGGGAGCTTTTCTTCTATTACTTTGTTCACTTCATCAATCGCTGTCCGAAGCTTCTCCCTTTGTTCTTCCTCACATATATTTTCTGAACTTTGGCTTATCTGGTCTGATTCTTGACTTTCTGGCTTTGTGGTTGTCAGTGCTGACAACACAATACAAAGCAAAAAGAAACGAATGATAAATAATTTCTTCTCTGAGAGTCTTTTTTTCCATAGTTCCTCATGATCATCCATTTTCATTTTCCCTGCCCTCAAATATCCTGTTCATCACCGCTTTTTTATCCCCTCATGATTTAAAAAAGACACATAGTCGAAGTCATCCATATACCGCCTTAACCTAAACTGTTTTTTATAGAAGGTAACTACTCCCAGTTCATTTCTTTTTTCAAATCCCCTGATATAATAAGCCGAAGAGAACTCTGGATATTTTACATGGGTGAAGATCACTTTATTTTTATACGGCAGTTCATCAAAGCTTTTGATTGTGTCATATGTACATCCGTCTTTCTCAACCCCTATAAAGAACAGATTGTCCCAATTGATTCTCTTTTTCCGTTCTTCCCACTTTCGAACTCCTTCCTCAAAAGTCTCATAATGAACAAAATTTATTTTAATGTCTCCCAGCAAGCCAACCGGATAGCTTTCCGCACTTTCCGTTTCCACAAATTCCTGTTCCATATACCATTTCAGATTTCCGGCCAGTTTGACAAAATCACTCATTCCCATACTCAAATTTACTGTTGGCGAAAGATATCGCAGCCCCATATCATAATATATAAAAGTTCCGCAGCAATTTGAGGCTATGATTGTAAAATCCGTATTCCTGATCCTCCTGCATTTTCTCCTTTTATAAATATTCCACTCCAGTCTCCGTATTTTCTCTAATACCTCCAGCATCTTTTCCCCCGCTATTCGATTCATACCATAAACTCTTATACATACGTATGAGAAATTGTAACTGTTCAGCCCCATCTACGAGAAATTTTCTGCTTCACCACCCACAAAGCCCTGAATGGCCGAAAATATGAACTTCCTATAAATAGAACCGCAAATAGTATCCTCGTCCCTACAGAAAGCTTCCTATACAACGGATGCTTCATTTCCAGTACCATCTTCTTTTTAAGAAAACGGCTGCCTTTCCTGTCCTTCCGATTCTTCATCACCAGATACACCGATAGAATATTCCAGACAAGGCCTTTTTCCCATTTCAACGACCATACCAGATTTCCGTTTTTATATTCCTGATCCCTGATCCTCTCATAAACCTTCAATTTCTGACAGACAGTACGCATATCATAGGAATGTGTCACGCTATCCGGATGAGTCCGGTAATAATACCATTCCACTGCGGCATAAGCCATTTTCAACTGCCTGCGGCAAAGTTCATATAAAAAAATCGTATCTTCCCCACTCGCAAGCCGTTCATAGAACCTCAGCTTCTCTATACAATCCCGGCGTATCATTTTTCCGCCGATACAGGACAGTTCTTTTTCAAATCTGAGATGGAACCATTCTTCCGTTTTCTGTTTTTCTGCTGTTTCCCAACAGATTTTCCCATCTCTTTCCGGAAAATTATGGATTCGTTCCTTCATCCGCCGGTCTTCTAACCTTATGTAACTGCAGAATACCATGTCTGCCTGAGAGATATCTGCCTGCCTTACAAATTCTTCGATCAACGATGGATGAATCGCGTCATCGCTGTCCAGAAAGAAAACATATTCTCCATCCGCTTCCTCCAGCCCATAATTTCTCGCTGCCGATACTCCCTGGTTTCTCTGTGATAAAATCCGTATCCGGTCGTCAGCCTCTGAACATTTTCTACACAATTCCAGGCTCCGGTCTGTTGAACCGTCATCAATGACAAGGATTTCCAGGTCACGGAAGGTCTGTGACATAATGGACCAAATACACTGACAGATATAGGATTCCGTATTATACATTGGAATGATTACTGATACCTTTTTCATACACGCAGCAGCCTCTCCCATTGATCCAGTATGATTCCTTTGTGGAACCGCATGACCGTTTTTGCTGCCCGCGCTCCCATCTGCCTGCGCAGAGCCTCATCCCCCATAAGCTGTTCCATTCTCCAGGCAAAGGTTTTTGTATCTCCCGGCTCCACCAAAAAACCATTTACCCCATCGTCCACCGCCTCCTTCGGTCCGGTCTTACAGGAATAACTGACAGTTGGAAGCGAAAAACTCATTGCTTCCAGTAATACCATCGCGAAGCCCTCATTTCGTGACGAGAGTACAAAAATTGCCGCTTCTCTATAATATTTCTCTATATTCTTTACATTACCGATAAAATGCAGCCGCTCCAACTTCGCCGTCTCTGCCTTCTTTTCCAGCTTCCTTCTGTCTTTCCCTTCACCGGCGACCACCACCGACCACTGAGGGTATTTTGCTTCCAGCAGCTTCCAGCTGTCGATCAGTTGATCGAACCCTTTGGCCTCAGTCAGTCTTCCGGCCGCGAATATAAACGGCTTCTCCTGCTTTTTTTCAAAGACCTCTTCATATGGCACTGGATTATAAATACGTGTGATCCCACACCTTAATCTCAGATTTTTCTCATAATATCCTTTATCCTCATCCGTCATGACCACCAGCTGATCCGAATACCTCGCAACCAGCCTCCGCACAATTTTTCTCAGGAAATTATTTCTTTCAAAATGATAATAATAATGAAAATGTTCCCATGAGATCCAATATATTTTCGGCATCCGCCATTTCATAAAGATGGAATAGCATGCCAGTATGATATCCACATCCACCAGGAAATCCGGTCTCACCCGGTCAAAAAGCTCCGCCAGATACCGGAGGTTTCCGATTATTCCGGAATGCTTTCTTTCCCTTTCCACCCAATAGACAGGGATCTTTTTGTCCAGCGGAAAAACCGTATCTCCTTCTCCCCAGAGACTGATCACAGATACCGCAAATCCCCTCTTCAATAATCCATTCGCTATAACGGACAGAACTCTCTCCGTCCCCCCGGAATGGCTCATATTTCCTATGAAAAACATTATCCTGTTATGGTCTGCTTCTGCTGTCAATCTCTTTTATCTCCTCTGGTCATCCTGCTTTTCAAATAAGCGGTTGCTGTAGTGAATGTTAATGGATCCAATATCATATCCATATTCCTTTTCCTCTTCTTCATTCGCCATCAGGATTGGTTGTCCGGTATCCGGATCCTCGATACGAAAATACACCTCATAATCTCCCCTCTCCAATTCATCGAGAGATATCCTCGCGGAAGCCGTCTGCACGGCCTCGGCTTCTTCCGCCCCCGCCAGTTTCCGAATGTCACAACTCATATCCACAGGCGGAAGCTGTCCATCTTTCTTGCTATATAAGATGACCTTCATCCTGGGAACCCTGTACATAGGGGCAAATCCAACATTTTTCAAACCGACAGTTACTTCCACATAATTTTTCTTTTGATTGTGCTTCAAACTCGTATCCGTGATGAAAAGGCGGTATCCCAGGTGTCGTTCTATATAATTGTAGCCTTCCATTCCCTGAAAGCAGTCGTCTCCTTCCCAGACAGAAGCCTTCCATTTATTCATGACCGCCTGGTCATAATCTCTGTTAAGGTAAGTAACACGTCTGTCTTTCAGTCCCGTCACCGCGTTTGCAAAGTCATTATATGGATTATCATTGATTACTTCTCCCCCATTCGGTACCGTACGGCATAATTCCTTTTGAAAATCCAGTTCCTCCTGAGGATACCTACGCTGTAGAGGATCTTCTCCCACAACATTCTCCGGCCGGTATGTGCCATAATCACTTTCATTGCCGAGCATTCCGTCATTGAACAGGCACAGCCTCCCATCCAGCGCTTCCTTCAGATCGTCTGAATTCATAATGCGCCGCCATTGTGCCGGTATACGGACACCCAGAAAAGTCGATTTTTTTGTTGCGGCAGCCAGTTGTCCGGCCAGCCGCTGCAAGTTTTCGTCTGTATCATAGCGCGTGCCGTTCATTTCACCCCAGTTGCCCGTAAAAAGTCCCTGTACAATGAAGATTCTTCTCTCCGGTTTTGTCAGTATCGGTTCCAGCTGCCGCATATGCAGCAGGATGATATCCAGACTGGGGGGTTCATATATCTCCCCCTGCCCTTCCGCGTCATACATAAACCGGAGAATCAGCTGCTTATCCAAGGCCTCCACTGCACTAATCAACACTTCAATATCTGCAAGCCCTTTTTCACTGATTGGCCCTTCCCGGTATGCCTGAAGGCAGATCTGTACCTGTGTAAGCTCCGTGTCCTTATCTTTACGGTAGCAATCTTTTACCATCTGCTGATAATTGATTTCTTCCTCCGTGATCTGGAAAGGATATAAACAATAAAATCCACGGTTCGGATTTCTCAGTTCTTTTGATGATTCGGTAAATGAATAATTCTCCAGATCTACCTTCAGCCTCATGCCCTTCCAGAGAAAAACACAGACAATAAGTGCCGCTACCGTTAACAGGAAACGAAGAACCAGAAGCAGGCTTCTTATATACCGCTTTTTTCTTCGCTTTCTTATATTATATCCCTTTGATGTCTTATGACTGTTTACCATGCTATTCTATCCCTGTTCCGGATAAACCGGAAGTGTATAAATTTTCATTCAAATGCACAGAATATTACTGATAAATGCATAAATTATATAATGCATCCACATCCTGCCTGAAATAATAACAAACAAAATCCTCGTCTTCATAATACACATCCATCACCGATGGATATCGCTCTGAGAACTTCTGGCACCAGTCATAGGCCTTGGATTCCAGTATTGTACGGTCTTCAAGCCGCGTATATGAGAACCATTCATTGTCTGATTCCACTTTGTCTGCCTGTGCGGCTTCTTTTGAGATCTCAGAGGCTTTAATCTCCGGTGCCTGACTGGAGCCACTGTTGGGATATTTCTTAGAATATTTCTTCCAGTAGGTCTGTTCATACTTCTCCTGTCCCAGCCAGAAAGGTCCCTGAAAAAAGTGTGCCTGCGCATACAGAAGCGGTTTCTTCTCTACATAAATAAATACATATTCTGATGGAATCGTATAATCCGTACCGGTACAATCTTCCGCAAACGACTGTAGCTCTTCATGCCATCCGTATAAAATAACCGGATATAGTTCGTCCGTAGGCGCCACGATCGTATAGCTCTGTGGCGGAAATTCGCTAATAATAGAATTTGTCACTTTTACCGTAGAATCATACCGGGTCAATTCGTAAAACAAAAAGCCATGATAATTTCCCAGCAAAAGCGTCACTACATAAATTCCGGCTGTCATAAAAACGGATACCAGCCGTAATACGGATTCACTGAAAAAACGTAAAAGCAGGGAAAAAGCAGCGTCAGCTGGCATGATTGTAACAGCAAGTATCATCAAATGCCCCACCGAACAAAAACGGGAATCCGGGATCAATTCGGGATACCCCACATAAGGCGCCGCATAAGTCACCAAAAATATAAATACAAACAAGATCAAAGGCGGATATCCGCAGCAGATCCAACGCAGACGGTGATAAGGCTTTAATTTTGTAATCAGGCACAGCGCGGTCGCGATTCCCATCAATCCCAATATCCATCTTGCCCTGCCCTCGCCATAAAGTGCCGGAAGTCCATTCCGGTAAATTCCCGGCAGAGTTTTCCGGAAAAAATGAATTCCTTTCTCTTTAAACTCTGTCCAATTCAGGATACCAATACCTTTGGCTTCTATGCCAGGAGATTCTTCACCCGTTTCTAAAGCTTCTTGCGCTTTATTCCGCAGCTGCCTGCTTTCTTCCCCATCCATAGCATCCATCGCCCAGTCAATGGAATAATTAAAGGGAATCCCTGATGCCAGTGCTCCGGCCATAGGCGTGACCGCGACCAGACATCCGCATAACACACAAACTGTCAATGGAATAAAATATATCTTCCTGAATATTTTTTTCAGCCCGAAAAACGCGAAAGCCACACACAAAATGAACGCCATGATGACTGCGTAAAAATGGATTGCTATAGCTGCGGTCATGGACATCATAAGCAAAAACAAATTCTCATCCCAGCAATATTTTGAAGTCTTACCCTTTTGCGTAAAATGGGACTCCTTTTTCAAATAACGCGCCAAATACAATGCGCACAAGAACTGTGTATGCAGGCCAAATTCCAAAGGAAGCGTAATCTGTAGACGGAACATACTGTATATCTGTTCGGCACTCACTACATCCAGAGTCAGGAACAGCATCAACACGAATATCGGAGAATATCTCCAATGGAATATTTCCCGCAAAAGAAGGTATGCGGACAACAGAAACACCGCCACATGAATCCCCTGCAGAAACAGCAATATACTGTAGACCCGTATTCCAAACAGCATGCTCATACTATAAATAAAGCAATGCATGGCCTCCGGATATACTCCATCCGAAAAAATTTTTCCCTGGATCAATCCATAGATCCATTCATGATGGGCATACAAGTCTCCCCATCCATAAGAATGCACCTGAAACGCTCCATAGGAAAAGTAGATCACCCCATAGATCACTACAGCGCCTAGAACCCCATATTCCCGAAGCCATGGCTGAATCTTTTTCCGGCATTCCCACAATCGTTCCCTGCCTTTGAGCCGGATATCGAAGAAAAGATGATTTAACGGCCGAATACCGCCTGACCCTGCCCCGTAAAAAGAAAATAACTCCTTTGTGGAATTCATTTTTGTATTGTCAGAATCTTTTTTGGAACGATAATAGTATATCACCCGTTTAAAAAACGCATACACAAATAGGCCATAAAAAAAGAGAAGAACCGTCATCTGACTCAGGATATGAAAGAATCCGAGAGTCAGGACCACGGTATTGATGATCACGATCTGCACGGTAACACAAAAGCTGAAACGATAAGACCGCGCCTTATTCTTCAAATGCCTGCCGAACACAACGGAAGGCCAGAGAAACATTAAAAACAGATACCCGCAGAATACTTTTCCATATTCCAAGATCCAATACAATGTTTCCATGGCCCCTCCATTTTATAAATGCTGCTTTTTATTATCTCCTGCTGTCTGCACACGATATACCAGTCCGGACGGTTTTGGCGCCCGCTCCTGCTTCAAAAGCATACCCTGGCAGAAAGTGTGGGTATCCAGATGCCGCTCCACCCAGCGAAGACGTATATATGCTACCGTCCATCCGGTAAAGGACCCCAGTACCACGCCAAGTCCATACCAGATTTCCGTAAGTCTCATCGAAAAGATACTACATAACAGTGTCACACCGCAAAAGCTGATAGTTGTCAGAACTGCCCCTGTCATGTCGTTAAAATAGTAAAGGAACAGAATTGCCGCATACATCAAAAACAGGATAAAATATCCTGCCGCCAGACAAGGATATATCTGCATAACGGTTCCCGCGAATCCAAACTGCGGCAATAATACAATGCAAAGCAAATATATAACTACTGAGATAATGAACTGTACACGCATCAGATTCATTAATTCATTACCCAGCTGACGGAACATCCGTCTCTTTGCGCTCACAATGTCGCTCTTTTTCCCGCCGATCACTGCCTCAGAATAAACCTTATACTTCTCATGGAAGTGCATTTCCACATGGGTGATAAAAATAACTGTAGCAGAAATATTAGTAAACATAGCAAGGCAGGTCGCCATATCATAAGGCTGATTACATACAAAGCTATCCACGATCACCATCTTAGCGTCAGACGTCCAGAATACAAAGTTGTGAATATACAGGCCCAGGATATAGCAGAAATTCGTCACCACCAGCGGCCACCATTTTATGAAATACTTCAATACCGGCAGGAAACGGTTACTGTTCCTTCTGAAGTATCTCTTAACAGCCGCGAATTCCAATATTCCGATCAACAGAAATCCTGTCATCAGTGAAAAAAGCATACTATAGGCAATTTCCCATCCATACTGATATCTTAAAATCCAGGAAAGAATAAACGCTTCCAGCATACCGATAAAAAAGAAGATTGATATTCTTTCGTAATCCTTACAGATCGAAAGGTATACCATAGAATAAAATACCAGTATCATAGATACATAAGCGCAAAAACCCGTAAAAACATAATAAACCCTTACACCGCCGACAAAGTGTTCCCAGAGACAAAACGGAATTCCCAACATACATCCCAGTATAAATGTCATCAGCAGACCAATATAATAGCACGGAAGGATATCCTCATAACGTTCTGCGTAAATGGCGTCCTGCATATATTTTGACAGTACGGCATTAAACGGAGATACCACTAGTAACGCGAAAATAAACGTATACAATATGGTACAGGAAAACAACTCTCTTTCCAGATAGGGTTCTTCATTAAATCCCAGCGCCCATCCCATCAACAAGATATTCGCAATGATCAAGATCATAGGTGCCACTGTAATAACCACACTATAGACGAACCCGACAAAGTCTGCCCCTATCGTCTTTTTTTCAAAAATCCGATTTAACTTTACTCCTACACCAGCCATCCTCTAATCCCTCCCGCCATCTTTATCTGATTTCGGTTCTTTTTCTGGCACGTTCGGATTCTCCTCCTCCCATGCAAGCTGCATACTTTCCGCAAAGTCCTTATAAATATTTTTGTAACCCTCCTGCATCTGTGAAAGCTGATAACAGGACAAAACTCTCTGGTATCCGTTTTCCCCCATCCGCAGACGCATATCTTCATTGCGCGCCAGTACTGTTATAGCCCGTGCGATCTCTTCCACATTCATAATACGTGTTACGATCCCGGCCGCGCCATGATCATCATATTCACCGTTGACCAGGCCGTAGCAGTTTCCCACATTGGTAGTGATCACCGGCTTATGGGCTGCGAAGCTTTCCAAGATGGCCAATGGCTGTCCCTCACTGATGCTGGTCAGTATCATCATATCCATCCTGCCGTAATAATCCCGCATATCTACATTACCGGTAAATTCAACATCCGGTATTCCCATGGTGCTTACCAGATCAAAACATTCCTGAGCATACTCCAAGTCCTCATCCCAGGTTCCCATGACCCAGAGCTTTAATGCCGGCTCCTGTTCTTTTGCGAAGCCAAAGGCCTGAAGCAGTGTCATGACATCCTTTACAGGGGTAACACGAAGTACGGCTCCAATATTGATCTTCCCCTGGTCTTCTTCCTTCTTTCCTGGAAGGCTCTGGAAATCTTCCACCCGGATTCCATTTGGAATAATCATAGTCTTTTCTATCGAACATCCTAATTCTACCTGAAGTCCTCTTGCATGTTCGTACAGGCTGGTCACCATATCCGCTCTTTCATAGGCAAGGCTGGACATCTTATAAAACTGGTCGATCCAGATATTCGTATAGATACCTTTCACCCACTTTGCCATGATCAATTCTTCTTCACGTTCACGAGTATATATGCCATGTTCTGATATCAGCAGACGCCCGCCATAGAGATATTTTGCCATACTCCCCAGAACTCCCGCGTAACCCGTACAGATACAATGGTACAGATCAGCCTTTGGAATCTCTGTCTGTAGTACCGTAAACAGAGGAAGGTATATCGACCTGAGCATCCATAAAAAGTCTGTAAACACTACTTGATTATAGTTTAACTCATAAAATTCCGTCACCGCGTCCAGAAAATCTCTGCCCATCAGCATCCCATTCAAAGAGATTTTCTTTTTCTGGAAAAAGTCAAATAAAATTTCCCACTCAATCTTCTGGTTGAGCATTAGACTCCGCAGCGCATGATACTCCTTCTTGTTCATCCGCTGCTTACGCGTCCTTTTTTTGCTCCAGTCGGAATCATTCAGATATATCTCATGTACTTCCGTTACATTCGGGGGCAGCTCATATACATACTTTCCCCGCAGTGAACGGTCTGCCACGATAGTCAGGATTACAAATTCCTGCTTAGGAAAAGAACGTATCAGACTATGTATCCAACTGGATACACCACCCACCACATAGGGATAAGATCCTTCCGCTACTATACAGATTCTCATCTTTTTCCTTCCTTTTTCACTTCAATTCTATCTTCACATCAGAATCATGCGCTTCGATGAGCCAGATACCTCTTTCCAGCTGTTCCCAACTGCCGCCATCTACATCGACAATTCTTTCATCACCGGTTCTTAAAATAAACCACACGGGTGTAGCAGGACCTCTCAATTCCAGCTGAATCACATTGTCCTCTCGGCTCTCCGTATAATCTAACGCCAGGAAATTACGGATTCTGCTGTCACATTCTGATACGGTAGTTCCTGAAAGTCCTTTAAAGTTCTGCCAATAATACCCAATATTTCCGCCAAACTCGGAAATCACCTTTTCCAGGGTATCTTCCTCACTTTCCGGATATACGGCACTGCTCATATCCAACCGCACGCTGCTGTATCCCAGCGCCGTCTGTACGCTTCTCATCCGAAGATCATCCCTGTACGTATGTACTGTCCCATCAGACAGTGTACTCTGTCTCGTTACATTTTCCGACTGATATCCAATAATATCATTTTCTCCACTATAATCCGTCACAACTGTCCTGACAGAATCCATGATTTCTTCATTCAGTATGGATTCTATTTCCTCATTAGTCATTCCACCCGCGTAAAAGGAAGAAAAACGGTAATCCGGAAGTTCCTTTTCCATAAAACTCTGATCCTCTGTCAGTTTTTTCCTGATATCAGTATCTGATATACTGATACCGGATAACCCGCCTTCCGCGCTTTGCTCCCGCAGACGTTTCATGTAATACTCCAGTTCATCCTGGCTAGGGAAATTGTCATCCTCATAATCATACTGGGGAGCCACCATACAGGAAAGTCCCAGGGTATTCTGCCGGTAAGTAGCCACCATAGAGGGCCACGCAAGATTTCGAAACATCTCTGCGGTGGATTGTCCATATCGTTCTTTCATCTCTTCATCATTTTCTGACGCGAAACCCGGATAATTGGCAACCACCATATTCTGTGCGTTCACCACTGGATATATCTCATATGCATTCATCTCTGATACCATTGCGGTCAATAGCCCCATCCCGGTTATGTCATCCATATATCCGCCGTTTACGGCAAACACATCTGCATTGTCAAATCTGTTTCGCCAGATGACCGATGGATAATCCTCTTCTTCCTCCAGCAGTTCCTCCGTAATCCCTCTCATATAAGTCTTAGCACTTTTTCCTAATGTGTACCATGGGAGTACAAGCTCCATATCCTGCCGTTTAGCGTTTTCTTCCGCGTCTTCGGCACGATAGACAGCTTCCCCTCCCAGCAGAAAGTTTTCCCGGAGATAAATACCTTCCACAGTAGTCTCTTCTTCTTTGATTCCTTCAATGCCCAAAAGTTTTTGCAGATTAACATGATCTTTGATCACTGACACATCCGGCAGACTGCAAAATACCAGATCAATCCCTGCTCCTACATAACCTTCCAGCTTTGTATACAAATCATCCCTGTTCCAATCTATACCGTCCGAACCAATGACAACCATTTCTGGCAGAACCGTATTTTCCCTTTCTGCCTGTTCATACGCTTCTAATGATCTGTAACTGTCAATATTACGCTTTGTATATGTAGCCCATGTATATACGACATTACCCGTGGCTCCTTCTTCAGCGCCAATATATACCACCCGGTCACGGGCAAAAGAAGAATCACTCATTCCTTCTGGATTTCCGGATACAGCGGAACCGGCTTGATACGCGCTATCCTCACCTGGAAGCCCTTCCTTGTCTAGATAATATGAATTTTCCTCATAGCCATCCCAGCTTTCCAACGCCACATTGGTGAACTGAAACAGGAAAAGCACCACCAGCATGACTGTGGTAATTGCTAGATAATTCCAACGTGATATCATTTTTTCTCTCCTTAGCTGAAAGTCTTGATCATTTCCAGCGTGTCACTGTCAATAACAATATCTGAATTTTTCAAGGCATTGAGTGTCTGGAAAAAAGCCTCCCTGTTCTTCACCGTGAAGTAAAGCTTCAATTTGCAGGTATAAGTACACAGTTCGTTCGGATACTGCTCTTCCATACGCTGACACCATGTTTCCACGCCTTCAAAATCCCCACTTTCCAACAGCCGCAGGCACAGGCCCTCATACCATTCCGGCGTAATTTTGGAAGCATCTTTCCCATAAAGCAATTCCGCGGCTTCTGCCATCATTTGAGTAAACCGGTTTTGTTCCAGATCCATGAATGCCCTGTGCTGCAGGAAATCATTCATATACGCGACCAGCGCCTCTTCATATTCCGTATCCTTAGGATCTTCTTCCTTCATTTTACCGTACAATTTATGCACTCCCATACGGAATTCATTCAGATTATTACTTAAGATCGACGCCGCGTAATGCGCGGATTCGGAATCCTCTGTATTCAGCGCCAACGCAATTGATGACAAAGACTCTTTCATGTCCCCTTTTATAATATTCATCATTGCCGTACGCAGACTTTTATCATCACTGACCGCAAGAGCATCCTCTACCGGGAGCACGTTTCGCTCTCGTTCTTCATTTGCCTTTACCTGGGTCTTGACTCGTGATTTATCAAAAATAACATCCTCCAGATTTACCTGGAATCTGAAGATCGTAAGGTAAAGCAGATGCGTCACAAAGAAAAACACAGGCGCGACCACCGGACAAAGTACCATAATGATAAAACGTATCACATATGTTTTCCTGCCATCATACAGAAACACCTCGTCCTGATTCTTCTTTTTACGGACAGGTACCGCGATGAATACTCCACACACAAGATAAAACAGTGCCACTACCAGATTGATGACAAGCATCATCACAAACATATGCTCTTCCCTTGTCAGTGTCATACTATAGCCTCCTTTAGCAGGCTTTCATAACCAAGCTTTCTGAATCGGTCCCTGACTCCTTCCGCGTTTTCCAGGTCTGTATTAGACAGCAGGACATAAAGCTTTCCGCCTTCCATTGTTCCCATATAATCCGTCTGGCGAATACAGCTGGACAGAAGCGCCGAGGCCTGTTCATATCCCTGATACCCTGTCACAATCTCTACCAGCGTACATTCTGTCAGCCCCTTGCTCTTTGCGTCAAGGAACGCCCTTACCAGGAGGGTAAACGCATCTTCCTTCAATACATTGGTTCCCTGCACATAACGCTGGCTCTTCAGGCTCTCCAGATAACGGCTTGCGCGCACGGAAGCGTTCTGTATCAGAGTCCCGATGACCGTAAGCCGATTTGCCTCTGCCAGAGTCATACGCTGCCATGGGATTCCCCATACCATCAGGATCAGCTGCATCTCGTCCTCAGCATATACCGCGCTTGCCATCAGCGGAAGATCCGCTTCCATAGTCTTATTGATATAAACCCGGCCATGGCTTAGTTCATTATACATATCTCCCATAGCCGTATATTTTACAGAATTCCCTAGCTTACGCGCCTCCGGTGAGGTTGCGGAAAATAGTCTGGCATAATCCCTGTTCGCCACGATATAGATTGCCACGTCTCTGCTGTCCATCAACTGCGCCAACACCTCTGCCGCATAGAACAGAACTTCCTCCGTAGCATACTTTTCCAGGCTGGAGGTGATCTCATAAATCTTTCCAAGACTGTCTTTGTGATTGACAAGCTGTGCTTCAAAATTCTGTTTCATCCGGACATTACTGTCATTGATTTCCGAAATATCTTCTATTCTCTCATAAAGGTATCCCACTTCTTCCTCTTTGTCATCCTGGACATGGCGCAGCCTGTCACGGATATAACCAACGACCATACCTACGATGAACAATTGTGCCATCCACACATATGTATTGTAATCCAGCAATACTTCGAACTGTATACGCCCGTCCGCCTGCCTGAAGCAATAACCCGCCGCCGCAAGCAATGCTGAAAATATCGCTTCCTGCTGGCCATATATAGCCGCGAACAGAAGTACATACAGCAAATAAAAATCCAGCCTGCCGAAGTACTGGCTTCCGGAAGCCTGTTCATTCAATATATAAAATATAACAAATCCGATTATGTTTTCCAAAAACGGAAGCAGACTTTTTACAGTTACTTTGGCATTATGCCACAGTCTCCCTGCCCATCCGCCCCCAACATCCTCAGCTTTCAAAAAGCTGTCGCTGTAGCGCTTCATAAACGCCGCGACCTGTGCTATGCCTTCCGGATAATGGTTAAAAATTTTCTGGCCATATTCCATCTGGTATTGTCTTCCGTCTAGTATCTGCCGGTAGATATCTCCCACAGACTGGTCGGTAAGCGAGATTCCGTCTCCCATCTTTTCAATAATGATCTCCGCAAGCTCTATCTCATTGATTTCTTCCATGGACGAGATATGATAACAAGGACGAACCGTATCTTTGTTCTCCAACACCTTATAAACAAGCTCTACCGCATCGTTCACATACAGCATAGAAAATGTATTCTTGCTGCTGGCTGAGATTTTTCCGGTCTTTAATGCTTCCAGACACATTTTAAAGCAGGGATTGTCTTCCATCTGGCCTTTCCGAGGCATTCCATAGACGTGATCCAGACGCAGTACGACCGTATCTACCCCCTGCATGTTCCGGTAGTTGCCGCACATTTCCTCACCTTGTGTCACAGCCAGAGCTTTAAACCCTTTTGGAGACACCGCTTCTGTCTCGGGAATATCATTGGCATAAGAATTACTGAACACTTCCTGTGATGACAGATAGATAAAACGTCCATTCCCGATCATAGAATATGCGGACAAAATATTCGTCAACGAGGAAATATACCGTACCGATTCTGTCCTTCCGTGGTATTTCCAGTCAAAATTAACATCATAAGCGCCCATAAACAATACCACGTCCGGTCTTACGCTTTCCATGATGTCCTTTACACTCTCACTATCATAAAGGAAGTCGTATTTCTGAAATACACGTTTACGGGAAATGCCCTGCTCCTTGCTTCCTCTCTTCTGCCCTGTCAGCAAGTATATTCGATGATTACTCTTGTTCAGTTTGTCGATCATGGATTCCATGATCTTGCTGGCTCCGCCAATTAACAATACATTCATTATTCTTTGCCATCCTCATCATAAATATTTTAATGCACCTTTTGTTGTTTTTACTTGTTCATTCAATCGGGTGTCCCGCACTGCTCTATTAACCTCCTTGGAATAAAAATCATCTATGATATCCCAATCTTATCTGGTTGCCGCAAAGTAATCTGCCCTGCGGCAGCGTTTACATAGAATCCCCATAAATATTATCACATTTTCTGAGTATTATCAACAACAATCTGCATGGTTAAATCTGCCTGATCGTAAAAAGCCAGGATGATTTTTCTTCATCCTGGCTTTTTCCTGCTTATCTTACTTCTTCACGATCCTCACTTCCGTGCTTTCTACTTCCCCAAGTTCCACGCTGACGCTCAGCTTCCCGCTCAGGTTTGTCTTCATCGTCCCGGCAGATACCCCGCCGACCACGACCTCATACTCGCTCTCCGGCTGCAGCTCCACGGTAAAATGCACGTCCTCCGGAGCTGATACCCTGAACGTAACCCCTGTATCCGTAGCCTTGAAATTCTCCACCGCGCTGCCCGGAACAGACTCATATACAAACATTCCGTTCCTCTCCAGCTTGGTGATTTCAGAAAATGTTTTTACTTTATAAAGATCGCCTTCAAATTCGAAATTATCTAACTTTGTCTTTGATGCCAGTGTGTAATCTCCAAAGCTGATTGTTCCATCCTTTTCCGCACGTAATAATTCCTCTACTCTTGCCATGTCCCTGTCCTCCTAAGTATTCTGAGAAAATCTTTCCAGCCGCACGGATGTTTCCCGGAGCATTTAGCCGCGCGGATGGAATTCATTTGTTCTCTATATTATATAATAAACCGGGCATATTTTCTACTCATTTATTGTTTTTAGATAAAATTTAATCTCCTTCTTGGCAATCCCTGCTTCTACATGGGTTCCGGGCGACACCTCTCCATTCAGGATCGCTTCGGCCAGTTTATCTTCCAGCTCAGTCTGCATCGCGCGGCGGAGCGGGCGGGCGCCGTATTTCGCGTCTGTTCCTTTTTCCACAATGTGGGCTTTCGCAGATTCACGCAAGGTCAGGGTAATGTTCATCTGCTCCTTCAGGCGGTTTGCAAATTCTTTTACAAGCAGTGTCACGATCTGCTTCATATGGTTTTTATCCAAAGGATGGAAAACAATGATCTCATCGATACGATTGAGGAATTCCGGCCGGAAGATCAGCTTCACCTCATCCATGACATTTTGCTTCATCCGTTCATAATCACTCTTTTTATCCTCCTTCACGGCGAATCCAAGCTTCTTCGGATCTATGATCGCCTTGGCGCCGGCATTGGAAGTCATAATGATGACCGTATTACTAAAATCTACCTTTCGCCCCTGTGAATCTGTGATATGCCCGTCATCCAATACCTGAAGCAAAATATTAAATACATCCGGATGTGCCTTCTCTATCTCGTCAAATAAAACCACTGAATAGGGATGCGTACGCACCTGGTCGCTGAGCTGCCCGCCGTCCCCATGGCCTACATACCCCGGAGGAGATCCGATCATTTTCGCGACCGAATGCTTCTCCATATACTCAGACATGTCTACCCTGATCATAGAATTTTCATTTCCAAACAGAGCTTCCGCCAAAGCCTTGGACAATTCTGTTTTTCCTACGCCGGTTGGTCCCAGGAACAGGAAGGAGCCAATTGGCCTTTTGGGATCCTTTAATCCTGTTCTTCCTCTCTTTACGGCCCTTGCCACTGCATTCACCGCTTCATCCTGGCCGATCACCCGTTTATGCAGTTCCTTTTCCAGCTTGCTCAAACGCTGGCTGTCGCTTTCCTCCAGCTTCTGCACCGGAATTTTGGTCCATGCGGATACCACCTCGGCAATATCCTGTTCCGTCACAGTCGGATGCTGGGATTCATTTTTCTTGTCAAGGCGCTTTTGCATGGCATCAATCTTCTTTTCTACCGCTTGCTGCTCCTTCTGGATCAGATGTGCTTCTGTAAAGTTGCCTGCCATGATGCTTTCTTCTTTTTGCCGGATCAGTTCCTTCTGTGAATCCTCCAGCCTGGAGAGATTCTCCGGAATCTTGTATCCTTTGAGACTTACACGGGAGCAGGCTTCATCCAGCACATCGATAGCCTTGTCCGGCAGATTCCGGTCTGTGATATAGCGTTCCGACAGATTAACCGCGGCTTCCAGAGCATCTTTTCCGATATTTACCCGGTGGTGCTGTTCATATTTTTCTTTCAGCCCTTCTAAAATATCCAGGCAAAGGGTCTTGGTTGGTTCCTCCACGGAAACCGGTTGAAAGCGTCGTTCCAGAGCCGCGTCTTTTTCAATATATTTCCGATATTCCGCCAAAGTAGTCGCCCCAATCATCTGAAGCTGCCCTCTTGCCAGGGCCGGCTTTAAGATATTGGAAGCATCCATGGCTCCCTCGGCTCCGCCCGCCCCGATCAGCGTATGGAGCTCATCCATAAATAGAATTACATTCGGGTCAGACTCCACTTCCGAGATCAGCGCTTTCATCCGCTCTTCGAATTCCCCGCGGTACTTGGAACCCGCAATCAGCCCTGGAAGATCCAATGTATAGATCCGCTTCCCCTTCATGCTTTCCGGTACAATATCCGAAGCCAGGCGCTGTGCCAATCCCTCCAAAACTGCCGTTTTTCCCACACCCGGCTCACCGACCAGGCAAGGATTGTTCTTCGTACGCCTGCTTAAGACCTGCATCAAACGAAAAATCTCTTCCTCACGTCCTATAACCGGATCAAGCTTTCCTTCTTCTGCCTCTGCTGTCACATCTTTACAGAACTGCTCTACCGCTCCGTTCCTTCCCCTGCCCTCATCCTGCATTTCCTCCTGATAGCTTCTGGGATCTGCCCCCAACGCAAAAAGGATGTCCTGTACTACCTTCTGCAGATTGACATTTAACGTAGTCAGGATCCGGGCAGCCACACAGTCCGCGTCATGGATGATCGCAAGTAAAAGATGCTCTGTTCCAATCTTATCCATATGAAAATGTCCCGCTTCCCGCAGGCTGTCCTCCAGAATATATTGAAGCCTGGGGCTTCTCTGGGGACGCTGTATGATCACTTCCTCTCCCTCTGGTACGATCAACTCATCCATAAGCTGCAGAAGCTTCTCTTCTTCCACGCCATGGCGTGAAAGCACCTGACCTGCCACACCGGTCACTTCTTTGCAAAGCCCCAGCAGAAGATGCTCTGTCCCGATATAGGGATGCTTGTGCTCCCTTGCGGCGGCTGCCGCGAAATTGATAACATTTTCTGCCTGTTTTGTATATTGATTCTGCATATAAATCCTCCTAGTAATTAATATAGCGTCTATATCCCTGAATAGCCGTCAAATATATCATCTACCAGCCTGTGTACCTCTTCTCTTGTAATATTTTTGCATGACCCCTTTGCCAATACGAGCTGAAGCTGCTCCTGCATCTCTTCCAGCGCCTTGATCTTGTCAATATCCACACAAATCACAGCCCCCCGTCTCTTGTCCAGACTGATGAAGCCTTCCTGCTTCAACACTGCATATGCTTTATTGACCGTATGCATATTCACTCCGATGGTTTCCGCAAGCTGGCGGACTGATGGAAGCGAATCCCCCTCTTGGAACATGGAAGTGGCGATTCCCAGAATGATCTGATTTCGAAGCTGAATGTATATCGCTTCGTCACTGTTAAAATCAATCTCTATCAGCATATTATCTCCTTTGTACCTGTATTGTTATAGGTATAGTAGCACAAAAAAAGAATCTCCGCAAGAAGAGATTCTCCGTAACTGTTCCGTCAGGATAGCGGTCGTATCTGTGAGGGGATTGAACAGATACGATTCTCCTTTCCGGTTCTTCCTTTATAATGCCCGTAATTTTTCCGTAAATTCACTGCTCAGGCTGATCTTCGCCACATAGAATACATCTCCAGTCATGTAGGCTTCCCAGTCATCATCAATCTCCACCTGCAGATTTCCCCCAGGCATGTGTACGATCACTTTATTTCCGGTGAGGCCCAGCTTATATGCCACGCCAGCCGCCGCGCAGGCTCCCGTCCCGTTTGCCATTGTATAGCCGGCACCGCGTTCAAAGGTTTCAATCGCGATATTCGTGTTGTCAATGACCTTCATGATCTCTGTATTCACCCGCTCCGGGAAATACCTCGCGTTTTCGGAAACGCTTCCCAGTTTTCGCACCAACTCTTCCGAAATTTCATCCATCGGAATCACACAGTGCGGATTTCCCACCGATACACAGGTTGCCGGATAGAACATATTGCCAAACACCATATCCTCATTGATGACTTCTCTTCGCTCCCCGGTCACAGGAACCTCATCGCTCCAGAAAGAAAGCTTTCCCATGGAAATACGGAGTCTGCTTCCGTCCTCATTCAGATAAGCGATCTCTACCATACCGCCGTCTGTCTGCAGATGATATTTTTTCTTCTGCACATACCCCGCGTCCTTTAGATATTTTGCGAAAATACGGACGCCGTTTCCACTCTTCTCCGCAATGCTCCCATCCGGGTTCCAGATCTTGAGGGACATATGCTTCTCGCCCATAAACGGCCCCTCCAGGATCCCGTCGGAGCCAAGCCCCAGATTACGGTTGCAAAGCATCGCCACATTTTCCTTATTCAGCTTCAATCCATTTTTATTCGGATCAAACACCAGATAATCATTACCCAGGCCATGATATCGTTCTACTACCGTTTTCATCGTCACACCTCCATAAGCAGTAAATCAGATCTTTCTATTTATTATATCAGGCATTTTTTTCAAATAATACGTAAGAAATGCTTTAAACATTGCAAATACTGCGATATAATAAAAATCGTACTTACAACCGATAAAATCTAACGTTCCGTATAACAGACGGGGAGGGATATCATTGGAAAAATACGAAAAAAAAGGCTATCTTAACAGTGATTTCCGGATCTTTCATCTGACAGACCAGCTTGCGAAAGAATATAAATTTCATTACCATGAATTCCATAAGATCACTATTTTTATACGAGGGAATGTACAATATTTTATAGAAGGGAAAACCTATGAACTAGAGCCATATGACATTGTGCTGGTGGAAAAGAATGACCTGCACCGGATTCATGTGGACAGCTCTCTTCCCTATGAGCGGATCATCGTGTATATCTCCCCCGGTTTTATGGCAGATTATCAGAATGAGGAATATGACCTGAGCTTTTGTTTCCGGAAGGCAAGAGAAGAGCATTCCCATGTGCTTCGTATCCCTTCCCTGGAAAAAAGCTCCCTCTTCAAGATCACAAACCGTCTGGAACGTTCCTTTGACGATACGGAATACGCCAGCAGCCTGTACCGGCAGGTTTTGTTTTTGGAATTCATGATTCAATTGAACCGTGCGGCTCTGAAAAAAAGAATTGAGTTTCTGGACACAGATTTGTACAACTCGAAAGTCATCGCGATATTAAACTATATCAATGCCCACCTGACGGATCCCCTGGATATTGACAGCCTTGCGGATACCTTTTTTATCAGTAAATATTATATGATGCGCCTCTTCAAAGCAGAGACCGGATATACCATCGGCGGCTATATCACCTACCGGCGGCTGCTTCTTGCGCGGAACCTGATCCTGGAAGGCTCCCCTATCACTGAAGCATGCTTTGCCGCGGGCTTCCGGGATTATTCCACATTTTCCCGATGCTATAAAGCGGAGTTTAAAGAACCACCCCGTAGTCTGAAATCATAAAACCGCTGTCAGAAAATTGGATTCATTTCCTGACAGCGGTATAAGTTTTTATTTCTTTCTCTGCTTTGCCAGCGTCTTCACACTGTCTACCGCGATCACGACCGCCAATACTACCAGCAGGATACTGATCACAAGCCGGATCACACTCCACATCGGGTCTGCCCCTGCCGTCACATTTCCGAAATTCTTCAGAATCGTCTGGCACAGAGAGGTGATTGTCACGATCAGCATAAATGCCATCGGGATAAAGAACATTTTGTTGTTCTTGCCCATCTTACCAAGCCAGGTCGCGACTGCCATCAGGCCGAGAGCCGCCAAAAGCTGGTTTGCCGCGCCGAACAACGGCCATACATTGGCGTAACCCGTCATACCAAGAGTAACCCCGAGCACAACGGTGATTCCTGTCGCCACATAAGGATTCGTCAGAATCTTCTTATAACCTTCCATGTCTTTTATATCTTCCCCCGGTTCCAGCCAGAATTCCTGGAACATATAACGGGCCAGACGGGTTGCCGTATCCAGAGAGGTCAGACAGAATGCTGATACAGCCAGCACCAGCATAGAGAAGATCACGCTCTGCGCCCCCTTTAAAAATGGAATTGTAGCGCACATTTCGGAAATACCTGTCGCAAATACATTCGTCGGAACTACCAGTTCTCCGCCGGAATAACGCTGCCATACATACCCTACCGCACACAGGGAGATCAATGCAAGCGCGCATTCGATCAGCATTCCGCCGTAAGCGATGGGGCGCGCGTCCTTTTCATTATCCAGTTGCTTTGCGGTCGTTCCCGACCCTACCAAAGAGTGGAAACCGGAGATTGCTCCGCAGGCAATGGTAATGAACAGTGCCGGAAACATATTTCCCAAAGAAGCGCCGGTTGGCGCAAGTGTATCTGTAAAACCGGTAAATGCCGGCATATCCAGAGTCGCGTTTCCTGTCAGGCCTGCGCCGAGAATACCGATCACGGCAACGCCCATCATAAAGTAAAGCAGGAAAGAACTCAGGTAATCTCTTGGCTGGAGCAAAATCCACACCGGAGTTACAGAAGCCACCAGGATATAGATTCCTACAATAATCATCCACACCTTATTGCTGAGATAAAATGGATGGAAATTCAGTCCGATCACCATACATAAAATGATCGCGATCACACCAATGACCGTAGACACACCCAACGGCGCGTTCCTGCGATATACCAGGATTCCAAATACGATGGAAATCACGATGAACAGAATAGAGATCATCGCCGTGGACGCATTTGCCGCGGACGCCGCGTAATCAATCTCTCCTGATTCCGTAAAGGTTGCCATAAATGTATTTGCCACGATCGAAGCAAACGCCGCGACCACCAGGATCAGGGTCAGATAGGAAAAGATGATAAATATCTTCTTTGCCTTTATTCCCATAGTCTCAGAAATCACTTCGCCGATAGACTGTCCTTTATTGCGGATGGAAGCAAATAATGCGCCAAAATCATGTACCGCGCCAAAGAAAATCCCTCCGATCAGTACCCACAAAAGTACCGGCACCCAGCCAAAGACCGCCGCCTGAATCGGTCCATTGATGGGACCCGCGCCTGCGATTGAGGAAAAATGGTGCCCCATCAGCACAGGCGCTTTTGCCGGACAGTAATCCATACCGTCCTCCAGCTCATGGGATGGTGTCTTTTTCGCCGGGTCTATTCCCCACTGCCCTGCCAGCCATTTACCATATGTCACATAGGCTACGATCAGGACTACAATGCCAACTAACAAAATTACTACTGCATTCATAATCATCACTCCTTCTTTTCTGTATATACAACATGGTCAGAGTGCCTTTCTGTATCCTTTCACCAGTTCTCTTGCCGCCCGGTTACCCATGACTTTTTTATTCTTCATGTCAAATACCAGAAGCCTTGCCTCTGCATATCCCCGGATACCAAAACGGTAATTTTTAAAGAATTTGAACCTTTGGATCTGTTTTTTCAGTTCTTCCGGAACTTCTTCATCGCAGAGGAATATCCCTGTGATGAATGTATACATATGGTCCTTCTCCATACAGTCCCTGCCCTGCCGCACGATCTTAGGCTCTATGTATTCCACGATTTCCCTGCGGAACACATCCGGCATCTCCATATCAGGAAACCGGAAGCATTTAAAAAACGTATGCTCATAACAATTGGCCCGCCATAATTCTGCCTTCTCTACGAGGACATATTTTGCGCTGGTCACACGAAATTCCGCATATGCGTCATACATGTCCCCATTGACATCAAATGGACGGGTAATGTCAAATGCTTCCTGATAGGAAGCCAGGATTTTTTCCAGAAATTCCTGACCGGTCATATATCCATTCTCCTTTTCCACACCACTGCTTTAAAGCAATCATGTAAAAATCGTTTTCCATTGTACACCTTGAAAAATGGATTTGCAATGATTAATTTATGCTTTTTTTAGATATATTTTAATCTTTTTTCACAGTTTCTTATGTAATCCTACGATACATCAATTGGATATTTTCTTACCTCCGATTATTTTAAATCCAAATATAGACATTCTTCCTCACTTAGCTTCATAGACATTGCGTCAATATTGGCCTGCATTCTGACGGCACTAGACGTACTGACTATAGCCAATGTATTCAGATCCTGCCGAAAGAGCCACGCCATAGCGATCTGTGATACAGTACACTGCTTTTTTTCGGCCAGTTGTTCACATCTGCGCAGCCGTTCAAAATTGTCCGGGCATCCATATCCCCGCATAGCAAATTCATCCAGAATCTGATCTGCTTTTTCTCTCTCTTCGCTTTTTACTCTTCCAGATAGAAAGCCATGAGCCAGACTGGAATAAGCGATCACCGGCATATCCTGACTACGATACCATTCCCTGGCCTTTTCATTCGAGGGTCCGGAAATCGTCACACAGCCGCCTCCCCATGGATCCTTCACCTGCTCCGCCAGCGCAAAGTTGGGACTAGACACGGTAAATGGAATCAAATGATGCTGTTTCGCATATGCATTCGCCTCCGCAATCCTCTCGTAAGTCCAGTTGGAGCCTCCGAACGCACCGATTTTTCCTTCCATGTGCATAGCATTCATGATTTCTATGATTTCCCCTGCCGGCACCTCCGGATCATCCCGGTGCAGCAGATAGATATCAATATAATCCGTTTTCAGATACCCGGCAGACTTTGCGAAATCTTCCCGGATTTCCTTTTCATTGACCCGCTTTCTTCCGGACGGCTCTGGATGGGCGCATTTGGAAAGTAAAACAACTTTATCACGCATACCTCGTTCTTCTATCCATTTTCCAAGAGACTGTTCCGCCCCACCGTACACACGCGCGGTATCAAAAGTATTAATTCCAAGCGCATACATTGCGTCCAACAGTTCATTCCCATTTTCACCATTTATAAACGGCGGCATTGCCGTTCCATACAAGATACGTGATACCTTTTTCTTTACATAAGGAATCTCTACATATTTCATAGTAACGCTCCTTTTCATGCTCTGTTATTCTTCCTGTGCTACCGTATCCTTTGCATCTAGTTCAAACCAGAATTCAACACCATTATTATAATTACATACCCCATAGTTTTGGTGGAAGGATTCCATGATCGCCTTTACGATAGACAGCCCGATACCATTTCCACCATATTCCCTGGTATGCGCCTTATCCACTTTATAGAACTTATCCCATAGCTTCCCGATATCCTCCTCCGGTATTGGTATCCCACTGTTAAATACGGTGATACGTACAATATCCCCCTTTGGGATGACACGGATTTCAATCCTCTTTTCGTGATCCACATGATGGATGGCATTTGTCAGATAATTACGGAACACCTGCTCTGCCTTAAACTCATCTGCCCACACATATACAGCCTCGCCCGCGATAAAATCCACAGTGGCTTGTGCCTGCTGGACCAAAATCTCACAGCTTGCAAGCACCCCGCGGATCAGGCGGATCACGTCAAACCGCTCAACATCAAGCTGCTCAGAACCAAATTCAAGCTGATTCAGCGTCAACAGATTCTTTACCATATGATTCATCTTATTGGCTTCATCCATGATAACATCACAGTAAAATTCGCGGCTCTCGGCATCTTCGCTGATCCCCTCCTTCAGCCCTTCGGCATATCCCTGGATCAGCGCGATCGGCGTCTTTAGTTCATGAGATACATTTCCCAGGAACTCGGTCCGCATATTCTCTATTTTTTCCTTCTGCTCAATATCCTTCTGTAACTGGTGATTTGCTTTTTTCAGTTCAGATATGGTCGTCTCCAGCCTCTGTGACATCGTATTGAAACTTTCTCCCAGAATCCCGATCTCATCCCTGCCGCTGCCGGTATACCTGGCGTCAAAATCAAGATTCGCCATGCGCTTAGACAACGCAGCCAGTTCCAGCAGCGGATCGGTAATCTTTTTTGAAAAAAACCAGACAAACCACGCTCCGAACACCAGGGCTGCGATTCCTACATAAGCCAGGAACTTATTCGCCAATACCGCGCTGTCCCGGATACTTTCCAAAGGGCTTCGAAGCAAAAACAGCGCGCCAGTGGAAAGTTTTCCAAACATTTCCAGATACGGGGTGCCTTTATTGACAGGATCCCCGGACCTATAGAACGTATAATTTTCTTCCCGGTCCAACTCCTCGCCCATGTTTTGTCCCGTAATGTAACCAAACATCTCTGTGGACAACACCTCTTCGAACTGCTCTGTATACAGGACAAGCCGGAGATTATATTCACTGTCACGGTCCACCACCATCATAGAGATATTCGCACTTTCGCTTTTCCCCGCGATTTCTTCCTGCTGTTCTTCCTCTGCCACATTTCCTGTCGTAACCGCTGCATCAATCATCCGGTACATCTCAATCATGTCAGACTTCTTATGGATGATATAATAATCTCCCAGAAAAATGGAATTTACAATAAATACCACTGACAACAGCATGGTAATCAAACCGATAAACACTACTACCAGCTGCCGCTTGATCGAATTTGCCATAGCCTAGCCTTCCACCTCAAACTTATACCCCATGCCCCAGATGGTTTTGATATATTCCCCTTTATCTCCCAGCTTGCTGCGCAGCTTTTTTACATGAGTATCGATGGTACGCGCATCGCCAAAATAATCATAATTCCATACGTGATTCAGTATCTTTTCCCTTGAAAGTGCGATCCCCTGATTCTCTATAAAATAGGACAGCAGTTCAAATTCCTTAAAGCTAAGCTCCACCTGCCTGTCACCGATCTTCACGATATGCGCCGCCTTGTCAACAACGATCCCGCCTGCGTCTATAACGTCATTTTTTTCCGTACCAAGCGTCCTTCTCAGAATCGCTTCCACACGGGCTACCAGGATCTTCGGGCTGAAGGGTTTCGAAATATATTCATCCACTCCCAGTTCAAATCCCTGAAGCTCGTCCCGTTCATCCGAACGGGCAGTCAGCATGATCACCGGCACCTTCGAATGCTCCCGAATCTCCCGGCATACCTGCCATCCGTCCATCTTCGGCATCATCACATCCAGAATGACCAACGCGATATCCTTATCCTCATAGAAGATATCCATCGCCTCCATACCGTCTCCTGCTTCCAGGACCACATATCCCTCTCTCACAAGAAAATCCCGGACCAGCTTCCGCATCCTGCTCTCATCGTCAACGACTAAAATCTTAATCTTCTCCATGGGCAAATCTCCTCTTTCTGCCGTATCTAATAGCTTCTCGTAGATCTTTCATTTACACTGTTTTTCAGTATACGCAAAAGATATGTTTCTTTTGTGAAATCACTCCACACTTTTCAAAGATTCTACCATATTGATCTTCTTTAATTTAAAGTACATTACTCCATTAACAAACGCTGAAAATCCAACGGTGATCAAAAAGCCATACACAAAGCTGCTGAAATCAATGTTACGTCCAAACATCGCCGAATCAATCTCCACGGTCACAATTACAAATTGATGAAGAAATTTTCCAAGGACCATCCCCGCAAACGCGCCAAGTATTGTCAGTATCACATTTTCCCGGTATACATACTGAGCCACCTCGCCCGGATAGAAACCAAGTACCTTCAAAGTAGCCAGTTCCCGTTTACGTTCTGTGATATTGATGTTATTCAGGTTATACAATACCACAAATGCCAGCATCCCGGCGGAGATCACCAGCACGACCATTACGATATTCAGGCTGACAAGCATATCATTCAACTGCGCTTCAATATCCCTCGTATAGCTGGCGCTCAACGCGCCCTTTTCCTTCAATACCGACTCCCCTACATCCTCCAGTTCCTGTTCTTTTCCGTCCTTCATAATAAAGTAAACAGAATTATATTCCGGTGATCTTCCATATGATTTTTCATACAAGGCAGGAGTCATATACAGATAATGCTGCATATAATTTTCACAAATGGCGGAAATTTTCACTTCCACTTCTCCCTTTACATCATCCTGAACCGTGATCGTATCTCCTGTCTGTACCTGGAGCTGCTTCGCCATTTTTTCCGTAAGGATCGCGCCTTCGTCATCCAGTGTATAGATCTCCTTTGTGATCCTGTCCCTGTGTATCACAAACTCCGGGAATAATTCCACATCTTCCGGGACGTTCAGGTATACGTCCTTCTTCTTGCCTTCGTGGCTGATGGTCACCTGCTTGAGCAGGTTCAGCTCCGTCTTTTCCACGCGGGGATCATCCACAAGCGCCTCATAAGCCTGTGTTTTCTCCTTTTGGGAAGCATCTTCATTTAAAATAATATCTCCATTATAAACCTGAAGTTCATGATATTGCAGCTGGCCTATTTCAAAAATAGCGTCCTTTAATCCAAAACCGACCAGCAGAAGAGCCATACAGCCGCCAATTCCAAAAATCGTCATAAAGAACCGTTTCTTATAACGTATCAAATTCCGTATCGTTGCTTTCCATGTAAAATTCAGCCGGTTCCAGATAAACGGAATCCTTTCCAGCAGGACTCTTTTTCCCTGCTTCGGCGTAGGCGGGCGCATAAGCTCTGCCGACTGTTCCCGAAGTTCCCTGTAGCAGGAAAAAATTGTAGCAAGCAATGTGCAGGCCAATGCTGCTGCCGATGCCATCAGCGCGTAAGAAATATTATAAGGGATTACTACATTGGGGATATGTTCATACATGATTCCATAGGCAGTAATGATAATATACGGAAATACTTTTTCCCCGAAAAGCACCCCTAAGATACTTCCCGTCACGGTTGCAAGGCAGGCATATCCCAGATATTTTCCCGCAATAGAATGCCGCTCATATCCCAAAGCTTTTAATGTCCCGATCTGCGTTCTCTGCTCTTCTACCATACGCGTCATGGTCGTCAGGCTGATCAGCGCCGCCACCAGGAAAAACAGTACCGGAAATACTTTTCCGATCGCTCTCATACGATCCGCGTTTTCCCCGTATCCGGCATGTTCCGGCAGGTCGTCCCGGTCATTGATGTACCATTTCGCATGCTCGATCTTGCTGATCTCATCTTCCGCGTCCCGGATTTTTTTCTCCCCGTCCGCAATCTTTTCGCCAGCTTCTTCTTCCGCCTCCTGAAATTCTGCTTCAGCGTCTTTGAGTTCCTGCTCCTTCTCCGCAATCTCTGCCCGGGCGTCCGCAAGCTTGCTCTCCCCTTGCCTGAACTGGCTCCACCCGTCGTTAATCTGCGCCTGGGCATCGGCAAGCTGGTTCCTTCCTGACGCGATCTGCTTTTTTCCGTCCTCCAATTGGGCCTGCGCGTCATCTAATTGCGCTTTGGCATCATCCAGCTGCGCTTTCCCATCGTCCAGCTGCGCTTTCCCATCGTCAAATTGTGCCTGGGCAGAATCAATCTGCTCCTGAGCCTCTTCAATCTGACGCCGGCCTTCCTCCAGCCGCGGGCCGGCAGCATCCAGCTCGGCTTTTCCCTGCTCCAGCTGTGCTTTCCCTGCTTCCAGCTGTGTCTGGGTCTCCAACAGCTCACTGCGCTGACTTTCGGCCACAGCAATATTTTCATCCAATCCCTGTAGTGCTTCGAGTATTTGTTGCTTCTCCGCCTCCTCAGACGCTTTGTCATACGTTTCTTGTAAAGTGCCGCGTTGCGCTTCCAGATCGCTGATTACTACATTCAGCTTACTGATTCCGGCTTCTACCTGAGTACTCTGCTCCTCCAACACTGGTTTATTCTGGTTATATTCCCGCATTCCCTGGTCATATGCCGCTTTCTGCTCTTCATACTGCTGCTTCTTTTCATTAAATCCCTTTTTCTGTTCATTGAATTCTGCCAGTTGTCCGTTATACTCTGCCAGCTTTTTTTCATACTCTTTCAGCTGCTCGTTATATTCTTCAACATGCCGGTTATATTCCTCTATCTTTTCATTCAGCAGATCATTCTGTTTATTCAATTCCACCGTATTCTGATCCACTTCATTCTGCCCGGAAATCAATTCTGCCCGGGAATTTTCCAGTTCTACGGCAGAATCATTAAGCTTTGCTTTCCCATCATTTAGCTGTTTTTGCCCGTCATCCAGTTTCTTTCTTGCGTCATTAAGCTCTTCTTCAACTTTTTTCTTTGCGTCAGCCAGCTCTTCCCTGGCATCATCCAGTTCTTCATTCGCCTCGTCTATAATATCCTGATATCGGGCGTCTTCCTGTTTTTTCCGGATAGCCTCAATATTGTCCTTTACTTCCTCTATACGGTCCGAATAAGAATCTGTAAATTCCAACAGATCCGCCGCGCCTTTTACAGAAGCGTACAGTTCCGTATAAACATCCAGGGAAAAGCTTTCCTCCGGCACGCTGACAAATGCGGCGATACTTCCCGTACCGATTGTCGTGCTTCCTCTATGAAACGCAATGTAGCATGGACTGCTGACTGTTCCTACAATCGTAAATGTATCCGTAGACAGGGTATCTGTTATGTCATCATCCGTACCGGAAGTAAAGGTAATCCTATCTCCTATCTTATATCCGCTGGTTCCCAGATAATCCACGTCTACCACGCATTCATTTGATTTCTTTGGAAGCCTTCCTTCCTCCACGGTAAGCAGATTCATCGTGGGAAGGATTGACATGATATGTACCGCCTGCTGGCTATCATTTGCCAGGCACAAAGCATCTGCCGAGTATCCGTACTCTACCTCTTCTATCCCGTCCACTGCTTCCAAAGCCTTTATATCATCATCCGTCAGCCCAAGCGTGCTGATCACCTGAATATCATATAAATTCTTCTCATCAAAATATTCATCCCCAGAATAGCGCATATCCGGTTCTGTAGCCCGAATCCCCGAGAAAAACGCGACGCCGATCGCTACGATAAAAAAAATCGACAAAAATCTTCCAAAGCTTGTTTTAATTTCCATAAAGAAATCTTTTCTCAGTGCTTTTTTACCCATATGTAAAACCTGCCATTTTCTTTTTTATTATCCGTATGCCTGCCGCTACCATTCTATAAAATCGATCGAAATCGGCTGTGCGTTTGTCTCCATGCTGGATACCTTGCCATTCTTGATCTTGATCAGCCGATCCGCCATCGGTGCCAACGCGGAATTATGAGTGATCACGATCACTGTCATACCTTTTTCCCTGCACATATCCTGTAACAGCTTCAGAATCGCCTTTCCCGTATTATAGTCTAACGCCCCTGTAGGCTCATCACACAGTAAAAGCTTCGGATTCTTGGCCAATGCGCGCGCAATAGATACCCGCTGCTGTTCCCCTCCGGAAAGCTGTGCCGGGAAATTATCCAGCCGATCGCCCAGTCCCACATCCTCCAGAACTGTTTGCGCATCCAATGGATCCTTACAGATCTGCAAAGCCAATTCTACATTTTCTTTCGCTGTCAGATTCGGAACCAGATTGTAGAACTGAAATACAAATCCAATGTCATTTCTCCGATATCCGGTAAGCTGCCGCTCATTATATCCGGTAATGTCCTCTCCGTCTACGATAATCTTTCCTGTGGTGGCAGTATCCATCCCGCCTAAAATATTCAGGACTGTTGTCTTTCCGGCCCCGCTTGGACCCACGATAACAACAAATTCTCCCCTTTTAATGGCAAAATCAATCCCGTCCACGGCCCGGATCTCCACTTCGCCCATTCTGTATACTTTCGTAATATTTTCTAATTGAACAAACTCTGCCATAATTTTAAACATTCCTTTCGCTTCGCTTAGGTACAAACAAGCGGGACTTTGAGCCAGGACTCATATCATTGGTAGCAAACCATGTTTATTTTGCCGCACTCTTTCTCTCAATTTTCTGAAAAGGGATAATAGACCTATATGGCTATTACCCCTCTATATCAGAATCGCTGTTTGCTTTTTTGCACTTATTATCTCTTTTCCAAACTATTTACACGAAATATATTTATATCAGAACCACTTTAAGATGTAATGATGCCTAGTGTACTGACACGTTCATATTTGAACTATCTCTGTATCCGAATTAGATCTCC
>CAZFXM010000021.1:0-58385 GCA_964523125.1 uncultured Clostridium sp. | reverse complement strand
AAGAAAGGACTGCCTGCGAAAGGGTCAATAACCGAGTTTTAAATGACTACCACCTCAGATGGAAATTTTTTTGCAATCATGTGAATTTTAGCAGAAAAAAGCACTTAGGTCAATCTTAAATTTGTAATTTAGAGGGCAAAGTGCAATCCATATGGTATTTTTACGCAAGCCATTGTAAATACTGGGTTTTCAGGATATTACCGTGATTTTGCTTGTAGATTTCATTCAAGGCGCTTAATTCATCCGGATATACTCCTTCTTCATCCTCCTGATATTTGTCCATAATATGTTCCTTATGCGCACAAAAAACCGCCCCTACATCAGGAACGGTTTTGTAAAAAACTTCTTAATTTTTTAAGAAAATCAACGGAAACTCTTGAGCCAGTTGATCAGGGAATCATGGTACACATTGTCCGTAACATCCTTGCGCATCTGGTCCGTGACCGGGCCATTTTTTTCCATGATCGCAAGAATCGCTTCCTGCAGGCCGGCAATCTTTCCTTTTTCAAATGCCTCCTTATACGCCTCATCTACACCGCATGTACCGCCTGCTGCTACTGATGCTTTCGGTTTTGCAACCGGAGCCTGATCTATCGGCTTCTGATCTACTGGTTTCTTTTCTTCAGGCTTCTCGTCTTCCTTTTTTTCCGCCACAGCATCCTTCACATTCAGTCCAGAAAATCCTGCATCCTGTATGGTGTCCGCGGCATTTTCTGTTGACGGAACCCAGATTTCGCCTGCATTGGCTTTTACATTTACCGTAAGCCTTCCATCGTTTACAGCCACCTTTTCTCCGGATAATGCACCCACATATTCCACTGCATTTCCAGCCGGGAGTGTCATTGTATAATCACTGTCATCGTTATTCACCGTAACGATGACAGACTGCCCGTTATAATTTCTGGAAAATGCATACTGTCGGTTTGTCAACTGCAGCTCATTATATTCTCCGTAGGAAAGCGCCGGGGTATTCTGCCTGATCTTCCCCAACGCGGCAACCAGGCGGGTAAAGGAATTGTTCTTCACTGCATCTGCATAGTCAGCCAAATTTAATGCCGGACGCAGAGAATCATCGGAAAACCGTTCCTTTTTCCCTTCAATTCCAAACTCGGACCCATAATAAATAGAAGGAACTCCCGGCAAGGTATAGAGTAGGATATGAACCGGTGTAAAATGTGCCTTGTTATTCAGTTTGGTATAAATTCTCTCCACATCATGGTTATCTACAAAATTATAAAGCTTCAGACCGTCCGGGCGGTTGCCTCCCATGCCGTAAAGCCGCTTTACCGTATGCGCGATCTCAAAATAATTGTGGTCATTATGTCCGGAATAAAGCGCCTTATGCAGATTGTAGTTGGTAACAGAATGCAAGGTATCGCCATTCACCCAGCGGGTATAATCCCCGTGGATCACCTCGCCCATCAGCCAGAAGTCAGGCTTTACTTCATTGGCCGTATGACGGAGAGCCTGCATATAATGAAAGTCCAGTACATCTGCCGCGTCAAGGCGGATTCCGTCTATATCAAATTCCCTGACCCAGAAACGGATCACGTCACAGATATAATCCCTGACCGCCGGATTGTGCTGATTTAATTTTACAAGCAGGTCATATCCTCCCCAGTTCTCATAGGAAAATCCATCGTTAAAGGAATTATTTCCCCAGAAATTCACATTACAATACCAGTCCTTATAAGCGGAATTCTCCCGGTTCTTCTTAATATCCTGGAACGCGAAAAAGTCACGTCCCGTATGGTTAAATACCCCGTCCAATATCACCTTGATCCCCTGCCTGTGACATTCCGCCACGAAATTAGCCAGGTCTTCATTGGTTCCCAGACGGCTGTCCAGCTTTTTATAGTCTGTAGTCTCATATCCATGTCCTACAGATTCAAAAAGAGGGCCGATATAAAGCGCGTTACAGCCAATCTCCTTGATATGGGCGATCCAGGGAACCAGCGTATTCAAGCGATGCTCCGGTTCTCCGTACGGATTCTGCTTCGGTGCGCCTGTAAGCCCTAATGGATAAATGTGATAAAATACTGCCTCATCATACCATGCCATTTATTTGTACCTCCTCATACCTATTTTCACAGTTTGTTTCCACCTGTATGGATTGCAACCGTACAGGTGAATAAATTTCTGGCAAATTTTGACCACAGACATTTTACCACAAATTGACTCATAATGCCACCCGGTAATTTTCACTTTAGTTCAGCGCTTTAATTCGGAACAGCAACAGACAACAGTCTCTCTACATGCAGCATTCCCCACCCCTGGGTATCCTGCGAAGGCACGCAGCTCTCCCGCAGCTTTAATTTCACCTCCACATTTGTCATATCCGGATATTTTGACAATAGACAGGCAATTGCCCCGGACACTACAGGCGTTGCCATGGAAGTCCCGCTTTTCACCGTATAGGGTTTCCGAAAACGAGATTTATAGTCCGCATTACAGCTTGTAATAAAGGTTCCCGGTGCGACCACATCAGGTTTCATGATACATTCCTCTGTCGGTCCCCTGCCGGAATAATCCCATTTCCCCCTGCTTTTGCCGCCTCGTTTTCCTGCAAGGTCCACCGCCCCTACGGTGATCACCTTCCTGCTACTCCCGGGCACTGCCACAGTTCCCGGTCCTGGTCCATAATTTCCTGCGGATACTACTACTACCATTCCGGCGTCCCACAGCTGCTCCACTCCTTCCAGGAGCCGTTCTTCCTCCGTCTTGTCAAGCCCCGGCTGGGTTCCTACGGAAATATTGACGATTCGGATGTTCTTCCTCCTCTGTTGTGCCAGCACCCACCGGATCCCTTCCATCACATATTCGACCATTCCGTTTCCCGAATCGTCCAGCACCTTCGCGGATAAAAGGGACGCCTCCGGCGCCATTCCCGCATAAACACCATGTGACATCTTTCCGGTTCCTGCCAGAATCCCGGCCACATGTGTTCCATGCCCACTGTCATCATATATGTTTTTCCGGCCGTTCACAAAATCACCAAAACCAATGATATTTTCCGCAAGATCTACATGTGTTGTTATCCCTGTATCCAGAATGGCGATCCCTATATTCCGGCCAAGATATTTTTTATTTAAAATGTCTTCACACCAATACCCGACAGCATTTTTTACCCACTTCATAAAAAAGACCTTTTTAACAGATTATTCATCCTGACGGGATTTTGTGATTTTATATAAACATTTTTATGTTATGAATTACGTTCCGGGTTTTCCGCTAAATATTTTTTTACTTTCCAGCATGAATATAGTCCCCAGAAACAGCAGCATCACTACCCATGTAACAGGTTCCGTAATACTTGTTCCGAAAAATCCCAGTCTGGGAATCAGAAATGCTGCGGAAAGTATTTTCATACCAAGTTCCACACAGCTTGATATGATCGGGGCAGCCTTCCTCCCCATGGCCTGCATAGCAGTCCGCAGAGCCAGCAGGCATCCCAGAACCGGTGAAAGTGTCAAATGCCACCGTAGACTCATCACAGCATTGTCTATGATTCCCACATCGGACGTACCAGTAGTGAAGCGGACGAAAAGCCCTCCAAATGCAAAAACCAGTACACAGCAAAACATTCCCCATGCGATTTCCATTCCCATTACCTGCTTCAGGGCACTCCGAATTCTTCCCGTCTTTTTTGCGCCCCAGTTCTGCCCTACAAAAGTAGAAGAAGCTGTCGCGATCGTTGCCATTGGCTGCGTCAGAATACCAATAATACGGCGGGATGCCGTATGTGCGGAAATAATCGCTTCACCCAGTTCATTGTTGGCCCTCTGGAAGATCACGGAACCAAGGTCAACAACACAAAGCATCAGCCCCATAGCAAACCCCTGGGAAAGTACTTCTGAAAATACTTCTCTTGTAACACGGAAATCCCTGTGTCCAGGCATAATAGAACGATAGTGCCTGAACACATAAGCACCACAGAGCATCGCAGATATCGTCTGTGCGATCACTGTCGCCAGGGCAGCACCCGCGATACCCATTTTCAGGACTGCAATAAAAAACAGATCCATCCCTATATTCAATACGGAAGACAGGATCAAAAAATATAAAGAAGTCCGGCTGTTGCCCACAGCTCTCATGATCCCGGCAAACATATTGTAGCATATCGTGGAAACCAGGCCTCCGCAGATGACTGCCATGTAGCTGTACGCTCCGGCAAAAACAGATTCGGGTATGTTCATAAAATGCATCAATGGTTTCAAAAACGCAAGAGAACATACCGTAAGAATCACTGTCACTACTGCGTCAATCTCCATCATACCGGCAATGGATTCCTTTAGCCTCTTCTCGTCGTGGGCTCCGAAGCACTGTGTAACGACAATCGCACAGCCATTGTTCAGTCCTACCGCAAAATTGATCAGCAGCCCGTAAAGAGAGGATGTCGCACCAATAGCCGCAATAGCAGAATCTCCAAGGTTATATCCGGCAACCATCGTATCGACCATCGTGTATACCTGTTGAAAGATATTTCCAATAAATAAGGGTACTGCAAAAAACAATATCAGCTTGATTGGATTTCCCTCCGTCATATCCCTCACCTGCATGGTAGAAGGCTGTCTTTTCCCTTTCATCACACTATCTCCTCATTTCCCAAGTTCCCGATTCCAAAACAAATAAAAGTCGCTCTTCTATCATAGCACCTTTTTGCTCTTAAAGGTAGTAGCAGAGCCTTCTTGCTAA
This sequence comes from uncultured Clostridium sp., assembly GCA_964523125.1. Classification (GTDB taxonomy): domain Bacteria; phylum Bacillota; class Clostridia; order Lachnospirales; family Lachnospiraceae; genus Schaedlerella. Next base: position 53,690 of record CAZFXM010000021.1, on the reverse strand, counting down.
TACTATTTTTAATCTGCATCTGTTGATTATTTTCCCTTGTCACAATATAATAAAGAATATTACAGACGAACAGCTGCTTAAATTATGCGTTAAAATATGGTGGTGGTACTTATAAATTGCGTAACAGGGAGATTGGATATCGCATGAATCTTTAAGAACGGACAGAGACCGGCTGAACTTATTTTCAAACCGGCCTCTGTTCCCTTACATTATATTCCGCGGAGTACCCTTCAGATACTGCGCAATATTTTCAAATGCTATAACGGCCCGTTTTACCATCGCTTCTTTACTTGCAAAAGCAACATGCGGTGTCAGGACCGTATTCTTTGCGTTCATAAGAGGATGTTCCTTTGCAATAGGAGGTTCTGTTTCAAAAACATCAATACACGCGCCGGCTATCCGTTCCTGATTCAATGCATCTGCCAAAGCCTGGCTGTCCAGAACCGGACCCCTGGCCAGATTGATCAGTACGGCATTTTTCTTCATCAGCGCAATTCTTTCCGCGTTGATCAGCCCTTTTGTTTCCTCATTGGCAGGCACATGCAGAGAAATGATATCACACTCTTTTAAAAGTTCCTCCAAAGAAACATATTGGATACCTGGAAGCTCTCTTTTCGCTCTGCTGTATGCCAGAACCTGACATCCAAAAGCTGACGCGATCTGAGCCACCCTCCTTCCTATCGCCCCGGTACCGACAATACCAAATTTCTTTCCTTCCAGTTCATATCCGATCAGCCCGTCTTTTGTCCCTTCATTTCTTACCGCTGTATCGCATGCCGCAATATTGCGGTAAAGCATGAGCAGCATACCAAATACCAGATCGGATACTGCCGCTGTAGAATATCCTGCGCAGTTACTCACAATAACACCTTTTTCCCGGCAGGCATCCATTGCGATATGATCAATTCCGGTAAACGCGACATCCAGGTACTTTAGCTTTTTACAGCCATTGATCACTTCCGCATTTAATGGGTTATTGGCAACGATTATGATTTCTGCGTCTTCACCGCGTTTTATCAGTTCTGCTTTTATAAACTTTTCTTACACATTTTTTAATAAATATTTTTCTCCGGCCACAAAATATGGGTAAAATTTTTGTAGATGAAAAACTTGGATTTACACTAATCCATGAGCATGCTATACAAAGCCTGCTTCCTATGTGCAAAGCATTGCGTCCACTTTACCCCAATGTTACTGATAACCAATTAGAGTTAAAGCCTGAAAACCTGTCTTTCTTAAAAGGCGGCGGATGGTTATTGTCCGAAGATGTCCTGAACATTGACAAGGATGATCATATTGATTTCATGGTCAATGAGCTTGAAGCTTTCAAGTCCGCCGGCGGAAACAGCTTATGCGAATGTACCATATACGGTTTAAGAGGCCGTTCTGTAAATGACCTTCAAAAAATGTCAGCATAAAAAAGTATATCAAAAACGGTCCTTCTAAGATGAACTTAGATATACACAAAAAATTACTGGACACCGGAATCTTTATTATAATAAATCTAAATAGCCCGGTCAATATATTATAACTATTATACGCCGAACTTTATGGAAAATATGCATTTCCCCGAAATAAGGTTCCATTGGAAACGTTTCATTAATTTTCGGATTTTCAACTGTTTAACTGTGCCGTCATCTGCCAGAATGGATACTTAATAATCCCGAGGCCGCTTCTACCGTGATCCGCACATCCTGCCTCTCATCGTTAAGCAGCAGTTCTCTCCCAAGAATTTCATCATATTCCGGCGGGTCAAAAAATATAGTTCCACCGCAGGGATAAAATGTAAACTCTGAAAAGTAAACATGCCCTGCCATCTCATAAAAATCCACACGCACAAATGGCCCTCTGATATTTTCCGCCAGTTTTTCCGCCGCAAGCTTCATTTGTTCAAAATGCTCCGGCAGGACAAACTCTCCCAGATAGTCTGGATAGTCCAGACGCTTAAACGGCATCCGGTTCCCATCCTCGTCAAAAAAGGAGACCGACCCCTTTGAAAAATCCCCCAGGCCCCTGGAAATACATACATATCGCACTCTTCCGTTAAAGCACATAAACTTATAGTCTGCCGGTCTTTCCCCGCCATGGTCATCCACCAATGCTTCCGCTATGATCTTCGGCCTGGCGTCCTTATAGACTCACTCTCTTGACCTGGTAAAATAATTCGTTTTCATGCTTTTTTGAAACTGCTTTAAGACTGCCGTCCGATCTAAATCCGTCTTATTTTTACATAAAACCGTGCTGCCATATCCATGAGAACATTTCAACACAAACCGTTCCGGCAGCATGGCATAATCGATATCCTCCGGATTGTCCCACACACCAATCAGAGGAACCAGCCATTCTTCTCCCAGATGTTCCTTTATAAAAGGGCGGACCGCATATTTATCCGCCAGCTTCTGATAAAATGGTATTCCCACTTCAAATACATCTGATCCGGCATCCACGCCAGCAGTCCGCTTTCAAACAGCGGCAGAAAGATCCAGGACGAACGTTCTTCAACCATTGGATCCAGAAAGCTTCGAAATTGCGGCGTAAATAATGCCCGGTCTATCTCACCGGCCGCTTCCGCCTTTTTATATTCCTCCGCTACTCTTACCGCAAATTCTTCCTGATAAGCCGGTGCTGTCTGATAATATCTTGCCAGATAATTATCGAACCGGAAAAAGGAATATGTATAGATCAGCCTTTCCTTCAGCTCCGGATTCTGTTCCAGAAACTGATGGATAAACGCATATTCTTCAAATATCCGAAAAGCCCCTGTTCCGCTGTTGATCGATGAAGCCTCATTATCCACACGATAGCAGTAAAAACCATCCGGTATCAGATAGACCCTCTTTGCGTAGGAAAACACCTGGAACCAAAATCCGTTATCCTGAAAGGCAGCACCTGGGCTTTCATTATGGCGTATATGATATTTCTCCAGAAATTCTCTTCGGTAAATCCCGGTCCAGGTGGTAGGGTGTACATAAAACATAGCGTACATTTTCGTGGAATCATATATTTTCCCATAGTACTCCTTCGATGGCACCGTCTGGATATAATGGCTGATACGGTTTTCCTTATCCCCGGAAACCGCAAGATAATAGCTGCTTTTCTCAAAGAGCACGAACGTATAGACGCTCTTGATATTTTGGTAGCTGAATGATTTTCCTTTCTCTCCCTTGACCCGTTTATACTGACGCAGAAGCAGGTCTGCGGAATAGCAGGCACATCGCTGTCCCGGAAATTTATATCCGACCTTTTGTACCTCAACATTGGCCAGGCTTCCATCCTCCAGTTCAATCAGGATATCCATGACCAAAAGACTGCTTTCATCGGCAATCCTGCTATTGTCCGTAGTCAGGATCTGCCGGATCCTGACTTTCTGGTTCAATACAAGCGAAAGGAACTGCTCCAGCCTTTCCGGGGTTGTTTCCGGGTTCATGATTTCTTTAAAAAAGGAATCGTAGAGAATCTTTACACCTTCCTATTGGAAATGCTATAATTAAGACATAGAAAAATAAGTTATCCAGTCTCGCAAGAGACATTGGCCGCAAGGCTTTTCTAGGAAAAAGAGTTGTTTCGTGCAACTCTTTTTTCATATCTGCATATACTGTTACCGTGATCTAGCCCGCAGAGCGGGCATTGGCGCACAGTTTTTTCTAAAAGACTCCCTTAACCGGGGAGTCTTTACTTTGCAGCTAAAACTCAAAATCCCCCTCTCAGATCATGTCGGCAATCTGCTGGCATGTATGGTAATTGTTCCGCTCGATTTCCGCAATGATTTCGTCCTCAATGCCAGAAGTTTTGCTGCCCTGCCCGGATCCCCTCTTTATGGCCAGCAGCCCTGTGGCATGCCGCGGAAAGTATTTTCATGCCAAGTTCCACACAGCTTGATATGATCGGGGCTGCTTTCCTCCCATGGCCTGCTTCAGGGCACTCCGAATTCTTCCTGTCTTTTTTGCGCCTCAGTTCTGCCCTACAAAAGTAGAAGAAGCTGTCGCGATCATTGCCATTGGCTGCGTCAGAATACCAATAATACGGCGGGATGCCGTATGTGCAGAAATAATCTTTTCACCCAATTCATTGTTGGCTCTCTGGAAGATCACGGAACCAAGGTCAACAATACAAAGCATCAGCCCCATGGACCCCCCCTGGGAAAGTACTTCTGAAAATTCTTCACTAAAAACGTCAAGTACTTCCTTTCTATAAAATGGTTCCGCCGCCCAAAACATATTCACCGTCATAGAACACCGCGGCCTGTCCCGGCGTCACCGCGCGCTGGGGTTCCTCAAAGATACAGGTAATCTCATCTTCCCCAGTCTTTTCGATCGTCCCCCATACTCCTTTATGATTATATCGTATTTTTGCAAATACCCGCATTGGTTCTTTCAAATCTTCCACGGCCATAAAGTTCAGATCCGATACTCTCAAAGAACCTGCCAAAGATTCCTCATACGGTCCAATGACCACTTCATTGGTTTCCGGACGAATCTCCAGGACAAATGCGGGATATCCCAGCGCCAGACCCAAACCTTTGCGCTGCCCCACCGTATAGTGGATAATCCCTTGATGCGTTCCGAGTATTTTGCCGTCCCTGGTTACAAAATTCCCCTTTGGCAATTGTTTTCCTGTATAACTTTTGATAAAAGAAGCATAATCACCATCCGGTACAAAACAGATGTCCTGGCTGTCCGGCTTCTTTGCCACAGGAAGTCCGATCTGCCCCGCGATCCGGCGTATTTCTTCTTTCGAATATTCCCCTACGGGCATCAACGTCCGCCTGAGCTGCTCCTGGGTCAGGTTATATAACGCATAGGTCTGGTCTTTCGCCAAGGCAGCCGAACGCCGGATGGAATACCTGCCGTTTGGAAGCCTGCCGATTCTCGCGTAATGCCCGGTGGCAATATAATCCGCCCCGATTGACAGACTTCTGGCCAGAAGCGATTCCCATTTCACATAACGGTTGCAGGCAATACAGGGGTTGGGAGTCCGTCCATGAAGATATTCTTCTGTAAAGTAGTCGATCACCTGCTCTTGGAACTCCTGCCGGAAGTTCATGACATAATGCAAAATACCCAGCCGCGCCGCCACCCGGCGGGCATCCTCCACTGCGGACAAGCCACAGCATCCACCGTTTTCCTCCTGGGATTCTAATGCCTCTTCCTGCCAGATCTGCATAGTGACTCCGATGACTTCATATCCCTGTTCCTTCAAAAGGTATGCCGCTACAGACGAATCGACCCCGCCGGACATCCCTACTACTACCTTGCTCATCAATATTCCTCTTCTTCCTCACCGTCATGGATATCTGCCTTCGGCTTTTCGAGTCCCTCAATCTTGATTCCGTTCTTTTCTGCATAATCCCAGAGCGCCGCATGAATCGCTTCCTCCGCAAGCAAGGAACAATGTACCTTCACCGGCGGCAGTCCGTCCAGCGCCTCCATCACTGCTTTGTTGGTAACCTCCATCGCCTCCTGGATATTTTTTCCCTTGACCAGTTCCGTTGCCATGCTGCTGGTAGCGACCGCAGCGCCACAGCCAAAGGTTTTAAATTTGACATCCCGGATGATCTGGTTTTCGTCAATATCCAGATATATCCGCATGATATCCCCACATTTCGCGTTGCCGACCGTACCTACCCCGCTGGCATTTTCAATTTCTCCTACATTCCTTGGATGCTGGAAATGATCCATTACTTTTTCTGTATACATGATAACTCAACCTTCCTCCTAAAAATATTTCAAGCCTGGTTCTTTTTCATAAAATCTTCATAAAGCGGTGACATGTTCCGCAAATTCTGAACAATTTCCTTTAATGTATCTACCACATAATCCACATCTTCCTTTGTAATATCCTCGCCCAGCGTCATACGCAGAGAGCCATGGGCGATCTCATGGGGCAATCCGATGGCCAGAAGCACATGCGATGGATCCAGTGAACCGGATGTGCAGGCAGAACCGCTGGAAGCGCAGATTCCTTTCATATCCAGCATGATCAGCAAGGATTCTCCTTCTACGAAGCGGAAGCTGAAATTCACATTATTCGGAAGGCGACTGGTACGGTGTCCATTGAGACGGCAATAAGGAATCTCGGATTCAATCCTGGAGATCATGTAATCCCGGATTTCTTTTTCTTTCTTTGTCCGCTCATCCATCGTCCGGGCGGCTCGTTCCGCCGCAACACCGATACCCACGATTCCGGGCACATTTTCCGTTCCCGCACGGCGCTTCCTTTCCTGAGCGCCTCCGTGGATAAAGGAACGGATCTTCACGCCTTTTCTGATATAAAGGAAACCAATCCCCTTCGGGCCATTCAGCTTATGTCCGCTTGCGCTGAGCATATCAATATGCAGGCTATCTACATCAATCGGTACCTGTCCGAAGGCCTGTACAGCATCCGTATGGAACAGAATACCATGCTCATGCGCAATCTCTCCGATCTCTCCGATCGGCTGAAGTGTTCCGATCTCATTATTCGCAAACATAATGGAAATCAGGATGGTATCTTCCCGGACAGACGCACGAAGTTGATCCAGGCTGACCACTCCATTTTCATCGACATCCAGATAGGTCACTTCATAGCCTCTTTTTTCCAGATACTCACAGGTATGCAAGATTGCATGATGCTCAATTTTGCTGGTTATGATATGCTTCCCTTTTCCGGCATAAGCCTCTGCCGTGGCGATCAGCGCCCAGTTGTCTGACTCGCTTCCTCCTGCCGTAAAATAAATCTCCTCGCGCTTTGCTCCAAGCACTCCGGCAATCCTTTCCCTGTGCCCGGTGATCACCTCTTTATTTGCCGCGGCAAATCCATAGATACTGGATGGATTCCCATAATGCTCAGTAAAATAGGGAAGCATAGCTTCCACTACCTCCGGCGCTGTTTTTGTTGTAGCCGCATTATCCAGATAAATTAATTTTCCCATACCGTATTCCTCCTGGTATAATAATGTAACGCCCCCTCACTTCGTTCGAGGGCAAATCGTCGGAAGGCATTATAAAAATGCTTCGCATTTGCCTTCCTCCTGTATTGTCTTCTAATTTTTGCAGATCGTCCGGTCGGGCGCGTCCTGGCAGTTCATCTTCCTACTTTCCTGCACCAATTGATCTAGCTTGATCTCATCCACTGTCTGGTTGATGCTCTCATTGATCCTCTGCCAGACATACTTTGTCACGCAGCTATCCGCAATCTGGCAGCCCTCTTCCGGATTCAGCCCGGAGCATTCTACCGGATCCAGGCTTCCTTCCAGCGCGCGCAGGATATCTCCCACGGAAATCTCAGCCGGATCTCTGGCAAGCATATAGCCGCCGCCCGCTCCCCGTACGCTTTTTACAAGTCCTCCCTTTTTCAGCATCGACATCAGTTGCTCCAGATAACGCTCGGAAATATTCTGCCGGTCAGAAATACTGGTGATAGACACCGGCTCCTCTCCGCTGTACTGCGCAAGGTCGATCAATGCACGCAGCCCATATCTGCCTTTTGTTGATAATTTCAACCTTCTGCCCTCTACTTCCTTCTATATTAGGTTCACACCGGTTTAATTTCCGGCGTCTTAATCCCTAGTATTTTAATTCCTATAATTTTACTAGGATATCTTTCCTTAATGTAGAATAACACCTGTCCTTTGTTCTGTCAAGCCAATTTTAAGAATATCTTTGTAAAAAGTATGTTTTTCAGGAGCGTTCCATGTCCAAAAAGAAAACCATCATCCGTGGAACTATCATTTTAACCATTACCGGATTTTTAAGCCGGTTCATGGGATTCTTTTACCGCATTTTTTTAAGCCGTACCTTTGGAGAAGAAGGCGTCGGGCTGTACCAACTCATTTTCCCTGTTTACGCGCTCTGCTATTCCCTGACTACTGCCGGGATCGAAACCGCCATTTCCCGGACTGTTGCCCGTAAAGTATCTCTCGGAAAAGAAAGGGAATCCAGGGAATTCCTTCTTACAGGACTTTCTATGGCTTTCCTGCTTGCCTGTATCTGTATGATCGTCATGCAAAAAAACGCCGCGTTCATTGCCTCTGAGATTCTGGGCGATGAGCGCTGCGTCCCTCTGCTTACCATTTTATCTTATACAGTTCCCTGCTCTGCCATACATAGCTGCATCTGTGGATATTGCTACGGTCTGAAGCAGACATCCATACCTGCGTCCGCTCAGTTGATCGAACAGACCACCCGTATATCCGGTGTCTATCTGTTATACCGGCTTCTGATCAGGGATCAGGGAAATGCCCCCATCACGATTGCTGTCTGTGGACTTGTAATTGGAGAATTCTTTTCCGCCCTGTATACGCTCAGCATCCTGCCTGGCTTTCTCAAAGGCCGCCGCGTCACGCAGGCTTTCCGTAGGTCCTCTTCTTCCAGAGCTTCCAGCGTGCAGATGCTTCCCAGTATGACGGCAGGTATTTTATATAGAAGGCTGAAAGAGCTTCTCCCCCTTTCCATTCCTCTGACAGCCAACCGTGTCCTGATCAATCTGCTGCAGAGTATTGAAGCTATTTCCATTCCTGGACGGCTGCAACGTTTCGGACTCGGCACTTCCGAAGCATTGAGCCTCTATGGTGTACTCAATGGAATGGCCCTGCCCTGCATTTTATTTCCTTCCGCCGTCACCAGCTCCATTTCCATCATGCTGATGCCTACCGTGGCTGAAATACAGGCTTCCGATGACCGTAATGAAATGCTGGATATCGTCAAAAAAGTAACCGGCGCATGCTTTACTCTGGGGCTGTTCTGCTGCCTGTCCTTCCTTCTCTTTGGTTCCTGGATCGGAATCACCTTATTTGGCAGCCGGATCGCCGGAAAATTCATTCTTACCTTGGCATGGATCTGTCCCTTTCTTTATACTAACAGTGCCCTCTCAAGTGTGATCAATGGTCTCGGGAAGACCAGCAGCACGCTTTTTGTCAACACCTTCAGCCTCCTGATCCGGATCGCCGGGGTATTCTATGCCATTCCTGTTTTCGGAATCCAGGGATATCTTTGGGGACTGCTGATCAGCCAGCTTGCCGCCACCCTGCTGTCCGTATTTATCATCTATAAAAGTATACCTCGTAAAATGGCCGAATGGCCATGATGGGATGCCCATCCTTTCAAAAGTTTTTGGTGATATATTGATTTATAACTAAGCGATATGAGCCTCGGTGTGTAAAAATACTGAGGCTTGTATTTTTGAGAGGCGGAGGTTATACTGAGCGTCAGATAAATCGGCCATGAGTATAATTGATACATCCCATTACAAATTTACGTCATTTGAATACAATGGGATTGTTCTCTTACCTAATATCTGTTATTCTGTTAAGAAGCGTGGTGATAAAAATGATAAAATTCGCAATTTGTGATGATGAGCCGATGATGGTACAGGAGATCACAAATCAACTTTCACAATATATGCACGAAAAGCATCTCACTTCATATTATGTCAACAGCTTTTCATGTGGCCAGTCTCTTTTGGAAAACGGCTGCAATTTTGATGTAATTTTCCTCGATATTCAAATGGAGCAGCTAAATGGTATGGAAACCGCTAAAATGCTCCGCCAAAGGGGAAATCATAGTCTATTAATTTTTGTGACCGTTCTGAAAGAGTGCGTTTTTGACGCTTTTGAAGTGGAGGCATTTGACTATTTAGTCAAGCCATTAGATAGCGGGTATTTCAAGAGGACAATGGACCGGATAATCAAGTCTTTACAGCAGAGAGAGGCAAAAAGTATTGTTGTCCGGAGGGGAACTTCCTGTGAAGTTATTCTGTTAGCTGAAATCGTGTATTGCGAGGTGCAGGGCAGAAAAATCTATATTCACCAAAGCGATGGAAAAACCATCGACTACTATGACAGGCTGGATGATTTGGAACAGCGCCTTGATAGGCGGTTTTTCAGGTGTCACAGAAGTTATCTCGTCAATCTTGAGTATGTTCGTGGATGTAATGCCGGACAAATCATGCTGTTACAGAGTGATATAATCCCTGTTTCCAGATTGCGTGAGCGAGATTTAACGCGGGCTCTTTTGCGTCATATGAAAGAGAGGGAGTTTTGATATGGATTATTTCAGCCTACACCTTAACGTTTTTTGTCTCATGGGACAAGGGGTCATGCACATTGCCTTTGTTAGCCGCCTTACCGGGAAGAAGCGGAAGCTGTGGCATTTTGTTATATATCTATTTCTGCTCTGTACCATCGAATTTCTTTCTGCGAAGTTTGCCCTTGCCGGAATAGCATCTATTGGTATGGAAGTAATTGTGCTATACGGTGTAGGCCGCTTTGCGCTGGGAAACCAGCGGACTGCATCTTGGATTTCTGCGATTTTTGCAATCTATATTTCGCAACTCTCTTTTGGCATTCTCAATTCGATGGAGGCAATGTTATTCCCAGATTTGGTCGGGAAATCGTTGCTGTATTTAATGCTCATTTTAGCAACACTGCTTGCTTTTGTAATCTGCGTCTGCTTTTATATTGCTATATTAAAGTTTATGCCTTTAGCAGAAAATAATCAAATGCCATACATCGGGGTACTGCTGTTTCCAGGACTGTTTTTCTTTGCGGCAGAATTGTATATTCTACACACCTCTTACAGCGTTTTGCCATCCGTGCTTTCGTTGACTGAGGCAGGAAAGCACGGTACGCTGCTGATCCTGCAAATTGGGGGGCTGGCGGCACTGTTCTGTACGCTATACGTATATCGGCAGCTCTGCCAAAATTTACAAGCACAGGCAGCGTTACAATCTTTGGAGCTAGCAACCCAAGCGCAAAAAACCTATATTGCCGAGGCACAAATGCGCTATAGACAAACACAAGCTTTTCGCCATGATATTACAAATCACTTGTCTGTACTCGATGGTCTGTTAAATAGCGGAAAGTTGAATGAGAGCAAAGCATATTTGCACAAACTGAAAACGACTTCATCTTCTCTGTCCTTTCCTTATCAGACAGGTAATCCAGTGGTGGATATTCTGTTAAGTGAAAAGCTGGGGCTGGTAAAGGAAATTACAACAGAAGTTTCGCTACTGCTTCCAAGGCCCTGCGGGATAGATGATTTTGACTTGTGCGTGATCTTTGCAAATGCTTTGGATAATGCGGTCAATGCGTGCCGCCCCGTCGGGGGAGCAAAGTCAATTCGCATCATTGGAGAGCGGCAGGGAGATTTCTATATGCTGGCGTTTGAAAACACCTGTTCAGATGAACCGCTGCCCCCAGCGGGAACCGGGCTTTCCAATATCAAATCGGTGGTGGAAAAATATCATGGCGCGATACTGGCCGAAAAAGCAGGACAGCGGTTTTCTTTGAATGTGCTGTTGAACATTTCATTACATCCAGAGAGCATTTCAGAGCAAATCTATTGATTTTTGCCAAAAAAATCTTTATGCTCCAATCAGGAGGTGATTTCATGGATGTTCCTGCTATCAATTCAGGCTATCCGCCTACAAATACCCGGCCAAATCAAAGTGCTGGCGCTGACGCAAAAATAAAGTCGTTAGAGCAGCAACTGCAAAGGCTAAACGTAGAACGACAAAAAGCTGTTCAGCGCAAAGACGAGGAACAAAAGAAAAAGACCGAGAAACAAATTCAAGAAATTGAAAAGCAAATTCAGCGGTTAAGGCAATCGGAAAAGGAGCGCGCCAAGGAAACTGGCAATGACGAGTCTAATGCAAGAAAAATATCTCAAAATTCACCGGATGCCGGGGAATATATTGATGTCTATGCGTAGAGTATTTCTCTGCAGGCCAACGGCATATAAAAAACGTTGGATGGCGGCTGCTATTGACGCGTCCTAAGCAAAAATGCACACTTAGCGTATTTATTTTTCGCTCTTGGCCAGGGGGCTGGCTTGTAACGGAACAAAATAGTTTTCCTACTTTTTTATACTCACGGTCGATGAAATCTACCGTGAGTATCGCGCCAGCCGCAATGTGGTATAATTCCTTATGTGGCTGTGGGCATCATATTATACTTAGCGGAAGATTTATCTAACGCTGAATATATATAATCCCTAGAAAAGCCTTCATCCATACGGGATTGACATATGCCTCCAGAATCAGCCCCATCAGCAGCATCAAAACCACGAAGACGGTTTTCTGTTTGTTCCATCGGTTCTGAGGATACATCCAGCAATACCAAAGTAGTACGATACAAGCCGGGATATAGCATAGGAAATGAGGTAGGATTCCCACAATGCAAAGAATGATTCCCTTCACTCCCATACCAGCCACTGCCATAGTCAGCAGCATTCCACTAGAAAAGCCCGTCCAAAGCAAAAAAGCTGCCGCGGATAACTTTCTCAGCTTCGTAAAGGCCAGGCCAGCCAGCAATACCGCAGGAAAAAGGCGTACTCTAGCCACATACAGCATATATTCTCCTGCGATGATTTCCACAGAGGCATACTGCCTAAGAAAATATGTGCTGAAAATTCCAGGTTCAGCAATATATTGTTTTACAATAAAATTAACATACAGAATCCCTAGCAGGAATCCCGGCAAGAAAAGAGCAAACATTTCCTTTTTTGAATGAAGTATCCTCACAGGCTTTCCTCCCATCGTCCCGATACTTCATTATATGCCGGTTATAATTCCTCCATGCAGGTTATTTGGGTTTGCTTTACAAGGCATACCCACCTCATTATGGCCATTCGGCCGTTTTACGGGGTATACTTTACCGCATATGCAAGCAGTGAAGACACGGTCTTTCCGTCCTCGATCTCACCTGTAAAAATTTTTTCTTTCAGTTCTTCTATTGTATATGCTTTCAGATCGATAAACTCGTCTTCATCCAGATGCTGCCTGGAAGGAATCAGATTCTTTGCCACATAGACTTCAATCCTCTCATTACAAAATGCCACTGTTGTACGGAGAGTTATCAGCCATTCCAGATTCTCACAGCGGTAACCGGTCTCTTCTTCCAGTTCCCTTCCCGCACATACGATTCCCGGTTCATCCTCTGCATCCAACGCCCCTGCGGGAATCTCCAATGTATATCTGTCCAAAGCATTCCGAAATTGTCTGACCATAAGGATCTTTCCGTCTTCCGTGACCGGTACGACAGCCGCGGCGCCTTTATGCTTAATAAAATCCCACAGTACCGTATGATTCCCGTTAATCTCCATTGTATCCTGATAAAAATCCAGGATCGTTCCCCGATATTTCAATTCTCTTTTTAAACGTTTGATCTGCTCACCCATACTTCTTCCTCCTGTTCCTGTCCGACTGTTCGATTACTATTCACAGCATCTTACATTAGGTCTTTTCAAAAAGAAAAGCCCTCGTCTTACGACAAGGGCTGTACTTTCATAAGCCGGTCTGATTATTGTTACTTCGCATAGTCTGTCACCCGCGATTCACGGATCACATTTACCTTAATCTGTCCTGGATACTCCAATTCATACTCAATCTGCTTTGCAATATCCCTGGCCATAAGTACCATATCATCATCCGATACCTGCTCTGGAACTACCATAACTCGAATCTCTCTACCTGCCTGAATAGCAAAAGACTTATCTACACCCTTAAAATGATTGGTGATTTCTTCTAATTGTTTTAATCTGTTTGTATATGTTTCGATGGTTTCTCTTCTGGCGCCTGGTCTTGCCGCTGAAATCGTATCAGCCGCCTGGATCACACATGCAATCAAAGTCTGCGGTTCTACATCTCCATGATGGGATTCCACCACATTAATGACTGTCGGGGATTCCTTATACTTCCTGCAAAGATCCGCGCCAATCTGAATATGCGAGCCTTCCACATCGTGATCAATGGATTTGCCGATATCATGTAAAAGCCCTGCTCTTTTCGCCATTCGTACATCCAGCCCGATCTCGCCGGCCAACAGGCCGGAAAGCTGCGCAACTTCGATGGAATGCCGTAATGCATTCTGTCCATAGCTTGTACGGAATTTCATGCGTCCGAGCAGACGAATCAGCTCCGGATGGATTCCCGGCACGCCAACTTCCAGTGCTGCCGCTTCACCTTCTTCCCGGATCATCACATCCACTTCCTTCTGTGCCTTCTCCACCATCTCCTCAATCCTGGCCGGATGGATACGGCCATCCACGATCAGCCGTTCAAGCGCAATCCTTGCAACTTCTCTGCGGATCGGATCAAATCCGGATAAAACGACAGCTTCCGGCGTGTCATCAATGATCAATTCTACACCAGTCAATGTCTCAAGGGTACGGATATTCCGTCCTTCCCGTCCAATGATCCTTCCCTTCATTTCATCGCTTGGAAGCTGTACTACTGAAATCGTAGTCTCAGCCACATGATCCACTGCGCATCTCTGGATCGCATTGACAACATATTCCTTTGCCTTCTTATCTGCGTCTTCCTTCGCCTGCGCCTCCAAATCCCTGACCAACTTGGCCGTGTCATGCTTCACATCATCTTCAACAGTTTTCAACAGATATTCTTTTGCTTGTTCGGAGGTAAGTCCTGAGATTCTTTCCAGTTCCTGTACTCTTTTTTGTCCGAGCTCTTCCACTTTGATTTCTCTCTGCTTCAGCTGCTCTTCCCGCGCTGTAAATTTTGCTTCGCGATGTTCCATTGCATCTGCACGTTTATCGACGGACTCTTCTTTTGCAAGCACCCTCTTTTCGTAGCGCTGCAATTCTGCCCGTCTCTCTTTTGTCTCTTTTTCAAGATCATTCTTAGTCTTGATAGACTCTTCTTTGACCTCTAACAGAGCTTCCTTCTTCGCTGCTTCAGCAGTTTTCACGGCATCGTCTATGATCTCTCTTGCCTTTGTCTCCGCATTCCCGATCTTCGAGTCTGCGTCATTCTTCAGCTTGGAAACTGTGGCAAAATATGTGACAACACCAGCTATCAACGCGAGGGCTACAGCAATAACAATACACCATGCTATTGGCACAGGAGCACCTCCTTATTTAATTTTCATTGTACATTTATGATAAATACAACAGTTAAATTTTATACTGTTTTCACAACTCTGTCAAGCATTCTGATCAGATTTTTGGCAAAGGTTTTAGGAAGGTTTTTTATCTGACTAAATCAATAAACCAATAAAAAGCCTATCAATCGTCACTTGATAGGCTTTTTATTGGTTTATTGATTTTACAAATAATGGAAGTCCAGTAAAACCGACAGTCTTACAGAGCAGATAACGGGAATCGAACCCGCCTCTCCAGCTTGGGAAGCTAGCATTCTACCAATGAACTATATCTGCACGCATACTATTATAATACTATGCAATTAGAAATGCAAGGAAAAATATGAAAAAAACAAAAGACTGACAATCAATATAAGCAATTTTAAATTGTCAGATAATATGCATGAAAAAGGATAATACAATTTACCTATATTATACGAATACCACCATTGAATTACGGACAAGCAGAAAACCTGCCAATAGCAGGTTTTCAGTTTGCTTCCAATGATCTTTTCTTTGTAATTGTCACCTTTTCATCATAGCATACAAAGATCGCGTCCACCTTTTCCTTATCCGGCTTTGGTGTCACCAGACTCACCACCGGCACTACGATCAGTCCTGCAATCATAGCCGCTGCTCCCGCATTGATCGGGGACGCGATATATCCAATAAACATATTAGACACGGTGATACCTACACCTGTGGCAAAGCTTGCCCACACTGCCGCCCTGCTCACGCCCTTCCAGTACAGGCCATAAAGGAACGGAGCCAGGAACGCGCCAGCCAGCGCTCCCCAGGAGATACCCATAAGCTGTGCGATAAAAGTCGGCGGATTCAATGCGATCACAACAGATACTACGATAAAGAACACGATCAGCACCTGCATAGTCACAACTTGTTTTTTCTCACTCATATTTTTCATCACGCGGTCTTTCAGAAGATCCAGTGTCATTGTAGAACTGGAGGTTAAAACCAGTGAAGACAATGTGGACATGGACGCGGACAACACCAGCACTACTACGATTCCAATCAAAATATCCGGCAAGGTGGACAGCATATAAGGAATGATACTGTCATAAATCACTGCCCCTGTTTCTTCATTATAAAGAGAAGCATTGTCAAAGAGCCTTCCAAAGCCGCCCAGGAAGTAAGAGCCTCCGGCAACTACGATCGCAAAAAATGTGGAGATCACGGTTCCTGTATTGATCGCTTTTTCATCCTTGATCGCGTAAAATTTTCCGATCATCTGAGGAAGCCCCCAGGTTCCCAGAGAAGTCAGTATCACGACACCAAGGAGATTCATCGGATCCGGCCCGAAAAAAGAAGTAAAAGCTCCCGGCTGCCCCTGGGTAACAGGAATGTCACTTGGAATCTGCGCCATCGTCTGAATCGCGTTCAAGAAACCACCCTGTCCGCTTAAGACCGCACCGATCACTGCCACGATTCCTCCCAACATGATGATTCCCTGAATAAAATCATTGATCGCCGTTGCCATGTAGCCTCCCAGTATAACGTATACTGCCGTAAACACGGCCATCACAATTACACACACGGTATAAGGGATATTAAACGCCATCCCGAACAGACGGGACAGTCCGTTGTAAACAGAAGCTGTATAGGGAATTAAAAATATAAATACGATGACAGAAGCCGTAACCTTTAGTGCATCACTTCCATACCGCTCTCCAAAGAAATCCGGCATGGTTTTGCTCTTCAGATGCTGTGTCATAACCTTTGTCCTTCTTCCTAGTACTACCCATGCAAGAAGGCTTCCAATCACAGCATTTCCGATACCGATCCATGTAGACGCGATTCCATATTTCCATCCGAATTGTCCGGCATATCCGACAAAAACAACCGCTGAAAAATAAGAAGTCCCATATGCAAATGCTGTCAGCCAGGGGCCTACGCTACGGCCTCCAAGAACAAATCCGTCCACACTGGAGGCATGTTTTCTGGAATACATACCTACGTATACCATCACCGCAAAAAATACAACCAGTAAAATCAATTTAATCGCCATATCCTCATCCTCATTTCTTTTATTGGATACAATGCTTCTTCCTCGATTCATATCATTTTTATGTTCATGTCTCACGGAAAATGCTTGTTTACTTTAAAGCGTTGCGCTTTAAAGTACTAAATTATTCTGTCCTAGTTTAACACGGAGTCTCCTCCGTGTCAACATACTTTTTGTGAAAGCCCTCTATTTTTTACCACCCCATATCCCTGAGCCATTGATCGACTGCGGCCTCCCGCTGTTTTACATTGATGGCTCCTTTCAGCGTCAGTTCTCCGCGGACGTGGCCGTCCAATAGATACAGGATCCTGTCACACTCTGCGGCGACCCTGCTGTCGTGAGTCACGATCAAAACCGCCGTACCCTCCCGGTGCAGCTTCGTAAGCTCCGCCATGACCTCCTCCGCCGCGCTCTGGTTCAGTGCTCCGGTAGGCTCGTCGGCAAATAGAATATCCGGCTCGTTCATCATACTTCGGCAAATGCATGCCCGCTGGAGCTGGCCCCCGGAGACCTCGGTGATATGCCGGTCCTCCAGCCCGGAGATGGACAGCTTTTCCATCAGCATCTTGGCCCTTGCTACCAGTTCCACCTTTGTTTTTCCTCCCCTGCCGCGATTCGCGTGAACCGCCGGCAGAAGAATGTTGTCCAGGATGTTCAGATTTGCCATCATGTTCATCTGCTGGAACACAAAACCCATCCGGCGCAGGCGCAGCCTGGCCTTTTCATCTTCAGAAAACCCGGCAATCGACCTTCCTCCCAGCCAGACCTCCCCGCCATCAGGGTGATCCATGCCAGCCACATTGTACAGCAGCGTAGACTTGCCGGATCCAGAGGGTCCCATGACCGCCAGCATTTCCCCCCATTCCATATCAAAAGAAATTCCGTGCAGGATCTGGCCCTTAGAAAGATTTTTAATCTGCAGTAACGATTCCATATTCTCTACTCCTTTCCTACACAACACTCGTAGGCCCTGATATCTCTGATTCCCGCCGTACCCCACCAGATCGCCAGGGCGGCGGCTCCAAGAACAATCAGAGGGAGGCCAGCCAACGCCTGTACCGGTCGGATGACAAAGCGGAAGCCATCGGCACCGAAGGACTTCAGCACCGCCCCGCACAGCGCTTCGCCGCCCAAACATCCCAGCAGCAGCCCGGCAGCGGCTCCCAGCACTGCGGGAACCATTCCTAAGATAAAATAGGCCTGCTCACATTCTCCACTGGTAAAGCCCAAAGCTTTATGCTGGGAGATCGTATTCCGGTTTCTTTCTACAAGAAGGCGGGAAAACAGCCCCAGTACTACAGCGATTACCAACACCCCAATCCCGATGATGGCCCAGGATGCCAACCGAAGCTGGGAGAGTGTCTGGGCGTAGGTGTCCTGCACATAGTCGGCAATTTTGACCACATCCGCGCCCAGGAGACGATACTGCTCCATCCACGCTTCTTCGTCCACAGATTCCGAAAGCGAAATGTAGAAGACACTCCAGATTACCGGTGCCTGAGCTTCCCGGCTATGAATTTTCGCCGTTTTGCCGCCGTTGGTGATGTCCGAATAGATCCCACAGACAGTATAGTCCGCCTCTGTGCCGTCTGCCACCAGGCTCAGGGAATCGCCAACAGACAATCCAAGCTCTTCCGCATTCAGAGCGGAAAGAGCAATTTCATGGTCCTGCCTGGGTGCTCTCCCTGCCGAATAGCTGACAGGGAACACCAGGTGGTCGCCCGCCTCCACCGTCAGATTCACCCGGCTTTTGTCTGGTAAAAGTGCCAGGTAAGAGCCGGTTTGCAATACGGCGTATTTGTCCACCTGCGCATCCTGTTCCAAGGCGGCGGCAATTTCGGCGGTCACACCATCAATATCATCCGTCTGTCGCACATCAATACGAAGTTCCCCGCTGCCGATGCCCATATAGGTGACGAAAGACGGGGCAGAAAGGGTATTGTACAGATTATTCGGTACCAGCATCAAAAAGATGCAGGCAGCCGTCACTGCACCAATCAGAACATACTGCGTCCAGCCACGTTTTTTCTTCTGCTGCCAAAACAGCGCGTCCAATGCGGACAATTCTTCCGTTTTTTGGAGAGACCGCCAAATCGACAGAAGAATGATCCCCTCTGTCAGCCACGCCCCTAAAACGGCAATGACTGCCATGGCCGAACCATGCCCCGTTTCACCGTACAGCTCCCGCATCTGATGTGCCAAGGGTTCCTGAACGATGCGTGCCGCTGTAAGTCCCAACAGCGCGCCGACTGCGGAAAACAGGAGATATTTGGCGAAATAGATATGCCGAATATCCCGGCGGTCAATGCCCAGGGCTTTCATAAGCCCTACTTCCTTTCGATCCCGTTCCATCTGGATAGACAGGATGAAATGGATACAGAGCATGGAGATCCCCAGCACGATGACGCTTACCAGAAAGATCACAAAGATCATCATGCCGTCGGACAAGGCATTCATCATGCGGATCAGCGGACGGGTGATCGTTGGACCGTTGGAAGGAAGGCCAGTATCGGCGTAGGCTGTCTGAAGGGCGTTCACATCAGCTCCTTCTTGCAGAAGAAATTCAATAAGGTATTCCTCCTGCCCCTGGCTTTTCAGCCTTTCGTAGTCCCACTGGCTGACCAAAAAACGCTTGGATGAGGCCATCATGGCGTTCATCTGGGCATCCCGGAGGAACCCGGCGATAGTAAGCTGCTGTTCACCAACCATCATTTTGTCCCCAGCCATCAGATTGTATTTCGCCCGATAGCATATAGGGACATAAACCTCTCCTGGCATCACTTCCGGCATTTTCCCGTCCATACCCAGCAGAAAATCAAATTGTCCGCTTTGTACCGACAGGCCGTTGTCCTGCGTGCTGTCCACCAGGCTGTGTTCTCCCAGGACAAGCTGGCTGTTATCCAGATTTAAGAAACGGCAGAGCTGCCATTCCCGCACCTCCGGGCGGCTCCGGGCAAACCTGGAAAGCTTTGCCTCGTCCACCTCCCCGGCGTGCATCTGCATCAGGCCGGGGACGGAAGCCATATCCATCAGGCCGTCAATGGTCTCCAGCAGCTCGGTGGACAGCACTGCCGTCAGAATCAGCAGGGCGGCGGAAATAGCCATAAAGAATACCGTTGCGGCGGACAACAGCTTGTTTTGCCGCATATCGTTTAAAATCAGTTTTTTCAGCATAATGTTTCCTCCAAAGCCCGGACGCTTTTCAGCGGATAAAGGAGCAAGGCTGTAACGCTGAGCAAAATTCCTGAAATTATCACAACAACCGCCGCGCCCCGGCCCACACTGAGGTCAAAGCCCGCCGCGATGCCGTCCGCCGCCGCCCCGGCGTAGGCGTAAGCCACAGCATAGCCGATCTGGGAAAGAAACCCGATGACGCCCCAGGCGCGGCCCTGCAATTCATCCGGAATATTGGTCCTGACGAGATAATCCAGGCAATTGTTGGCAAAAGGCAGCATGGCAAAAAACAGAAATCCAAACAGGCAGATGGGAACCATATCCTCCCAGATCCCGAACATCGCCATCCCAATCCCACCGAAGAACAGAGTGGTACTCAAGATTTTGACATATCTCTGTTTGATCCCTTTGATACCCAGAAACAAACTGGATACCAGCATCCCGCAGGCGCAGACTGTCTCGCCCACACCCAGAGTGGCGCTGTCGGCAAAGTCCAGGATCAGGGGCTGGGCGAGGATTTGAAAACACCCCATAAAACAGGTCATCACTGAGGAAACCGCCACCAGGATAAAAATCCCCCGGTTGCCGGTGATCGCTCCCCAGCCTTGGCGCAGGCTCTCTCCAAAGGGCGGCCGGCTCTCCACCGCTTTTGCCGCAATCCCCTTTCGGACGAATACCGCGGCGAACACCGTTGGAAAGAAGGTGCAGATGTCGGTCAGCAGCAACAGTTTAATATCGCTGACCGTCAGCAGTGCCCCGGCCAAAACGGGGGAAATCAGGTATCTTGCGCTGCCCGCAAGACTCACAAGGCCGCTGGCCTTGGAATACTCTTCTTTGGTAAGCAGGTCTGTGATGGTAGCACGGTAGGACGGCTCCAGCAGGGCGGAAAAGATGGAACTGGCAAACACCCCCAGGCAGATCTGCCAGAGCTGCGCACCGCCGCCCATCATGCACAGCAATATGTAGAGGATTCCCAGCGCCGAGCAGCCGTCCCCCACCATCATAAGCAGCCGCCGGTCATAGCGGTCGGCCAGCACACCGGCAGGGACGCTGAGCAGCAGGGTGGGCAGAAAGGCCAGCAAGGTCACCAGCGCCATGCTTCCGGCACTTCCCGTCTGCCGGAATACATACACCCCCAGCCCGAAGCTGGTCAGCCCGCTGCCCATGGCGGAGATCAGTTCTCCCGCCCACAATAGCAGGAATTTTGGAAAGTTGCTGTTCTTTTTCATAAAATGCCCTCCTTTTAGACCGTCTGACGGTCGATAATAAGCTACAAAAATGGAGGAACAAAGTGGTTCCTCTGTTTTCATCCATTGTATGCTTCCCTCACGCTCTGAAAATCGGGAGAACGGCCTGGCGCATACTGTCCCGGGGCATTCCAAGCAGGCGCTCTGCGTGGTAGATGAAGGCCGCAATCTTTTGCTCGTCACGGCTGTCTTCCATCAGGGCATCAAAGGCCATATTGGAGTATACCAAAAGCATCTCTGCCGCCTCGGCTGGGTAGTCGGTCTGACAGATTCCCTGAGTGATGCCCTCTTCAATCAATCCGGCGAACAACGGAACGACCCCTGCCAGCAGCCCCTCCTGCATCTTCTGGTGCATCAGAGCGTTCTGCGGCTTGTGTACCTGCTCCATGATCTCATTACCCAGCTCTCCGTCCACATTCAGCGCCAGCATCGTCTCGGTCAGGCGCTGCAGCACCGGCTTGTCTTTCTGCCTGACGATCTGTCCGGCTCTTTTCAGAAGTGTTTCGGTCAGGCGGGCGATCATGGCGTTCAGGATCTCTTCCTTTGACTTGAAGTGGTAGTAGAGCGTCCCCCGGGCGATCCCAACACGCTCCAGAATATCGTTGGTGCTGGTTCTATCAAATCCCTTGGTCACAAATAGCTGCTCCGCCGCGTCCAGGATCTCATTTCTGCGTACAGCCGCCTCTTTGACAACGCGCATATATTCTCCCCCCCACTCTTAATCAAGCTCTATACCGACAATCGGTCTATTGCTATATTACCACCCAAAATGGGAATTGTCAAGCGTAGGAGGCGGTGTCAAGTTTCTTGTTATTACTTCTTCTTTTATTTTACCGCCTCAAACGCCACACTCAATGCCTCGGTCAGATCCTCTGATTTCCCTTTTCGGATGCAAGATAATAGAATTTTTTTCAATCTTTTACCATGATTAAGACAAATCCCGGATCACCGAAACCAGAACTATATTACCTATCCTGGAGTAGTACTCCTTATGACCCGTATCCTGTCTTCTCTATTTTACATCTGCCTTTTTCTTATGCTTACACCATCTTCCATCCCTGGATGAGCCTGTATATCCAAGAAACAGATACATGACAAATGTCAAAGCCAGCCAAAACCAGGTCGTCGGATTGCTGAACCAGGTGGTAAAAAAGGATAGTCCCAGATAAATCGCTATCTGTCCGTAAAACAAATAGGCCGCGGGATTCCGGTTATCTTTTGCCCATCCGGTCAGCCAGACGGCCATACATCCCAGGACAAACGCTAATAAAATGATCCCGATAAAACCAAAGTCATAGTATGCGTCATAAAATAAGGTTACCGTCGTCAGTTCTTCTTTTGTCGTATATAATGGGAATGCGGTCACCTGTGGCAATACAAACTTCAATCCTGTCAACGCAAAAACCGGAAATAACATCCGCAGCCCCATGGAAAACTTCGAAAGCTGTGTAACCATGCAGTTAAAGTTTTCATAATTATTTGCCACATAGATATATGGCTGTGTAACAAAAATCGGCATTTTCTGATATTTCATCTCAAAAATACCATTTAAATATGTGACGTCATGCCTTCGCGCTACTGTCAGAAGTACATATACCGGAATCAGGATTACAAAAGCTGTGACGATCATCTTCCATGTTATATGCCGATACAGCATCAGATACACTATGGCCGCGAAACCAACCGCAAAGAGCAGCTGGAATCTGGACACACATAAAACCGGTATCGCGACGGCCGTCAGATTACCCATCACCAGGACAGCCAGGCGGATGGCCGTCCATTTTTCCGTCAGCCTTACATATAATACGGACAGTGCCGGAATCAGTATACAGCTCACCGTAAAATAATGTACGCCGGAGATATGAAAGTAAGAATATGCGTGAGGCTCCGGTGAAAACAGCGGAATAAATCCAAGAACCACTGCTTCCAGTAAAAAGCAGGATATAGAGCCGGCTCCCAGAAGTATAATACAGATCATGATACGCCGGGCATGGCATGGATTCTTTTCGATCCCGGAGGACTCATGGCTGCTTTTTCCTCTTCTCCTGCCCCAGATGTCATATCCGGATATAAAACAGAAGTACGCGAGGAAAAAACATATCCATGTAAGTGTCTCCCAATTACTCTGAAGCCTGCTCAGCTGCAGGCAGGCAATCCCCTCTCCTCCTACCCAGGAAAGGGAAAAAAGCCCCCGCAGATCTGCCAGGCTTCCAGACCTGTTAAAATTAATGACGTATAGCAGCAACGCTTCCAGCATAAGGAAAATCCCTGCCAGATATACATGCCCCAGCCTGGAAGCAGTAAAGGCCAGCAGATAGCTGGCGCAATAAGAAATATAATCTGTTTTTTTATCCGTACGCAACATCATAAAGCCCTTCCTAGTAAGCGTTTTTATTTATAAAGCCCTTGAAAAACGTCAGTATAATGATCTTTAAGTCGAACCCGAGCGTCCAGTTTTCAATGTAATACAGATCATACTCAATTCTTTTCCGTATGGATGTATCTCCCCGTAACCCATTCACCTGTGCCCATCCTGTCAGCCCCGGCCGTACCTGGTGCTTGATCATATACCTGGGAATCTCTTCCTTAAATTTCTCCACAAACTGCGGGCGCTCCGGTCTGGGTCCGACCAGGCTCATGTCCCCTTTTAAAATATTGAACAGCTGAGGCAGCTCATCAATACTGGTCATCCTGATAAAATGCCCGATCGGGGTGACCCTCGGGTCATCCTTCCTGGTCCAGCCTTTTTCTTCGTCACATTCCCTTTGCATGATCATGGAACGGAACTTGTACATATAAAACGGCTTATTCTTTAATCCGATCCGTTCCTGCCGGAAAATAAGCGGTCCCGGATCGGTCGCCTTGATGATCACAGCGACAGCCAGCATAACCGGGGAAAACAGTATGATCGCAAACAGTGAGCCAAATATATCCACTACTCTTTTTATAGTCCGGTTCAGCATATTATTCAAGGGAACATGCCGTATGTTGATGACCGGAAGCCCCTGGATATCTTCCGTATAAGGCCTGGTCGGGATAATATTATTATAATCCGGGATAAATTTTGTATGCACTCCTGATTTTTCACACATACCCACGATCCGTTCCAGCTTGTGGTATTCTCCCAGGCCAAGCGTGATCACGATCTCATCCAATCTGTTCTGGGGCAGGATGATCCCCAGGTTGTCAATGGAGCCAAGTACCTTGATCCCCTTATATTCCGCGCCGTGAGGCATCGTGTCGTCCAGGATTCCCCGCACATAATATCCCCATTCCGGGTTCACCAGGATCCTGTCAATATATTGCTCTGCCGCGCGGCTGTATCCGACCAGGATGATATGCTTCAGGTTATACCCGTTTTTTCGCATCCTCCTGAGCACATACCGGACGATATTACGCTCCAGTACAGTCGCGAAAATATCCACACAGGCAAATACAAACAGCATGGTTCTGGAAATATCGAACTGCCTGACCAGATATAAAAGCAGGATCAGGATCATTACGCCAAGCAGGTTCG
Source organism: uncultured Clostridium sp. (assembly GCA_964523125.1). GTDB lineage: Bacteria > Bacillota > Clostridia > Lachnospirales > Lachnospiraceae > Schaedlerella. The sequence goes on along the minus strand of CAZFXM010000021.1, from coordinate 28,878 downwards.
CCTGGATGACCCGCCATGCCTCCAGCCTTCTTCCCAGCACCCGCTTTGGCGCGTACAGCTTATATGCGTAATATAAGACCAGGTAACCCGGAACGATCAGTATCAGGAGCCTCATATATACGTCCAATGGCAGCGCCCAGGGATCCTGTTCAAAAATGCCGGTTTTGAAACGGATATACCAGGCCAGCACATAGGAGGCGATGATCACAATTCCATCCAGCACAACCTGCAGTCTATTCAAAAGCTTCTGGTTCTCTTTAATCACTTCTTACTTCCCTCTTCCGATCTGTAAATAAAAATATCTTTCCAATACGTGTAATATCATATAATATTTTCCATAAAAGGACAAGTAGAAAGACAAAATTTATATAATTTCAGTCACTTTTTTGTAACACTTTTGTAATACAATCCGGGATTATATAAAAAGGATGTGCCTGACAGCCGATGGTCATCTACACCGTCTGCCAGGCACACCCTTTTTACCAGCGCCTTTTAAGGCGCTTTTTGCTGATAATTATTATCTGCTGTATGTACTCAGCTTATTCATATAGTCATTAATGATACTGTATCCATATCCTTCCGCTGTCGCCCAGCCCTTACCTGGGATTGGATTTTCCTTCTGGCCTAACCACTCAACATATGGAGCACACCCTTTTGTAACAACACTAAATCTTGGATCAACACAAATAAATGTACCGGATGGGATATTAATAGTTTTACCATCCGTGGAAATAGTCGCATCAGCGTATGCATAAGCACACAAATGCTGTATATGCGCCTCTATTCCTTCACTAACGCTCTTAAAAGTCGCTCCTCCAGCACCACTGCCTGTTGCTCCAAGACCAGCAAAATTAAACTGGCCGATTTTTACATCTCCACCAAACCTTAAGAAATTCGTCTCTTTCATTGCCTGACAAAAAGCAACTTCCGGTTTGATTCCATATCTATTACATATCTCATAATATAACTTACAGAAATCTCTTAATGTTTTTGCGTCAGTAGTATTATTTGAATAATACGTTGGATAAGACGGGTTATTTGCGAGGAAGTATGTCACCATCTGATTTAATGTCGTTCGGCCTGTACCATCCGCATTAGTAATTGTATGGAGCAGAGCTGATTTTGCATTTCTGTCCTCTGAATCTCCAAGTTCTATAAAATGCCGGACATATGCTAGATTATTATCACCAAACGCACTTCTCAGATCAGCATAATTATTTTTATAGGCAGTAATGTTAAACTCTTCACATGCCTGTCTTCCTTCATTAACACCAAATTCTACAAAATGCTTGATCGCCCCTGATGGGTCATTTGCAAAGGCGGCATATAAATCTGAATAATTATTAATGTAGTAATTAAAGTCATAAACTTTTCCTATGAGTTTATTTGTATTGGGATTTAGAACTCCTCCATATTCAACCCCCTGATATTTCGTCGTTGATTCCAGATCCGGAATACGCCCCTCCGCTATACCATGCTCTATGTAATGCATATAATATTTTTTCAAGTCATCCCCAAAAGCCGCACGAAGATCACTATATCGATTCTTATATCCATATACATTAAATTCTCTTACTTCATCCACTCCACCGGAACTATTTTTATATCTTACAATTTCATCTTTTCCAATTCTGCCTTCACTCATTCCATGCTGAATAAAATGCTGCAGTACTTTATCTGAATTATTGCCATATGCCTGTTTTACATCAGAATATCGCGTGACATAGTAATCATAATCATAGACAGGAGCATACTTAGATTCTAATGGAGTCTTTTTGTTATCTGGGTCTTTAATTACTGTATCATCTCCAGATGCTGTTCTGCCCTCGGCTTTCCCATATTCAATATAATGCATATAATACCGCTTTAAATCATCACCTAATGCCTCTCTCAAATCTTTATAGGTATTTTTATAGGTATTTACATTAAAGGTGCCTTTTGCCTGTCTGCCCTCGCTCATACCGCATTGAATAAAATGTCTCAACGCACCGGCATAATCACCTGAAAAAGCAGCCGCAATATCCCCATATCTGTTGATATAGTATTCGTAATCATAGACATCTCCATAATCTGTTCCGGCATATATTGTATTTGAAGCCGTATTATTCGGTACATTAACACTTGGATTTGTATCAGTATTTACATTCGATCCATCTGTAGTGGCAATCCTTCCTTCCTTCCGTCCATAGTTGATATAATGCATATAGTAAGCCGGATAGTTCGTTCCAAAGGCAGCCTGAAGATCCGGATAACGGCTTATGTAGGAATCAACATCGAATTCTTTGCTTGCCTGCCTTCTTTCATTCATACCATTACTGATAAAATGCTGCAATGCACCGGCCGCGTCATTGCCATAAGCCCTTTTCAAATCTGAATATCGATTCATATAATAACTAAAATCAAAGACAGCAGAATAATCCGTCCTCGTCTGACAATATTTCAGAATGCCCTGGGCATCCGCCTTTCCAAGTTCAGTCAAAAAGGAATTATTTCTCAGCTTCTTTGCATCATCCGGATTAGATACAAATGCATGCTCAACAATAATTCCCGGAAAGCCGTACTTCTTACTATTCCGAATGACACTATAGTAATCTGAAACAGAGCCATCATCGTAAAGACCTTCCCCATCGCTATCATCTGTCGAATTCAAAAATTTTACGCCACGGTTTGACAGTCCCAGACCAACCAGTTCATTTAAAATACTCTGTGCGGCAGCTTTTCCTTCAGCAGAAACTGATGGATTATAATTAGCATTAGGATAATATACTTCCGCCCCTTTTGCCGCATCCTTCTTCTTCGCGTCACCCTCTACTGAATTCATATGAATGCTGACAAAAAGCGTAGCCCCCATAGTCTTTGCTGCTGCAACCCTTGCTTCCAAACCGACATTTTTGTCAGTAGTACGGGTCATATATACCTTTAAGCCAGTATTTTTTTCTAATTCGGCCTTGCAAGCTTGTGCTATCTTTAAGTTAATATCCTTTTCCACAAGACCGTTTTCCGTCGCGCCTTTATCGGTTCCACCATGTCCCGGATCCAGAACAATCACAGCAGAAGACGGACCGGTATATGCCTTCGGTGCACTGTAAGAGCCTAATTTTACCGCCTGATCCGTAAGCGCTGTCAGCTCCGCGCTGACGCCTGCCCGGCTATAGGACTGCTCTGTACTGGAGGCGCCTAATTCTACTGAGCCTTCATTTACAGTTTCCACAGCTTCGTCCGCTACTTCCTGGATAGCAGACTCAATCTGTTGTGTCATATCATCGGAAATCTCATCGGATGTAAGCGCGGTAACGGATATGCCTGCGTCCTCCGTACATTCGCCGCTCTCCTCAGCCGATTCAGCAATTACGCTAAACTCTGCTGATATTCCGATTTTTTCAAAATCAATACGTTTCTTATGCCCGTCTAATTCGTATGCGAAAGCAACAAGACGATATGTCCCTGCTTCATTGTTATTGTATGTCTTAACAAAACGATAATAAGATTCCTTTTGCTCTGTCAGCGGAATCTCGCTCTGCCTTCCATCCTCCCCGGAAAGTACCAGCTTTACAGATGTAAGCTGCTCGCTTCCATCTCCAAATGATACGATCAGGTTTTGCTCCCCCGGTGCTTGTAACGATTTTTCTCCCAAGAAGAAATTATTGATCAGTCCGCCATCCTCAACCTCAGGATCTTCTGTATCCGCGTCCTGATCTTCGGTTCCATCTGTCCCTGCCTGTGTATCCAGAACTGCCGGGTCGGCCGTCACAGCTGGTTCATCCGTCGGCGCTGCCGCCGGATCGGCCGGTGTTACCGGCTCTTGCGGTCCATTAGAACCATTTGGATCAACTGCGGGAGTTCCGCTGTTATCCGTAATCTGATCTGAATCATCTGGGTCAATACTTACGTCGTTTGCCAGATCTGTCTGTTGGGCTGCATCATCCAGATCCACCGCAAACGAGCGGAAGCCGGAAGCCGGACTCATCAATACGGTGAGTACAAGCAGCCATGCTACAAGTTTCTTTCTTTTCCCTTTCATCATAATATCCACCTCATATTTTATTAATTAGTACAAGCATAGTTCATATTATACAACAATCCCCATGCACTTTCAAGTTAGAAAATCGCCATGCTTCGACACACTTCTTTCTGTTTTGTCATTTTCTGACAGGAAATAAAATAATTTCTTCTATCCCATCATACAATATAAAGAATTTTCAGGCAATATAAATACATCATCTTGTGTGTTCATTTTCATTCAGGAATCTTAGGATTAAAAAAAACACTTTTTTATACCTCTACAAATTATTACAAATCACATTATTTTTTACAATTTGTTTACAATTCATTATATTTTTTTTACATTTTGTTATTTCAGGAAAATACTTCGTAATCCGACAAAACGCGTCACTGGCACGTTTTGCTGGATATTTCAAAATAAAACAGGGAACCTTTCGCAGATCGTTCCGCCCTGGTTCCCTGTATACTTTCAATATAATCTTTCCGGATAAACTCCCGCGTCAATCAGCTCCCTGACAGACGCGGCCACGCCTTCCTTATCTTCCTTATAAGTCACCCCAAACCATTTATCCGATGACTGTAACACCTTTACAGAGACTTTATCCTCCTCCAGAAGCCCCCCAATAATTGTGGGAAGCAGATATTCTGCTTTGGCGTCTCCGGCTTCCAGCTTGTCTAAAAAATGTATGAAGCCAGATTCCAGGATAGAAAAGAATCCGGGCTGCATTCCCCACATATTCATAGATACCAGGGAATTTGCTTTTAATCTCACGTCGCCGCTTTCACTTCGTATGACAGCTTCGCCATCCAGCTTTTCAATATTCCTTGTCTCTACGATCTTCTCCAACATTCCATTTGAGCCAGCCTGACATAATCCTCTGGTAACCGTCCCGTTATCGCTCAAGGTATTTTTTAAAATAAATCCTATCATACAGATCTCCGTCCCGGAACCGGAACAATCTCTGATCAGATACCGGTAAGCTTCCACATAGGCCTGCTTTCCATAAAAATCATCTGCGTTGATCACCAGAAAAGGACTGTCTATCACATCCTTACAGCAAAGGATCGCCTGTCCAGTCCCCCAGGGCTTCGTCCGGCCCGCAAAACGCTCCTGATATGCCGCCGGAATATCCTCAACCTCCTGATATACATAGGCCACATCCACGATCCGCTCAATACGTTTTCCGACGGACTCTCTGAAATCCTTCTCAATGTCCCGCCGGATCACAAATACCACCTTGTCAAAACCTGCCTCCATGGCGTCGTATACAGAATATTCCATAATGATCTCTCTATTAGGGCCAACAGGCTCCAATTGCTTGATACCACCTCCAAAACGGCTTCCCAAACCGGCTGCCATAACCACCAACGCAGCTCTGCTCATATAAAAATCCTCCTGATTTTACTACATTCTTATTCACCCAGCCCGTCCTTCACGATCCGGACCATTTCATTCAAAGCGTCCTCTTCATCTTCACCATCGCATACTATGGTAATCTCATCCCCACTTTTGACGCATGCTCCAAGGACACTGAGCACACTCTTTGCATTGGCGGAAACCATGCCGGGCCTGGCTGTCTTTTCAATGGTGATCTTGCAGCCAAACTGCATCGCTGTCTTGCAGAACAGCCCCGCCGGCCTCAGATGAAGGCCGGTCGGATTTTTAATAATCACGCTTTCACTTACCATATTCTATCGCACTTCCTATCCTCCGTCTTTTTCTGTCAGTATAATCTTGACAGTCGGGTTTTTCGTTAATTCTACATGCGCGGGAGTCTCAATATTAACTGCTACCTCATAGGTTCCAGGAGTTTTATAATTCTTCAGGTCAATTGAAGCGGCATACCTGATATCCAATACGGACAAATCTTCCTCTCTTCCCGTAAATTGCAGCTCAATATCCATATCAGACTCAAAAGACAGCTTCAGGTCATCCTTGAGATTATTAATCTGAATCGCTCCTACCGGAAGTTCAATCGTCTTAACCCCCTCTTGCTCTATCATTATGTTTACGACTACGTTATTAGCGGCTTCATCCGCCAGCCTGATGCCTTCCGGAAGGTATGGCAGAATATCTACGGTTACTTCCTCCCGGCCCTGCTTTCCGCTGATATCAATCTCCGAACCAGGGATCTCAATCGCGCTCACAGCATCCAACGCTTCCTTTGTTCCACAGATATCAATCTGGGAGGGTTCTGTGGTACAGTCCGTATAAATAAATCCATCTGCCGGCGTACCTGACACGCTGACGGAAATCGGTACTGTCTTTTTCCTGAGTATCTGCACGTTTACGCTAAGCCCCCGCTCTCCCAGGTTGTTCGTCAGCTGGCTCTGATCCATGGAATTCCCATTTCCATCCAAAATAATCAGTTCCGCGTCCAGTGTCGTACTCTCTGAAAGTCCCGATGATTCCTTCGGCCTTGCTACGACACGCTGAATATTCCGGATTGCTGATTCCGTCCCCCATATGGTAATCTTTTCCGGATTCGCGGTCACATCCCCCACCGCATACCCGTCTCTGGGGATGATATTCGTAGGCGTACTTACAGAGATCGGATAAGTGTTCCTGGCCATATCTTCGATCTTTATCTGCAGGTTTCCCGGAGTAACTTCCGTAGTAAGCCCTTTTCCTTCCATTCCCCTTACCTCTGCGGTGACCGGCACCAGATAGGTATTGACCTCCATCTGGCTCAGATCCGCAATGGCTACAATACTGCTGCTGGTAACTTTGGAAATGGCAGACCGTGTTCCGGATACTGTTACACGGACAGGCTGGGCATCTCCTACCAGGTCATAGGTCTTCCCCATATTCGTGACAACCTCTTCATTCATAAATGAGACTGGAATGTTCGTGTAAGTAACACTATCTATAGGATCATTGATATTAATCACAATAAGCCATAGAAATACGGAAAAAATTAAAGCTGCCACTTTCAAGCCTATATTCCGGGTTATTTTAATCCTCATCTTTCTGCCGTCCTTTCCGTATCATAAATTTCTTTCCATCGGAAAGACGATCCTGAATCTGGCTAAGCTTCGTCCGCAGGTATTCCGGAGTCACATCCCGTACAAGCTGTCCGTCCATAGCCAGAGATACTGCCCCGGTCTCTTCCGAAACTACCAGGATCATAGCATCGCTGACCTCACTCATGCCGAGCGCGGCACGATGTCTGGTTCCTAATGACTTACTGATCTGCATATTGTCCGAAAGCGGCAGATAACAGGTCGCGGATATGATCCTGTCTCCCCGGATGATCACAGCTCCGTCATGAAGCGGCGTATTATGCTCAAATATATTCAGGATGACCTGCTCTGATATCACACAATCCAGTTCGATCCCTGTCATTTCATATTCCGTCAGATGAATCGCGCGCTCCACCACGATAAGCGCTCCTGTCTTCACCTTTCCCATACTAAAGCAGGCATTGATCAACGCGTCCCTCGTCCTGTCTGTAAAACGCTGGTTATCCCGGCTTTTATCAAACACAAAAAAGCTGTTTAGTAAATTCTTCTCTCCCAACTTTTCCAGTGCCCTCCGAAGTTCCGGCTGAAACACGACCAGCGCCGCAAACGCAAGAATGTTGATGGATTCCTTTGCCAGATAAAAAATGGTATGCATCTGGAACACATATGAAACCAGAATGAACAGCCCGAGCATCAGCAGTCCTTTTAAAAGCATCCATGCCTTTGTATTCTTGATCCAAAGCATGATCTCATACACGATCACCGTAATAATAAGAATCTCTATGACGTCCGTCAAACGAATAGACGGAATATACTTATCTCCGATAAATTCCTGAAGAATCTCGCCTATTCCCTGCTGCACCTGCTCACCTCCCGCTCCGGGTAACATTGAAAAACACTGTCATAAATACAGCTTTTCTTACCTTTATAACTACGATTCCTTACCTTTTTCCATCAAGCCCTAATTCTTTGTTCAGGCTTCTTTCCAGCAGGATCTCATCCGCGCTCCTCTGTCTTTCTGAATAGCCTGCTCCATAAGATGCCGATGCCTGGCTGCTGTTACTTCCCCGAATATCTTTGCTGCCAATATTACCTGTATTCTGTCTTTCATTGATGTGCTTTACACTTTTCTGCGGAACTGTCACACCAATCTTCGGAACCGCCTTTACATAATAATGATATTCGTCGTCTTCAAACTCCAGATATTCCGTCCGGGCATAATCTACGGAAAGGAATATCAATTCCAGCAATAATCCTACAAGGACGCCTATCGCCGCGCTGATAACAAGGGGTGAAAGGGAAATGTGCAGATTCAATGCTACATTTCCTGTCGCGCCGATCACGACTGCGGTAACAGCTCCGACCGTGGACGCAAACTTCCACGCATGGTCAATAGAGAGGGTGCGGATCGAATATACAAAAAGGATACATGCCGCTACCGCGGCGATCATGACCCACATTTCCTGATTCATAAGCGTCTGCTTTGTAAAACTGATCAGTGTCTCCACTAATTCTACCCCGTCGCCTGCTTTAAAGGTACTGGACGATCCTTTGACCAGATGGATCATATAATAGGAAAATGTACCGCACGCAGCCGGGACAATGCACACCGGGGTTCCAAGAAGCCCTGCCGCGATAGGAAGCACAAACGGAATATCCATTGCGAAAGAAGAAGCCATGAGCAGGACAAGCCATGAATTTCCGGAGGAAAACCGAAAATAAAAAATGTACATCAGCAAAAAAAGCAACGCGGCCACTATGGCAACCGGCAAAGACAACGTATAAAAATGCAGCAGCACCAACGCTGTCGCGGCCATAACCATAACAATCAACGGAAGAAACGCGCAGATTGCAGCCAATCCTACCGTACACACTGTAGAGGACGCCGCTTTCATAAATCCGATATTCGTATTAATCTGGTAAAACACCAGAAATCCTAAACAAAACTGAAACCCAGTCCTGATAAAAAAGGAATACTTCGCATAAAATATCTGCAATTGCTCTCTCCAGACAAGTAATGTGCTCATACTTTCTTTTTCTCCTTCACTTCCATTTTACCCAGGCGGGATAAATCTCTATAATACTTTTTTACACGCTGCTTTGCCCGATTATGACGCCCCCTGTAAAAAACGTTAGCGGAAATAACATAAATGACCAACAGCAGCACATATCCGCCGCCTATACCGGCCCCCAGATAAGACAGCTTTGATACGGTCAGGTTCTCCATCAGTTCCTCAAGGAAGCATACCGCAAGCAGGGCAGCCAGAATACCATATCCAACTGTCATCCACAGAATCGTCACCAAAGTGTTCAGGCTTACATAATCCTTTTTATAATAAGTGCTGATCTTCATATCTTTCCTGATGTTATTTTTCTCATATTGAGCCATCCTCGCCATCAGTCTGATCCTTTTTGCATCCAGCATAGGCTTCCTCCATATCTGTACATTATTCGCTGCTATTCCATAGTACGGCATAAAAAAGGCTTTATTTATGAAATACTTTTTTTTCAAAACAACCCAAACAGCCATCAGACCTAGTATAGCATATAGTCAGAGGCCTTGTCCAATGCTTATGGTTAAAAAATAAACTTTTTCCACTCCTGCCTTTTTTAACACCTTCGCCATCCTGTGTATCGTATTTCCCGTCGTATAAATATCATCTACGACAAGTACATTGCGCGGTGCTTTCCACTGTCTGGACACGCCAAACGCCTGCTTCAGGTTCTTTTCCCGCTCCTGGCCATCCAGCTGTTTCTGTGGCTTTGTTTTCCGGATCCGATACACTACGTTATTTTCCACCGGAATCTGCAGTTCACGTGAAAGTTGTTCCGCCAGCAAAGCTGCCTGGTTAAATCCCCGCGCCCTCATCCGGGAAGAATGCAGCGGCACCGGAATGATTTCTTCGACCCCATGATCTCGAATCCATTTTCCATACCGGAAAGCCATTTCTTTAGCAAATATTTCTCCATAACAGCGTTTATTGTGGAACTTGAACTGATAGATCGCCTGTGTCACAGGAGAAACATGCAGCCAGAGGCTCCGCCCCTGCGTATAGGCATAATCACGTCTGGCACAATCACGGCAATATTCCTGTTCTTCAGAAGGAACTGGCTTTCCGCATTTCATACAACGCGGTTCTTTTATAACAGGAAGCTTTCCTCTACATACATCGCAGATTCCTGTTCCCGGCTTCTGTATTTCTCCACAAAAAGGACATACCTGAGGATACAGAATATCCAAAAATCTTAAAACTCCCGAATGCACTCTGCCAGGCTGGTGTATCTGTTTTGTTCGCTTTTGTTTCTGATCATTTCTTGAAATACGCTCTCACTCCCTACAATTGTCAGACATTTTTTAGCCCTGGTCACAGCCGTATAGAGCAGATTACGGTTATACAACAGTCTTGAGCCGGAGAGCAATGGCAATATAACTGCAGGATACTCACTCCCCTGAGATTTATGTACCGTGATCGCATATGCCAGTTCCAGCTCATCCGTGGCTTCGAAAGGATATATCACTTTCCTGTGTTCATCATATTCAACCTCCAGGGTTCCGTTATATAAATTTACTTCTGTGATACAGCCCATATCTCCGTTAAAAACGCCCATCCCCTGATCTACGGCCACCCCGTATTTTGTACGCACCTCCCACGCAAGCTGGTAATTATTTTTAATCTGCATGACTTTATCTCCCTTGCGGAAGATACGGCCATTGATCTCCTTTTCTTCTTTTTCCGGGTCCGGTGGATTCAGGTAGCGCTGCAATATCACATTCAGCCTTTCTACTCCCAAAGAACCTTTCCGGGTTGGCGTCATCACCTGGATCTCATTTGGGGGCGCATCCACATAACGCGGAAGATTTTTCTGGATCAACGTAATTACTACGCCAATGATCACATCTGCTTCCTGCCTTTTTAAAAAGAAAAAATCCTTACTCTTATTATCTAATACAACAGGTTCTCCTGCATTGATCTTATGGGCATTGACTACAATGTCACTTTCTCCGGCCTGACGGAAAATCCGCGTTAAAGTCACCACCGGAAAACATTTTGAAAGGATAATGTCCTTTAATACACTGCCGGCCCCCACGGAAGGAAGCTGATTCACATCTCCCACTAAAATCAAACGGGTTCCCGGGATAATTGCTGATAACAAAGCATGCATCAATGACAGATCGACCATAGACATTTCGTCTATAATCAGAATATCCGTCTCCAAAGGATTCTCTCTGTTCCGCTGAAATCCACTGACGCCTCCCTGTTCCTCTGGATTCCCGCTTACTTCAAGCAGCCGGTGTATGGTCTGGGATTCATATCCGGTAGCCTCTGTCATACGCTTTGCCGCCCGGCCTGTAGGCGCTGCCAGCAGAATACTCATGCCTTCACTTTCAAAAAAGCGGATGATCGTATTGATGGTGGTCGTTTTTCCTGTACCAGGGCCTCCGGTCAGTACCAGGAGCCCATGCCGGATAGACTCGACTACCGCACGATGCTGCATAGGATCCAGCCGTAGCTGTTCCTTTTCTTCTACTTTATGCAGCCTTTGTTCCATCATTTCCTCCGGCATCTCGCAATCGATATCCAGATCATGAAGCATCCGGGCAGTATTTAACTCCAGATAATAATAGTGGGAAGGATAGATACGGATTTCTCCATCTGCCTCTTTCCGCACAATCTTTCGGTCAATGCAGAGATCCATGATATACTTTTCGATGTCAGGGATCTGAACCCTTAGGATCTGTTCCGCACGTGACGCAAGGACAGACTGAGGCAAATAAATATGACCTTCTCCCAAAGCCTGCTGCAGCACATAAACCAGGCCGCTCCGGATTCGAAAATCTGAATCTACGCGTATTCCGATTCTGGAAGCAATCTCATCTGCCGTTTTAAATCCCACTCCTGAAATATTATCCGCAAGCTGATAAGGATTTTCCTGAAGCACCTCGTACAGCCTGCCCCCATAATATTCATAAATTTTAACAGCAAGCGTTGTGGAAATCCCATATTTTTGCAAAAAGATCATTGCTTTTCGCATATCCCTTTTTTCTTCTACCTGAACCGCAATTTCCTGTGCTTTTCTTTTGCTGATGCCCTTAATCTCTGCAAGCCGCTCCGGCTCTTCCTCCATGATACGGAAGGTGTCCTCTTTGAACCTACGCACAATACGGCCGGCAAGAGCGGCGCCGATCCCTTTGACTGCCCCGGATCCCAGATATCGTTCGATCGATACCAGATCCTCCGGTTCTTTTACTTTATGAGTGAACACTTTCAGCTGCATGCCATATACACTGTGGTTTACATATTCCCCTTCCAGTTCCAGGCACTCGCCCTCGCTGATATAGTGGAAGCTGCCTACACAGGTCACCTCCCCGTCATCACTTTCCAGATTGAATACGGTGTATCCATTTTCCTCATTCCGGAACACGACATGCTCCACATATCCGGTTACTGTTTCCAAAGTGTCCTCCTCTTGTGTTTCTATAGATTTTCAATAGCTTTAAAGGTTACTGCAGATGCAGTAACCCTAAAAATCTTTTCTTCCGCTCATAAACTCTACAAACTGGCCGGTTCCAATAGCAACTACTTTCATTGGATCCTCTGCCGTCATGGTGTGGATCCCTGTCCTCTCTTCAATCAGCTCTTCCAGTCCCCGCAGCATAGAACCGCCTCCGGTAAGCACGATCCCCCGATCCAGTATATCCGCCGAAAGCTCCGGAGGCGTCTGCTCAAGTACTCCAATAACCGCCTCTACGATCTGACAGGTAGTTTCCCGCAAAGCTTCTTCTGTCTCCGTAGAGGTCACCGTAACAGTCTTCGGAAGTCCTGTCACCAGGTTTCTTCCCCGTACCTCCAGCCGTTCTTCCTCTACCAACGGATAGGTAGTACCAATCTTAATCTTGATATCCTCCGCTGTCATATCTCCGATCAGCAGATTATGCTTTTTACGCATATAACGTACGATTGCCTCGTCAAAATCATCCCCTGCCAGCTTGATAGATGTATTCACCACCGCCCCGCCAAGAGAAATCACGGCAATATCTGAGGTTCCGCCCCCCACATCGACGATCATATTGCCACACGGTTTTGAAATGTCAATTCCTGCGCCGATTGCCGCGGCAACAGGCTCTTCTATCAGATGTACTTCCCTTGCCCCAGAGGCAAAAGTAGCTTCCTCCACTGCTTTTTTCTCCACCTCGGTCACACCGCTCGGCACACAGATACTGATCCTGGGCTTCTTAAACATCCGCCTCCCTACAGCCTTCTGTACAAAGTATTTGATCATCTTTTCCGTTACGGTATAATCCGATATCACGCCCTGACGCAGCGGGCGTACCGCAATGATATTTCCCGGAGTCCTGCCAAGCATCAGGCGCGCTTCCTCGCCAATCGCCTTGATCACATTCGTGTCTCTGTCAAATGCGACAACAGAGGGTTCCTTTAATATAACACCTTTTCCCTTCACGTAAACAAGAACACTGGCCGTCCCCAGATCTATTCCGATATCAACAGACATATAAATTCTCCCTTCTAAAAATCTTTCTCTCAAGAGATACCCTTATCACTTCTCATCCTTCGTATTTTCCTGCCGGATCAGCGCGCCATAACAGCACTTACAGCATGGCTCCCTTCCCACGGCATTCTCCCTAATACGCAGCATTTGTTTTTATTATGAAGTACCCAGCAAAACGCGCCAGTGACGCGTTTTGTCGGATTGTCTGTTTATCCGGTGTTGTTTTTATGCCCATACCCATAAGATGTCTCCACAGATATGACCATTCCTTAGTATAATCAATTTTTACTAAATTGGAAAGCCTTTTTTTCATTTTTTAGATTTTTTATACTCTCTATTTTCTGTTAAGCATCGCGGCAATATACTTTCCGGTGTAGGATTTTTTATTTTCCGCTATTTCCTCTGGTGTTCCGGCCGCCACAACAGTCCCTCCCTTATCTCCGCCTTCCGGCCCAATGTCTATGATATAGTCCGCCGTTTTAATGACATCCAGATTATGCTCGATAACGATCACAGTATTCCCGTCGTCTGCCAGCCTCCGCAAAATTTCCGTCAGCTTATGCACATCCGCGAAGTGCAGGCCCGTAGTCGGCTCATCAAGAATATACACCGTCTTTCCAGTACTACGCTTACTCAGCTCTGCTGCCAGTTTGATCCGCTGTGCCTCACCTCCGGACAATTCGGTAGATGGCTGCCCCAGCTTGATATAAGACAGGCCCACGTCATAAAGGGTCTGCATCTTTCTGCTGATGCCGGGTACATTTTCAAAAAATTTTACCGCTTCTTCTACGGTCATATCTAAAACATCGTAAATGCTTTTTCCCTTGTACTTCACCTCAAGCGTCTCCCTGTTATATCGCTTACCGCCGCACACTTCGCAGGGCACATAGACATCCGGGAGAAAATGCATCTCAATCTTTAAGATCCCGTCGCCGGAGCAGGCCTCACATCTTCCGCCCTTTACGTTAAAGCTGAATCTTCCCTTTTTGTATCCCCTTGCCTTGGCATCCGCCGTAGCCGCGAACAAATCCCGGATCAAATCAAAAACCCCTGTATAAGTAGCCGGATTGGAACGCGGGGTTCTCCCGATAGGTGACTGGTCAATGGCGATCACCTTATCCACCTGGTCTAATCCCTCAATCCGCTTATGCTTTCCTGGAATGGTTCTTGCCCGGTTCAGTTCCTTGGCAAGCTTTTTGTATAAAATCTCATTGACCAGAGAACTTTTTCCAGAACCAGACACCCCTGTCACACAGGTCATAACTCCCAACGGAAAATTCACCGTGATATTTTTCAGGTTATTCTCCTGCGCGCCTACTACTTTTAAAAATCCCGCAGGCTGTTTTCTTTCCTTTGGAACCGGAATCTTCTTTCTTCCGCTGAGATAATCCCCGGTAATAGACCTTTCACATTGCATGATTTCCTGCGCTGTCCCGACCGCGATCACCTCACCGCCATGTTCCCCCGCGCCTGGCCCGATATCGACCACGCAGTCTGCGGCCAGCATAGTGTCCTCATCATGTTCCACCACGATCAGAGAATTTCCCAGGTCACGCAGCCGCTTTAACGTTGCCAGCAGCTTATCATTATCCCGCTGGTGCAGGCCAATGCTTGGTTCATCAAGAATATACGCCACGCCCACCAGGCCGGAACCAATCTGTGTTGCCAGCCGGATTCTCTGCGCCTCACCTCCGGACAAGGAAGCAGTCGCGCGCGCCAGAGTCAGATAGTCCAATCCTACATCCATCAGGAACTGGATTCTTGCCTTGATCTCCTTTAAAATCTGGTTTCCGATCATCTGCTGCGTTCTGGTCAGCTCCAGATTCTTCAGAAATTCCTGTAATTTGTCGATCGGAAACGCTGTTACCTCAGCGATATTTTTCCCTCCTACAGTTACTGCAAGAGAGCCCTGCTTCAGGCGCTGTCCTTTGCATTCGGAGCATGGGGTAATGTTCATAAATGTTTCGAATTCCGCTTTGGAAGATTCCGAATGGGTCTCCCGATACCGACGTTCCACACTCCGGATCAGGCCTTCAAAGGCTACGTCATAAACACCCTCTCCCCGCTGTCCTTTATAGTGTACTTTTACCGTTTTTCCATTTGTTCCATACAGCAGGATATCATGGATCTTTTTCGGGTATTCTTCAAAAGGCGTGTCCAGATCAAATCCATACTCTTTACAGAGAGCCGTAAGGATCGCATTGGTAAAGCTGCCCTTATCCGCGCAGGACTGCCATCCCAGTACTACGATCGCGCCCTTGTTGATGCTTAAAGAGGGATCCGGAATCATGAGTTCTTCGGAAAACTCCATTTTATAACCTAATCCAAAGCAGGATGGGCATGCGCCGAAAGGATTATTGAAGGAAAAGCTCCTCGGCTCGATCTCCTCAATGCTGATCCCACAGTCCGGGCAGGAAAAGCTCTGGCTGAAATTCATAGGCTCTCCACCGATCACATCCACGACCAGAAGCCCTTCTGCCAGATTCAGCACACTTTCAATAGAATCTGCCAGACGTTTTTCAATCCCTGGTTTCACGATCAAACGGTCCACGATGATCTCTATATTATGTTTGATATTTTTCTCCAACGAAATCTCCTCGGACAATTCATACAGATTACCGTCCACACGTACCCGGACATATCCGCTTCGCTTTGCCCTTTCCAACAGCTTTGCATGTGTCCCCTTCCGCCCCCGGACAACCGGCGCAAGAAGCTGGAGCCTGGTACCTTCCGTCAGCTCCATGATCTGGTCTGTCATCTCGTCCACAGACTGCTTTTTAATCTCTTTCCCACATTTCGGACAATGCGGAGTTCCGACCCTGGCATAGAGCAGACGGAAATAATCGTAAATCTCCGTCACGGTCCCCACCGTCGAACGTGGATTGTGGTTCGTTGACTTCTGGTCAATGGAAATCGCCGGAGACAAGCCTTCGATACTCTCTACATCCGGTTTTTCCATCTGCCCCAGGAACTGCCTCGCATAGGAGGACAAAGATTCCATATATCTGCGCTGCCCCTCCGCATAGATGGTATCAAAAGCCAGCGAGGATTTCCCCGAACCACTCAGCCCTGTTAACACAACCAGTTCATTTCTCGGAATATCCACATCAATATTTTTCAGATTGTTCTCATTCGCACCGCGTATTTTAATATATTTTCTGGCGTCTATCTTTACTCCCATGTTGTTTCTCCTGCTTTCTGTATGCTATTCGTAACTATTCAGGCGCTGAAAAGTTACTGCTATTCTTCCATCTCATTTAATGCTTTTTTCAGTTCGATCAACTGATCACGCAGCTCGGCCGCCGCTTCGAAATTCAGTTCGGCCGCCGCTTTCTTCATCTTCTTTGTAACCTTGTTCACCATCTGTTCCAGCTCTTCCCGGCTCATAGACTCGATATCCTTCTCCATAAGCATTTCACTCGTATCTACTTTTTGGGAAATGCTGATCAGATCCCGAACCGCCTTCTGAATCGTCTGAGGCGTAATCCCATGCTCTTTATTGTAGGCCATCTGAATCTCCCGACGGCGCATAGTCTCGTCAATTGCCATCTGCATGGAATCTGTCATCGTATCCGCGTACATAATGACATGTCCTTCCGAATTACGGGCCGCGCGGCCAATGGTCTGAATCAAGGAGGTTCCGGAACGAAGGAAGCCTTCCTTATCCGCGTCCAGGATGACTACCAGCGTAATCTCTGGAATATCCAGCCCTTCTCGCAGAAGATTAATTCCCACCAATACGTCAAATACATCCATACGCATGTCCCGGATGATCTCCGTCCGTTCCAGAGTATCTACATCAGAATGTAGATACTTCACCCTGATGCCTACCTCCCGCATGTAATCTGTCAGGTCTTCGGCCATCCGTTTAGTCAGTGTTGTTACCAGAATCTTATTTTTCTTTGCTACTTCTTTGTTCACTTCGCTGATCAGGTCATCGATCTGCCCCTCTACCGGACGCACTTCTACCTCCGGATCCAGAAGACCCGTGGGACGGAGAACCTGTTCAGCTCTTAGAAGCTCATGCTCTTCTTCATAAACTCCTGGCGTTGCCGAAACGAACAGTACCTGGTTTATTTTACTTTCAAACTCTTCAAAATTCAAGGGGCGGTTATCTTTTGCCGAGGGCAGGCGGAATCCATAATCTACCAGCGTGGATTTCCTGGACTGGTCGCCATTGTACATTCCTCCGATCTGGGGTACGGTCTTGTGAGACTCATCGATCATGATGATAAAATCATCCGGGAAATAGTCAATTAACGTATACGGCGGCTGTCCTGGAGCCAGTCCTGCCAGATGCCTGGAATAGTTCTCAATTCCGGAACAGAAACCTGTTTCTTTCAGCATCTCAATGTCAAAATTTGTGCGCTCCGCAATCCGCTGTGCCTCCAGCAGCTTATCCTGACGTTTAAATTCTTTTACACGCTCTTCTAGCTCCTTTTCAATATCTTGTACCGCACGTTTGATGTTTTCCTTATCTACTACATAATGGGATGCCGGAAAAATTGCTACGTGCTTCAGTTCGTCCTTGATCTCCCCGGTCAGGATGTCGATCTCCGTGATCCTGTCGATCTCATCTCCGAAAAACTCTACCCGAATGGCTGTGTCGGTCTCGTAGGCCGGGATTACCTCCAGCACATCTCCGCGGACACGGAAGGTTCCGCGGTGGAAATCCATGTCGTTGCGGTCATACTGGATCTCGATCAGCTTCGCCATCAGCTCATCCCGCTCCTTTGTCATACCGGGACGCAGGGAAATCACCATATTCTGGTAGTCCACCGGGCTTCCCAGGCCATAAATACAGGATACACTGGCGACGATGATCACGTCACGCCGCTCAGCCAGAGCCATCGTAGCGGAGAGGCGGAGCTTGTCGATCTCGTCATTGATGGCGGAATCCTTGGCGATATAGGTATCTGAAGACGGGACGTAGGCTTCCGGTTGGTAATAGTCGTAGTAGGACACAAAATATTCCACTGCGTTATCAGGGAAAAATTCTTTAAACTCACCGTACAACTGGGCAGCAAGGGTTTTATTGTGCGCTATTACCAAAGTCGGCTTGTTAAGCTGCTGGATGACGTTTGCCATGGTAAAAGTTTTGCCACTACCAGTTACCCCTAGTAAAGTCTGGAATTGGTTGCCTTCTTTGAAGCCTTTTACAAGGGCTTCTATGGCCTGCGGCTGGTCGCCGGTGGGCTGGTATTCACTATGAAGTTTGAATATATTTTGTGCAGTTTGCACAAATACCACCTCCAAATTCTATAGTCAAAAAGTTCGACTATTCGCCAGAAATTCGTCGAGGCACATATTCCATTTTCCAGGAAATGGCTCTTCGACGAATTTTGGTTACTGAATCCAATTTTCTGAACCATACGGAAGTTGTAAACTTTTGCGAACAACTTGAAAAATCCGTTGAGGCTTTTCCCCCGTATGCACATCAAAATTATGAAACAAATCGGAATTGATTATACCATACTGACCTTCATTTGTCCATACCGCAACAAACATTTGTTCGTTTTCTCTCCTGTTTTTGTAAATCTTATGTAACCCTTAATTTGATTTTTCTTTTGCCCCTGTCATTTCCTTTTCAGGCAAATATCCACCCATATCAATCTCTATATCCTGTACATCACCTTCAGTATCATCCTCATTAGATTTATCTGGCATAACCTCATCCATATAAGAGAGCAATTCCGGAATATCTTCCGGGATGATATTTGCATTATCACCATACACATCCATTGTGATAAGCTCTTTGGCATGGCCCATCAGTTTTGATACAGCTTTTGGATTAAAATCTTTATTCAAGAGCAAGGTACAATAAGTACTGCGTAAATCATGCCAGCGAATGTCAGGCAGTCCAGCTTTCTTCAAAAGTTCTTTGTAATGCCGCCAGTGAAAATCTTTTGATCTCGGCTTGCCGCTGTAGCTGGAACAGCAGATATAGCCATCATCCTGAAAAATAGTACTCCTGCGGCTTTTATACCGCTCATACTTTTTTCTTTCTTCCAGGATAGCCTCAAATACATAATCCGGTATGGGCAATACTCTCCTGCTGGACGATGTTTTTAATGGCAGTTCTTTCTTCGTCATACTTTCTTTCTTGCTGTTCGGGGTTCTGTCCAATTCTTTTCCCAGCTGGCGTTCTACCGCCAATGTACGGTTAATGTAATCCACATCCGAATACTTTACTGCATTGATTTCCTGCCGCCGCAGCCCCATAAGAACGTTAAACAGTACCTGCATATGAATCGGCGTGTCTCTGCTTTTTTCTAAAAGCAACAAAATCTGATCCATATTTAAGGTTTTCACCGTATCAATATTTCTTGTATGATAGGTTTTTGCCTTCACAGTTTTGGGTAAATCTATCCCATCTGCCGGATTCACAGGAAGAAGCTTATGACTCACTGCATAATTAAAGGAGACATTCATTACTGTCTTGACCTGCCTCACAATGGATTTGGAATACCCGGCGCGGTCTTTATACAGCCTTTGAACATCTCCTTTATTTACTTCCGTCAGCTTTTTGTCTCCTATTGCCGGATTAATGTGATGGCGGACAATGCTGGAATAAGAATCATAGGTATTGCTGCTCTGCGCCCGTTTTCTGATGTCATACTCAAGCCAATAGTCTAAAAAATCTCTTACTTTCACATTGTCATTCACTACATATGAGCCATTAGCAAGTTCCCTCATTGTAACTTTTCTTGCATCCTCTGCTTCCTTCTTCGTTGCAAATCCAGAGTACATCCTCGTACGCTTTGTGCCGTCCATAAATTGCAGGACGACACGGTAAGCAAATTTATTTCGGTCACTTCTTTTAAATACTGGCTGCACATTCCAATCAATATAATTCTGTAATTCCAGGTTAAACATTATTCTTTTCCTCCTTCCGGCACAAATGAATCGTTCATAAAACTTATAATCCGCTCCTGCTCATCCATAACCTCACAGTAATATTCAAACGTTGTATGAATACTGCTATGCCCAAGAAGGGCGCTGACCTTCATAAGCGGAACGCCTTGCTCTGTGAGAATGGTTGCATACATATGCCGCAAACTGTGCACAGTCAAATGCGGAAGTCCATTCCTGCTGCATAGCTTGGATAAAGCATTATTAAACGCAGATGCCGAATGTGACAACCCATTTGCTGCACAAGAAATATAGTCCCTGTCTATGTACTTATCGCCAAGCTGCTCCTTCCTTAGATCATTCTGCCTCTTTCTCTCCAACACTTCATCCATGATAGCCTCCGGTACACGGAGCGTTCGATAACTATTCTCTGTCTTCGGAGCTTTCTCTACAAGCTGGTACTTTACTATTTTGGAATCTCCATTTAGCACCATCGGATCAGCTGTTACCTGTCTTGAAATTCTGACTGTCCTGTTTTCCACATCAAAGTCACGGAATTTTAAGCCACTGATTTCGCCTTTCCGCAGGCCCATGAACAAACCTAACAGAATTTCTAAATACCAGTTGTTCCCTGATGCTTTTTCCAAAAAGGACTTCATCCGCTCCTTACTGAGTACTGTAATCTTTGGTTTCCGTCTCCTGTAAGGTTTTGTCTCTGGCACAGGGTTCCGATGCAGATACCCTTGTGCTACTGCATCTTTCAGAGCGATATTTAAAATCTCCCTGCCCTTGTTTCCGGCAGATTCGCAGACTTTTGAGACTGTCTCCAATAATGCGTCCAGATACTCCACGTTCACATAACGTAGCTTGATTCCCTGATTCATATTCGGAATAATGAGATCATACAAAACATAAGAAGCAAGCATACGTGTCGTATTTTCAATCCTTGCACTGTAAATTTCTTCCAGCCAGTAAACCAGATAATCTTTTAGGTCAAAATCTGTAGAAGAAGAAACGTGGTAAGCCCGATAAGCCTTTTTATATTCTTCCTCATATTTACGGTAACTTGCTTCCGCTTCTTTGGCTGTGGTGAATCCACCCTTTTTGGAATATTTTGTTGTGCCGTCCTCCTGTAACAGCTTAATGCGGTGATACCAGCTGCCAGCCTCAAAAAAGGCAACGCTTTTCTTATTTGCCATCAGGCTTACCTCCTCTCCTCAATTTTTCAATAATTTAGCCCATCGCTGTTTCTAACCAGTTATCAAATGACTGTTTATGTACTCTGACAGAAGTTCCCACTTTAATCACCCGAAACGGCGGATTCTGTCCCTGCTGCTTGTATACCTGGTTCAGAAAGTCATAGGTCTTTGTCTTACCAATCCCTAATGCTTTCTGGATATCAGAAGCCAAATAAACTTGTCTTTCCAAAATATTTTCCTCCTCATTACTTTTTGCTATAATCAGAATATATTCTTTTACGTAAAGGAGATACTAAACATTCTGCATCTCCCTTAACTACTATTTTCAGATAATTATTTCCTAAAATTTTATTTCAGCATCCACCCCATAATTGCCTAGCAATTCACCCCTCTCCCAATTAGGCAGTCAGCTTATACGCTATCCTGCTCATGTATATGGCAATCGGTTCAATGGGGACAAATTTTATCATATTATTTTAAGCATTCCATTGGTATAAAGTAGAATCGTTTTCCCCCTAAACCATGTATTTGCTTGGCTGTACATTTTTTCCCACAGTCCAATGCATCATTAGCAATCAAATCATTTACGATATCTGCAAGAGCATCTTGTGGAAAATACTTTTTAAAGCATCTCCCCCGTAAGCACAAATAACTTTTAAATATAACTCCGTCGTGTATTTTTTCACTAAACATCCCAATATTATCAGCTATTATCAACGATTTGTTTCTATATAGCTCCCGAATGCAATCCAGAAAGCATTTTGATCCTCCTAAATCCTTTTGCCGTACCCGTTGTTCTTGCTTCTTAATCAATTTAGTAAGAAGCTCATTAAAATTTTCTCCTAAAAGTTTTACATTTTTCTCAGAAATGACGGATTTCTCAAAGCAATATTGCAAAAAAAGGAAGTACGCCGTATTGAGAAAAAAATGCGTGTTTTGAAGCCGTCCATGGACTTTCAATCCAACTTCCCGATATTGATTCAGCCACTGTCCCAAAAATGCCACAATGTCATCATAATTATCAATAAACCATACGATGAAATAATAATAGAATGTCGATACTATTAAAGGCTTATCTTGAAAATATTTCAACTTAACACCGTCAATCTCAGCCATTTCCACCGGGAGCATGCGTGCTGCATCAGAGCCTTCACCTATCAGGTATTCTCCAGTGAACAAAACACCACAGTTTGGATGCCCTGTTCTTACTTTTTTTCCATTCATCCTAGCCGGCACAGTGCCATCTCCAATGTATCGAGTAATTTCAATAAGCGTTTCCTCCTGTTTTCGGCATACCTGCCGGGAATCTGCTGGAAACAAATCGTCAAGAACAACAACTTCATCATTTGCTTCCATTAGAATATCTACTGCTGCCGGAACACTGGCATTCAAACGCAAGGGATCTTTTATACCTTCTTTACGATTGTATATCTGTGTCATAAAAGCAGACAAAGTCGTTTTCTTTGTACCAGTCGCACCCTGAAGGAAAACACAGAATGATGGTTCTTCTCCAGCATCTACATAAGCCTGTCTCATTAAATATACAAGCACTTGGGCAAGTATAACACGGCATGGATTAGGACAGATACTAATGAGGTTCAGCATTTCAACTATTGCATCTTTTTCTGAAAGCTGGGAATCAATATCCAAACTCCTTTCCATAGGCAACAACTTTATTTCAATAGCGGTGCTTATACTCGCAGAACGGATAAGCTTATCACCCATACAAAACAGCGGCTCTTTCCCAATCTTTAAAAAACCGATATTGTCCAGGTGATATTCTGTGGCCTTATGCAAATCAGTTAAAACACCTCTAATTTGGTCAGCTAAAATTCTACTGATTTTTGAAGGTGCAATTCTGGGGTTAAACCGAATGCGGTAATCCAATTCTGCCCATTGAAGTTTTTCCAATTCCATCACATTTGTCTCTATTAACTGACTACGATGATTGCCTTCAAACTTCACAGAAAAACCGATATGGATTGACGGGGTTTTGTTTGGCGGTATGTAACGTTCGTAGAACTTATAGATTTCAATTTCAAAATTGCTACCCAACCTAGAATTGGGCTTAACAATCGCACCACGCATTAAACCATCCTCCCCGTAGCATACCTTCTTTTACTGTTACGGAAAACGGCTACAGCCGTAATAAGACTAGAAATCACCTTGCCAACCGGCTCTACGATCGGAATAATCTTTTCCTTAATATCCTCGGCTACATTTAAAATTCCGCCCCAAATCTTCTTAATCTTTCTTTTGAATCTCTCGGACTTCGTTTCTTTATGGGAAGCCTCAAAACGGGATGTTTCTTCTGAAGCAGAATCCATATTTTTCTGTCCGCCCAGAATATTAATTGTTTCATTTGTCAATATAGCTTTCATTTAACTTCCTCCTACTACAATTAATTTCATTTGCATGATTGGTAACATACGCCTATGTGGCCCTATCAGTGACGAGTCAAACCACCAACTCTTCTATTCTTAGAGTTTTCTTTTAATACAGCCTCATAATAATGAAAATTCACCTCCTATCTTAAAATCGCCCTACCCAGCTTTTACTTTTTGATGTATAATAAATTACTGGAAGGCCATTTATTTTGGCATTACATACCAGATTTGTAGAAGCGATTCTTTAATTGTAAAAAGTACTATATACTTATTTGAGTTATATTCAAGCTGTTTTTTCCGGTTATTTCAGTTATCTCAGTTATCACGACTTTTGTCTTTATTTACTATATTTAGGAGGTAGATTGTGATGGATAATACTATTCCATATCTTTGTGGCGGAATATTCTTTTCGCTGCTCAATGAACTTAAGCTCAAAGGAGCTGCGAATGATAAATTCACTGATAAATATGGAGGAATCTCTGATGTGATGTTGATAAGTAGTCTACATTACGTCATTACCGGTCATGAACCAATTAACGAGAACTCTTTATCCGCATATACGTCAAAGTATCGGCATTGTACAACAAACGGGGGAAAGGTAATTCCTTTTTCCTCTGAGCCAATTATAAAAGAATTTGATGAATTGGTAAAAAATAACCCTGTAGAAAGTATTAAGCGGATGGAAAAACTTGCTGAGAATTGTCTTGATATTAACAATGAGAACCAAGCTAAATGGATTATAGATTCCATTCTCCGGATAATTCGTGATGATAATACGATAGACGATTTAAGCGATTTTTTCATTCTTGGAAATAATCAGCCTGTTTCAAAGAAAAATATGCTTTTACAAAACAAATTCGACTTTTATCCCTTTTTAATCGGAATATTACATTATATTATTACCAAGCCAACAGATAACACAAAAGGACAGGCAACATATGAAAAACTTTTTCCTAATCGTGGCGGAAATGGTTCAGGAAATGCAAATACCGATTTTCTGACTCCCCTTGAGCATGATATAAGTGTTCAGATTGATAAACAAGATGTAACAGCCCCATCCAAAATTGAAAATGAAATAATCGCCAGTCATCCTAATAACAATCAATGTATCAATTTTCTGTATAAAAGTGGTTCTATTAAAGAATGGGAAGAAGAGTTAATAAAGAATAATGATCCATCCATAGTTGACTTAAACAAAAATCCTGAAGGATATCGTATAGGATGTGGTGTTATATGCCGCTTAACAACAAACTTTAAATTTTCCACACATTTTTCCAGTCTCGAACGAAATGCGATGGTTAAGATTAATTACCCATTAGGAGATAAGGAAGAGACAGATTTTGCAAGTTTTGAAAACTGGGAATCGAGAAGCAAAATTGACATTATTCTCTTTAAAGGAGAATGTAATTGTACTGCCTGGATTAAAGTAGAAGGTCAAACCAATACCGGCTATCTCACAAAAATAATCGCAATGGAGAAATCTTAATGACATCTATCAATAATATGTATCCCCAAAAATATTATTACAGTTTGGGAGAATTTGTCGCAAAGACGATGTTAGACGGCATAATCCATCCTGATCTACAGATATCCAATATTGGGTGTAATGATGGCAACTTTGTATTTTTAGATTTTGCAGACACAGAAGAACTTGCAATTCCAGAGGCTCTTTCCGATGTTACTCTAAAACAACTTACACAATCTCTATTCCCTGTAATAAAAGATTTTATGGGTTCTCTTGAAAGTTTAACTTATTTTCGTGCTGGTTTTGTGGCTTATGGTGGCTTACTCGGACAATGCCTTTTCTTTAATATGGCTAATCATGGATTTTCAATTTGTGGCTATCTTGGCAATAGCCATATTGCTTTTTCATATGATCCATCGTTTATCTACAAATATAGAAAGAATAAAGATATCATCAAGGAATGGAAAAATAGCCCACTTGAAAAAATAACAATTTCAAACTATGATTTTCTGGAAAAGTATGAGAAATCAAAAGAAAGAAAGTACATATCAACATCCAATCTCTATTACATGGATTATTTATACTTCTCACGATGCTATATTAAATTGGAGCAATCAAGTCATGATATTTCTATTCTCATAATGAATATGGGATTAATCGCTTTACGGTCAAAATTTTTTTATATAGCTTATGGTCTTTTTCTTAAAAGTCTTTCTTTGCCAACTAAGACTGTCAAAATTATTTCCATATGTAATAAGGGGCTGTCTACGATTTCAAAGTCCATACATCTCAATATCTATATTACAAATTTAATCTCTAATAATTTAAATCTGGATTTATTCTGTCTCCTATGGTTACTAGGTGAACTGGAACATTGTAAGTTGATAGAAAAAGAATAATTGTCACGAAACAATATTATGTTATATTTAACGGAATGGTATGGTGGTACTATACCGCCATACCAACCATACCCCCTAAATATAAAAAATTTTGATTCTAAGACAGTACTTATTCCCAAAGAAAATAATCGTAGATATTTTTTAGACATTTCACATCATGCCGTTTGCTTATTGTGACAGGCGACAGATTTATTTTGGCAAATGAATCCATTATTTTCTCC
Source organism: uncultured Clostridium sp. (assembly GCA_964523125.1). Classification (GTDB taxonomy): domain Bacteria; phylum Bacillota; class Clostridia; order Lachnospirales; family Lachnospiraceae; genus Schaedlerella. Next base: position 2,379 of record CAZFXM010000021.1, on the reverse strand, counting down.
ATATTCCGGCAGTTCATGGCTTTCTGCGCGAGACGGAGCGATTTCTTCTCCGGAATTAGAACCAGAAGCCTGAGCATCCTCCTTCTCATAATACTGTCAGCAACCTCTTTGCGGATGATCTCCACGGCTTTATCCTTTTTATAAAAATCTCCGAATGGAATAATCTGTGTAAAGGTATCCAAAAAAATATTCCTGCTGTCTTTCAATAGGTCTGCAATCTGCCCAGATACATTATCAGCATCGGTATAAGCCCGGATCGCTTTTGGCTTTATCAGCCGCACTTCTGCCCGAAGAATCCCCTTTATAGGCTTCAGTCTCTTCCAATCTGCATTAGCACTCTTAAGCTGACGCATGAATGCTCTTTCTAAGTCATAGAGCAGGAACTCAATGTCATTGCTGTTCCCGCTCAGGCAAAAGCTGGCATTATCATCAAAGTATTCATAACTGGTCGGTGAGAATCCTTTCACCCTGCCAATCCTCTTGACAACTTTCAGGTATGCCAAAGCATTTGCCCGGGTACCCGCATCCATATCTGCAACAAAATTCATTCCTGACAGAACAAAATCATCTATCCGGTATTTCCCATTGAAATATTCAGTAATCCTTTTATCCAGCTTTCGGATTAGCCTGTCTATATCAGACACATCATCTACCAACAGGTATGTGTTGACAATCAGCCGAATCTTCTTTTTGTACTGGCTGTCCCGATAGATGACTGTTATTCCCTTGGAACTTAAAGACTGATCCGTGTATTCTTCTCTGCTCTCAACTATATAGCCCTCCCCTTTGTACAGTCTGGGAAAAACTTTCTGGAAATACTCATTATCCAATACCATAGAAAGTTCCAATATCTGATTCAGATTCATAATAATCTGCCTCCTTTGCAAATATTTTTTACAAAACAGTTACAAGCAGAAGCACTTTATATAAGGTTAAGACTATGCTGCAATCAAAAACAGCCTTCCCGCTGATTTATAATGGTCAATATAAAAAATGAATTTAAGACATAAAACCTAAATACCTTGCCTTATTCATTTTGAGAGAATTTTATCTATGTGCTGTCTTGCCAAATATTCCTGTTCGGGTATCAGCTGCTCCTCATAAACAGAATCATAGTATGCACGAAGAAGATTTGGGATGTGCTTTATGCCCCATCTACGGGGGATAGTTACGGGGTTTACCAGTATTTTATCCAGATCATTTAACGATCTTTTAAACTCATCCAAATCCGGCCCATGAAGTTTGGATTTTGCTTTAGTGATTCCCCGGCAATCGCTGACCTGCTCTAAAGCATCAACTAGCCTGTTTTCTTTTTCAGGCATGAAATGATAAGATTCAATTATACTTCGTGCGTCATTTATAGTGAAATAATCGCCTTTACGCAATATCCTGTAAAAATGTTTCCGAGTGACATCCTCAACATTCTCATCTTTCAAAACAATATCAATTGGGGTCGATGGATTTCTGACATCATTAATAAGTCTTTCATATGCCTCCTCCCAGGGAATATCACCATATGATACATAAAACCTTGATTTTTCCCTGCCATCCTTTGACAAGGCATATAATTTCGAGTATCTGCACTGTACTTCCATCCGGATTACATTACGGGATGATTCCCTAAATGAATAATTCGGATGTTTTTCGTCCTGCTGTGGATATTTCCAATAATAGTTTATCACAGAAGATTTACTCTCTAAATAGAAACTGTTTTTATCCGTTATCTTCCTATGCTGTTTTTTATCATATCCTATTTCCCGTTCCTTATAGTGTCTGGGAATATTCCCCTGTTTTATAAGTATCATCATCTGTTCAGGGGAACAGGGAAAATTCAATTCTCCAAGATCAATATTTAAGCAGGGATCAGCCCTGCTCAAAGAGCAGAAACCTAATTTTTCCAGCAGAGGGGAAATCTTAGCTGCTTCCTCATTAAACAGTTTTTCTGTCAATTCGAGATCAGCTTCTTTTGCTGCTGAAATATATTCCTGTTTAATAAGGCTTTGGGGATTGACTATAGCCGTTACCCCCTGTATGATAAACCCATTTTCAGCCTGCCGGGATGTCAGTTTCCACCGTATACCTTTGCCTGATTTATATGAATATTCCCAGCCTATAGTCTTTCCTTTTTTGTCTTTAACAGGGAATCCTTTCATATCTTTATTTCTTCTTGCATACATAGCAAAATCGGTAGATACGGAATCATACTCATCCGCTTTCAGATTTTGAAAAAATGAAAATGTATGGTATCCCAATGATGTATTTTTCATCTGCAACGCCTCATTTCAATATAATATTACTATAATTGTAATCTTATATATTATTATTAAACTATAGTTCCGCAAATATTTTAGACTTACATTTTGATACAAGCACCTTGAA
>CAZFXM010000020.1:0-64249 GCA_964523125.1 uncultured Clostridium sp. | reverse complement strand
CTTTCATATTTTTCTCGGATTTTCAATTTATGTTATTAGTTTCCGAGACCACACTGTCAGTATTGATAGATTACCATAAAAACACTGTATAAACAAGTTTTGGCCTGTATGATATTTAACACCTAAATTTTATCGTTTATACACTTGAAAACGATATTTAAATATGGTGTAATAATTTAAAGTGATGTTTCACATAGGAATCTGGTAACTGTTCAGTCAGGATAGTGCATTTACTGCGCTATCCTGACTGAACAGTTACGGAATCTAAATAAAAGGGGGACTGCAGTATGCAACAACTGCTGTTATTGGAAGACGATGAGGCATTAGGGCGCGGGATATGCCTTGCGCTGAAAAATACGGATGTACAGGTGGATCTGTGCCGCACCCTCGAACAAGGGCGGCGTGCACTCTCGGCGAAAACATACCACTTGCTTATTTTAGATATCAATCTCCCGGACGGCAGCGGACTTGAACTTTTGCGGGAAGTCCGGCAATCCGGCCACCTCCCTGTGATTTTGCTTACCGCCAATGATATGGAAACAGATATCGTAACCGGCCTGGAGTCCGGGGCTGATGACTATATCACCAAGCCCTTCTCCCTTGCCGTTTTGCGGGCGAGAGTCAACGTACAGCTTCGCCGTAAGGATTCCCTCCATACAGACACTGTAGAAATCGAAGATTTTTCTTTTGACTTTGCACGGATGGAATTCCGAAAGTCCGGACAGCTTATTGCGCTGAGCAAGACCGAGCAAAAGCTTCTGCATATTCTGGTTATGAACCGGGGCATTACGCTGCCAAGGGCAAATCTGATTGACAAAATTTGGACAGACGGTTCGGAATATGTGGATGAAAATGCTCTCTCCGTCACTGTCAAGCGCTTGCGGGACAAATTGGAGGATCTGCCGTCCAAGCCCCGGTTTTTGAAGACCGTCTATGGCATCGGCTATACATGGGCGGTGAGATGATATGAGGGGATATATCGTGATACCGGTCGCCGCCCTGGTTTTTCTGGCAGCACTAGCCGCCCTGTTCCTAGCCGCCGCCATATGGATGAGGCACCGGGAAGGGCGCACTCTAAAACGGCTAAACCGTATGCTGGAGCAGGCTGTGGATGGAGCCTGCCGCGAGTCAGATTTTGATGAGAGCCTGCTTTCTGCGACAGAAACAAAATTTGCCCATTATCTGGCCGCGAACGCCGTCTCCACCCAAAACCTGCAATGGGAAAAAGATAAAATCAAAACCTTGATTGCCGATATTTCCCACCAGACCAAGACGCCTGTCGCGAACATTCTGCTGTATACCCAGCTATTGGAAGAACAGGAGCTTTCATCAGAATGTCGGGAGTACGTGACGTCATTAAAAAATCAGGTGGAAAAATTGCGGAATCTGATTGACGCACTGATCAAGACTTCCCGTTTGGAGACGGGGATATTGACCTTGCATCCCAAAAAAGGTGGGCTTTTTCATATTTTGGAAGGAGTCGTCAGGCAATTTGCGCTAAAAGCGGCAGCGAAACAGATCACCCTGACATTGGAGCAGACAGATGCAGAAGGGACCTTCGACCCAAAATGGACGGCGGAGGCGATTTGCAACCTTTTGGACAATGCGGTCAAATATACGCCCTCCGGAGGCGCTGTGACCGTACAGGCAGTCTCTTATGAGCTGTTTTGCTGTATCAATGTCATAGACACCGGTCCCGGTATACCGGAGGCAGAGCAGGCAAAAATATTCCAACGGTTTTACCGCTCTCCCGCGGCGCATGAGACAGAAGGCGTGGGGATCGGGCTTTACCTGGCACGGCAGATCGCAAATGGACAGGGCGGCTATATCAAGGTTCGGTCCTGCCATGGAAAGGGCGCGCAGTTTTCTATGTTTATCCCCCGAAGCTAAATCTTTCAAAACTGTTAGATTTCAGAAAGAAGCTGGAAAGATTCTTGTGATAAAGTCTGTATTGTCGAAAGATCATACAGACTTTTTATTATGAAGTATCCGGCAAAGACGCGCCAATGACGCATTTGCCGGATTTATGGAGGTGCATATTCTATGACAATTTTAGAAACGCAGGATCTACGCAAAGTATACGGTACAGGCGACACAGAGGTCCGTGCGCTGGACGGTGTGAATCTGACTGTGGAAAAAGGGGAGTTTATTGCCGTTGTCGGCACATCCGGCTCCGGAAAATCCACCCTGCTGCATATGCTGGGAGGATTGGACCGGCCTACCAGCGGCACCGTAACAGTGGACAATACGGATCTTTTTTCTATGAAGGATGAACCGCTGACCATTTTCCGGCGGCGGAAGATCGGATTCGTGTTTCAAAGCTATAACCTTGTGCCGGTTCTAAACGTCTATGAAAACATTGTGCTGCCGGTGCAGTTGGACGGCGGGCAGACAGACCAGGATTATATTGACCGGATTGTCCATATTTTGGGATTAGAAAGCAAGCTGGACAGTCTGCCGAACAATCTGTCCGGCGGGCAGCAACAGCGGGTGGCCATCGCCCGGTCGCTGGCAGCCAAACCGGCCATCATTCTGGCCGACGAACCCACCGGGAATCTGGACTCAAAGACCAGCCTGGACGTGATGGGTCTTTTGAAGGTCACGAGCCAGCAATTCACCCAGACGATCATCATGATCACCCACAACGAGGAGATTGCCCAGACTGCCGACCGGATTGTCCGTATTGAGGACGGAAAAATTGTGGAAAGGAGATGAAAGGGATGATACAAGTTTCTAACAAAGCCTGCATCCGCCGACTCGCACGAAAAAGCCTGGGGGCGCAGCGCACCCGGAACCTGATCGCCATCGTGGCCATTGCCCTGACATCGGTGCTATTTACCTCACTTTTCACCATCGCTTTGTCCATCAACGACGGCATCCAGCAAACTAACTTCCGCCAGATAGGCGGCGATGACCATGGAAGTATCAAGGACATTACGCCGCAGCAGGCACAGGAGCTAAAAGACGACCCATTGATCGCGGACTGCTGGACAAGACTATTTCTGGGAATGCCGTCCGACCCGCCTTTTCACAAATCCCATGTGGAGGTGAGTTATATTGAGCCCCAGGGCGCAGCGCACTACTTCTGCACGCCGGCAGAGGGAGCATTGCCACAGGAGGGGACGGATCAGGCGGCGACAGATACCCGCGTGTTGTCCCTTTTGGGGGTAGAGCCGAAGATCGGCACGAAGTTTACGCTGTCTTTTTATATAGACGATAATACCGAGAAGCCGCAGCTCATTACCCGTACCTTTACCCTTTCCGGCTGGTGGGAATCTGACCCCGTCGCCCCGGCCAGCCATGTGCTGCTGACCCGGTCCGAAGCGGAGGAAATTGCCGCTCTCTCAAACGGTGAGGAGGGAACCATGACCGGACGGATGACTCTGGATATGATGTTTCAAAATTCCCGCGATATTGAAGGAAATATCCGCAAAGTTCTGGAAAACCATGGCTATCAGTGCGATGATCCACAGGGCGAAAACTATCTTAACATTGGGGTCAACTGGGGGTATACAGGCTCCCAGATGAGTAATCATATTGATATGGAAACTCTTGTCGCCATAATCGCGCTCCTGCTGTTGATTATTTTCACCGGTTATCTCATCATTTACAATATATTCCGCATTTCGGTAGCAGGAGATATCCGGTTTTACGGCCTGCTCAAAACGATAGGGACCACTCCCCGGCAGCTCAAGAGAATCATTCTCCAGCAGGCACTGTTCCTGTCCTTGATCGGCATTCCCATTGGGCTGGCATTGGGCTGGGCGGCTGGCGGCGTCCTGACGCCGGTTGTCATTGCACAGTTGAATGGCATCGCTAGCGTAACCTCTGTGAGTCCGCTGATTTTTATCGCATCCGCCCTCTTTTCCCTGCTTACGGTGTTTTTTTCTGTCCAAAAGCCGGGGCGGCTGGCGGCACGGGTATCCCCGATCAATGCTGTGCGCTATACAGAAGGAACCAGGAGCAGACGGAAGTCTAAAAAATCGAGCCATAGTTCCTCTCTGCTGTCTATGGCCAGGGCGAACTTGGGCCGCAGCCGCAGCCGGACCGCTGTCACGGTGATATCATTGTCTCTGGCGTTGGTGCTGATGACGCTGGTCTCTACCTTCACGAACGGATTTGATATGGATAAATATCTGCGGAATGTGGTCAGTGATTTTATCGTTGCGGACGCAAGCTACTTTCAGACCATGGGGATTTTTTCCGCTGATACCGCATTGGATGAAGCTGCGATCTCTGATATCAAAGCCCAAAGCACGATCACGGAATCCGGCAAGGTGTACGGGCAGGTCACGGATATTGAAACATTCCTCCCAGAAGCCAGATTCCGGGAACTTTGGGAAGATACGCTCACCCCGGAGGAGACCAACCTCCAGGCAGAACTTGCGGAAAGCCTGCCGGACGGAAGCCTGGCTGCAAAAGCTAACCTATATGGCATGGAGGATTTTGCCCTGTCCAAACTGAAAGTGATCGATGGCGACATCGCGCCCCTCTATGATCCGGCGCAAAATGCCATTGCCGTCGCGGCGTTCACGGATGATTACGGAGAAATCTACGGTTATGAAAAGGGGCTGCGGCCCGGCGACACCGTGACCCTCCGCTATGTGGACGAGAAGGAGTATTACTATCTGGACAACGGCGAGGTCATTACAGATGTAGAAAATGCGGCGGAGGACCGGGCATATAATTCCAGGGCGAAAACCTACCTGGACGTGAACTACACGGTCTGTGCCATTGTGGATGTGCCAAACGCGATCAGTTACCGCTATCGCCTGGGCGGCGGAGAGTATTTTGTCCTGGGGGCGGAGCGTTTTTTGCAGGACAGCGGTTCTGATTCCGTGATGTGCTTTGCCTTTGATACCGATGATAAATCCACCGCCGCCACGGAAGACTTTTTGGCAAATTATACCGAAAACGTTGAGCCTCTCTATGACTACGAAAGCAAGGGCACCTATGTCGCGGAATTTGAAAGTTACCGGAATATGTACCTGCTGCTGGGCGGAGTACTGAGCTTCATTGTAGGTCTGGTTGGCATCCTGAACTTTTTCAATGCCATTCTCACCGGAATTATTTCCCGGAAGCGGGAATTTGCCGTACTCCAGTCCGTTGGCATGACAGGGCGGCAATTAAAGAAAATGCTGGTGTACGAAGGGCTGTTCTACGCCTTGGGCGCGGCTGCGGCGGCACTAGCGCTATCAGTGGTATTCAATCCTTTGCTGGGGATGGCTATGGACAGTATGTTCTGGTTCTTCACTTACCGGTTTACCGTAGCGCCTATTCTAATCGCAATCCCGATATTCGCCTTGTTGGGCGTACTGGTTCCGCTGACAGTATACCGTGTGGTATCCAGACTGACCATTGTGGAACGGCTGCGGGAAACGAATGCGTAGCAGTATCCTGCTTTTACTAAATTGAGAGGGGATAGTCCCCTCTCATTCTTCGTCCACTTCCTTTTTCGCCAGCGCCAGCCCCAATTCCTGAAGCTGCTTTTCATCTACTATACCTGGAGCGTCTGTCATCAGGCAGGACGCGTCCTTGATCTTCGGAAACGCGATCACGTCCCGGATGCTGTCTTCCTTTGCCATCAGCATGACCAGACGGTCCAGGCCGTAGGCAAGTCCTGCGTGAGGCGGCACTCCATACCGGAATGCGTCAAGCAGAAATCCGAATTGGCTGTATGCCTGTTCCTTTGTAAAGCCAAGCACCTCGAACATTTTTTCCTGGATCTCATTCTGGAAGATACGAATACTTCCGCCGCCGATCTCATTCCCATTCAAAGTAATATCATATGCCTTCGCGCGCACTCTCCCCGGATCAGAATCAATATACTGCAGATCCTCTTCCATTGGCATCGTAAAAGGATGATGCATCGCCGTATAACGGTTCTGCTCATCGCTCCACTCTAACAGTGGGAATTCCGTAATCCAGAGAAACTTATACTCATTCTTATCCAGAAGCTCCATCTGTCTTGCCAGTTCCACACGAAGCGCTCCCAACACGTCCCATACGACTTTATTTTTATCCGCGACAAACAACAGCAGATCCCCTGCTTCCCCTGCCATCGCGGCAATCAGGTCCTTTGTCTGCTCATTTGTCATGAACTTTGCAAAAGAAGACTTGACGCTTCCGTCCTCCTGGATCGCGATATAGGCCAGTCCCTTCGCGCCATAGTCCTTCGCGAAACTGACCAGCTTATCAATCTTCTTGCGCGGCATGCCGCCCTGTCCCTTGACATTGATTCCCCGTACAGTACCTCCATTTTCTATAGCGCCCTTGAATACAATAAATTCAAAATCTTTTACTACATCTGTCACATTGACCAGTTCCATTCCAAAACGGGTATCTGGTTTGTCAGAGCCATAACGGTCCATGGCCTCCTGCCAGGTCATCCTGGGGATCGGAAGCTGTACTTCCACGCCCAGCACTTCCCGGAACAGTTTTGACAGCAGACGTTCATTCACATCGATCACGTCATCCACATCTACAAAAGAAAGCTCCATATCGATCTGGGTAAATTCCGGCTGCCTGTCTGCGCGCAAGTCCTCATCCCGGAAGCATTTCGCGATCTGAAAATAACGGTCATAGCCTGAACACATCAAAAGCTGCTTGAAAAGCTGCGGAGACTGCGGAAGCCCGTAAAAGCTTCCCGGGTGGATCCGGCTCGGTACCAGATAATCTCTTGCTCCCTCCGGTGTACTCTTCCCCAACATGGGGGTTTCAATCTCCAAAAATCCCTCTTCTGACAAAAACTGACGGGTCAGGGTGGCCACCTGGCTGCGCATCATCAGATTTCTCTGCAGATCCGGCCTTCTCAGGTCAAGATAACGGTATTTCAGGCGCAGTTCTTCCTTTGTCCGGGAATTTTCTTCGATCGGGAACGGCGGAGTCGCGGATTCTGAAAGGATACGCAGCTCTGACGGAATAACCTCGATCTCCCCTGTAGCAAGATGCTCATTTACCGCGCCGGAACGCTTTTCCACTTTTCCCACAACAGCGATTACATATTCCGATCGCAGTCCGGCCGCCTTCTCGATCAGCCCAGCGTCTGCCTTTCCTTCCTCAAAAACAACCTGCAGTATCCCGGAACGGTCCCGGACATCTACGAAAACCAGACCACCCTTATTACGGTTCTTCTGAACCCATCCCATGATCGTAACCTGCTCTCCCACATTCGCCGCGGAAAGCTCTCCGCATCGGTGGGTACGATGTAATCCCATCATCGATTCTGCCATAATTCTATCACCATTCCTTCTTTATTCGTATATTTCTATAATTTCCTGATATCCTTGCTGATGCAATTGTTCCTTCTGGAATTTTTTATTTTTCTTCCTATTCATGATCATGACCTGCATCCCTGCCCCACGTTCTTTCTTTGCCTGCTCCAGAATCGTTAAAAGCTTTTCCTGGGGAAGCTTCTTATCCAGTAGATATGCCTTTTTCCTGCATCCTGTCGGGATCTGATAATGACGTTCCAGAAGAAGCATAACGATTCGTTCGAATCCGATCGAAAATCCTACTGCCGGGGTATCCTGCCCGGTAAATTTTCCAATCATTTCATCATATCGGCCGCCGCCCCCCACAGAACCCCCGAACTCATCCATAGAGATCTCAAAAATCGTTCCTGTATAATAAGACATTCCACGGACTAATGTAGGATCAAAGCAAATTTTGAAATCCGCCTCTTTCACGCGTTCCACACTGCTCATGATCATTTCCAACGATGCCGCCGCCTCAGCCGGGAGATAACCCTCCAGCTTTTTGCCGCACCAGCGCACACCTTCCACATCATTTGTAATCTCCTGAAACATCTGCAGATATGTTTCCACCGATTCTTTCGCATAGCCATTTTCCTCTAATTCTGCCCGGATTCCTTCGATCCCGATCTTGTCCATCTTATCCAGGGTGATAAATATTTTGTCATAATCCGCTTCTTCAAATCCACTATACGCTGCCATTGCCTTTAAAAACCGCCGGTCATTGATCCGGATCGTAAAATCATGGAAGTCTAGTTTTCCAAGCAATGTAGAGGTCGCCAGAATCAATTCGATCTCCGCAAGATTCGACGGCTCTCCTAAAATATCAATATCACACTGCATGAACTGACGGAAACGCCCTCTCTGCGGCCTGTCAGCCCTCCATACATTTCCGACCTGCAACGCTTTGAAGGGTGCCGGAAGTACATTTGCGTTGGCCGAATAGTAACGGGAAAGAGGTACGGTCAGGTCGTAACGTAGCCCGCCGTCCACAAGATCAGCCTCTTCCTTTGCCTGATCCAGCTTTAACTTTTCCCCACGCTTCAATATTTTAAAGATTAGCTTTTCATTGTCTCCGCCCTGTTTACTGCATAGATTTTCAATATGTTCTACACAGGGTGTCTCAATCGAGCTGAATCCAAAAGACTTGTAAGTCTCTTTGATCAGACCGACACAATAGTCCCGGATTTCCATTTCCTCCGGAAGCATATCCTTCATCCCGGTAACAGGCTTTTTCTTCAATGCCATATTTATTCACTCTCTCCTTCCGCATCTAACACGATTTTTTTGTGAAATGACCCGTGGACCATACTCTTTTTTTCCGCTTGATCATCTCATCGGTCCGGCCAATATATTCCGTAATATCCTTTACATTTTCCATCCGGAGAAGATTCGTCTCTTTTCCATTTTCCAGCCGGATTTTTTCCGGCAGCACGATCTTCGTCGTAGTTCCGGCTCCCGCCGCAAGTATGGTCTGTTTCTCCTCCATAATAAGTATATTGTAAATTCCAGCTTTGTCAACCTTTGCATAGCCAACATTTTCAAAATTCCCGGCAATATTTTTCTGACGGTACAAGTAGTAAGGAACCATTCCCATCCGCCCCGCGGCCGACTCACTGTCCCGAATCATCTGAGAGATCTCCGTATGCTGTTCCCCAATTCTCTCTTCTCTTTTCTCCTGTCCCATCTGTGCCGCCCTTTTGATGGCAAGAGCATGCACAGTCAGACTGTCCGGACACAGTGCTTCAATCTGCCGGAGGGTATCCCGCATGTCTGACGCGTCTTCCCCTGGAAGCCCTGCGATCAGATCCATGTTAATGTTGTCAAAGCCCAATTCCCTTGCCAGAGCGAAGCTCTTTTTTACATCCTCCACCGTATGGCGCCTTCCGATCCGGTCCAGCGTCTTTTGCTGCATGGTCTGCGGATTCACAGATATTCGGGTAATCCGGTGCATCCGAAGTGTCTCCAGCTTTTCTCTTGTAATACTGTCCGGCCGTCCCGCTTCCACTGTATACTCTTGCAATGTACTACGCTTCACATCCGGAAATGTTTCCTCAATGAGAGATAGCAGCCGTTCCAGGTGCCCGGCTTCCAGCGTAACAGGTGTACCGCCGCCGATATATACCGTATCCAGCTTTTTCCCTGCTGTCATTTCCCCGATTGCTTTGATTTCTCTGAATAATGCATCCAGATAATCTGGAATCCGCTCCTTCCACAACCCGACCGGAGAGGAACTAAAGGAACAATACGTACAAATGCTGGGACAAAATGGAATCCCGATATACAGGCTGAAACCATCCTGATAATTCAATGGGCTTAACAATATTTTTTCACGGTATGCTATCTGAGCGGCAAGCCGGGCTTTTTCCTCACTTACCTTATATTCCCGCTGCATATAGTCGATGATCTCATTTTGCTCATCCCCTGATTCCAGCCTGCCCATAGCAAGCTTCACGGGCCTTACCCCGGTGAGTGTCCCCCAGGCCAGCTTTTTCCCGGTATATGAGGACAGGCAATCATAGATTCTCTGCGTCACCTGTTTCTTCTTTTCATTACGAGGTATCCGGCAAGACGCGCCAGTGACGCATTTTGTCGGATTTTTATCTATGGCCGGATTTACCGGCTTTTCTACATATTCTACCGGTTCACCAGTCCTACACGACAATTTCTGCCCCACGGACAGATCCGGCATAACGGAAAAGCAAGAACCCCCATCTAACACAAGTTTTACAAGAGGTTCTTGCTCTTTATCCACGGCCTGCCTGATCTCCGCCTCCGGGAAAAAGGCTTTTGCCATATGATATAAATTGTAGGTATATAACGTTTCTTTGCACGAAATTGTAATCATAAGTCTCTCTTTTTCTATCCAACGATTCTATCACAGTTCTGCTAAACCTGTCATAAAAACGGATTATATTTTTTCTCATCGCCGATCGTCGTGGACTCCATATGTCCGGGATACACCACGGTTTCTTCCGGCAGGACGAGAAGCTTCTCCCTGACGGAATGCAAAAGCTGGCTGCTGCTTCCTGTCGGAAAATCCGTCCTTCCCAATGATTCCCTAAACAAGGTATCCCCACTGAAAAGAACCTTTTCATGCTCCAGATAATAGCAGCATCCCCCGATCGTATGCCCCGGTGTATGGATCACCTGAAAACTCATCCCTGCTAATTCCAACATCTGTCCGTCTTCTACATAAGACGCGCCGGAATACGTATATTGCCTTCCAAAATCCAGAGACGCATTCATGGAGGCATCCTTTAAAAGTACTTCCTCCTCGCGATATGCATAGACTGGCGCCTGAAATTCCTCCAAAAATCCATCAATCCCCATAATATGGTCAAAATGCCCGTGTGTCAGCAGGATTGCCTGCAACGCCAGCCCTTCCTTACGGATATACGCCGTAATCTCCGGAGCATAAACTGCCGGGTCTATCAACACACATTCTCTTGTCTCTTCATTGCTCACCACATAGCAATTCGTACCGATCATACCGATCACAAAATTCTTAATCTTCATATTGTTTCCTCTGATAATCTGACATAACAGTTCTTTATCCTGCCGTCCTTTCAATATCGATCACGCCTTCTATCTGGTACATCTTTTCAATCACCTTATCCAGTTCTTCTCTTCCATGTACAATAAACCCCATATCAAATGTAGCCGTACCCTTTTTGCTGGTCCGGATATTCATAGACTTCACATCCAGCTTTCCTTCCGTAAAAATCTTGGTGATCTCCATCAGAAGCCCCTGCCGGTCATCCGCAAACAATTTCAGTTCCGCCAGATACTGGCCGCCGCTTTCATTTTCCGGTGTCTCACCCCATTCTACCTCGATCAGCCGCTCCCTCTCTGTATCGGACAGATGGAGCATATTGACACAGTCCGTCCGGTGGATCGTCATACCCTTCCCACGTGTCACAAAACCTACGATCTCATCGCCCGGAACCGGATTGCAGCATCGCGGGAAACGCACCGCCACATCGGAGATCCCTCTCACCATGATTCCACTCTTAGATTTTGCCACGTGTACTTTATGCGCAGAATTTTCCTGGATCTTACTCAGGATCAATTCCTCTGAAAGTTCCTTCTTATGTTCCTTCTCGTATTCCTCCTGAAGGCGGTTTACGACCTGGCCTTCCTTTAATCCGCCATGGCCGATGGCGGCCAACACTGCCTCCCAGTCACGGAATCCATATTTTTTCTGGACGACCTGCTGGTACTTCGGCTTCAATATATCTGTCATATTGATGGACTTCATCCTGCAGTATGAAGAGATCAAATCTCTTCCGCGGACAATATTTTCCTCTTTGAATTCCTTCTTGAACCACTGGTTGATCTTGGATTTTGCCTGAGGGCTCTTTACGATATTCAGCCAGTCCCTGCTGGGGCCCTTGGAATTCTGGGAGGTCAGTACTTCAATACGATCCCCATTCTGGATTTTATAATCAATATTCACCAGCTTTCCATTCACTCTGGCGCCGACCATCCGGTTTCCCACCGCACTATGGATTGCATAGGCAAAATCTACAGGCGTGGAACCATTTGGCAGGCTTTTCACATCCCCGTTGGGTGTAAAGCAATATACATCTTCCGTAAACAGATCTAAATCGCCCTTCAACAAGCTTAAAAATTCCCGGTTATCTGACATATCCCGCTGCCATTCCAGGATCTGGCGCAGCCAACTCAGCTTTTCCTCCTCCTGGGTCTTCAGGCTCTTGGTAGAATCTCCGCCTTCTTTATATTTCCAATGGGCGGCGATTCCGTATTCTGCCGTCTTATGCATCTCTTCTGTCCGGATCTGAATCTCAAACGGCTGCCCGGAAGGTCCCATCAATGTCGTATGGAGAGACTGGTACATATTGACCTTCGGCATTGCGATATAATCCTTGAACCGTCCCGGAATCGGGGTATACATCTCATGGATCACCCCAAGAGCCGCATAACAGTCCTTGACGGAGTCCACGATGATCCGGACCGCAAACAGGTCATACACCTGATCCAACGTCTTATTCTGGAGTACCATTTTTTTATAAATACTGAAAAAATGCTTTACCCTGCCATAAACCTTTGCATGGATATGTGCGTTTTCCATATGCTGGGAGACCTCTGCCACGATCTGCTGAACAAACTCTTCCCGCTTTGTCTTCCGTTCATTCAGATCACTGACGAGCTGTCTGTATACATCCGGCTGGGAATACTTCAGAGATAAATCATCCAGCTCGATCTTGATCTTAGAAATCCCTAAGCGCTGCGCGATGGGCGCGTAAATATCCATAGTCTCCCTGGCCTTTTCCTTCTGCTTCCGGGGAATCATAAATTCCAGCGTCCGCATATTATGCAATCGGTCCGCCAGCTTGATGATGATCACCCGGATATCCTTTGCCATCGCCAGAAACATCTTCCGCAGGTTCTCTGCCTGGATCTCCAGCTTATCCTGGGAATAACTAAGCTGTCCCAGCTTGGTGACCCCATCCACCAGAAGTGCTACCTCATCCCCGAATTCTTTTGAAATATCCTCCAATGTCACATCCGTATCTTCTACCACGTCATGCAGCATCCCTGCCGCAATGGTTTCCTTATCCATCTCCAGATTGGCCAGGATGATCCCTACCCACATCGGATGGATCAGATAAGGCTCCCCGGACTTGCGCACCTGGTTCTTATGCGCTTCCTTCGCCAGGTTATATGCCTTCTCGATCAAAGAGATATCCGCGGAAGGATGATACTTCCGGATCCGGTTCACCAATGCCTGGTATAAAACGTCAGGGTCTTGATAGTCTTCGGGATTCATTACCGCATGACCATCAACCATTCCCAGATTCTTATTGATCATTTCGTATTCCGCTGTCCCTGCCATATCAATTCCCTACTTCCTTCCCTGATAACTATCCTACAGGAAATCCGGCAAAGTTTCCTATAGAATAAAAATTATTTCTTTATGTATTCTGAATTCCACCAAAATATACACTCTAGTATAAACATTTTTTTTCCACTTGTAAAGGCGTCAAATTCGATTTTTGTCAAACCCCGGGCCAAACCGTTTACCGGTAATGAACCACCGTGATCTGCAGGCTTCTTCTCCCCATATATTCATTGATCGTGGGATAATAGGTAAATGCCATCTTACTTTTACTCTTCATATATTCCATACAGGCCTGCACGTCCCCAAAATACACGGCATCCATCCGAAGCCCCCGCGCGGCCTCCACCTGGAATTTCAGGACGTTCTGATTCTTGCCCACGATCCGTGGTCCAAATACACGTAAGTTTTTCTCCACAAACAGCGGCTTTTGATTCCCCTTTCCAAAAGGCTCCAGCAGCTCCAGCTCTTTGATCAGACTCTCAGACAGATAAGCAAGGGGAAGCTGCATATCAATCGATACCTTTTCCACCAGATCTTCCTCTCTCAAATTGGTCCGTTCATTGATCGTCTTTCGGAAAGCTTCCACATTTTCCTCTTTTAAGGAAAGTCCGGCCGCCAGCTTATGTCCCCCGAATTTCGTAAAAAGATCACGGCATTTGCTCATTTCCTCAAACATATGATAATTCTCGATCGAACGCCCGGAGCCCTTCACACCGTCTTCAGCGGAGGTTAGTACGAAAACCGGGCGGCAATACCGCTCCCGGATGCGTCCGGCTATGATTCCGGCAATGCTTTCATGGCAGTCCGGAAGATATATGACCAGTACCTTATCTTCCTTCAGCGCGGTATTCTCGATCATTTCCACCGCCTGCTCCACACCCTTTTCTGTCATATCCTTGCGGCTGTCATTGAGGGCCTTCAGATCTCCCGCAAGCCTGGCGGCTTCCCCCGCTTCTTCCGCGTTCAGAAGCGCAAGCGCCCGCTTTGCCGTATCCAGCCTTCCGCTGGCATTAATACAAGGCCCCAGCACAAATCCAATATGGTAGGCGCTAAGTCTCTCTACAGGAACCCCAGTACACTCGATCAAGGCTTTCAGCCCAACGTTTTGTGTCGTTTGCAGCATTTTCAATCCTTGCTTTACAAAAATCCGGTTCTCCCCACATAGGTCCATCACATCCCCTACCGTCGCGATAGCTACATTTTCTATCAAATGATGGATATTGCTTTTGTCCTCGTTCATCGTCTGGTACATTGCTTCTACCAGCTTATAGGCAACTGCGGCTCCGCATAATCCTTTGAAAGGATATTCACAGTCCGGGCGATGAGGGTCCACTACCGCGTCAGCCGGCGGCATCTGGAAGCGCCGTACCCCCTCTTTTTCCAGATAAGGAATTTCGTGATGGTCCGTCACGATCACTGTCAGCCCCTGCTTCTTTCCATAAGAAATTTCATCCAATGCGGCAATGCCATTGTCACAGGTGATGATCGTGTCGATTCCATCTTCCAGCGCCTTGTCTACCAACATTTTATTCAGGCCAAAACCATCCCGTATCCGATCCGGGATATCCGTATCTACATTTGCTCCCAGCTTTGAGAGTCCTTCCTGGAGTATGTAAGCCGCATTGACACCGTCGATATCATAATCTCCAATCACACGGATGGGCGCGTTTGCCCGGATTTTTTCCATGAGGATTTCCACTGCCCTGTTCATATCCTTCATCTGCATTCCATCGTACAAATCCGTAAGAGTACCGTTCAGATATCTATCAATCTCCTGATCCTCCACTACATCCCTGTTGCGGATCAGCCTGGCAAGAATCGGTGAAATATGATACTTCGCCGCGATTCCGTTGAAATCTGCCTTTTTCATCTTCAAAAACCATTTTTCCATGATAAAATTCCTCATCCCTTTTTGTAATGAAAGAAGCGGCTCCCCCCTGTTTCCAATCCGACAAAATGCGTCACTGGCGCATTTTGCTGGATACTTCATAATCCGACGAAACGCGTCACTGGCGCATTTTGCCGGATACTCCATAATCAGGAAGGAGACCGCCTGTCTCTTTTTATACACACTTCACAGTCGTAATACATGAAATCTGTACTTGGAATTTATTTTGCTGTTTCTGCCTTTTTTCCTTCAAAACTCTTCATGATATACCACAGTGCTCCCGTGATACATACGGAAGAGTAAGCGCCGCATACAATACCTACCATCAACGGCAGTGCAAATTCCTTGATGGAGCTGACACCCATGATGAACAATACCAGCACCATAATAAATGTAGTCAAAGAAGTATAGATACTTCTGGTCAGTGTACGGGTGATACACCGGTTGACAAGAGTATCCAGGCCTTCGCTCTTTTTCTTCGTACGAAGTTCTTCACGGATCCTGTCAAAAATAACAATAGTCGCATTGATTGAATACCCGACAATTGTCAGCATACACGCGATAAAGGTATTTCCTACGGAGACCCTTGCTATCACATAGAATGCAAGTACTACAAGTACGTCATGTAAAAGCGCCGCCACCGCACTGGTCGCGAAACGAATATCCTTGAACCGGAACCAGATGTACAGCAGCATACAGATCGTAGCGACAATGACCGCGACGATCGCGTCCTGGCGCATCTCAGAGCTTACGGTCGCGCTGATATTTTCCGTCGCGATCTCTGCTTCATCCACACCAAAGTTATCTACCATCGCCTTGTTGAATGCTTCACGCTTTTCCAGATCCAGCGTCTGGGTCTTGAAGATCACCTGATTCGTACCTTCTACCTTCTGCACCTGTACATTGTTATCTCCGGTCGCGTCTTCGATCAAAGGAACGATATCCTGATCAATCTCTTCCAACGTATATTCCTTGTCAAAAGTGACATTGGTGGAGGTTCCGCCCATGAACTCCAGGCTGTAGTTCATTACGCCTTTGCCCTGTGCCCCATTGATTCCCATGAATAAAAACCCGGCTGCGATCAATGCGATAGAAATCCCAAAGAATACCTTTCTCTTTCCAAGAAAATCCACTGGCTCCTGTTCCGCTTTTTTCGCGTGTCCATAAAACTTCTTATCACGGATCCCCACCGCATAAAGGGAGTATATGATTATCCTGGTAATTACCAATGCCGTAAACATAGATACGATAATACCCATTGCCAGCGTCTGCGCAAAGCCTTTTACCGTACCGCTTCCAAGCCACTGCAGTACCACGGCCGCGATCAAAGTCGTAATATTTCCGTCTAAAATCGCGGACATGGCCTTCTGGAAACCGGCATTCAGAGAAGTCTTTACAGATTTTCCTTCTGCCAGCTCTTCCCTTACTCTGGCAAATATAATGACATTTGCGTCTACTGCCATACCAATACCGAGGATAATACCCGCGATACCAGGCAGTGTCAGTGTAATATCGAATGCGTTTAATAAAATCAGGATAAGTCCTGTATAGATCAAAAGCGCAAGGCTGGACGCAAATCCAGGGAGAAGATACGCCACGCACATAAAGATAAATACGATGGCAAGTCCGATCGCTCCGGCTTTCAGACTCGTGCTGATCGCTTCCTCACCAAGCTGCGCGCCTACCACGTTAGAACGCAGTTCCTCCAATTCCAGGCTCAGGCCGCCGATACGGATCGTAGAAGCGATTCTGTCAGCTTCTTCAAAGCTCATGCTTCCTTCAATGATCGCCTGGCCGTTCTTAATCTCCGAATTCACATTCGGAACACTGATAAATTCACCGTCATAATAAATACCGATGGATTCCTCCGCGTCCAAAGCTCTCTTGGTAGCTTCCGCAAACTTCTCTGTACCTTCCGGATTCATCTCCAAGGATACCACATTTTGGTTCGCGTTAGTAAGCTGGTTGGTCTGTACCTGCGCGGACGCGCTTTTAATATCCAGACCGGTCAGCACAATAGAGCCTTCCTCTTTCTGCAGTTCTTCAAGGGTCTTATTTAACTGGTACGCGCCATCCTTATATGAGTAGTTCTCATTTCCCTCGCTGTCTGTCTCAGCGATAAAATACAAAGAACCAGGCTGGCCCAATTCATCCAGAATCTCATTGGCATTCGTAACACCTGGGATTTCAATGCTGATTCTGTCATCGCCTTCCTGATATACGGTTGCTTCCGTACTATACTGCTCTACACGCCGCTGCAGCTTGTAGATCGTATCTGCCATATCCTCTGCGGATGGTGTACCGCCCTTCACCTGATAGGTGATGCTCACACCGCCTTCCAGATCCAGTCCCAGCTTGATATTCCTTGCTGCGCCGGAACCGCCCTTTCCAAATCCTACCGCGGCCGTATACCCTAACAAACCGATCAGAGCCGCGATCAGGATCAGGCTGATAATGCCTTTTCTTTTTTTCATGACTTCTGTTCCTTTCTATTTCCTTCTTTTATTCATCCGTTGTTCCATCTGCCAATGCAGCCTGGATCATAATTGCGCATTCCACGCGCTTTCTCTCCATTTCACAGCTCACATCATAAGTATCCTGGATCGTATGATGGAATTTATAGGAATTTGCCATGCAGCCGCCGCTGCAATAAAAACGGGCAAAACATTTTCTGCATTTTTCCTTGGAATATACATTGCAGCTTCGGAATTCATCCGAGATCTCCGGCTTTACAATGCCATCTTCCACATTTCCCATCAGGAATTGTTCATCTCCCACGAACTGGTGGCAAGGATACAGATCCCCCCATGGCGTTACCGCAAGATACTCCGTACCGGAACCACACCCGGACAGTCTCTTTGCCACACAAGGCCCCCCTTCCAGGTCGATCATAAAGTGGAAAAACTGAAATCCCTTTCCTTTTCTTTTATATTCCACGATGGTCTTTGCCAGTGTATCATATTCCCGGAATATCTGCGGCAGGTCACTTTCCCGGATCGCATAGAGGTCGGTATCCTCGCCGACCACCGGTTCAATGGAAATCTGGCGGAAACCCAGAGCCACATAATGCATCACATCTTTTGAAAAATCCAGATTTTCTCTCGTAAAGGTACCCCGGATGTAATATTTTTCCTGATTGCGGCTTTCGGCCAGCTTCTGGAACTTTGGTACAATCAGGTCATAGCTGCCGCTTCCATTCGGAAATGGCCGCATTTTATCATTGACCTCTTTCCTTCCATCCAGGCTTAATACTACATTGTCCATCTCCTGGTTGACAAACTGCTGTACCTCGTCATTTAGAAGCACGCCGTTCGTGGTCAATGTGAAACGAAAATGCTTGTCATACTGCTTTTCCAATTCTCTGCCATAAGCCACCAGCTCTTTCACCGTTTTCCAGTTCATGAGCGGCTCACCGCCAAAAAAATCCACTTCCAGATTCCGCCTCTTCCCGGAACTTTTCACCAGAAAATCCAAAGCCTTTTTTCCCACTTCCACAGACATCATCGCACGCCTGCCGTGATATTCACCTTCTTCCGCGAAACAATACCTGCAGGCCAGGTTACAGTCATGTGCGATATGTAAGCACAATGCCTTCACTACAGTCTTCCGCTGCTTTACTTCATCTATATAGTCTTCATAAATATCCTGCGTGAATAATTGTCCCGTCTTTGTAAGCTCTTCTACTGCCTCCAATACTTCTGACACATCCTGCTCCTGATATCCTTCAAGTTCTCTTCGAAGATACTCCATGGTTTCCGGACTTTTTAATGTATCAAAGGTATGGGAAGGATTCTGTCTTTCCAGACAAGCGATCACATCATAGGCAATCTGATCCACTACATGGACAGAACCGCTGTTCACATCCAGAACGATGTTATAACCATTATTTTGATACTGATGTATCACAAAGATACCCCGCTTTCTGCTTCCTGTACTTCCACAAATCAGAACCTTTTCGAAAGTACATTGTTCTAAATCTTTATACATGGATAAAGCAGCGACTTTGGCCGCTGCCTTAAAATCTTGCATGTCCAGCAGATTCTGTCGTAACTGTTCAGTCCCCTCACAGTTACATTCTGTCTATTTCTTATGCTCGCATGTCTGGTTTCCTACTGTACAGGAAGTCTTGCATGCAGACTGACAAGAAGTCTGACATTCTCCACATCCGCCTTTATTCACTGTATGGTTCAATGTCTGCGTATTCAATGTCTTAATGTGTTTCATCTCTTCTCCTCCTACTAATCATGCTCCGCGGCGATTCCACCTGCTGATAACGAAAAATCCATCAGTATCCGTTTTTCGTATCTCAGGCCACAGATACCGCTGCTTCGCAATATTATAGCACACTGCCTTCTGATTTTAAAGCATTTTTTTCGGAATTCACGGAAGGAATGGGAGAAAAGAGAAATTTTTTGGCCATTCAGCCGTTTCACAAGGTATAAAATGCATGGTAACCCTTCACTGCTTCATAGAGATCAGCCTTACTTGTCACTTCCCATGGCGCATGCATACTCAATACCGGAAGGCCGCAATCGATTACCTCCATCCCATATTTTGCCATAATATATGCAATGGTTCCGCCGCCACCCTGGTCTACGGCGCCAAGCTCCGCTGTCTGGTAGATCACATGCTGCTCTTCCATGATCCGCCGAAGCTGTGCCATATATTCCGGATTTGCGTCATTTGCCCCTGATTTTCCTCCGCTTCCACTATATTTATTAAACACCAGCCCGTTGCCAAGATAAGCCGCGTTTTTCTTTTCATAGTATTTTTCAAACATCGGGTCGAAGGCAGCGCTGACATCCGCGGAAAGCATCCGGGAATTCATGAGAGTCCGACGCAGCAGCAGGTCAAATGGTATCTGTTTTTCCCAATTGTTCTGACGGTTTCCATCCAGGAGAGCAAACACCTCCGCCACCGCGTTTTCAAAAAAACGGGACTTCATACCTGTAGCACCGTTGCTTCCGGTCTCTTCCTTATCTACCAGCAGACAGCAGGCCGTCCTGGAAAATCCGCCCCGCGTATCTTCCATTTTCCCTTTACTCTGTATGGTATGGGATGCGGTTCTGCTGCCCGCGCCTCCCAATAACGCCATCAGGGCAGCAAACGCACAGCTCCTGTCATCCTGTCCGTATGCCAGTATCATACTTTGGTCTATCCCGCATTCTCTTGCTCTTCCTGCCGGCACGATTTCCAATTCTGCTGAGAGAAAATCCTCTTCCCGGACCTGATATTGTTCAAAAAGAATATCCAGGATATGTTGCTTCGCCTCCTTTTCCTCCACAGGACGGTTTCCGATCAGCAGATCCATTTTTTCCGCGTCAAAAAAGTCTTTGACCTTCTGTTCATTCCGTTCCCTTCCCAGATGGGGCAGCAGATCCGTGATCACAAATACCGGATCATCGTCATGTTCCCCGATACATATACGGACAGAGATCCCATCCTTTCTGACAATGATCCCATGCAGCGCAAGCGGAAGGGCAAACCATTGATACTTTTTTATCCCTCCGTAATAATGGGTATCCAGATATACATTTCCTGACTCCTCGTAGCAAGGAACCTGTTTCAGATCCAGCCGCGGGGAATCTACATGGGCGCCAATGATATTTATACCAGTTTCCATCGGCTCCTCTCCGATGCAGAAAAAGGCCACGGATTTTTCCATAAAGGAAATGTAGACCTTATCATCTGTTTTCAGCGGTTCCCTTTCCTGTATCATCCGGGTGAGATCCCGGTATCCCGCTTTCTCTGCTATCCTGATCGCTTCCGAAATACATTCACGTTCTGTTTTTCCCGCATCCAAAAAGCGGCGGTATAAAGAACTCAGTTCTTCCACCGCCACGATATCTTCCTTATGATAGACTTTCCATGCATTCTTTCTTTCCATACGATCCGCTCCTTTATAAAAAATTCTGCTTATAGTATGGAAGAAATTATTATTTTTTATACCCTTATTTCATATCCTTCAAAAACGCGCGATACCCTCTGTACGCCTCATATACATCTGCTTTACTTGAGATTTCCCATGGCGCGTGCATGCAAAGGATCGCTACCCCGCCGTCAATGACTTCCATGCCATATTCGGCCAGTATGTACGCGATCGTTCCTCCGCCCCCGGCATCAATCTTTCCCATCTCTGCCATCTGGAAGCTTACCTTGTTGTCAGCAAATACTTTGCGGAGCTTCGCGATATATTCCGCATTCGCGTCATTGGATCCGCTTTTACCGCGAGCGCCCGTATGCTTGTTGAACACCGGCCCGTTTCCAAAGAAGCTGGAAGACTTTTTATCATATACCTCTGTATACATCGGATCATAGGCCGCGCTGACATCGGATGAAATCATGGTAGAATGTGCCAGTGTACGGCGCAGCTTCAATTCGGAATATCCCCCGGCTCTTTCATAGAGTTCCGCGACCGCATTTTCAAAAAAGCGGGAGTGCATCCCCGTGGCTCCTACACTGCCAATCTCTTCCTTATCCACCAGGATACAGCAGGAAGTACGTGTCACAGATTCGGTATCCAACATGGCAGCCAGGGAAGTGTATGCGCAGATTCGGTCATCCTGTCCATATGCCATAATCATACTTCGGTCCAGACCGCATTCCCGCGCCTTTCCTGCCGGAACCACCTCCAGCTCTGCCGACATCAGATCCTCTTTCTCGATGTGATACATGTCCTCAAGCAGCTTCATGATCTGCACTGCGGCGGCATCCTTTTCTTCTCCCTTTAGGGGTCTGCTTCCGATCAAAATGTCCAGATTTTCCCCTTCTACCACTACGGAAGCCTTTTTCTCCAACTGTTTGGACGAAAGATGCACCAGCAGGTCGGTCACGGCGAATACCGGATCTGCGTCCTTCTCTCCGATCGAAACCACTTCCTTTGTGCCGTCCTTACGCACGATCACGCCATGAATGGCCAGCGGTACTGTCACCCACTGATATTTCTTGATCCCCCCATAATAATGGGTATCAAAATAGGCAAATCCACTTTCCTCATACAAGGGATTCTGTTTCAGATCCAGCCGGGGGGAATCGATATGTGCCCCAAGGATATTCATACCATTCTCCATACTGTCTGTTCCCAGCTGAAATAAAGCGATCGACTTCTCCATCCATGCCGCATATACCTTGTCCCCCGGCACAAGATGCTCTGTTGTATACAGGTTGCGGTATCCTTTTGCCTCCGCCTGCCGGATGATCTCGGACACACATTCCCGCTCGGTCTTTCCGGCATCCAGAAAATCGCGGTAATCCCTGCACACCTTTTCTAGTTCGTCCAGTTCTTTCTCTTCATACGTAAGCCACAAATTTTTCTTTTGCATAAATAATATCGTACCTCCTGCGATGTAATTTCCTTTCTATAAGCAAAAACAACGGATGGATCTTCGATATTAAAATCTGAGTTTTTCTTCGAAATATGCTTTCAGATCCTCGATCTTTACTCTCTCCTGCTCCATCGTGTCACGGTCACGCACCGTCACCGCGCCATCTTCCTCGGAATCAAAATCATAAGTCACGCAGAACGGAGTTCCGATCTCGTCCTGACGGCGGTAACGCTTTCCGATATTACCACGGTCATCATATTCACAGTTATAATATTTTGACAATTCCGCAAATACTTTCTCCGCGCCCTCATTCAGCTTCTTGGACAATGGCAGGACACCTACCTTTACCGGAGCCAGCGCCGGATGGAAATGAAGTACGGTCCTCATGTCTCCGCCTTCCAGTTCTTCCTCATCATAGGCACTACAGAGGAACGCCAGCACCATACGGTCCGCCCCCAGAGACGGCTCGATCACGTATGGAATATATTTTTCATTTTTTGTATCATCAAAATAGGTCAGATCCTGCTTGGACACTTCCATATGCCGGGACAGATCATAGTCCGTACGGTCCGCGATCCCCCATAATTCTCCCCAACCGAATGGGAACAGGAATTCTACGTCCGTCGTCGCCTTACTATAGAAGGAAAGCTCTTCTTTCTCATGGTCACGGTAGCGCACCTCATCATCCTTTAATCCAAGGGAACTCAGCCAGTCCAGGCAGAACTTCTTCCAGTACGCGAACCACTCCAGATCCGTATCCGGCTCACAGAAGAATTCCAGTTCCATCTGCTCAAACTCTCTGGTACGGAACGTAAAGTTGCCCGGCGTGATCTCATTCCGGAAGGACTTTCCGATCTGCGCGATACCGAATGGGATCTTCTTTCTGGAAGTCCTCTGTACATTTTTAAAATTCACAAAAATTCCCTGTGCAGTCTCCGGCCGCAGATATACTGTATTCTTCGCGTCCTCTGTCACTCCCTGGAAGGTCTTGAACATCAGGTTGAACTGACGGATATCGGTAAAATTATGCTTTCCACAGGTCGGGCATGGAATCTGGTGTTCCTCGATAAATGCGGTCATCTGTTCCTGGGACCATGCATCTACGGTACCCTCTAAAGTAATCCCCTTTTCCTCGCAGAAATCTTCGATCAATTTGTCCGCACGGAAACGCTCATGGCATTCCTTACAGTCCATCAGAGGGTCGGAAAAGCCGCCCAGATGTCCGGATGCCACCCATGTCTGCGGGTTCATAAGGATCGCACAGTCTACACCTACATTGTATGGGGATTCCTGTACGAACTTCTGCCACCAGGCTTTTTTTACATTATTCTTCAGCTCCACGCCGAGATTCCCGTAATCCCATGTATTCGCCAGGCCGCCGTAGATCTCGGAACCCGGATATACGAATCCTCTCGATTTCGCGAGAGCCACAATTTTTTCCATCGTTTTCTCTGCCATAATATTTGTTCCTCACATTCTTTTTTTCATCTTCATACTCTTGAAAGGACCGTCCAAAACAGCGGAATCGTCCCCAAACCATAGTCATTATAACGATTCTGAAAAGATTTGTAAAGATATACCGGCTATCCGGACGTAAAATTATTCATTTTTTTACTTCTGCCATCAGTAGCAGTTTTTTACGGAATCTCTGTATATGCATTCTGGCTTCAGACGGATTTTCCTGGGAAAATCCGAATCATCTCCCTGCATTCGGCGGTATAACAGTTCACAGGCCACATTCGCCATCTTTTCCAGCGGCTGACGTACCGTAGTAAGCTTTGGCCTGACCATAACAGACAGTTCAAAATCATCAAAAGACACGATAGACAATTCGTCCGGAACACGGATATTCAGATTATGCACGGCCGCCATCGCCCCCAGGCACATATCGTAATTACTGACAAACACCGCCGTAGGCCTGTCTTTCAGTTCCCACAATTTCAGAATTCCTTCATACCCGGATTTATATTTATAATCTCCCGGTATCAGATATTCCTGCCTCACCGGAAGGTCATAGTCTTCCATCACTCTGAGATACCCCTTAAAACGTTCCTTTGAGGTCAGTTTATGGTCCGGTCCCTGAATGATGGCAATCTTATGGTGTCCGGATTCCACCAGATGTTCTACCATACTGTATGCACCGCCACAGCAGTCCACCTGTACACAGTCGGTCCGGATATCCCCCCAATGCTCTTCCAAAAGCAGCACCGGGATATTTTTTTCTACCACACTTTTCAGATAATCCCTTCCGGAACCGATCGGGGTGGAGATCACGCCGTCCACCCCCCTTTCCACCATATAATCTATATAATCTTTCGCCTGGATCCCATTTTCCTCATGGGTCGCAAAGGTGACAGAATATCCAAGCTGGCGGAATTTCTTTTCAATCGCACTGTTGATCGCCGCGGTATGGGGGGAATCAACCCGGCCTGTGATCAAACCGACCATATAGGTTTTGGAAGTACGCAGCCCCCGTGCCGAACGGTTCGGCGAATATCCCAGCTTCTGAATGGCCGCCTCGATCCGTTCCCGGTTCTCGGCACGTACCGTGCCTCCATTCATAAACTTTGAAATCGTAGAGATCGCAAGATTTGTTTCTCTTGCCACATCTTTAATCGTCACTGCCATATCTTATTCTCCTTACGCTGCCATCGTACCAAAGAAAAGCGGCCGGCTTTTATACTTCTAACTCATGCCCCTCATTGTAACATATATGAAAAGGCCAACGCAATAGAACGTTGACCTTTTTCCACGTATTTATTTTCTATTCGTTCCTGTAACTTCTATTCATATGCCAATTCTACCATGACATGCCCTTCGATCTTTTCAATCTGAAAAATAATCCGTCCATCCTTTTCCTCGAACGGCACTTCTTTCCCTTCGGGGACACAACGAACCGACTTTACCGGCTTTTCTGCCATAACGGAAAATTCTGTATGGTAGAGCGGGATCACATCCTCGATCGTATATAATTCATCACAATTTTTCACCGGGATATAATGCAGCGCATGAAGAACATATCTTTTCTCTGCCTCCTGCTCGTTCAGGGTAACCGTCATAGTGGTCGGCCCGTTATGACAGACCAGTGCTTCCGGAAGCAGTATTTTCAATGCATCCTGAAATACCTCTTTGCACCATCTTGGATGCTTGCTCTGGTAAATAGAGAACAAGGGATGCATGAAATAAATACAGTTTCCATTTTTTACTACCGCCGGATAACCCTTTTCATGGGAAGACGGCGTATGCCTGTGAGAACAAAAATGCTGCCAGGTACGGTTGAAATAAGGGACATAGGTATCCGCAAGCACCGTAGCCGCCCGCGGCTCCACCTGCTCTCCTTTCAGATACATTACATGCTCTGTTCTCGGCAGATTTTTTCCTATGGTCTCATTTGGCATGATAAAATCCGGACTATAGGGTGCTTCCCCTACATATTTTATTCCCAGGCAGTCCAGCATAAACCTGGTCTTCTCCCGGTCAAGGCCGGATTTTCCCGTTGCCAGTATTTTCCCTCCGTTTTCCACGTATCTTTCTGCTTTTTCTGCCAGCTTCTCATCAAATAAGATCACATCCGGCAGGATTAAAACCGGATATTTACTCCAGTCCGCCTTATCATCTACAATATCAAACTGGTATCCAAGTTCATCCAGCATCGCGCATACGCCATTGACCGGCGCAGATACGCTGCCGCCGCATTGTGCTTTTAAAACCTGCCACTCATCTGTCAGAACCGCAAGTTCCGTTACTGCCTTTGCCCCGGTACACCAGGGTTCTTTCTTTTCCACTTCCCGATACACATTTCCCACCAGTTCATAGACCGGTTCCGATATCTTTCCGTCCGGATCCAACTGGTCCCCGATGAGACATTTGCTATTATAGGCCAGCATCCTGAAACACTCATATTGCAACGCCTCCGGATTTTTAAAGGAATGAAAATCTCCCCACATCGTATGGAATTTCCCGGTATGGGACAGGAAATCCATACCGGTCGTCCTGGCGTAACGCACCGTATTGGTAAAATGTGTATAGCCCCAGTCACCACTTGGCAGGGATTCCAGTTCCCAGTGGGTATATGCATCCCTGGCATCTACGGCAGCAGGACCTATATGTCCGCCGTTATAGAATACGGTCACATCCTCTTTCAGGCCCTTGATAAATGCCGTCATATCCAGGCGGAATTCCTTCAGCATCTGCGCTGCATATTTTACCCGGTCCTCTTTTACCTCCGGATCATATCCCTGCTTTAACATTCCGTCCACACAATGGGCACAGGAACAGTCCACCACGTTTACGATATCCAGGAACATCCCGTCGATCCGCTCCGGAGAAAGCACCTGGAACAGATCCAGGATATGATCCTTTAAAAATTGCCTGTATTCCGGATTATTGACGCAAAGCGTCCGGTAAAATCCCGGTTCATAAATCTGGTTCGCCTCTTCCCCGCAGGAATCCACAATTCCCCCGTCCGCCGTCAGGCAGCACCAGTCAGGATGCAGCCTGCTCATATGGTAATCCCACTGTATCGTCGTATATACCGGAACCCGGATCCCCCGTTTATGGCAGGCATCAATCTGTTCCTGCAGCAGGTTTTTATTTTTCAGCCCCGGATGTATCAGCTCCGGGAACTTTTTTGAATCATAGTACAGCATGCCGTGATGGCAGCGGGCAAAGCAGCTGACAGAATTCACCCCTGCCTTCTCCAGCGTGGAGGCAAACTCTTCTCCCTCAAAGCGCTCACCGACCGAAGGGATCTTTTCACTTGTGTGAAAATCCATATGTATCTGCCGAAACCTTAATTCTTCCATAAAAGTATTCCTCCTCTATATGAGCGCTTTTCCTGCCGCCCACGATCTTCAAAATCATCCTTTGATAGCTCCTGTCAACATACCATCCTGCACTTTCTCATGGAACGCGATATAGATGGCAACCATCGGAACGACCGCTACTATAATACATGCAAAGATCGGCCCTAACGAAACTTTATATCCACCCGTAAACGTAAGCATGGCTCTTGCGACCGTATATTTATCCTGGTCAGACATCAAGATCATACCAAAGATCAGTTCTCCATATCCGGCGATAAATGCCAGTATCGCTTCTGTCGAAATGATCGGCGTACAGCATGGAAGCAGTACCCTGAATAATGTCTGCACATCTCCGCAGCCGTCGATCCTTGCCGCATCGTCCAGCTCCCGGCTCACGCCGTCCAGATATCCTGTGAACAGGAAGATCGCCTGCGGAAGCGCAAATGCCGTATAAGTCAAGATCAAAAACCAGAATTCATTTTTTCCGCCGATCCTGGTAGCCATGGATGAAATAGGAATGATCGTACAATGTACCGGTACCATAACTCCGATCAGAAATACCATATAAACGAGAGTCCTGCCTCTGAATTTTTTTCTGGACAGAATATATGCTGCCATAATTCCGATCACTATCGTCAATACCGTGGAAGTAATGGCAAGAAACAGGGAATTTCCCACAGCCTGAAGAATATGTGCGCTTTCAAAAGCCTGTGTGTAATTGGACCACATGAATTTTTCCGGCCAGCTGAACATGCCCAGGGTAATACCGTCATTATCCTTTACAGAACACAGGAATGTGATAAACAACGGAAATATCGTCATAAAAGCCCAGAAGATCGCAAACAGATAGATCAATGGCCTTCCTATTTTTCTTTTCATGTTTTATGCCTCCTCTCTTTTGAGTATGGTATTCACAAGGATACTGATCGAAATGCCCAGGACTAACAGCAAAACACCGATGGCACTGGATTTACCAAAGAACTTAAATGTAAATGCTTCATTATATAATAGAGAAGCCGGTACTTCTGAGGTGTGGTTCGGTCCACCCTTTGTCATCGCCCATACAAGGTCAAATGCCTTCAGACATCCTGTCACACAAAGGATCGAGAAAATCTTAAATGATTCTTTTGACAACGGAATAGAAATATAACGCAGCTTTTTCCAGCCGGTACATCCGTCCAGCTTTGCCGCCTCGTATACGTCACTCGGAATAGAAACCAGGCCTGCTGCAAAGATCAGCATATTATAACCTGCATACATCCATTCATTGACCAGAATGATACACCACATATTCAATACCGGTGTTGACAGCCAGTCCTGACAAAGCTTTTCCAGGCCGATGCTCCGCAGAAGCTGATTTACCACACCATAGGAAGGATTGAGCATATAAACCCACATCAATGCAACGGCAGTCGTGGAAAGCATGACCGGCATGAAGTAGCTGGTCTTCATGATCTTTGTTCCTCTTAATTTGGAAGTGATCAGCAATGCCAGTCCAAAAGACAACGGCATCAGGATCACAAAACCACCGATCATAAAAAACAAGGAATTTAAAAGCGAACGCCAGAAGTCTGCACTCGTCAATACCTGGGAATAATTTTTCAGTCCTACAAAATTAACCGGCGAACCATAGATTCCCTTCCAGCTATGGAAAGAAAGATAGATCGTATTACATACAGGATATAAAATAAACATCGTAAATAAGATCAGGGCCGGCGCTAAAAACAAAATAATCGTAATATTGGATGAAATCTTTTTCTTCACCATTCTATACCTCCGCTTATCCTATGGACACTTTTCCCGTAGTCTTAAAGTATCTGCATTCAACAGAAGGCTCCTGAAATACGGAGCCTTCTTCTTTCCTTACATAGTTACCTTCATTCATCCAATTCTTACTGGGCGTATTCTGCCATGCGGTCCATAATATTCTGTGCGCACTG
Organism: uncultured Clostridium sp.; assembly: GCA_964523125.1. GTDB lineage: Bacteria > Bacillota > Clostridia > Lachnospirales > Lachnospiraceae > Schaedlerella. The sequence goes on along the minus strand of CAZFXM010000020.1, from coordinate 35,172 downwards.
ATCGGCCGAGTCTCCCATCGCAATTCCCTGGAGTGCGGAACGGACGGTATCCAGCATATGGGATTCCGGATCGTAATTCTGTACGTCTGTCCTTACATCCTTCAATCCAGCCTGAATCTCGATCACTTCATCCAGAAGCGGATTTTCCGGAGAATTCTCTGTCTTTTCAAATTTTACAGGAACTACGGTCTGTGCTACTTCATCCAGGCCTGCGTAATATTCCGGATCGGTTATAAATTTTACAAATTCAACAGAAGCTGCTATCTCTTCTTCCGACTTATTCAACTGGGAAACAAAGAACATGTCAGAAGCGCCGCCCTGTGCATAATCCTTACAAGACTCATCACCATATGGGAATGGAACCACGCCAACCTTGTCATAGAAGTCTGTCCCATAGATTTCATTTGCGATGAACCAGGAGCCATCCCATTTCATTGCAACATTGCCGCCCTTAAATGCGGAAACCTCTGTCGGCGCATCCGTATCCAGTACATTCTCACCAAAGTAACCATTTTCCATCATGTCTACCATATACTGGTAGGTCGCCTTCATCTCATCACTGTCATAAGCCAGGTCTCTGGATGCCAGGTCATCCACTGCATCTACACCGAGGGACTTGATGATCAGACAGTTGTTAAAATGTCCGAACCGGTAATTATCTTTTTCACCTGCCTGGAATGGAAGGATTCCTTTTTCCTTGAATTTTGCACATGCATCCATCATTTCATCCAGAGTTTCCGGAGGATCGATCCCTACTTCTTCAAACAGATCCTTATTGTAGAATAACGGTACAATATAGCTCTTAAACGGAACTGCATAGATTCCATCATAGCCTTCATAAATACATTGTCCCCACATAGACTCATAGAAGTTGTTGTACCATTCACTGTCGTTCTCCTCCAGATACGGCTTCAAATCCAACAACGCATCTGCTTCCAGGTAATCCAGGCAGCGGCTTCCGCCATATTCCAGAAATACATTCGGAGTATCTCCATTTGCAAAAGAAGTTCTCAGCTTGTCCAGATAATCCGCTTCCGTAGAAATGTTATCCATCTCTACGGTGATTCCGTTATCCATGGCCGAAAATTCTTCTACCTTTTCCCTGTAATAATTTTCATCCGGATTATCATTGGAATAACGGGTAGATACCGTGATCACAATATCATCCTTACTGCCACTGTCTTCCGAGCCGGCACTGCTTTCTCCACCGCCGCCGCTGCTGTCGCCGCTTCCGCTGTTTCCACCGCAGCCTGCCAACAAACCTACTGTCATCGTAGCCGCCAATACTACTGCCAATGTTCTCTTCTTCATCTTTTTCCACCTTTCTTTTTTGTAAAACGTTTCGTTTTGTGTTGTCTATATCATACTACCGCGAAACGTTTTAGTCAATAACTTTTTGTGTATTTTGCATTAATTTAGCATATATGTACAATTATAACTAGTCATTTTTATTGAATTTATACGAAAATCGTTTCGTCATTCGTTACTATTGAGGAATTCTTTATTTTATGATAAAATGAAATGTATTACGGTATTCTTATACCTGAAACGGAGGAGCAAATGAAAGTCACGATTAAAGATATCGCCAGAGAAACCGGCCTTTCTCTGGCTACTATTTCGAAATATCTTAACAATAAAAAAATACAGGACAAAAACCGGCTCCTCATTGAGGAAGCAATTTCCAGCCTGGGCTATAAGCCAAACCGCACCGCCCAGGTTCTACGCTCAAAGCGAACTATGACTGTGGCGATCTTGATCTCGGATCTGGGGAATTATTTCTGGGGTTCTATCATCAGTTCCGTATCACAGTTTTTTGTTCAATATGGCTATACTGTGATTACCTGTTCTTATTACTACAACACACAAAAGGAAACCGAAGTCATACATGATCTGATCGTGCGTAATATTGACGGAGTGATCCTATTGCCCTTTGATTCATTGGATGAGTATTATCTTTTACTGCAAAAAGAAAATATTCCTGTCGTTGTATTGGACCAGTTTCCTGTTGGTATGGACCGCCATCCCGTGGACTGTGTGACCTCAGATAATTATAACGGAGGTGCATTGCTGGGAAAGTATCTTCTTTCGAAGGGCCATAAAAAAGTCCATATCCTGGAACCTGCCGATCGGTCCAGCACCATCCCTCAGCGTATACAAGGCTTTCGGGATGCTTATAAAAGTAGAGAGTTTACTACGGTTTCAAGCTCTGATCCCATTTTTTTCATGGAAAACCAGGATGTGATCAACCTCGGGAAAAAGCATTTCCGATATGTGATGGAGGGCAAGGATCGGCCCACCGCTATCTTTTTTACCAATTATCTGACCGCCCTCGGCGGCCTGATGGAGGCGAACAGCTCCGGCTGTTCGATTCCGGAAGAGATCTCTGTCGTCAGCTTTGATGATGACCCTCTTTTCGGCAGCATGTATCCGCCCATTACCTCCGTAGCACAGGATCTCTCCCAGATTGGCCTGAAAGCATCCGAGATTCTTTACAAAAGAATGCAGGGAGACTATTCTGACTTTCCTCTTGCCGCCTGCATCGATGTCTGTTTTTATGAAAGGCAGTCCGTAAAAGATCTAAATGTATAAATTTTTTCATATAGAAAAGCCGACACCGGCCATTTCTCTATATGTTCAATAAAAAAACAGAGCTGATGCCCTGTTTTTTATATTTCTCTTATCCCCTGATCGGTTCAAAAATAGGTTCTTCCTCTTCCATCTCAAGACAGATGCTGTAGTTTTTCTTTCCAAAATAATCTTCCGGAACCTCTACCTCGATAGAACTGCAACCTTCGCAGGTCATTGCAGTCTCAAATTCCAACGCCCGCTTATCCGATACGAGATAAGCACCTGTGATCTTATTCGCAATATTTAAAAGCTCCACTCTCCGTCTTGGCTTAAATACATGGACATACAGCTTATGGTCCTTTCTTGTCAGCATTCCCCAGTCCAGTTCATAAGCATAGATCCCTACCCGTTTCGTCCCAAAGATAGCCTCTTCATTTTCATTGACGAACTTTCCGACCTCATCAAGTATCCTCATGCTTTCATCCGGTACATGGCCGGAAGCTTCCGGTCCGATATTAAGCAGGTAATTTCCGCCCCTGCTGTTGATCTTCACCAAAAGATGGATAATTTCTTCTGCATCCTTCCAATTGTGGTCATCTTTATTAAAGCCCCAGGTATCATTGAGTGTAGCCGGAACCTCCCAGTCTCCTTCATACGGAAGCCGCGGGATAAAATTATCGCCTGTTGTCATATATTCTCCCAGTTCATTACCGATCCGGCCGCTGACAATACAATTGGGCTGCAGGCTCTTCACCAGGTCCACCATCTCCTGGCTCTCCTCCTTCGTCGTCCCCATCGGAGTATCAAACCAGATCAACGCAACCTCCCCGTATTCCGTCAACAATTCACGAAGCTGCGGAAAGCATTTCCGTTCCAGATAAGCACGGTAATTTTTCTTGGAGTTGTCCTTTCTGTGCATATATCCGTCCGGATCATGCCAGTCCTGGGCCTGGGAATAATAAAATCCGAGCTTCATATCGTACTTATCACAGGCATCTCTAAACTGTCTTACAATATCCTTGCCATAGGGGGTTGCTTTCACCACGTTATAGTCACTGCATTTTGAGTCCCACATCGCAAATCCTTCATGATGCTTGGAGGTAAATACGATGTACTTCATCCCCCATTCCTTCGCTTTTCGCACAATCATGTCCGCATCAAACTCTACAGGATTGAATTGCGAAGCTAATTTCTCGTACTCTTCTACAGGAATGTCCAGATCGTTCATGATCCACTCTGCAATACGATCTGTCTTTTTTCCCTTGTACTCACCTGCTAAAAGAGCATAAAGTCCCCAGTGAATGAACAAGCCAAACTTTGCGTCCTTAAACCATTGTTGTTTTGTATCTTTCATTTTCTGCTTCTCCTTTTCTTTTTTCACGAAACGTTTTACTTTTGATATGGTTTCATTATCCTATATATATGCAGAAAAGTCAATGTAATAATTCAGAATAATCAGGCATTTTTCCTTATAAAACAAAAAACACATTAAAAAAATGTGTCTTTTGCTTGTCAATATTACTTTTATTCATTTTTATTTGTTCATATTGTCGAATCGTTTTAATCAAAATCAATCCCAAACTTTAAAGCAGTCTCTCCATTATAATTATGAAGCCGTCACCTGCGTTATAAAAGTGTCTCTAATATTTCCAGAGACTTAAACCTCTTTTCCACATAGACATCCATATATCTTCCCATGACCAGTTCCAGCTCATGCAGTACCTTTTCACTCACCACAAAAGTATATAACTTTTCTATTTTACTGCTTTCTATGTACTGCATACTGTATAACGTAGAAGTATCCAGCTCCATCCCGTCCGCCACGTCCTGCATGCACCCACTGCATACAAGCCCGCCTTTTTTCACGCTGAACAATGCCGGACGTTCTTTATCCCCACAGGAAACACATTGAAATACCTGCGGACCTACTCCGTTGATACATAATGCCCGCAGCTCAAATATGTAGCGTATCAATTGGTCCGGAATCCGGTCATTGACCAGTGCTTTCATCGTCTGGTATAAAAGCTTTAACATTTCCTGCTCGTCATTTCCCTCTTTGGAATAATAATCCGCGAACTCCAGAAAATAGAATCCATAGTACGCCCCGATAATATCATCCCGCAGCTCCGCGAAATAATTGGAAATAACGGCAGACCGCACCGTATAAGAGGATCTGCCCGCATAAAGCGTAAATTTCCCGAAGGAGCATGGATTTACCGCGCCTACCAAAGAGCTGTTCGGCCTTCTCGCGCCTCTGGCAAATGCAGCCACCTTCCCCTGTTCTTTTGTCAGGATCACCACGCGCCTGTCATATTCTCCGACCGGTGCCGTAGAAAGCACCATGCCTGTCACTGTAATCTCATTCAAAGCCCTCGCCCCTGCCTGTATTCTTCTATTCTATCGCTGCCCGGGATTGACCATTCCTGACGGGATGGCCGAAGCTTCCGTATTTTTACAAACCTTCTGTCCTTCCTGCCCGTTATCCCAATCTTTACCATGCCCGTACGCTTCCATCTTATAGCCCAGATAATCACATATGCCGCCTGTTTTCATAAATTGTTCCCAATATTTCTGTTCCATCGGATCACCTCTTCATCTGTATTAGGAATCCGACAAAACGCGTCACTGGCGCGTTTTGCTGGATGCTTCGTAATCAAATAAGCGATTCCTTATTCATAGGTTTTCCGATCTCACACCTGCCTATACCTCGTAAAATCTGCCAGTTCTTTTTTTCATCCGGCCCTTGACAGACTCTGTCTTTTACACTCTGATCAGACACATTGTAACAGCAGATTTCTTTTTATGACTGATCTTCACTATATCCGAAATTTTTCATCATATAGTCACTGTCACGCCAATTTTTCTGTACCTTCACCCACAGCTTTAAGTTTGCTTTGCAGCCCAACATTTTCTCGATCTCAAACCGGGCGGTGCTTCCGATCTTTTTCAGCATGGCTCCCTGTTTTCCGATGATGATTCCTTTGTGTGAATCTCTCTCGCAGATAACCGTCGCGTCAATATGCATCACCTTATTCTGCATTTTCATCCGTTCAATCGCAACCGCAATCCCATGAGGGATCTCATCCTCCAGGCAGTGCAGCGCTTTTTCCCGGATCAGCTCCGCCACGATCTGACGTTCCGGCTGGTCTGTGACCGTATCCTCATCGTAAAACCGCGGCCCGTAAGGCAGATACTGCATGATCACTTTCACCAGTTCCTCCGTATTCTCCCCGCTTCTTGCGGAAACCGGCACGATTTCCGCAAAATCATATTCCTTCCGGTAAGCATTGATGCAGGTAAGAACCTCTTCTTTCTTTACCATATCTATTTTATTGATCACAAGAATCACCGGCGTCTTTATTTTTTTTAACTGCCCAATAATATGCCGCTCTCCGGCGCCAATAAACGTGGACGGTTCCACCAGCCAAAGCGCTACATCCACGTCATCCAGGGAATGCCGTGCGATATTCACCATATATTCTCCCAGCTTATTTTTCGCTTTATGGATTCCGGGCGTATCTACAAACACGATCTGCCCCTCCTCTGTGGTCAACACCGTCTGGATCCGGTTCCGGGTGGTCTGGGGCTTGTTGGAGGTGATTGCAACCTTTTGTCCGATGAGATAATTCATCAACGTCGATTTCCCCACATTGGGCCGGCCGATCAGCGTCACAAAGCCTGATTTAAAATTTTCCTTCATGGTTCATCCTTTCCCTTATCTCTCTAAAACAATGTTTTCACCTCTTTGAACAAGCCCTTCGAAGCCTCGATCTTCTCTTCGCTTCCGATCACGCAAAGCTGGTCTGCCAGAAGCATCGCCTCTACAACAGCCGAAAGCTTCCGGATATCCTCCTGGCTGGCATTCAGCACTTCCATACGCTCTTTGCGGATCATCTCCTCAGACACATGATTCATATACAGGTTCATGGAGCGGTCACCTTTTGCCGATGGGGTCATGGGACGATCTATATTACTGATCGTACCGATGATATATTTGTTCATATCCCGTTCACCGACTGTAAAATTCTTCAAATAATCTACCACACCCTCATAGACCTCCATGGTCTTTTCCAAATTCGGATCACGATAGGAAATCAGATATCCCTCTCCGATCCGGTTGAAATTGCACATGCAGCCATACGCACCGCCCTTTACCCGGATGTTCTGCCACAGATAATCGTAGCTGAGGATCACCTTCAGGATCTGCAGAGTACCGCTGTAATCAGCTCCGCCGTCGATAAAATTTCCAACCCTTGCTACATACTGTACTTTAGAAGAAGTCTTAAAGCCTTCATTACGCTTTGTACAATGCAGGATACATCTGGATTCTCCTCCTGGTGCTTCCCCATACAATTTGTCCTTCATCCCTGCAATCTCTTTGCAGGCGATATCCAGCCCTTCCTCGCCGGAGGTCAGGCTCACCATCAGATTATCCCTGCGGAATATATGCGCCGCAAGGTCTTTCAGATTTTGAATCAACTGCTCTTTGCGTTCCTCAAAATGCTCTTCCACATCTTTTACAACCTGATAATATCCGATCCCATCCGTATCATCCTTAAACTTGGATATCGGCGAAGCATAAGACTGTGCCCGCAATGCCGCCGTTGTATGCCCGGAGGACTGGAAGCTCATTTGCAGCCTGGATTTCAGCATGGAAAGGATCTCTTTCAGGCGCTTTTCGTCATCGAGCTTTGACTCCATCAGGATCTCACGCATCATAGAAAACAAAACATCCATTTTCGGATACAATGCCTTGCCCTTTATCTCAAATGTGGCACGGAAATCCTTTTCCTTTATATTTCTTACATCCGGATACATTTCCAGAGAGGTGCCGATCCCGCCCGTATGCACGTTAATCTCATTGAACAGCTCCCCGTATTCATAGTGGGTGGTATCGATGATCCCCAACACTGCCTGAAGCATTCCAACATAGGGAAGTTTTTCTTCCGGTACGCCGGAAAGGTCGAACATCAATGATACATACCCGATGCCATTTGTATCGATCTTATGGTATACCAGCGGAATTCCCGATGCCTCTTTCTCTTCATTATAGATCGGCGCGATTTCCCTGGAAATATCTTCACGGCCAAGGATCGGTATCTTCTCCCTGTCCTCTTTAGCGTCTTCACTTTCCTGATATGCGATCAGCGCCTCTGTGTCCGCCACAAGCTTTTCCCTCTCCGCGTCACTGAGGCTCTCCTTGTAGGCCTCCAGCTTTTCCGCCAGCTCCTGGTCCAGCCGTGCCGTCCTTCCGCACTCCGGTTTTACAACCACAATAGAACCATGCGTATTGTCAAGAAGCCATTTTTGAATCAACTCTTCAAAATACCGCGTCCCGACCTGCTTCTTTAAAAACTCAAAAATCGGAATTGCCTGCATATGGATAAATGGTTTCGATTCGTCATAAAGCCAGCTGTCAAACAACTGTAATCCATACATCAGCCCCTTTGGATAGCTGCCGAAATCCGCCTCCCGGAACCGGAATTCATGATAATTGATTCCTGCCTCCAAAGCTTTTTGGTCAATCCCCTTCTCCACAATTTCTTTTAAAGTTCCTTCTATGGTATCAATAAACTCCTGCTTCTGATCCAGGTTCGCGTTTTTGGAGATCACAGAGAAAACGGGCTGATAAATTCCATTATCGTAGGATCCCATGATATCCTTTCCAATCCCCGCTTCCACCAATGCTTTTTTCAAAGGAGCACCCGGAGCGGAAAGCAATGCATAATCCAGGATCTGGAAAGCAAGATACAGCTTTTCATCCAGGCTTGTCCCAATCACTTTATTGTAAGAAAGGAACGTATGATCCTCTTCCGATTCTTCACTGGAAATGGAGTACTCCATCTCCACCTCTTTCATCTGTGTAAATGGCTCCTGGAAACGAATCCTGGAATCCACAGGCTTCATGTCAAAATCAGACAGATAATTCTGATCCAGCCATTCCAGCTTTTTTGCCATATCCATATTTCCATAGAGGTAAATATAGCTGTTCGATGGATGATAATATTTTTTGTGGAAATCCAAAAACTGCTCATAAGTCAACTCTGGGATGACGTCTGGATCTCCGCCCGACTCATACGCATAAGAAGTATCCGGAAAAAGAGAGTTCAAAATCACCCGGTCCAGCACCCCCTCCGGTGAAGAAAAAGCTCCCTTCATCTCATTATACACCACTCCGTTGTAGGAAAGTTCCCCGTCCACATCCTCCAACTGGTAACTCCAGCCCTCCTGCCGGAATATCTCCGGATGTTTATAGATATTCGGATAAAATACCGCATCCATATACACATGCATCAAATTCTGAAAGTCCTTTTCATTGCAGCTTGCCACCGGATACACCGTTTTGTCCGGATAAGTCATGGCATTTAAAAATGTATTCAATGATCCCTTCACCAGTTCCACAAACGGATCCTTCACTGGAAAATCCCTGGAGCCGCACAATACGGAATGCTCCATAATATGCGGCACCCCCGTACTGTCCGGAGATGGCGTCCGAAACCCAATGGCAAACACCTTATTCTCATCATCATTTGCCATCAAAAGTACCCGCGCCCCACTCTTCTTATGCCGCAAAAGATATCCCTTCGACTTCAGATCCGATAAATCCTCTTCCAAAATCTTTTCATATGCATCCAAATCCTGCAATTCATGTTCACACATTCCGCCTGAGTTCAAAGAATCTAACCTACTCATTCATATATCCTCTCTTTTATTATTATATTTAACCCTGTCTTTTTTAACCTTCACGATAGCGTGAAACTCCTTAATTATAGCACCTTTCGAAATGCTTTAAAAGGGGCGTATTTTCTTTTTCTTCCAATATCGGATAAGTAAAACCACTCCTCCCAAGATAAGCAGCACCCGTATCACCGCCGAATACCTTTCCAGATATACAAGTACGGTGTCCCATGAAGCCCCGAGCGCAGCTCCAAGGGACACCAAAATCACATTCCACAGGGTACTTCCAATAACCGTATATGCCAGGAACAAGGGAATATCAATCTCCGCCATTCCCGCCGGAACCGATACCAAACTCCGGATGATCGGGATACACCGCCCAAACAAAATCGCTTTTTTTCCATGTTTTTCAAACCAGCCGATAGTTTCTTCAACGTCTTCCTTTTGAAATCCCAGCAGGTGAAACAGCTTTCCTTTTGTCAGATTCTCCAGCTTTTCCGGCGTCAGGGCCATCCCCACACGATACAAAACCAGCGCCCCGATCGTTGAACCTAATGTGGAAAATATAATGACTCCCCAAACCGTCAGCCTGGTATATGTAGTCATAAAGCCCCCAAACGTTAAAATCACTTCTGACGGAATAGGTGGAAAAATATTCTCTACCGCAATCAGAAAACAGATTCCCAGATATCCATATGTGTCCATAATATAAACCATATATCCCTGCACGTTACATTTCCTCACACTTACATGCTTTCGTATCATTATATGAACATATCAGTTGAAAAATGTATCTATCATACCGCAGGTTTCTCCCTGTTGATAGTCTGTCGATATGGCAGGCTTCCACGTCTACAGACAAATCGACTGCTCTCCAAACAACGTGTCCACCGTTCTCTCATAGGCCTCCAGCTTTTCCGCTTTCCTTATCTTCTTCGCGTATTTCTCATAATTTGTAAAAGCCGGAGCTAAAAAGCTCCACAATTCTTTCATTTTAAACAGGATGGTCCTCGCCCCCGGCAATATTTCCTGATATTCCCCATAGATTTTATCATGGAACATACGCAGCGTCTTCTTATCCAGCCCGATTCCCTGCCGGATCTGCCTGCATAATCCCGGATTCATCAAAAGCCCCCTACCAAACATCCACATATCCACCTCCGGAAAAGCATTTACCGCACGTTCATACGCTTCTGCCGAAAACAAATCTCCGTTATAACAGACCGGATTTTTGCTTTCCGCGCAGGCATTCCGGAACACCTCCCAGTTCGGATGATTTTTATAAACATCCTTCTGGATCCTCGGATGAATAATCAGTTCTTTGACCGGATACTGGTTATAAATCTCCAGAAGCCTTCCAAATTCCTCCGGGCTTTCTTTTCCGATTCTTGTCTTAATCGAAATCTCTACCTCCGTCTGTTCAAAGACTGCGTCCAGAAACCTGTCCAGTTCCTCCGGAAATGCCAGGAAACCGGAACCGCGGCCTTTGGACACCACAGTTCCCGAGGGGCATCCCAGGTTCAGATTAAACTCTCGATAGCCATATTTCTGAAGCTTGCGCGTGGTACGCGCGAAATCTTCCACGGAATTCGTCAAAATCTGTGGAACAGCATACATTCCTTCGTTATTTTCCGGAAGTATATCCTGCCTTTCCCGGGAGCTTAAGTGCCCCCGCTGATTTGGTTTTATAAAAGGGATAAAATATTTATCTACAGAACCAAAACAGGTATAATAAGCCCTACGGAATACATGTCCCGTGATTCCTTCCAGAGGCGCCATATATAGCTTCATCCTTGATCTCCTTATTACTGTAAATTTTACTTTTCATACCGCTTTGCAAAAGCCAAAGCCTCTTTTCTCTCTGTTTTTCCTTGAATAAGACCGTCATTTATGATATGGTAATTATCGGAAATTGAAAACAACGCACTATAGAAAGCAGGAGGAAAACTCTGATGAAAAAAAAACTTTCACTGATTACCATAGTAAGTATCTGCTGCTCCATATTTGCCGGCGGATGTGGTAAAAAAATGACAACGGAAGACGCGCCTGTTTATATACAGGCTGTCTTAGACGCCCGCTATAAAGCAGATTACAGTGCATATATGGAGTATAAGGAATGTACCGAAGCGGAAGCCGCGCAGATCCATGAGCAAGGACTGGACGCGATCTTAAATGATATTAAGATCTCGGATACCTCTGTCAGCATGGAATTAAAAGATCAATATCGCCAGCTTTTCGAAGGTTTACATAATATCAGCAAATATACTGTAGGCGCGGCCGAAGAGGACGGGAATGGTTTTACCGTAGATGTGACCGTACAGCCCTTTGCTATGTTTGATGGCATTGACCAGAGCCTGGTAGACGCCATCAATACCGAAGAAGCAAAGGCCCTGACTACAGATGCCCAGGTTCACCAGTTCTTCTTTCAGGAAATGTATGATCTGATATCTTCCAGGCTGTCAGCTCCGGAATATGGAACCCCGGAAACAGTTACCCTACACATACAGCCGGATGAAAATAAGACACAGACTGTCAGCGCGGAAGACCTTAAAAATCTGGATGCTGTGATTTATACTTCATTATTGTAAGCGTCTGCGCGTTTTTCCCCATATTTCTCTCTGTACATACCGATACGCGCCATCATATAACCAAAGGCCTGCCTGACCTGCCGCAAGAATTCCTGCCGTTATCCAAAAAGACAACGCCTTCCCGAACAAAAGTTCCTGGAAGAAAAGAACAGCGGGAACATAGACAAGATTAAACACTATATATCGGATGATCCAAAGCACGATCGTTTTTTTCCGTACATCTGCATTCCATCTTCCCAGCAGGTCACAGGCAATTTCAACCACGAGAATATAGATTCCCATTGCCCCATAGGTAGCAACATATAACTTATTCGGCGCCAGGATCATTCCCAACAGGACGCCTGCCAGATAGAACGCGGCTCCTGTTTTCCCTCCAAATTCCCGGTAAATCACTCCCACGAAAAAGGAAGCTGCCGCAAGCAGAAACAACGTCCCCGTCTCAATGACGCTTCCCATTACCATACAGATCACTGTTAATGCAAGCAGAAGTCCACCGAAGGCCATTTTCTTTGCCTTTACATGCATGAACAAAGATCGCCTCCCATACATTCACATAGTTGATCCGCCAGACATAGATCGCAGCACATATTTCCCGTGCCGCAAGAGCTGCCGCCCATTCCGTACCCGCCTCCATAGGGATAATTCTGATATCTCTGCCCGCTCCATTCTAACTGATTCAGAAGCTGGCGGTACTGCAGGTTATTGGGTTCCATATTCACCGCCTGTCCTGCATGATCCCTTGCCATGATATTATTGCCAATCCCCGCGTTGGCCGCCGCGCTCAAATAGTACCACTCCGCCGTGCGGTTCGGCATCCCATTCAGTACGTTCAATGCTTCCCGGTAATGTCTTGAATTCAGATAATTATACACTGCCTGCATCTGCGGATTCTGCTGGGAACCTGAACCACCATAGGACTGATTATAACCGCCCTGCTGACTGCCTCCCTGGTAACCGTAGCCATAACTATAGCCGCCCTGTTCCCGCTGCTTCATGATCATATCATAGGCTTCCTGTACTTCCTTGAACTTCTCCTCCGCTAAGTCCGCCAACGGATTATTGACATTCGCGTCCGGATGGTATTTCCTCGTCAGATCTCTGTATGCCCTTTTCACTTCATCATCTGACGCGTTCGAAGGAACGCCCAACACTTCGTATGGATTTTTATTCATAGCTGTTTCTCTCCTCTATTTTATCGTGTTTCCGATCTACTGTCCACCCTCACGGTTATTTCAGTAACGCTACAGTATCTTTTCGTTACAGTTCACGGCCGGTTAGGCCGTGAACTGTAACATCTTTTCTATAACATACTATCAAATCTCTTTCCTTTACACGTCTACCATCATATAATAAAATTCCAAAAATGTCCAGACATGAAGTACGCATAAACCTATCTTTCTAAAATCTCTTTTTTACTATGGCAATAATATACGAATCCCGCCACATCTGCCAGAAACCATCCAACGGGCACCGCCGCCCAGATTCCGGTTACCCCGATCCACAAAATCTCTGACAACATATAGGCCAGCAATACCCTCGTTCCCAAGGAGATCACAGTCAAAATCAAAGACATCCCCGGCCGTTTGACCGCGCGGTAATATCCATAACAGAGAAATAAAAAACCGATCAAATAATAAAAACTGCCTTCGATCCGTAGATATCGGATTCCTTCTTGAATGATTTCTGTTTCTCCGGAATTTACAAAGATCAGCATCAATGGCCGCGCAAACGCAAATACCAGGACGCTTACTGCCGCCCCAAAGAAAAACGCGGTCTTTACGGCACTGCGGATCCCTTCCCGTATCCGCCCGGTTTTCCCCGCTCCGTAGTTCTGTGCCACAAAGGTAGAAAATGCATTTCCAAAATCCTGTACCGGCATGTAAGCAAAGGTATCTATTTTTACTGCCACGGAAAACGCGGCCATAACCACCGCTCCGAAACTGTTTACCAATCCCTGGATCATCAATATCCCGAAGTTCATCACTGACTGTTGGATACAGGTCAAAAAAGACAATTGAAAAATTTCCCGCAGGATATCAGGCTTCCATTTCAGGTCCTCCCGTCTCAAACGGAACTGTGGACATTGTATCATTGTATACAATAGAATGCCAATACCAGCAATGTACTGGGCAAGTACAGTAGCCTCTGCCGCTCCCCGGACGCCCCGGTGAAAAAAGATGATAAACAGCAGGTCCAGTCCGATATTGGATATCGCAGCAATCCCCAGAAATAACAGAGGAACTATAGAATTTCCTACCGCCCGCAGCAAAGAGGCAAAATAGTTATATAAAAATGTCGCGGCGATCCCCAAAAAAATCACCCAAAGGTATTCCTGCATCAGTCCATAGACGTCAGAAGGCACCCGCAAAAATAGCAGAATCAGATCCATCCCTGCAAATACGATCCCACTCAGTACAAAAGCAATTGTCCCGATCATAAGAAAAGACATAAAAATACCGGACTTCATCCGGCCGTACTCTTGCTTCCCAAAACAGATGGAAAAAGAGACTCCGCTCCCCATACATAATCCCAGCAGGATGGAGGTAAGGAATGTCATCAACGAATAGGATGAGCCTACTGCCGCAAGAGCCTCTTTCCCGAGGAACTGCCCCACGATCAGTGTATCCACAATATTATAAAGCTGCTGCAGCAGGTTTCCCACCATCATGGGAAACGCAAACCGCAGCAGAGATTTTGTAATATTTCCGGTTGTCAGTGTTTGCTTCATGTTTTTTCTTGCTCTTTCTTTTTCTCCTGAATCCGATTGTACCGGTTCCAGACTCCGATATATAAAATATTCCGCAGGATATCCGCATCCCGCAGGCAGGGGAGTTTTTCAAATGCCGCGGTACTCTCCGCGATCATCATACAAAGGATCTGCTGGCAGCGCTCTTCATAATCCGCCTGACGGCTTAAAGTCTTTAAGGGGTTATAATTGTCCTGCTCTTCATCCTTTTCCAGATCTTCATAGGCATCCATGATATAGATGAACTTACCAAGAAAAAATCCCATCCTACGAAGTTCCTCTTCCCACACATCCTTCCGGCAGACCAGCACCTCTTCCATCAGCCGGCCAAAGCAGCCGGCTGCCTCATCGATATTTTGACTACCTGCGGCTTCGATACGTTCCAGTGCTTTCAACTCTTTTCGCATCACCCTGCACTGCCTGGGATATTGCCGTGCTGTCTTTTCTACTTTTCGTCCCAGGGCATGAAGCCCCAACAGGCTGCCTGGCTTTCTTTCGTCCTTCCAGTCATCCTTCAGATGATAATAGGACAGGATCATATTCATATCGGCGGCGTATCCCGTCATCTTACCCTGCAGCATCTCCTGTTTTTTTACCGGATGCGTCTTACATCTACAGGCAGAAGCTTCCAATTCAGATTCATACAGCGAATTGAGCAAAATCGCGATAAAGGTGAGATCATAGGACAGAGTCATCTGTCCCAGGCTCCCATACTTTTCCTTCAGCGTCCTGCATAAACCACAATAGAACGCCCGGTATCTTCGTAGATCCTTTACTTTTAATTCCGGTTCACAAATCCTGATATAGCCAAACATTACAGATTATTCCTCTCGCGCCCAGCCATAAGAGCATTTTACAGCCCGTTTCCAGCCCTTAAGCATCTTCTCCCGCTTTTCAGGCCCAATGGCCGGGGTAAAGATCTTGTCTATCGCCCAGTTCTGCTTTACGTCCTCTTTATCCTTCCAGTATCCTGTTGCAAGTCCTGCCAGATAAGCAGCTCCCATGGCGGTTGTCTCCACACATCGTGGGCGATTTACCGGCGCATTACTGAAATCTGCCTGGGTCTGCATCAGGAAATCATTTGCACTGGCACCTCCATCTACCTTCAGCGCCGCCAGATCCATTCCTGAATCCGCCTTCATCGCTTCCAGCACGTCATTGACCTGATACGCCAGCGATTCCAGTGTTGCCCGTATGATATGATACTTATTCACACCCCGGGTCAATCCCACGATCGTGCCTCTTGCGTACTGATCCCAGTAAGGCGCTCCCAGTCCGGTAAATGCCGGAACCACATAGCAGCCATTGGTATCTTCCACCCTCTGGGCAAAATATTCACTGTCCGCGGCCGAATCAATAAGACGAAGTTCATCCCGCAGCCACTGAAGCGCCGCGCCGGCCACAAAAATAGAGCCTTCCAGCGCATAAGTTACTTTTCCATCCATCCCCCATGCGATGGTGGTCACCAGTCCGTTTTTAGAAAATACAGGCTTATCTCCCGTGTTCATCAGCAAGAAACAGCCTGTCCCATATGTATTCTTTGCTTCTCCCTGTTCAAAGCAAGTCTGTCCGAACAATGCCGCCTGCTGGTCTCCGGCCGCTCCTGCGATCGGGATGCGCCCGCCGAAAAAGCTGGGGTCTGTCTCCCCGTAAATCTCGCTGGAAGCCCTTGCCTGTGGAAGCATACTCTTTGGAATATCCAATTCCTCCAGGATCTCATCATCCCATTCCAGCGTATTGATATTAAACAGCATCGTCCGGGACGCATTCGTATAATCCGTTACATGTACCGCCCCCCTGGTCAGCTTCCAGATCAGCCATGTTTCTACCGTCCCGAAAAGAAGGGTTCCTTTTTCCGCGCGTTCCCTCGCCCCTTCCACATTGTCCAGAATCCATTTTACCTTCGTTCCTGAAAAATAGGCATCTATCACAAGACCTGTTTTCTCCCGGAATTTTTCCGTCAGCCCTTTTTCCTTCAGACTGTCACAGTACTCCGATGTCCTCCGGCACTGCCAGACAATCGCCGGATATACAGGCTGCCCTGTATTTTTATCCCATACGATCGTTGTTTCACGCTGGTTCGTGATCCCGATGGCCGCAATATCTTCCGCCAAAGCTCCGATCTTTGTCATTGCTTCCCGTGCCACCGCAAGCTGGGTGGACCAGATTTCTCCCGGCTCATGCTCTACCCAGCCCGGTTTCGGGAAATGCTGGGTAAACTCCTTCTGCGCCACACTGCACATCTCGCCCTTCTCATTAAACAGGATACAGCGATTGCTCGTGGTCCCCGAATCCAGAGCCATTACATACTTTGCCATGCCAGTTCCTCCTTTGTGCATCATTTATTTTTTGTAACTATTTCTAAAAAAGCAGCTTGATCTTTGGAAAATATTCCATCTCTGCCTTTCCTATGATCACATCCTCCGCGACATACTTATGATCCCAATATCTGGAATCCCAGGAATTATTCCGGTTATCTCCCATAACAAAATACATCTCTTCAGGGACATGTAATGGTCCAAAATCACTATTGATCTTCTCCCGGACATAATCTTCCTTAAGTGGCTCTCCATTGATGTATACGATCCCGTCCGTTCCCTCTACGGTTTCACCAGGCAGGCCAATGATTCGCTTTAAATATACCGTTTCCCCGTCATCCGGATAAAGGAAAGCAATGATATCCCCCCTCTGTGGTTCGGACACGGTATATGCCACACGGCTGATCAGAAGCCGGCTTCCGGCCATTACCGTGTCTTCCATAGAACCGGTAGGCACCCGGGCACTGGTAACCAGTACCTTGCTGGCCAGAAAACCCAGCGCAAGGCCAATCACGATCGTCTTTGACCAGTCCAATATTTCGGATATTATTTTTCTTTTGTCTTTCATACCTGAATATATCTCCTGTCTTCCCTAATCATCCGTATCGTTCTGAATATCTCTTTTATCCCATTCTTCTTCCTGCTTTTTCGATTTCCCACTCGTCGCGGACGCTTCTTAAGAATCTTTTCCCGGATATAGCGGAAAGTTTCCTCTTCTCCTTTTTCCGCCAGCATGACAAGCAGCCTGTCAAGCAGTTTTTTTGTATCCTTATGCATCACATAGTCGTCGGTTCCGCCCTTGCGGAAATATGCCAGAGGATCCGAATCCCTATATGTGCTGCCTTTATACACCTTGCTGGCAGCAACCCGGTCCAGGAACATCTCTACAACATATTTTACCGGCATCTTCATTCCGATCAGATCTTTCTTCCCATCAAGCCCATAATCTACCCAGTATTCGTAGTGATGCTTATTGCGTCCCTTATGATGAAGCCATGCGTAAGAAACCCCCTTTGCCTTCCGTTCCGCGTTATTTGGACTCTGATTTCCCTGATAAAACTGACAGCCGACCCTGAATTCGGTCCATGTATATTTGGAAAGATCATGAAGGAGCCCTTGCTTATACAGACCCACTTCAAAACATTCCTTCATCACCATCATCTTATGCTTTGTAATCGTACGGAAATGCCCCACTGCCTTGATCATATCTACCACTCTCTTTCTCCTGTAACCAGTTTACACGGCAGACTGAGAGTCTGCCGGGCTCGCTTCATCAGCCTGCTTTCCAACCAGGATCACAATACTGCGTGCCTGCAGTTCTATCTCTTTTTGATTTTCCTCGGGTTCTCCCAAAGCGCTCTTCTCCGTCTCGATCATCCGGCACCAATGTCTGTCCTTCGGCAATGCCGGCAGCGCGAAAGTATGCTTCAGCCAGTGCATATTGTAAGCTATAAAACAAATATCTTCCTGCTCTTCTCCCCCACAGTAGAGTACTCCCAACTGGCGGCTATGAACCTGCGCCGGAACCTGCCATGCATTTTCCCCATGGTAAGATACGTCCGGAAGTCCGCAGCCATTCCTGTCCGTACCGTTCAAAAGCTCCTTCTGATGCAGGACCGGATGTTCCTTGCGGAAAGCGATCAGCTTCTTCACATACTGAAAGAGACTGTCATCTCTTCTTAATCTGCTCCAATCCAGCCAGGACGTTTCATTGTCCTGACAGTATACGTTATTATTTCCTTTCTGTGTATTCCAGAATTCGTCCCCCGCGAGAAGGCAGGGTGTTCCCTGTGCCATGAGCAGCAGGGCAAACGCATTCATGATCTGCTGTTTCCGGAGCTTCATAATATAACGCTTCCTGCTGGGGCCTTCCGCCCCGCAATTCCAGCTATAGTTATAATTCGGCCCATCCTGGTTCCGCTCTCCGTTGGCTTCATTATGCTTGGCCTCATAAGAAACCAGGTCATTTAAGGTAAATCCAGTATGGGTTGTAATATAGTTACACTTTCCATTCCTGCCGGTATTCAGCCGAAGCGCGTCGATCACAGCATTTACCATATCTTCGTCCCCTTTCAGGAACCGGCGCATGGTATTCTGGAAATTATCGTCCTTCTGCATGATCTTGATTCCTTTTAAAAGCGGATCCTGTGTCAGATATTCCCAGGACACATTATATGGATTGATGACAAATCCATCAATATGGTATTCCAGCATATAGTATTTCAGACATTCGATGGCGGTCTGTGTCTGGATTCCCTGTTCAAAAGGCATTTCCAGAGCTACTTCAATCCCGGCTTTATGGCATGCCTTCACCATATCCTTCAGCTCCGTCGCCGCATGGCCTGACGCGCTGTAGGCCGCTTTCGGCGCAAAATAGTAGCCGCCGCCATATCCCCAGTAATTCCTGCGGCTGCCAAATGCTTCGTCAAATTCATAGATCGGCATACATTGAATCTGATTGATCCCCAGTTCTTTCAGGTATGGAAGCATCTCCACAACCCCTGCGAAAGTCCCCTTCTGTCTGATCTTAGAAGAGGCATGCTTAGTAAAGCCGCGGACGTGAAGGCTATACGCGATTACTTCATGGAACGGAAGCTTTAATATATGGTCTCCTTCCCAGTCATAGGAAGCGGTTGGAAAACGTCCCCGCACCTGATGCAGATCCGCGTCAGGCACCTCCCCGAACTTTCTTGTCCTTCCCAGTTCACGGACATACGGATCCAGAACCACTTTTTCGTCGATCCGGAAATTATATTCATATTTCCGTACATCCAGTCCTTCCACCGCAAGAAAGCGGATTTCCCCCAGTCCTTCTTCCTCCGGCATGTCATAGACAAAAGCCGGCTCTGTCTTTCCTGACCGGTACAACAAAAGTTCACACTTCTTTCCCGCAGGTACGGAAACCGCGAAATTTACCTTGTCCTGCTTTATCATCACCCCAATAGGCTGCGGGTATCCTTCCACTTTCTTCATGTGCTTTTCCTCCTATAATACGGTAACGCCCCCTCCCTTTGGTCGAGGGCATGTCGTCGGAAGGCATAAAAAAACGCTTCGCGTTTGCCTTCCTCCTATAAGTCTTCCTCCTACTGCCAGCCATCTGTTCCGTACATCTCTACATTTCCCTTATCGATCAGAAATGTATCTTCGTAAGTGGTCGTTTCAAAATTTTCCCCGTCTAAAATCGCAATTCCAATCTCCGCCGCCTCTTTCCCGATCCGGATCGGCGACTGTGCGCCCGTTGCTGTCATTGGGCTGTCTGCTTTCGCTATTTCTTTTTTTACATCTGGTGAGCCATCCACACCATAAATCCTGATATGATCCCTGCCTGACTCCCTGACCGCTTCCAGCGCTCCCAGCGCAACACGGTCATTCCCGCACATTACCGCGTCGATCTCCGGATATTTGCCTAAAAATTCTTCCATCGCTTCTTTTGCTTTTTCTTTTTCTCCATTCACATCCGCCCGGTCCAGAACCTCAAACCCGGCATTCGCGATCGCCTGTTCAAAACCAGTGATCCGGTCATTGATCGAATTCATGGAAGGGCACTCCAGGATCAGAAGCTTTCCGCCATCCGGGCAGCGCTTCTTCAGATCATCTCCGCAGACAAACCCGGCGTTGCGGTTGTCAGATCCGACATAAGCCTTTGTCAGGTTTTCTTCTTTTACCTGTGTATCTATATTGATCACCGGGATTCCGGCTTCCTGCAGCGCTTCCAGGGCAGGTGTGACCGCTTCCCAGTCTACGGGGCACAAAAATACCGCATCCACGCCCTCGTCGATCAATTCCTGAAGCTGCTCATTCTGTACCCGGGCATCGGAACCCGGATTCTTCGAGATCAGCTCATATTCATTTTCTCCCAATGTATTTTCCAGAGAACGCCGCAAAGTATCGAAATACGGGTTGTCCATATCAATACAGCTATATCCGAACACATATCCCGTATCCCCTTCTTCATCCTCCGTATCTTCTTCCACGACCGCATTATCCTCCGGCGTCCCCACATTTTTTTTACATCCGCCCAACAGTATGCATGCCAGGATCACAGAAAAAAAAGTGCAAAATATTTTTTGCTTCATATAACACCTCCCGTTTTTATTCTAACGTGTTTTAAAGGTTTGTCAATATAAAGACTACGAATAATCAGCGCCTTTCGGATGGATCCTTTTGAAATAATTCTTCTATAAAACGGGAAGGAGACGCGTCTTTTCCATTTTTTACGGTCACGTAGGTGATCTTTAGTATCTCCTTCGCCCTGGTCATGGCAACATAGAACAGCCTGCGTTCTTCTTCCGCCCCATTTTCCTTTAATGCTTTCTTGTAAGGAATCCTGCCCTCATTTGTCTGAATGATAAAAACAGTGTCAAACTCTAATCCTTTTGACGCGTGCATCGTCATCAGACGCACTCCTACCTTTTGTTCCTGCTTTTTCTGCTTTTGTTTCTTCAACGCTTCCGTGTATTCCCGGATATGCGCGAGCCACTCTGCCGTTGTCTGAAAGGGTCTGGAAGCTTCTTCCAGTTCTCCCAGAATATCCAGATATTCGGTCGGCTGTATGCCCTTTCCTATTGCATATTCCCGCAGATAGTCCTCATAACCGATCCGTTTCTTTATATACTGGATCGCCGCGTAAGGGGCCATCTTTTCCATCATCTTCAGATCCCATTCAAACTGGTCGATCCGATCCTGCATCCAGTCTTTATCGCAATAGGACTTCCGAAGCTCTTCAAAAGACACACTTCTACTGTCTTCCACCGAAGCTCTGCTGAAATATCGGACCGGACGGTTCATCACCTGCAGAAAATCTGCGCGTGCCCTTCCGCCTCCTGCCAGCCGCAAATATGCCATGATATCTTTTGCGATAAAATGCTGGTAAATATCCGGCATGGCATCACGCATATGGAACGGGATCTTATGCTTTACCAACTGGCCTGCCAGCGCCCGGGCATCCGTATGTACCCGGTAAAGTACGGCAATCTCTTCCAGGGGGATCCCCGCCTTCCTTCTTTCTTTGATCTCGGAGACCACATAGGCGCCTTCGTCCTCCGAATCCAGTGTTTCCTGGATATGCAGCGCGATTCCTGCCTGCTTCTGTGTCCGGATCTTCTTTTCAAACCGTACCTCATTGTTCCCGATCACCTGCAGCGCGTGGCGGACAATATTTGCCGTAGAACGGTAATTGATATCCAAAAGCATTTTTTCCGCTTTCGGATAATCCTTTAAGAACTGAAACATCAGCTTCACGTCAGCGCCCCGAAAGCCATAGATCGACTGATCGTCATCTCCTACTACAAAAATATTGTGTTCCGGTGCTGAGAGCATCCGGATCACATCATACTGTACCCGGTTGATATCCTGAAATTCATCTACCAGGATATACCGGAATTTCTCCTGCCATAACTTTAGAACATCCGGCCGCCTGATAAATAAATCATAACACAAAACGAGCATATCATCAAAGTCTATTTTTTTCGCTTCTTTGCGCATAGATTCATATTCCCGGTAAATGCCGCGGAAGGTCTCCGCCGGGCACTGTTTTGCCTCGTATTCCTCCGGATTCAGACGGTTATTCTTGATCACGCCGATCTCCATGGCGATCCCCTGTAGAAAATCCTCTTCGTCAAAGACCTCCACCTCCCGGGTGCTCACGATCTGACGGAGCATCCGGTACTTTTCTTCCTCCGGGAGGATATTCTGGGGACCCATGCGGTACGCCCATTTCAGTATTCCATAGTAGATCCCGTGAAAGGTTCCCATGGTCACCGGAAGCCGTATTCCCTCCATCAGTGCCTGTAACCGCAGACGCATCTCCTCCGCGGCATATTTTGTAAAAGTAATGACCAGAATTTCTTCTGGTCTTACTTTACGTTCCTCTATAAGGTACTTTATTCTATTTACGATCGTCAATGTCTTTCCCGAACCGGGCCCCGCCAGCACAAGACAGGGACCTTCTCCATGGGCAGCCGCCCTCTTCTGTGCCTGATTCAAATAGCTTCCCGCTCCTTTTTTCCGTCTTCGTCCGTTTTTACCGCAGTCCTTCCTCCAGCTTGTTTATCGCCTCTCGGATCCGTTTTAAAGATTCCTCTTTCCCAAGAACTTCCATGATCTCCGTAGCGCCGCCCGGAGTATTCTGCTTGCCGGAAACCGCGGTACGGATGGGCCACATCACATAGCCAATCTTCCATCCTTTTTCCGCCACATACCCTTTCAACGTCTCAAACAACGCGTCATTGCTATAATCCTCCTGCTTTTCCAGTACAGGCAGCAGTTCTTTGAGTACAGCAAGAGAGGTCTGGGGAGTCGTTTTCATCTTTTTATGTGCATACATCGCAATGTCATATTCCGGGACTTTTTCGAAGAAATCAATATGCTCACGGATATCCGGGAAAATCTCGATTCTGGTCTTTACCAGTGCCGCGATTTTTTTCAGATCATAATCCTTTGTGACCACTTCCCGGATATAAGGCTCTGCCATCCCGAAAAAACGTTCCTCATCCATAGCCTTGAGATATTCCCCGTTCATCCATTTCAGCTTCACCGTGTCAAATACGGCCGGAGATTTGCTCATATGGGTATAATCAAACGCTTCAACCAGCTCCTGCAGCGTAAATATCTCCCGGTTATCGGAAGGACACCATCCCAAAAGCGCCACATAGTTCACTACTGCCTCTGATACAAATCCCTGGCCGATCAGATCTTCGTAGGAAGAATGTCCGCAGCGCTTACTTAATTTTTTATGCTCTTCATCGGTGATCAGCGGACAATGTACATACACCGGCACCTCCCAGCCAAATGCTTCATACAGCCGGTTGTATTTCGGCGCGGAAGAAAGATATTCATTCCCACGCACAACATGGGTGATCCCCATTAGATGATCATCGATCACATTGGCAAAATTGTAAGTAGGGTATCCGTCAGACTTAATCAAGATCATATCATCCAACTCCTGATTCGGCACCGTGATATCCCCATAAATCTCGTCATGGAATGTAGTTTCTCCTTCGTTCGGCACATTCAGCCGAATCACCCAGGGCTTCCCAGCCGCAAGGTTCGCCTCTACCTCTTCCTTTTTCAAACCCAGACAGTGCTTGTCATATACTACAATATCCGTTCCGTCAGCGGAAACCGATGTCCGCAAGGAATCCAGACGTTCCTTGTCACAAAAGCAATAATAGGCATCTCCCTGCTCGATCAGTTGCTTTGCGTATTTCAGATACAAACCGGAAGCATTCCGTTCACTCTGTACATAGGGGCCTGCCCCGCCGTCTTTGTCTGGTCCTTCGTCATGAATCAGCCCGGTCTTTTCCAGTGTCCGGTAAATAATCTCCAGAGCCCCTTCTACAAATCGTTCCTGATCCGTATCCTCGATCCGGAGAATAAAATCTCCACCTTCATGCTTCGCAATCAGGTATGCATAAAGTGCTGTCCTTAGATTTCCCACATGCATCCTTCCTGTCGGGCTGGGCGCAAATCTTGTTCTTACTTTTTTCATATTCTCATATCTCCAATTCTTATTCTTCAGCAAACAGGCGCGTCCCCCGCGCATGTTTTATTATAGAACAACTCCGGGAAATCTTCAACCAACAAATTCATTTGTACTATTTTTTATTGACTGACTTCCACCCCATATCCCGAAAGCATCTCTTCATAAAATGGCTGGTTTTCTGCGGAGGTTATGACCCTGATCCCACTGCCTCCATGATTTCCAAATACCTGATCTCCAAAGGAAAGGACACCGCATGCCCTCACATCTAACAGGGAGATGGATGTATTGTCAAAAGCCCTGCCCGCAATTCTTGTGACAGTTCCCGGAACTGCATATCCTTCTGTCCAGGCACTTGGAAATGCCAACAGCACAGACATAGAGCTGTCAAACAAAACGCCGGAATCACTGACACATCCCGGATTTCCGCTGTCCACCTCAATCCATTCCAGATAATCCAGGCCCGCAAAGGCGCCTTCTTCAATAGTCACGGTGCCTGCCGGAATGTAAAGTTCTAAAATTTCTGCTCCGCATCCTAAGAACGCACCACTACGGATTCCAGTACATTCTTCCGGAAGTGTCAGACATCCATCCGGTATTTCCGCGTATTCCGGGAGAAAACCGCAAAGCATTCCCGCGTCATCCAGCAGGAAGCAAGAAACCACGTCTGTTTCTCCGCCATGATCTTCCACAGGATCCGTGGGAACCTCACCGGTTACATCCGCGCCTGAACCTTCTTTTCCCGGATCTGGCACAATAGGCTCCGGTATGGAAGGATCATCCGGAACAGGATCTGAGATGACTGGGTCTGTTCCCGAAGGATCTGGTACGATTACTTCAGATACTGTAGGATCTTCTTCTGGATTTCCAGGTACAATCGTATCCTCTTTTGGAACGGCCACTTCCGCATTTACCGTACCGTCTGCCAGTTCTCCTATATCTGGTAAACTTCCCGTTGCTGCATCATCAATCTTTGGCACATCAGGAAAAGAACCCCATGTAATGTCTGGCACATTTTCCGGCATACTCTGGCCTGGCATCATCCCTTGTACTTCCGGAACCATTTCCGCAAATATTTCCGCCGGACAGTTTTCCATCTCATCTGATATGTATGGAAGCTGTAACGACATTTCTGGTATAGCATCTTCCATCAGAAGCTGATCTGATAATACTTCATCGTCAGAAATCGTATCGCTGAATATCAACTCATTCTCAGCCTTTATGTCTGTTTTATCCGGTTTCGGTACCTTCCCTTCCTGTTTACTACTAACGGAAACATTCTCCTCTGTCTCCATATTTGCCTTTGGGATTACCGGAGCATTCAGGAAATCCTTTGTCATCTCCCGCAATGCCGGATTCCCGGCCAGTATAATCCCCAACAAAATGACGAAAATCCTTGCTGCCATATAAGCTGATATCTTCCAGCCGGCAGTATAGGATTCCTCCCTCAAAGCCTCATCCATTATGGTTTACCTGTCCTTTCTTTTGTAATTTATAAAGCGCCTCATAAAATTTTACAATAAGAAAATGGAATGCGACAATCACCTGCAACATACCATTGCGGGCGTGCAACATTCCATTGCAATATCCTCATATACAGAAAATCCACAAGTGGCAACTTTTTCATATCTGATACCGACAGTTTCAACGCCACTGTCCACGTCACTATACATGAATCTCTGCCTTCACGCCAAGAAGTTCTTTATTTTCCTCCAGGAGCGGCCGGATCACCTTATTAAGATAAGCATCGACCTGTTCCCGTGCACGTCCTACATATCTGGCCGGATCCATTGTTTTTTCCAGCTCTTCCTGAGTTAAGTTAAATGCCGGATCTTTTGCGATCAATTCCAGAAGATTATTATCCATCCCCTGTTCCTTTACATTCTTTCCTGCTTCCATAGAAAGCTCCCTGATCCGTTCATGAAGCTCCTGTCTGTCCCCGCCGGCCTTCACCGCGTCCATCATAATATTTTCCGTCGCCATAAAGGGCAGCTCCGACATCAGCCGCTTTTCGATCACCTTCGGATAGACCACCAGGCCATCCACCACATTCAGACATAGATCCAAAATTCCATCAATCGCCAGAAAGCCCTCCGGCACACTCAGGCGCTTATTTGCCGAATCATCCAGCGTCCGCTCAAACCACTGTGTAGCAGAGGTAATTGCCGGATTTAAGGCATCGATCATCACATAGCGGGACAGGGACGCGATCCGTTCACTGCGCATGGGATTTCTCTTATACGCCATGGCTGACGAACCGATCTGTGTCTTTTCAAAAGGCTCTTCCACTTCCTTCAAATGCTGTAGCAGACGGATGTCATTGGAAAGCTTATGCGCGCTGGCCGCGATTCCTGCAAGCACATTAAGCACTCTTGTATCTGTCTTCCTGGAATAGGTCTGCCCGGAAACCGGATAGCACGCCGCAAACCCCATCTTCTCCGCAATCATAGGATCGATCTTATCAATCGTCTCCTGGTCTCCGTCAAACAGTTCCAGGAAGCTTGCCTGTGTTCCTGTCGTTCCTTTGCTGCCCAACAGCTTCAGGCTTCCCAGCACATAATCCAGGTCTTCCAGGTCCATCTCAAATTCCTGCATCCATAAAGTCGCTCTTTTTCCTACTGTAGTCGGCTGTGCCGGCTGAAAATGAGTAAACGCTAAGGTAGGCTGATTCTTTTGCTCTTCCGCGAATTTTGCCAGCTCTGCGATCACATTGACCAGCTTTTTCTTCACAAGCTTCAGAGCTTCTGACATAATGATAATATCCGTATTATCCCCTACATAACAGGAGGTTGCTCCCAGATGAATAATCCCCTTTGCCTTCGGGCACTGTACTCCGTATGCGTAAACATGGGACATGACGTCATGGCGGACAAGCTTTTCCCGTTCCTTTGCCACCTCATAATTGATATCATCCGCGTGAGCCTTCAGTTCTTCGATCTGTTCCTCCGTAATATTCAACCCAAGCTCTTTCTCTGTCTCGGCAAGGGCGATCCAAAGCCTTCTCCATGTCCGGAACTTTTTGTCCGGCGAAAAAATGTACTGCATCTCCTTGCTGGCATACCGCTCAGAAAGAGGGCTTACATAACGATCCGTACTCATTTCATTTTCCTCCTATTATGAGCACTTAGCGTCTGTCTTTTAGGCGCTTACGTGCAAATTATCGTTATACTCACGGCCGATGAAATCTGCCGTGAGTATTGCACCAGCCGTAGCCGCGAAGCGGCATATTTCCTTATGCGGCTGTGTGCATCATATTATACTGTGCGGCAGATTTATCTGGCGCTCAGTATACCCGGCCACTTGGCGAGGCCTTTTCAAGCCTAGTGGAAGTGTAACTTCCTTAGCGTCTGCCTCATTCAAACGCATGACTGATATCATGATCCGGCACCTTCATGGGATAGTGACCTGTAAAGCAAGCGTCACAGTAACCCAGTTGTCCAACCATCTGTTTCAGCTTCCCTACTTCCATATATCCTAAAGAATCTGCCCCGATCATTTCCCGGATCTGCTCCGTTGTATGAGAATGGGCGATCAACTGATCATTGGACGGAACATCTGTCCCAAAATAGCAAGGGTACAAAAAGGGCGGGGAACTGATCCGGACATGCACCTCTTTCGCGCCGGCCTTTTTCAGCATTTTAATAATATTCGCACAAGTCGTCCCCCGCACGATGGAGTCATCTACCATCACGATCCGCTTATCCTTGACGACTTCCGGGATCACATTGAGCTTGATCTTCACACTGGACTCCCGGTCACTCTGCTTCGGTTTGATAAAGGTCCGTCCCACATAGCTATTCTTGTGAAATGCCATTCCATAAGGAATTCCGGACTGCTCCGAATATCCCTTCGCGGCGACCAGGCCAGAATCCGGCACGCCCACTACCAGATCTGCTTCCACCGGATAGGACTCTGCCAGAGCCTTTCCCGCTACGATCCTGGAATGATACACATTTACCCCGTCCAACGTACTGTCTGTCCGTGCAAAGTAAATATATTCGAAAATGCACCTTGTATGCTTTTCGGGCGGTAGTGCCATGCTTATATCTGAATGTACACCGTCCTTTGTAAAGCTGACGATCTCGCCCGGCAGCACGTCCCGCACAAACTCTGCCCCAATCGCCGCGATCGCACAGCTCTCGGATGCCAAAAACCAGGTGTTGTCCCTCTTTCCGATACATAAAGGACGTAAGCCCCTTGGATCCCTTGCCCCGATCATCTTCCTGGGGCTTATGACTACCAGTGCATAGGCTCCCTCGATCTTTTTCATGGCATTCTTTACCGCATCCTCTGCCTTTCTTACATTCAGGCGCTCTCTTGCAATATGGTAAGCGATCACTTCGGAATCAATGGTTGTCTGGAAAATAGCCCCGGTATATTCCAGTTCCTTGCGCAGTTCAACCGCATTCACCAGATTTCCATTATGCGCAATGGCAAGAGTTCCTTTTACATAATTGATCACAAGGGGCTGGGCGTTCTCCACACAGGTACCGCCGGCCGTAGAATATCTGACATGCCCGACTCCCAGATTCCCTTTCAGGTTCTGCAGGGTATTTTCATCAAATACATCATCTACATGGCCAAGTCCCTTTTTTGACAAAACCTTGCGCTGGCCAAATGTATCGGTCACCGCGATCCCACAGCTTTCCTGGCCCCTGTGCTGCAATGCGAACAGCCCATAATATACAGAAGTAGCTACATCTCCTCCCTGCATATCATAGGCGCCAAACACACCGCACTCTTCCCCGAGACCTGTTGTGATTCTTTCAAATTCACTCATAAATACACTCACTCCTTATACGAAAAAAGCGCCACTGGCGGCTTTCCCGCATACTTTGGTATAATCGTTTATGTGTAAGAACATTTCCATCTTCACGACGATTATAATACAAGGATTTCTGAAAATCAATATGAAAAAACGATTGCAGTTCACTATCAAACTGCAACAGAAAGCTTATTTCTACTTTATCCTTGTGTGAACCGTGACAGGAACTGTCGTGTACGTTCCTCCTTCGGATTCTCAAATACCTGCCGCGGATCCCCTTGCTCCAGGATATATCCTTCATCCATAAAGATCACCTGGTCTGCCACGTCCCTGGCAAATGCCATCTCATGTGTGACAATGATCATGGTGGTGTTCTTTTCCGCCAGTTCTTTGATCACCTTTAAGACCTCCCCGGTCAGTTCCGGATCCAGTGCTGAGGTTGGTTCGTCAAAACAGAGGATATCTGGCTGCAGGGCAAGGGCCCGTGCAATGGCCACACGCTGGCACTGTCCGCCGGAGAGCTGGTGTGGGTAATTATTTTTACGGTCAGAAAGCCCCATTTGATCCAGCAGAGATTTTGCCTCTGCTTCTATTTCTTCGTGGATTTCCTTCTTTTTCATTTTATAATCCGGCCGTTCTTTTGCTAAAAGCTCCTTGGCAAGCGTCACATTTTCCATGGCCGTATACTGCGGGAACAGGTTAAAAGACTGAAATACCAGTCCAAAATGAAGCCGCTTCCTGCGTATCTCCGCTTCCTGCATGGTCTGCGCTTTTTCCGCGTCAAACAGTGTCTCTCCGTTGACGCGCAGGATACCTTTGTCCGGCCGTTCCAGAAAATTCAGGCATCGAAGCAGGGTCGTCTTTCCGCTTCCGGAAGAACCAATGATGGAAACAACCTGTCCCTTTTCCAGAGAAAAACTGATATCCTTGAGTACCTCTGTACGCTCAAAGGTTTTACATATATGTTCTACTTCTAATATCGGCATCGTCCCTCTCCTTTCCTATCTGAAATAATCCAGCTTCTTTTCCAGCCGTCCGAGCAGCACCGTTAGAATCCCGTTCCAGATCAGATAGTACAATGCTGTGAAAAACAACGGCCAGATCGCGCCGGAAATCCCTTGGGAGCCTTTCATGAAAGCCTGTCCTGCCCAGATGATCTCCTGCAGCGCAATGATACGCGCGAGAGACGTATCCTTGACTAACGTAATGATTTCATTAGACATTGGAGGAACCACCCGTTTGATCATCTGTAATAATGTAATCTGAAAGAAAATCTGACTCTTCGTCATTCCAAGCACAAGTCCCGCTTCTTCCTGTCCTATAGGTACTCCCTGGATACCGCCCCGGTAAATTTCCGAAAAATAGCAGGCGTAATTGATGATAAAGGATACGGAAGCCGCCAAAAAACGGCCTCCCTCGCCGCCGCCCCAGATTGGATTGTGCAGCACCAGGCCCGGGAAATAGTAAATAATAAGCATCTGGATCATAAGTGGCGTACCCCGTATGATCCAGACAAAAATCTTTGTAATAAAACTCAGTGGCCGGAACTTCGACATTGAGCCAAAGGCAATGACAAGTCCTAAAGGGAACGCCCCGATCAAAGTCACAAAAAACAGCTTCAGCGTCTGTATAAAACCGGCATTCAGCGCACGGATAACAATCGGCATCTGTTCTAAAATCAATTCCATGTCCTTTTCCTGCTTTCTCTTTTTGAAATACTGAATTTAATGAATCCGGCAAAACGCGTCATTGGCGTGTTTTGCTGGATACTTCGTAAGAAAAAAGAGAACGGGTTCCCCCGCTCTCCCCTGTTTTTTTCAGACTACTGCTCCACGATCGCGGCCTCTACTCCATAGGTTTCTGCAATTTCCGTCATGCTGCCGTCAGCATAGCTTTTGGCAAAGAAATCATTGAGCGCTGCCGCAAGGTCAGAACCTTTTCGGAAACCAACACCATATTCTTCACTGTTCAGCCCTACTGTATATGTAAGATCCGCGTATCCTGTACCTTCCCCTACCATGGCAGCCGCCATCAGGGAATCGATCACTGCCGCGTCAGATGTACCGGAAGCAACCTCCATCAATGCATCGGACTGTGCCTTTACAGCCGTATAATTCAGCTCCAGTTCACTGACCTGCTCTTCTCCGGCGCTTCCTGCCTCTACCGCAAAGGAAAGATCCTTTAAACTGTCTGTATCCTGATACTTGTCCGCCACGTCAGCCGGTACGATCACGATCTGTGCGTTATTGCAATAAGCATTGGAACATTCCATAGAACTGGTCACTTCGCTGGTAAGGGTCATACCGTTCCATACACAGTCGATCGTCTTGCCGTCCAGTTCCAGGATCTTGTTGTCCCAGTCAATCTCTACAAATTCCACCTCAACACCCAGGCTTTGTGCAAATGCTTTTGCCATATCCGCGTCAAAACCAATCCAGTCGCCATTTTCATCCTTATAGTCCATCGGCTCAAAATCTGTGATTCCTACGACTAAAGTCCCTTTATCCTTCACATATTCCAGATCACTTTCCTCTGTGGAAGCATCTGAACTATCATCCTGGCTTTCCTGATCTTCTGCCGCACTGTCAGCCGCTTGATCGTCAGAATCTCCTGCATTGCCAGAATTGCCGCATGCTGCCAGTAAAAACACCATAAGCAGCGTTAACATCATGGTAATAAACTTCTTCATTCTCATCTTCTCCTTATTTTGTATCATTTTTCATCCTGTACATCATCCTTTTGCACAGCACTTTCTTATATTAGCAGTTTACCAAATTAAAGTCAACAATAAATAAAGAAAAACTGCCGGTACAACGACAGTTTTCTTCTATTTCCGGATATCTATGACACCATCCCCCCCAACATCCCTCCTCCTGCACAGAGCAGAAATGTAGTCATTACATGGGTTCCATTTCCCTGCAGGGAGCGGTAGACTCCAAGTGACACCAGCAGAAGCAGAGCGAAATAAAGAATCCCACAAGTCAGCCCCCATAAAAACTTCCTGGTACCTGTCAGTTTTCCGA
This sequence comes from uncultured Clostridium sp., assembly GCA_964523125.1. Lineage (GTDB taxonomy): Bacteria > Bacillota > Clostridia > Lachnospirales > Lachnospiraceae > Schaedlerella. Next base: position 3,006 of record CAZFXM010000020.1, on the reverse strand, counting down.
TGATAAACCCTCCTGCAAATGTGGAAGCCACATAGATCATAATGATTCCCGCGGCCACTTTGCCTTCATCTATGTTAAATTTATAGAGCAAAAACGTCAGAAATACCAACAGCAGGCCGCTGATTATGTACGCGCTTAGCAATGATTTCAACATCCAAATCACTATATTTTCTATCTCTTGCCCTTTCTTTTTTTTATCCATGCTTTCTCCTCCCATTCCACCTTCACCGGTATCTACTGGTACAGTCTATGACTCCCCCAAAAGAAATATGACAGTACAATGCCAGTTAGGAATCTTCCTTTTCCTACATAAGCCTACACATAGATTTCGTGCCATACATCATCGTGTACGGCACGAAATCTATTGCTTGCAACATACATGCAAAATAGTCCATAAAAGATTTTCAATATTGCGGCCCGTATCACTGCTCCATCTGGCGTCCCAAAAATCCTGCCGCGCTCATTGCGACCTTCTGTTCCGTCTCGCCCATTTTTTTCTTTTCATCCCTATTCAAAAAGACTACCGACCCGATCACATCACCCTCACACAGGATCGGGCATACAGCCTCTTCCTGATAATCCACATCCCCGTCCGCAATGCGGATAAACTTATGGCTGTCTGATTTTGCAAGGATATGCTCCCTCTGCTGGATTACTTTTTCCAGATCCTTGCTGATATACTTATCCTGCAGTTCTTTTTTTCCATTTCCTGCGGCCGCCACGATCTGGTCAGTGTCCGTGATACATACCGTACAGTTCATCGTCTGTGCCAGGCTTTCCGAGTACTGCTTTGCCAAGGCACTAAGTTCTCCGATGGGAGAATATTTCTTTAGGATCACTTCCCCTTCACGGTCCGTAAATATTTCCAGCGGGTCGCCACTACTGATAACATTGACAGTAAAGAGTTTTTCGCCTTGATTGCGTGTTTTCAGGCGAAACTTTGTAGCGTCCGGACGATTCTCCATTTCCATCATCAATGTAGAGCGAAAATCGTCTGTATTTAATATAACTTTACTGTCATCATTAAAATTTACAGGTATACTTTCCTCCTGTAACCGTTCAGCATGTAAAATGGCATCTACATCGGCCTTCAGTTTCACATCTATGTGATCCTCATACACCGTGATACGCTCTATGATAAGCTGTAGATCTATTTTGTCCAGCTTTGGTTTATCTATGATATCATTGAATACATCAATGACTGTCCTTGCCAGACGGTTGATCCGGATAATCTCGTTGCGTTTACCAGAGGTCAGATTAATCTGCGTTTGCAAACCGCCGATCCGCATGATCGTTTCCTCTTCCAGCTCTGCATATGTTTCCTCAATGATTTCCACCTGGCTGGCAGCCGCCGGATTGGTTTCTGCCTGTGCTTCAAATTTGGCAATCTCTTTAATCTTTCTCTTTTTGATTGCTTTCAGTTCCTCTTTCGCATCACGCAGATGTCTTTCCAAAAGGGATAATGTATTTTCGTTTTCTTTTACCTCAGCAGCCTCATTTTTTATAGATGCTTCCAGCTTTTTCAGCATATCACTGGAATTGTCTCTGACTTTCATCACATACTGCTTCAATATAGCATCCAGCACATCTGTTCGTGTATGATGTGAGGTACACCCCTTTAAACCGCGCTTGTGATATGTTCCACAGGTATATGCGGGGGCCAGGTCTCCCCTGCTCATAGAAAACATTGGCGAACCGCAGTCTCCGCAAAATAAAAATCCGGAATACACATTATCGTATTTCTTTACGCCACGATAATGTGCGGTGGAGCGCTGTTTCAACAATTCCTGCGTAATAATCCATGTCCGGTTGTCAACAATCGGTTCATGATGATTTTCAAATACAAATTGCTCCTCTGGATTTATTCTTACATCCTCTCCATTAATCTTTTTGCGTTTATACTTATGCTGTCTAAGTGTACCAATATAAAAGTCATTTGATAAAATCCCCTGCACCGTAACAATGCTCCATGCAGTATACGTCCTTTTCCTTTTGTACTCGTCTCCCCTGGCTTCTATCCGCTCTTTCTCTTTCGCTCTCGGCGTTGGGATATGATGCTCCGTGAGATAATTCGCGATCCGCTTGTATCCCCACCCCTCGTTATATAATGAAAATACCTTTCTGATAATTTCTGCTTCGTCGGGTTCGACAGCAATCTCCTGTCTCTTCATATTAGTAATAACATAACCATATGGAACAACATTAACCCACTTTCCATCTTCTTGCATTCTGCGAATAACATTCCTTACCTTTTTACTGGCATCCGTTACCGGCATCTCGTTAATCAAAAACCGGAACTGTATCGCCATCCAGTCATCAAATGTAGGATAGTCTATCGAATCACCTATGCTGATAATCCGCACTCCTGCATCCCTCAGATCTTCCAGTTCTACCAGGCCCTTACTGTTTCTTCTGGAAAAACGACTGAAATCTTTGACGATCAGAATCTTCGTCTTTCCGGACATCAGACGTTTCCGCAACTTTTGATAATCTTCTCTCTGTTCAAACGTATACCCAGAACGATCTCTGTCTACATAAAAATTCAGCTTACATTTAGGAAACTTTTTCTTGGCAAATTCTCCTATAATCTTTTTCTGGTTCTCAATAGAAGTATTGTCTTTGTCAAGTTCCTCGTCAACAGAGATTCGACAGTATCCGCTTATTTCTTCTTCAAGAAGTGCGTCTGCTATCTTCTCCATATTATTTTCCTTTTCATCTTAACTTATTTTTTATATTACAGATAACATTGTAAAACATTGGATAAGAAAAGGCAAGTGATTTTTCTTAAAAATGGATATTTTCCCCATTTATTCAGGCATTCGATAACCGTTCATAAACGGGACATTTGAATATAATCCTTCTTCATTCTGAAAATAGAAAAAGCAGCGAATCGTTTTCTGGTATAACAACCACATTCACTGCTTTACTGTATCTGTTATTAAGTTACTGTAATTAGTGACTGCTGATTAAGTCGAAATTACAATGATTTTTTTAGTACATATAAAA
>CAZFXM010000019.1:0-72905 GCA_964523125.1 uncultured Clostridium sp. | reverse complement strand
AGCAGGTTTTTCATACCTGCTTTTATCAATCATACCCAAACTTAAGAAAGAACCTCAAAAAGTTGCTTAGCAACGAAAAAATTCACCAATGGAAATTAGCTTCTCAATTAAATATCAGTGAAAGCACATTGGTTCGTTGGTTACGTGTCGATTTAAGCAAGGAACATGAAGTAGCCATATTAGAAGCCATTGAGCGATTAAAAACGCAAAAGGATTGATAGACATGGCAAGAAAAAAAGTTCCATTTCAAGCGTGGGAAAGCAAAGCAGATGGCGGCATTGAAAAAAGATTCATCCGATTAGGTGCGACAATTATGGCAAGTGAAGCAATGCTTAGTTTATCAAATGCGGCGTTTCGAGTGTATTGCCATATGAGGATTGAAAGTGGAGGCAAACAGACTTTTAAATTTCCTTATAGTAAATATCGAGCATTCATGACAAGACCCACATTTATCAAGGCAAAATGTGAATTGGAGCAAAAAGGATTCATTGAAACTCTTGAAAACAATCGCAATCGAAGAATGTCCAATGTTTACATTTTCACCGAAAAATGGAAACAAAAGTAAAATCCCTTATGGCTATAATTATAGTATATGTGTAAAGGATTTTAACAAGTTTTGTAATGGTTATAAGGGAGCAGTTGTAAAAAAAATTACAGTATAATTTCAAATATTGGCTGTTGCGTGTAAAGAAATTTTACAAGATTTCACTTTGAACTGTAAAAAAAATTTACAGCGAAATAAACAGCAGAAAGGAAAATTAAAATGTTCAAATCAGACGGAAATATTTATGATATGCAAAGTGCAAAAAAGGCAATTTTGTCAAATTTATGGAATGTATATGAGCAGATTTGGGAAGCAGATGGAATTAATACCCGTCTTGAAGAAGAAATCATGCTCGCTTCAATTTTCAGGGTTTTGGAGGAAGATACGGGCAGTCGGGAACAGTACAAAGAACTTTTAAAAATTGTATACATGTTACAGGGCATTGGTGAAAGTCTACAGACATGTCATAAAACTATGGAAACAATAGACGAAGCTGAACCTCAAAATCTAACTGAAAATAAATATTCTCTTTTTGAGGATGATTGGATTTTTTAAGAATCATTGAATAGAACAACAACTCAGGAGGTATGAAAATGAAAGCGAATATGATTTTGCTTGCGAAAAACGTTATGGAAATATTAGAAGGCATTTTTTCAGAACAACCAACGGCAGAACAATCTGAACTGATTGAAGAAGTGTTTTGCAGAGCTTTTACAAGGATTTCCAGTAGCAATGATGCTTTTATGGCAATGGAAATTTTTTACAACTACATGGAAGGTCTTCTGGTTTTGTTGATGGATGGCTATGGAGAGGAAGAATAACAAACGCAGATTGTCCTTCGGCGTCTGGTGATGTCTGAACAGTTATAGATAACGTGAACATATTTGAAAGTTGGAGGTAATAAAAATGCCGAAAATAGATAACAGTTTAATTTCAAATTGCCTTGCTATCAATACCAATACTTTGATGAAAGTTTTGAATTGTGGACGATATACAGCAATAAAGATTGGTGATAATGCAGGCGCAAGAATTTCTATAGGCAAAAGAGTATTATGGAATATAAAACGGATTCAAAAATATCTTGATGATATTGCCGAATAGAATGATGTCGGGAAAGGAGGTGATAACACAATTTTTTCATTGTAAGAGAGAAGTTAAGAGCCACCGACCAAAGCAAACTCTTAACCTCTGCCAAACAGAGGAATACCCCTGTACGCTTTTATCATAGCATACATGGGTATTCTTTTCCAGTAGAATTGAAAGGAGTATATAGTATGGCATCAAAGAAAAATGAAAAGAAGAAATTACCACCGGGTATTACATTACGTAAAGACGGAACGTATATGGGAAGATTTTACTATCATGGTGAAAGAAATTATGTTTATGGAAAGAATTTGAAAGAGGTAGTCAAAAAACTTGAAGATTTAAGATATGAAATGAAGCACGGTACATATGCAAAAGCTCAAAATCTTTCTCTTAATTCGTGGTTTCATTGTTGGATGGAAGACTATAAGAAAAACACGCTCAAAACGGGTACTTTTGAGATATACCGCAATCAATACAATTATTATGTGCGTAGCAAATTAGGTAAGAAAATGCTTGTAGATATTCGTCCAGAACATATCAATAGATTGTATAACGATTTGGTAGAAAAAGATTTTGCTACAGGAAGTATTAAACTTGTGTCGGCTATGCTTAACGGCTGCTTTAAACAAGCAGAACGAAACGGAATCATAGAGAAGAATCCAGTTCCGCTTGTTAATATCCCCAGAGGTAAAGCAAGAAAGGAACGTGTTGTATTTACTCCCGAAGAACAAGAGCTATTTATTAAATATTCAGAGCAAAGTTATTTGCATGAGTTTTTCTTGTTGGCATTAATGACAGGTATGCGAAATGGAGAATTAAGAGGTCTGCAATGGTGCGATGTTGATTTTAAAAAGAAAATTATACATGTAAATCATACATTGGTATATAGTAAAGAAAAAGGATATTTTCTTGATACGCCAAAAACAAAAACCTCAAAGAGAGATATACCTATGTTAGGACAATGCTATAATCTTTTAAAGAGTATGCAGGCTAATTACAACGATAGTAAGGTTGTTAGCATTAATCAAGAAGATTTTATATTCACGGTATGTGGCGGTAATGAACTTTCAAGAGATAGGGTTACATTAGAATTAAATAAGATTACCAAGTTAATGCAGGCGGATAATATAGAGATTGAACATATCACTTGTCATTGTCTACGGCATACATTTGCAACCAGAGCCATTGAACAGGGTATGCAACCGCAAGTTCTTAAAACCATAATGGGGCATAGTAGCTTAGCTATGACAATGGATTTATATTCTCATGTGTTGCCGAATACAAAAAATGAGGAAATGCAGAAGTTAGCCAGTCTATTTTAATAAAAGCTATAATATTCCTATATTTGAGATATTACAGCTTTATTTTTTTACACCAATACCACACCAATTCTACACCAATCATAGTAGCACACTATGAAGTAATATAAAACTAAGGTGCTGTATTTACGGCAGTCATGGCATTTTATGAACTAAGATAAAGTCTAAACTCTAAAAGTTTTGTTTTACGAGTGGAAGGTCTCGAACACTCGGATTGATTTGCCGCAAAGCCAGTGTTTACAAGGGTTTGCGACTATGTGAGTGTAGCACAGAAAGGAGAAAAAAGCAACTACTACACCAATTTTACTCATTAATGAGATGGGTTGCTAATCCAAAATCACATTTTCATTGCAGTAATCTGCATGAAAATGTGATTTCGGATTGCAACCGTACAGGTGAAAAAATATTAGGGCGCTTTCCCTGCGGAAAGCGCCCTAAATAGTTTCTTTCATCACGCGAATATCTTTTTTATTTTTTCATATATCCCGGAAGTCTTTTCGGAATACTTGTCTGCCGCTGCCTGGTCACAGTACATGTAGCGCTCTTCACGCATCCATTCCGGAGTTTCAGGCTGCTTCGGTGTTTCCATTGCCGCACAAAATGTAATCATAAAAAACGCCTCCTTTTCTTATCTCCCGCAGTATTTCTGCTTTTTCTTTGTTATCTGTATCATATCATAACGGCAGGATTTTCCAATGGATTTAAAATCTAAAAATAAAATAAAAATATGTGCTGACAGTACAAAGAATGTTATAATCTAACCAGAAAAGCAAAACAAAGCGGATGAAAACGCGGAAAGGAGAGCCGAAAATGGGGTTTACGATACAAGATATGATACTGATCTCTCAGGAACAATACAAGATGGAGTTCATTGCCGGCAGAAATGGCTGGTCCAATTCCATAAGCTGGGTACATATGGTGGAGGATACGGTGATCATCCAGTATTTCTGGGGAAAAGAGCTGGCGGTCACGACAGGGCTTGGATTTGATACCACGGAAAAACTGCAGAAGCTGATCGAGGATCTGATCCATAAGCATGCGGCCGGACTGGTCATCAATACCGGCAGCTATATTCACGAGATACCACGGCATCTGATGGATTATTGCGATGAAAATGATTTCCCGCTGCTGACGATTCCGTGGGAGATCCATCTGACAGATGTGATCAAGGATTTCAGCATCCGGATCTTTATGCAGGGCGCCGCGGATAAAGAAATTTCCGGAGCGTTGATCCATGCTATTGAGCGGCCCGCGAACCAGGAGGAATATAGACAAAAGCTTTTGCCGTATTTTGATGTGGACGGAACCTTCCAGGTGATACTGATCACCACGGATCATCTGGATGAAATGGATACCGTAGAGCGGCAGAAGCTGTCCTACCGGGTGCAGGTGTATCTGGAAAATATCACCCACAACGGAAATTTTATGTACTATGATTCTGATTTTATGCTGGTGGTAAACGCGATCACAGAACAGGAAGTGGAGGAAATCGTCGGCGGAATGTCCCGCAGGGCAAAGCGCCGCATGACGGAAATCCCGCTTTATGTAGGAGTTGGAAGCCGCATGACCGATATTTCGAATTTACATGTAGGTTATTCGCGGGCAAAGGCGGCGGTACAGATGGCAAAAAAGAGAAAAAAGGATTGGTTCTATTTTGACCAAATGGGGCTGTACCGCCTGCTCTATATGGTGGATGATAACAGCCTGCTCCGGGAAATGGCGGAGGAGCCGCTAAAAGCCTTGCTGGAATATGACCGGAAGCATCATGCCAATTATGTAGATACATTGGAGCTTTACTTAAAGCACAACGGCAGTATCCAGGCCGTTTCGGAGGAAATGTTCACCCACCGGAATACCGTGATCTACCGGATGAATAAGATCAAGGAGCTGCTGGGGACAAACCTGGAGCAGACCGAAGAGAGGATTCCCTATCAGATCGCGTATTATATACGGGCGATGTGATTTAGTATACAACTCTCATACTGATCCCCTGTGCATAATCTCCATATTTTTCCCCAAAGATATTGACCCCTCCTTTATTGGCTGCATCCTCCTTGATACAGATCCTAAATGAAATATAAGGATGCTCATCCAGCGCGACAGTGCTTAAATTCACTTTGGGATTGACAAGTGATTCATTGATATATCCCCCGTCCGGACGCAGTGATATGGTGGTCAGCATTCCGTACTGTGTACGTCCCATGGGCCAGATATCCGGAGTGAGTTTCCCCCTCCTTATCCCAAAGTCTCCGGGACATGTAAAGGTTCCGATCTCCTGTTCATTTATAGAAAATGTAATATCTGAGGGCCAGTGCTCGCTGTAGCCTGGCGCCTCGGAGCATAATTCCAGTGTAAAGGAAAGCTCCTGGAGGGTCAGCAGCGGATTGACCTTGTTGGGATAGCGGTATTCCAGAAAACCCTGGTTGAACCAGATCAACTGTGCGTTCAGGCGTTCAGCGGAATAAAAGGAAACCGGAGTATCGAAGCTGTCGATGACACCGTCCATCCCGGCCAATCCACAAGTGGGGCTCACGTCGAAGCCGTAATAATTTCCGATCGGCATGTCATAAAGAATAGAATGGTCCACGGCATCAATATCTGTATCATATGCTTCCAGATGGAAGCATAAAAAATGGCACATACATACCCGCATAGAACCGCGGATACCCGGCTGGTTTTCCGTGATGATCAGTCCCGCATCCTCCAGACAGCGGATATGCATGGCTGTTGAGGAGAGCGGGATCTGCAGAAGCCGTGAGATCTCCTGCAAAGACAACGGCTTGGATTTGATCAGGTTCAGGATGTCGATCCGGATCGGAGAAGAGAGCGCTTTTCCGATTGAGACGATGGATGTTTTGTGACTTGGGGTTGCCAGATTGAATTCTAGATTTTTTTCTCCGATTACTTTCGAGGGCGCTTGAACTGTTTTCATAAGTGAATCTTCCTTTCAGTAATAATGTAGTAAAAAATATGAAAATATTACAAGATAAATATTATGAAATAGAAAAATAAAAGCTATTTATTACATTATAAATGAAATAAAATGGAACGTCAAGAAATATTGCATAAAATGATGATAAATAAATTGTGAAAAAGAACTCAATTTGTCATTTTGCATAAAAATTGTTGATTTTATTGGGAAAAGATAGTACAATTGAATTGTTAAAACAAATAAAGTTTTGTTTACGAAACAAAAATTATATATAAAAATAGTAATAAATAAAAATTTCACGAAAAATAAAATTTTTATCTTGGTAAATTTCAAATATCATGGAATAAAAAGCAACAAATATAATTGCAATAATTTCAAAAAAATTAAAATAAAGGTACAGGTGGAAAGTATGAGAAATGAATATCCGCGTCCTGACTTTGTACGGGAAAAATGGCAGACCTTAAATGGGGAATGGGATTTTTACGAAGGACGTAACCCCGAGAAGCTGAAGATAGAGGTGCCGTTTGTTCCTCAGAGTGGGAAGAGCGGGATTGGCAGGGATCTGACATCGGACGAGATTTTATATGAGAGACAGTTTACTGTCCCAAAGGAGTGGGAGGGGAAAAGAATACTGCTGAATTTCGGAGCGGTAGATTATCAATGCAGTGTATGGGTGAATGGTCAATGCGCAGGAATGCATCAAGGTGGACAGACCCCATTTACATTTGATATCACGGATTTTCTAAATGGTTCAAAAGAGCATCTGCGGGTGTCAGTGACAGATTATCTGACAGATGAAGGAATCCCCAGGGGAAAGCAGTTCTGGAAAGAAAAAGGCCAGTTTATCTGGTATACGCAGTCCAGCGGGATCTGGCAGTCGGTTTGGATCGAGCCTGTAGACAGTGCATATATCCAGTGGATGCATTTTACACCGGATATTGATAAAGGCACAGTCGAGATTACCTATCAGGTGTCAGATGATACGCCGGCGTTCTATCAGATGGCTCTGGATATCTGCTTTCAGGGCAGCAGGGTGTACGCGGGGACCACGGAAGAAAAAAGCAGGCGTGGAAAGATCATTGTAGATGTGTTCCGGAACAAGGCGTTGTGCGGCGCGTTTCATTTTACCGGCTGGTACTGGTCGCCGGAGCATCCGTACCTATTTGATGTGAAGGCAAGGCTTAAGGCAGGAGAATGCTGCCATGACAGTATAGAGACCTATTTTGGGATGCGGAAGATCCATATCCAGGACGGAAAGGTGTATCTGAATAATCGGCCCTATTATCAGAAGCTTTTGCTGGATCAGGGCTACTGGAAGGACAGCCTGATGACCGCTCCGGCGGAAGAGGATTACGCGGAGGATATCCGCAAGGCAAAGGCTATGGGATTTAACGGCTGCCGGAAGCATGAAAAGGTAGAAGATCCGCTGTTCCTGTATTGGGCGGACAAGCTGGGATTTCTTGTATGGGAAAGCATGGCAAGCTTCTGGAGCTTTACTCCCCAGGGAGGAACCGCGTTTGCGGAAGAATGGTGCCAGGTGATCCAAAGGGACTACAACCATCCCTGCATCGTGCTCTGGAATATGATGAATGAAAGCTGGGGCGTTCCCCGCGTTTATGATGACAGACGACAACAGCATTTCGCGAGGGCCATGTACCATCTGGCGCGGGGGCTGGATGATACAAGGCTTGTGATCGCCAACGATGGCTGGGAAATGACGGAAAATGATATCTGCGCGTTCCATACTTATAAGCACGGGGAGCAGGATGATATCAGGCAGCAGGAATGTTTCCGCAAAGGGATCCAAAGCCTGGACGGACTGTCCGGTCTGGTGGAAAGAGCGTTATTCGCGAAAGGATTTTCCTATGAGGGCCAGCCGGTCATGTTGACAGAGATCGGTGGTGTCGCTATCCGTCCGAAGTCTGAGGAAAGCGGAATGTCTGAGGAAAGCTGGGGCTATACGGGAGCGGATGACGCGCAGGCGTTTTTGGAGATTTATGAACGGCTGATCGGTGATATCTATGAATCGGACTTGATCTGCGGATTTTGCTATACACAGCTCACGGATATTGAGCAGGAGCAGAACGGCCTTCTGGATGAAATGCATCAATATAAAGTAGACGCCGGGGAGATCAAAAAGATCAACGACAGGAAAGCAAGCACGGGCTCATTTTCTACGGTGGATGAAACAGAAATAAAATGTGTTGGAATTGATGAAAAAGGCAGTCTCCCAAGTACAGAGTGAGACGATTCCGGGACTGGTCAGGGCAGCACTTGACGAAGCGCTGCAGGTATTCTGTGTGATGCTCCATGCGACCAGTTTTGATTAAGGACTATATGAGCCTGTATTTATTTGAAGGCTTATAGATTTGGCAGGCATTTCGTAGTGGGATGCCTGACCATAGCGGAAAATATACTGCTAACAAAGAGCCTGAAAGGAATGAATTGCAAATGCATTGGATTCGGAACTGCTCATATCCAGTGTCATTCATGAAAATTAAATATGGAGATTCTATAGCCGTGGTTTTCACATATGGCTGCGTCTGTGGGAAAAAATGATGGCAGGCTTGTGTAGGCCTGCCTTTTTGCGCAAAAGATACTTTCTATGGCTGTATTAGAGAAATCAGACCTAGGGATGATGAAAGCATTGTTGAAATGCGGGAAAAGGAAATGGCAGTTCCATCGATAGTAGCGGCTCAATTCAAAGCAGCGGCACCGATAGCAGCGGCAGCAATAAGCGGTATGTAAACAGTAAAAAAGAGCTGGGAGCTTGTAAATGAAGGAAAATAAATCTATGTTCTGTCCGGTCTGCGGAGTAGTTTTTGAAAGCAATCATGAAGGGACAGATGCATCACCTGATTACGGGGATATCTGGAATGATAAGATTATGGCAGTTCTTGCATATCTTGGCTTTCTTGTCCTAATTCCAATGTTTACGGCAAAAGAATCAAAATTTGTGAGATATCATGTAAGGCAAGGACTGATGTTGTTGGTTACGGAACTGATCTTCTATGTGGGCTATTGTATATTATGTTTCACGGTACTGTCAATTTCCTGGCATTTATACTCAATTGTGAAAATAATCGGTATCATACGTTATCTCTTTCCAGTGCTTACTATTATTGGCATTATCAATGTCATCAACGGAAAGGAGAAGGAACTGCCGGTTACTGGAAATATTCTGTAAGAGAATGAATGTGCAGCAGAGATAATTAATGAATTGACCTGGCTAATTTCCATCTGCGGCGTTACAAACTACGCAAAGCAGGAGCGAATACTTTGCAGCTTGCTGCGAGGAAGTTTATAGGTACAATCATTACTTCTCAGTAAAAACAGTGAAATCATATATAATACAGAGAATTCATATATTTATCAAATACGATATGTGTTAACATTATAGATACAAAGAAGTGACGATCGGGATAGAATCCTGAAAAAATGAAACGAATGATTAAAGGAGAGGTATTATGAGCCAAAGAGCAAAAGAGATTTTAACAAAGCTTACACTGGAAGAAAAGTGTAAATTATGTGCGCAGGAAGACGGAAGTTTTGGGCGTGTGGAACGTCTCGGCCTTGCCGGAAATGTTCCGCAGGATAACCCGCGTGACGGGGCAGATTACTTTCGCTCTGGCGCACCAACCGAAGGGGATGGGAAGTATCATCCGGTTGCGCTTCCCTCAGACGCCGCTCTGGCGATGGGATGGGATGAAGATCTGGCTTATGAGGCAGGAAGTTGTTTTGCGATGGAATGCCGGGCGAATCCTGTACCGGTAACATGGCTATTCCGGCCGGGAGTCAATATCAAGCGGAGTCCTTTGTGTGGGAGAAATTTTGAATATTTTTCAGAAGATCCTGTTTTGGCCGGGGAATTAGCAGGCTCCTATATCAAGGGGGTGCAGGAAAACGATGTGGCGGCTACCTTAAAGCATTTTATCTGCAATAATCAGGAATTTGAACGGATGACGACAAATTCTGTAGTTTCAGACAGGGCACTGCATGAAATTTATCTGCGTCCGTTTGAGATTGCGATTGAGAAGGGAAATCCGTGGTCTATCATGTCCTCCTACAATCAGGTGAACGGGGAATGGGTAAATTCAAATCAGGAAGTCTGTGACCTGCTTCGGAAAGAATTAGGATATGAGGGAGTTGTGGTATCGGATTTTGCGGCAGTGCATAAGAATAAGGTGGAAGCCCATAATTGCGGAATGATGGATATAGAACTGGCTCCGTCTGCCGTGCATTCTGCCGAGCTTTTACAGGCTGTAAAAGAAGGCAGGGTGAAAGAGGAAACCCTGGATCGGGGATTGGAGAGAGTGTTTGACCTGGTTTTGCGTCTGAAGGAGACTGAACCAGCAGCCGTAGACGCAGAAGAATATCATGAAAAAGCACGGATCATGGCAGAAAAATGTACGGTTCTGCTGAAAAATGACGGCATACTTCCTCTTTCAGAGAAAGCGGAAAAGGTATTAGTGATTGGTGCGTTAGCCGAGGATCCATCCTATATGGGCGGAGGTTCCGGACATATGAACGGCTATCGGGTAGATTCCTGTCTGGAAAAAATACGGGAGAATTGCCCGAATGTGAAATATGAACCGGGTTACGTCAGACAGATTGGGTGGCCTCCGGTAGAGGGAATGGATACCAGCTTGTATGAAAAAGCGGTTACAGCGGCGAAAGAGGCGGATACTGTCATCCTGTTTGCCGGACTTGGATATTGCTATGAATCAGAAGGTTATGACCGAAAAGATATCCGGCTGCCTGAAGGACAGAAAATGTTGCTTGATGCATTGGCCGATATGAAGAAGAAAATTATCTTAGTGCTTTTCTGTGGAAGTATTCTGGATATTGCCCCATGGAACGGACAGATAAATGCTGTTTTATATCCGGGACTCGGTGGAGAAGCAGTCGGAGGTGCCCTTGCGAATATTCTGTTTGGGAAAGCGGAACCAGGCGGACGCCTAGCAGAAACCTGGCCCTTGCGTGAAGAGGATAATCCGGCATATATGAATTTTGCGGCTTGCGGAGAAGACATGCCGGATGTTATTTACGGAGAAGATATCTATGTGGGCTACCGCTGGTATGAGAAGAGAAGGATGCAGGTATTATATCCGTTCGGACATGGCCTTAGCTATACCGACTTTGAAGTAGGGAAACCCGTTTTTTCCACAACGGAGATAAAACCCAAAACAGAAATCACAGTTTCGGTGCCGGTGACAAATATTGGAAAATGTAAAGGCAGCCAGGTCGTGCAGCTTTATATCGCGCGGGAAGGAGAGTCAATTTGTAAGCATCCGGCGAAAGAATTAAAGGCCTTTGGAAAGGTATATCTGAATCAGGGAGAAACAGGAGAAATCAGTTTGACGCTTACGGATAAGGCGTTCCGGTTTTATTCTCCATCGCAGAAAAAATGGCTGATGGAAGATGGAGGATATAAAATCATGATCGGAACCTCTTCCGCAGAAATCCTGTACGAAGAAACGGTTGTGCTGACAGGTGGAGATATTCCATACATTTATACAGAGATGACGCCTTTGGCATGGTTTGTCGCAAGTGAAAAATTTCATCGTATCTTGCAGGAAAATTTCCCCCCGCAGGTGGATCATATCATGCATCAGGAAACCTTTGAATGGTGCTGCCTCATTGTTCCAATGCCATTTTATAAAATCACAGAGCCTTTTATGGGGCAGGCGGCTATGAATAAGGAACAGATGCAGTTTGTTCTGGACGAGATGAATAAGAGAACATGGGAATAGACTGTATGAGCATCAGGCAATGTACATAAATACTTTGAACCTCAACAGAGAGAATACGCTCCGGGCATATCACCGTCAGGAGCGTATTTGCTTATCTAAAAAAATCCATCGGTACGGTTGGGGAGTCAGAGATTAAAATCATTGCGGATGCACCGCCTTATATTGGTTTGGCAGTATCTGATATTCCGCTTCAAAATATTTCGCAAACGCGCTGGCGGATGGAAAAGCCAGCAGCTCCGCGATTTCTGAAACAGTCGTGTCGCTGTTCCGGAGAATGAAGGCGGCATAATGCAGCTTTTCTTTTCTAATATAAACAAGCGGGCGAATCCCTAATTCCTTCTGGAAGAGATCAGAGAGATAATTCGGGGAAAGGTGGCTGAGGTCAGAGAGCTCCGCGATTGTAATCTTCTGATGCATGTGCGCCATGATATATTCGCAGCACAGGCGTATTTCTTTCCTTGCGCTGGAAAGCCGCCAGTCCTGTACGGCCTGGCAGTATTCGTGTAAAGCCTGAAAAAACAGATAATTGATCTTATCCAGTTCGTCAGTCTTGTCAGCATATTGGATGAACGAATCGCTGATTTGGTAGGCAACAGATTCCGGTAGGCCATTGTCAATGGCTTCCCGGCAGAAAAGCGTGACACCGGCAACCAGGGAATATCTGGCCTGATGGAGCGGCCTGACGGACATGCTTCCGATGGGGACAGGAACAGGGATTCCCTTCATGCATTCTATAAATTCATCAACAAGGGCTACATTTCCAAGGGAGATGTAGTTTAACAGGCTATATTCCGCCTCCCTTCTGGACAAATAATTTTGTTCCGGGTTTTCTGAAGCAGCATACATTTTTTCAAGATAAGACTGCCGGATCTTGGCAGAAACATCTAAAAATGATCGTGACGGCATTTTTAAAACATAAGTTTCTTTTTTCATCTCTAAAACCTCGTTAAAATCATATAAAAATCAGTGAAATCATATGGCAAGCATACCACAAAACTACTAAAATAACAATCAGACGAGAAAGGAAAAGCAGTAAAAATTCCTAAAAGTTCTTGGAAAAGGAAAAAATAATGAGGAGGAATTCACATGAACCAGGACAAAATCAAAGGAAAAGAAAAACTATCTTACGCACTGATCAACTTTGGGAATATTCCCATCATGACCCTGCTCAACAGTTACCTGTTGATCTTTTACACCAATGTATGCGGGCTGGATCCGGCGGCCTGTGCCACACTGTTTCTGATCGCGCGCATTATGGACGGCGTC
Source organism: uncultured Clostridium sp. (assembly GCA_964523125.1). Classification (GTDB taxonomy): domain Bacteria; phylum Bacillota; class Clostridia; order Lachnospirales; family Lachnospiraceae; genus Schaedlerella. Next base: position 60,005 of record CAZFXM010000019.1, on the reverse strand, counting down.
AATGACCCGTTTGTAGGATTTATCATTGACCACCTGCCGAATACCAGGATGGGGCACTTCCGTCCGCCCCTTATTGTCGGTACGATTCTTGTAAGCATCAATTTCCTGGCACTCTGGTTCGGGCCGATGATGGTTCCGGGCGGGAAGCTTGCGATTGCGTATGTCTCCTATCTGCTGATCGGATTTTTATTCCCGGTTATGGACATTTCGCTGAACAGTCTTCTTCCGGTTATGTCCGCGGATACAGATGAAAGAAATGCTTTAAGTTCGATCAAAGGTTTGATCTATGCGCTGGGCGCGATTGTGATCGGTGTCGCGGGGCCGCTGATCCTTGGTGATACTTCTAACAGAAAAGGATATGTCACCCTGATCCTGATCAGTACGGCGATTGTATTCTTTTTATCCATTATCGGTACTCTTGGAGTAAAAGAACGCGTTCTTCCGCCTAAGGGCGGCGCGTCCTACGGGGTAAAAGATTTATTCCGTTTCTTTTTGCAGAAGCCGGTGTACGGCACATTTATCGCCATTCTTCTGGCTACGATCGGTTCGAATATTACGAATGCGGTAAACGCGTATTTCTGTACTTATATTTTGGGAAGCCTTACGGTAATGTCTGTTACATCATTAGTGATGTGTATTACTTTATTTCCAACAACCGCTATGGTCGGAAAGATTGCAGGAAAATACGGAAAGAAAAAAGTTTATCTGGCAGGGCTGGTTATTGTCGCACTGTCCGGGGCAATCCGCATTGTGAGTGTCCGCAGTATCGCTGTCCTGATGATCTCCACTTTGATCTGCGGTATTGGAATGGCGTTTGTTTCCACTTTAAATTACAGTATCCAGGCTGATAATACGGATTATATTGAATTACATATGGATCGTCAGGCACAGGGGGCCATCTCTTCTCTGTCAAGCTTTGTCTCCAAATGCGCGGCAGGCATTGGCGGGGCAATTCCCGGCTATCTGTTGGCCATGGCAGGATTTGACAATACACTTGCGGAACAGAGCGCAGGCGTTAACAACGTGATCATCGCGTGTGTTGTCGCGATTCCGCCTGCAATTTATCTGCTTGCCGCGATTTTCTTTGGAAAGGTATATCCGATCACACCGGAGAAATTGAAAGAACAGCAGGAATTACTTGCTGAAAAACGTGCTAAGGAGGCGTAGAAAATGGATTTTCAGATACCTTTAACGGGATGGGTCTGGGTGCCGGAAAACAGTGGATTGAATCAGAATGAGCCGTCCCTGGTCTATTTCAGGAAAAGATTTGAGTGGAAGAAATCAGACTGTCCGGTAAAGATTCAGATATCGGCGGATTCCAGATATAAACTGTATATAAACGGAGTGCTTGCCACTGCAGGGCCAAGTAAGGGCGACCGGGAACTATGGTTCTATGATGAAATTGACATTACAGGCTATCTGGCGGATGGAGAAAATGTGATAGCGGCAGAAGTATTAAGATATCCGACCGGAGCCGCAAAAGGAAATTATTCCGTAATGAGTACAGAGTATCCCGGATTCTATGTCAGGGAAGTAGAAGATGGTTCCGGACAGCAGATCGGCCTGTCTTCCAATGATACCTGGAAATGCGCCATAGAGGAACAGTTTCAGATCGTACCGGAGTCTCCGATTTTCGCGCCGCTGATGATTTTTGAAAACAGATGCGGAGACAAAAGGTACGAAGGATGGAAAACCGTACAATATGATGACGCGGCCTGGCTTGGAGTCCATTGCCTGAACCTGCTTGAGATGAACCGTATGAATGCTCCGCGGAATATGGAGCCAAGAACAATTCCGTATATGAGAATGACAGGCAGGAAATTTGCGGGGCTTTATGGAAGATTTGAGTCTGCGCAGCCAAAAGAAATCTGGGAGCAGATGCTAAACGGCAGTGGAAGTGTGACGATTCCGGCCAATTGCCATGAGACAGTGGAGATCAATGCCGGAGAACTGATGACAGGATATCTGTCCCTGCGGATGAAAAACGGGCGGGGATCAGTGATAAAATTATTGACATCTGAGGGATATGTCCAGGAAGAAAGCAAGGACGATGTGTTTGGAAGCCCGAAAAAACTGGACCGGTTGGACTGTAAGAACGGACATCTGCACGGTTTTACAGACACCTATACGGTTTCGGGCTTTGAGAGAGCGGAGGAGGTATATGAGCCGTTCTGGTTCAGGACATTTCGTTTCATCAGGCTGGAGATCACAACCAGAGAAGAACCACTAACGCTGACAGGCTTTGATTATATCGAAAATGGCTATCCGCTGGAGCCGAAGGCCCATGTGTCAACCTCGGACAAAAGCCTTGAAAAAATCTGGGATATCAGCCTTCGCACACTAAAGCGCTGCATGCATGAGACTTATGAGGACTGTCCGTTCTACGAGCAGCTTCAATATGCCATGGATTCCCGCAGCCAGATGCTATATACCTACAACGTGGCGGCTGATGACCGGCTCGCACGCAAATGTATGGAAGATTTCAGGCATTCCCAGAGATATGACGGCATGCTGTGTTACTCATATCCGAACAGCAACCCATCCGTGATACCCGGATTTTCCATTTACTATATTGCTATGCTGTATGACCATATGATGTACTTTGGGGACAAAGCATTTTTGCGGAAGCATATGGGATGTGTGGACGGCATCCTGGAGTTCTTCCATGAGAACCTCAATGAACAGGGGCTTGTGGGGAAAGTCGGCGGCTTAAATGTCATTGACAGGTACTGGTCCTTTATAGACTGGACTGCCCAGTGGGATGCCACAACCGGCATGCCCGGTGCCGGTATGGCAGGCCCCATTACAATGGAAAGCCTGCTGTATATCATGGGGCTGACCCATGCGGCAGACATCCTGGCTTATCTCGGAAGAGACAGCGTAGCCGAAGAGTATATGGAGAGGGCCGGGAAAGTCAGAGAAGCAGTCCGGCAGCACTGTATAGATGAAAACGGCATGGTGATGGACGGACCGGGGTTCCGGGAATACAGCCAGCATGGACAGGTGTTTGCGATCCTGACCGATACGATTTCAGAAGGGCAGGGACGAAAGAATCTGCTGCTTACACTGGACAGGACAGAAGAGTATGCGCAGTGTTCCGTAGCTATGGCATATTATCTGTTCCGGGCTATGGAAAAAACAGGGCTTTATGACCGGATGGATGAGAAATGGGATCTCTGGAGAAGCATGCTGGATAAAAATCTGACTACCTGTGTAGAGGATGGGGTGACAGAACGCAGTGACTGCCATGCATGGGGGGCGGTCGCTCTTTATGAACTGCCTGCCGTTACGCTTGGGGTACGTCCCGCGGCACCGGGATTTGCGAAAGCCCGTATCTGCCCGGTACCCGGTCATATCACCTGTGCTGACGGAGAGGCGGCTACAAAGTATGGAAATATCAAAGTAAGCTGGAAGTTGGATGAGAATGGAAAAATGATCCTGGATTATATCGTTCCGGATCAGATTCAGGTGATTGATTCGCTGGAATAAAGAAAGGGAAAGGCTATGGAAAAAAACAGAATTCGTACATCTCAGGTACAGGAATTTGAAACAGGGCATATCCGGCAGGTGCGGCGGCTGGCAGCAGAATGTATGGTTCTTTTGAAAAATGACGGAACACTGCCTTTAGAAAATACCGGTAAGATCGCGCTTTATGGAAACGGCGCGAGAAGGACGATAAAGGGCGGTACCGGATCGGGGGATGTAAATGTCCGGCATTTTGTAAATGTGGAGGAAGGCCTTGAAAATGCCGGTTTTGAAATCACAACAAAAGAATGGCTGCAGGCATATGACCGGCTCATCGATCAGGCAAAGAGAGAGTATTTTGCAGAGCTTCGCAGGCAGGCAGACGCAATCGGCGCGAATCCATTGATGTTCGCCATGGGGCGGACAGCCCCGGAACCAGAATATGACCTGCCGCTGGACGGCGAAGGCGATACGGCAGTTTATGTCCTTGCCAGAATATCGGGGGAAGGTTCAGACCGTCTGGCAGAGCCTGGTGATATCCGGCTGACGGAAACAGAGATTCGTGATATCCTGCGGCTGAACAAAAAGTACCGGAATTTTATCCTTGTGCTGAATACCGGAGGAATGGTAGACTTGAAGCCTGTGGAATCTGTGGGAACAATCCTGCAGATGGGACAGCTTGGAACTCCCGGCGGCGACGCGCTTGCGGATGTGCTTTGCGGCAGGGCTTATCCTTCCGGAAAGCTGACAATGACCTGGGCTCCGATAGAACACTATCCTTCAACAGAAGGGTTTGGTGATCCCAATGATACGAAATATACGGAAGGGATCTATGTAGGGTACCGATATTTTGATTCTGTCGGTTATGCGTGTACGTTTCCGTTTGGCTTTGGCCTTGGATATACGGACTTTGAGATTGCCGTAAAAGCAATGTCGGCGGACGCAAAGGCGGTCACGGTTACTGCGGAAGTGAAAAATACGGGAAAAGCCGTTGGAAAAGAGACCGTGCAGGTCTATTATTCGGCACCGCAGGGCCGTCTCGACAAGCCCTTTCAGGAGCTTGCGGCCTATGCGAAAACGAAGGAGTTAAAACCGGGTGAGTCAGAAACACTGGAAATTTCTTTCGCGGCAAATGCGATGGCATCTTATGACACGGAACAGGCGGCTTACATCATGGAAAAAGGCATTTATTATATCCGTGTCGGCAACTGTTCCAGAAATACACATATCGCAGGCGCGGTTTCCCTGGATGAGACGGCTGTGATCTGTAAAGTAAAGAATATCTGCGGACAGGCAGGTTTTGAAGATAAGAAGATTCCGTTCCGGCCGATTTCATACGAAGGAGAGGAGCAGGAGAAAGAATCTGTAAAAGTTGTGGAAATTTCAGCCGCTGAATTAGAAAAACGCGAAATTACATATCGCAGCCGTCCGGATGAAATTCCCGCCGTTCCGGCATGCTCCTGGGAGGAGGTATCTGCCGGTAAAAAGACGCTGGATGCGTTTGTCGGCGGCCTTACGGATGAACAGATGGCCTGTGTATGTATCGGTGATTATAAAGAGACAGATAATCTGCTGGAGGTAATCGGTAATGCGTCAGATACTATCGCAGGCGCGGCAGGGGAAACCACGGGATATCTGGAAGAACTGGGGCTTCCATCCCTGATCATGGCCGATGGACCGGCAGGCATCCGGATAAGCCCGGAATATAAGATCGTGGACGGTATCGCCAAAGGCAGTGCTTCCGCAGGCGGAGATATGTTTCTGGTATACACCCCGGAGGAACTGCAGGCCATGTCTGCAATGACTGAGGTAAGCGAAGCAGAGAAAAACGCGGAAATATGTTATCACTATTGTACTGCAATCCCAATCGGCACCTGTATCGCCCAGTCCTGGAATCACGAGGTCGCCAAAACATGCGGACGTATTGTCAGTGAGGAAATGGAGCGGTTTGACATTCAGATCTGGCTTGCTCCGGCGTTAAATATCCAACGCTCACCGCTTTGCGGACGGAATTTTGAATATTTCTCTGAGGATCCGCTGCTTAGCGGTTATATGGCGGCGGCAATTACAAAGGGCGTTCAGACGCATGAGGGCAGGGAGACGACGATCAAACACTTTGCCTGCAACAACCAGGAGACAAACCGGTTTTTCTCAAACAGTCTGGTAAATGAACGGGCTATGCGGGAACTGTATCTGAAAGGGTTTGAAATCTGTGTGAAAAACACACAGGTAAAGTTCATTATGACCTCCTATAATCTGATCAACGGGGAACATGCCTGCAACAGCAAAGACCTTCTGACAGCAGTCCTGCGTGACGAGTGGGGATTTGACGGTGTTGTTATGACAGACTGGCTTGTGACAGGCGGCATGGGAGCGAAAGGCGAAAAATGGCCCTGCGCGTCCGCGGCAGGAAATATAAAGGCCGGAAACGACCTGACCATGCCGGGGACACCGGCGGATAAGGCGGACATTCTGGATGCGCTGCAAAATAAAAACCACCCATATGCCCTGAGCAGGGCGGAGCTTCAGGCATGCACAAAACGTGTGCTGGAATTGGTTTTGAGATTGACGAAATAAATGTTCTAAGAGATACAAGAAATAAAAAACAGAGTTTGATACTGTAAAGAGATGACCCAGTCAGCTTGCAAAGAAGTGACATTTGCATACTGGCTGGGTTATTTCATTTCTGAAATGAAAGTCTTATTGGAATGATTCCGTTTTTTATATAATGCTGATCAAGAAAACGAACCAGGTTCTTTTACAAAATATTCAGCCAGATATAAGAGTTCCAGCAAAGACAGCACAAAACGCTCTTTTGTAGATGGAAACAACTTCATTAAATAGGCCTCCCTTTGGGTTTCAGTTTTGTATATATTTTAACATATTTAAAGCCTCATAAAAACATGATTTTAGAGTAAATTCACAAATTTTGATTTCTGTGAACTTGTATAAAAAATAGTATACTTCTGCATTTTTACAAGAAATATACTTTTTATGAATGTATTATTATAGTATAAAAATTTATAATTAATATTACAAATTTATGAGCCATGGCACATTGAAAAAACTCTACAGGAGGTAAGTTGACTTGAAAACATATAAAAGTAATTATATTCAGAAAAATTATGTTAAAGGCAAAGTCATTATCATTACAGGCAAAGACCATTTCAAATTTTGATGATTCTGTTTCCATTGCTGATATAAATTATATTGAGTCTGTCGCGGCAGGGGGAGCAGGAATTGTAATTCCGGGCGCAATATATCAGAGTTGTATTGGCCAGTGGGTTCCACCCTGGCCAATATGATTTTTAGCATGCGCATTTTTATTTGCCTTTTTGTCTTTATACTGGTTTATATCGCAGGACACAAGGGAGGAAAAGCCATCTTCAACATGAAGAGAAGAAATATCAGAAGGTGATGCAATCATTCTGTCCTGTTCCAACAGGGTAAGAAGATAGCCCGCCAGTGCTTCCTGTGCAGATTCCATAGTTTCCGTGATAGAAGTGCCAAAAGTATGGCAGCCCTCCAGATCAGGAAATTCAACCCAATATGCATCCTCCTCTTTGTGAAAAATTGCAGGATATACAAATAACATAATACGAACCTCCTTGATGGAAATAGGATAATACGTGCCATACGTGCTGTCAAGACATTATGGATATTCTGCATAAGTTACTTCTATTACTGCTAACGTGAACCTCGCAAAACATTTTCACCCAAAACATTTTCTTCCTTCAATTTCATCCGCGCTATTGCCATCCCCCATACTTTTCTATATAATAAAGACCGTATATACTTTCCCACATGGAACAGCAACTTACTATCTATATATTATTACACAAATGAACCCGAAAACAGGATTTCTACAGAACAGGATGGAAACAATGGATACGGCAAGCGTAAACAATCAAACTATACCACAGAACAAAAAGAACACAGTTCCCCTGCAGTTCCTTTTTACCGCAGACAGCTTTTATCCCGACAGCCGGCCGGAGCAGTTGTCCCCGGCGGATCAGAAGCGTCTGGAGCATTTTGAGCAGGACCGGTACGGGGCGCTGTACCAGATGGGCCTGGAAGAGAAGGCCTCTGATTTTAGCCCGTCGTCCGCGTTTTTATACCAGGTATCCGACGCGTTTTTCAAAACACTGACAAGCCTTCCGGAGCTGGAGATCTCGCGGGAGGAAACCAAAGTAGTCCTTTCGGAAGAAACAGCGGCACGGCTGATTCAGGCAGTTCCCTTTGTGATCGGGGCAGAGTATATAACGGAAGAATGGCTTGCGGCAGTATTTCAGAGGCTGAATGATATTTTTTCCGGAGAGATCCGGGATTATGACGGCACCGTGGAAATGTACCTGACAGAAAAGAACCAGCATCTCCATGTTCCGGAACGTATTTTTTTCCATCTGGTAGAGAACAAGGAGGAGGAATTTCCATTCGCTTTTCTGGCGACTTACGCGACCAGAGGGACAGACGGCAAGGTACGCCATGTTCCATTGAAATATGCCCTGACAGAGTATAAAAATGAACGGGAAAAGCTATTGACGCTGCTGGCCTGTCTGAACCGCGCGGCTGAGGTTTCGGAGCTGATCTCCGGCTTTGTGGAAAATGGGGAAATGTTTCATCCATTGCGGTTAACGGCTGAGGAAGCATATACATTTTTAAAAGAAATCGAAGCCATTGAAAGTACCGGGATCCTCTGCCGCATTCCGAACTGGTGGAAGAAAAAGGCCGCCATGGTATCGATGTCCGTAAGTTTAGGGGAGGAAAAGCCGTCTATGCTCGGATTCGATACTCTGCTTTCTATGCGGCCGAAGCTGATGGTAGATGGAGTGGTACTTACCAAAAAGGATATCGAGATGCTGCTGGCCCAGACAGATGGCCTGGCATTTTTGAAAGGTAAGTGGATCGAGGTCGACCACGAGCGCCTGAAGAAACTGTTGGAGGAAGTGGAGGATGTCCCGGAAAACCTTACGCTGATGGAAGCATTGCGTCTGGAGATGGGGGCAGGAAAAGCTTCCGCGGACGTGGGACAGCTTGTTACAAATGGAAAATGGCTTTCCTCTCTTTTGATGAATCTGAGAAAACCGGAATCCATCCAGAAGGCTATAGTCCCGAAGTCTTTTCATGCTACGCTGCGTCCTTATCAGAGTAATGGATTTACCTGGCTGAATTATATGGACAAGCTGGGATTCGGCGCCTGCCTCGCGGACGATATGGGGCTGGGAAAGACTGTGCAGGTACTGGCGTATCTGGAAAAATTGCGTAAGACGAATAAGCATGCCAGGGTACTTCTGGTAGTGCCGGCTTCCCTGATCGGAAACTGGCAGAAGGAGGCGGAAAAATTTGCCCCGTCCCTGGATCTTCAGATATTACATGGGAAAACGGCGGCGAAGCTGGGAGAAGATTTCCAGGAAAGCCAGACATTTCTTACGGTTACCACGTATGGGATGGTCACAAGGATCAAGGAATTGCAGGAGGTAAAATGGGACTGCGTGATCCTGGATGAAGCCCAGGCGATCAAGAATCCATTGACCAAACAGACGAAGGAAATCAAAAAGCTTTCCTCCAGGATGCGGATTGCCATGACCGGAACTCCTATTGAAAATGAACTGGCGAATCTGTGGTCGTTATTTGACTTTTTAAATAAAGGGCTTTTGGGAACTTCAACGGAATTTAAAGATTTCTGCAAAGGACTCAATGACCATCCGGAAGGTTATGTCCGCCTGAAAACGATGGTGGCTCCCTTCATGCTCCGCCGGGTCAAGACAGATAAAAGTATTATCGCGGATCTTCCGGAGAAGCTGGAAACGATAGATTATGCCAGCCTTGCGAAAAAGCAGATCGTCCTGTACCGGAAAGTGGTGTCTGATCTGGAGAAAAAGCTGGAAGAGGCAGAGGGGATGGAACGAAAAGGTATGGTGCTGTCCACGATCATCAAGCTGAAACAGATCTGCAATCATCCAGACCAGTATCTGGGGCAGCAGACATTTTCGCTGGAGGAAAGCGGCAAATTTGCCATGCTGAAAGAAATCTGCACAACCATTTATGAAAAGCGTGAACGTGTGCTTGTATTTACACAGTTTAAGGAAATCACGGAATACCTGGCGGCATTTTTGACAGAGATTTTTCATACAGAAGGATTTGTCCTCCATGGAGGAACTCCGGTCGCGAAACGAAGCCAGATCGTGGAAGCATTTCAGGGAGAAAAGTATATCCCATTTATTGTTCTTTCCGTGAAGGCCGGAGGTACGGGATTGAACCTGACAAAAGCGAACCATGTGATCCATTTTGACCGTTGGTGGAATCCGGCGGTAGAGAACCAGGCGACTGACCGGGCATTTCGGATCGGGCAGAAAAAGAATGTGATGGTACATAAGCTGGTATGCGAAGGAACGATTGAGGAAAAGATTGATGAAATGATCAACGCGAAAAAAGAGCTGGCGGAAAATGTGATCGGCTCCGGTGGAGAAAAGTGGATCACGGAACTCAGTAATGATGAGCTGATGTCTATGATGCGCCTGGGTTAATGGTATGGAGGTTATAAAATGAGCAAATATTGGAATGACGGAACCTGTTACAGCCAGCCTACTGCTGCCGAGATCCGGAAGAAATCAGCGGCCAGCCGTAAAAAAGAGCAGGCAAGGGGAAAGGTGCTGGAGCCTGTAGTCGTAGAGGGCAGAGGTATTGTAAAAAGTTGGTGGGGCCAGGCGTGGTGTGACAATCTGGAACGATATGCCGACTATGAGAGCCGTCTGGACCGCGGAAAACGATATGTCCGGACCGGGGCGGTCATCGACCTCAAAATTCAAAAAGGAAAAATACTCGCCCGGGTACAGGGGACACGTAAGGCGCCCTACAAGGTGGAAATCCGTATCAGCCCGCTTTCTGAAGAAAAATGTCAGTCCATCATCAACAGATGCGGGAAAAAGATCGAAACTCTCGAAGAACTGCTTGCCGGCAATTTCCCGGAGGACATGAAGGAGCTGTTCCAGGGAAAGGATGGCTTGTTCCCCACGCCGATCGAGATCAGCTTTAACTGTAGTTGTCCTGACTGGGCGCTTTTGTGCAAGCACGTGGCGGCAGCGCTCTACGGTGTCGGGGTCCGGCTGGATGAGCAGCCGCTTCTGTTCTTCGAATTGCGGGGGATTGATGTAGGAAGGTTCATCGACGTGACATTGGCCAATAAAGTAGAAGCTATGCTGGCAAACGCGGAAAAACCGAGCAGCCGGATCATGGAAGAGGAAGAGGTAAAAGGGCTGTTCGGTGTATTGTAAAGGGACAAGTGGTGTCAAAAATGGGCTGGGATTCTGTGCCTATTTAGATAATAGGAATAACAAGCGAAAATAAATAAGCCTACCTTGTACTTGGCGGTCTGGGTAGGCTTAAAGCTAATCCTGAGAGGCTAACCACTTTGTGGGCGGCTGCGCCTTTTCTATAATATAACATTTCTGAATCTGAAAATCAACATTCTTTTTTTAAAATCATCCGGAGATACCCCTTTGTGATGTTCACTCCTGAGCCGTGCACTACGTTGCACGGCCACAGGCCAGTATAGTACACCACATTTTAAGGAATCATGCTGTTTTTCATCCTCCAACACATCCCCACTCCCATCAGACATACCATTCCTTCCGTAACCGGAAACGCCAGCCACACCCCCGCGATCCCGGCTAAGGCCGCCAGCGCAAATGCCATAGGTATGATCAACACAAACCCTCTGACCACTGAAATTACTTGTGCCGGAACCGCCCGTTCTATAGAAGTAAAATAAGCTGAGACCAATATATTGAATCCCACAAACGGCACCACCGTAAAATACAGTTTCATCCCATTTCCGGCAAGCTCCTGCAGCCGTGTGTTCCCCTCACTGTTAAATATCCCCGTGATTGGATCAGCAAATAAAAACATCACCACATAAATCAGAATCGACAGCATAACCACAGTAAACACCCCATATCGAAACGTCTGCCGTATCGTCTCTTTTTCCCTTTTTCCATAAGCCCTGCTGATCACGGGCTGGATTCCCTGCGCGATTCCATTATAAATCGACACCACCACCAGCGACAGATTCGCGATCACTCCATAGGCCGCAATTCCTACATTTCCTGCCAGCGTCAGGAAGAGCATGTTAAAAATGATCATGACAATTCCAGATGAAATTTCCGTAACCAGTGATGGAAATCCCAGAGAAACGATAGATCGGATCATTGTTACCCGCGGCCTTTCCCATGCCGCGTGAAATCCTCTTCTTTCACTTAGCAAATGCCTGGACAGGATTCCCATACTGATGACAGGTGCGATTCCCGTGGCAAGCACCGCCCCCAGGATCCCCATATGACAAGGGAAAATAAGGATATAATCCAGGAGGATATTGGAAAAACTTCCTCCCAACATTGCCAGCATAGATAAGCGGGGATTCCCGTCATTCCGTACAAAACAGATACAAATATTATTCATGGTAAATGCCGGGGAAAATAATAAAATCACCCGGAGATACGTCTTTGTCATATCAGCAATCTCAGTATCCGCGCCCAGCAACAAGGTCAGTTCCTGGGAGAAGAAGATACCCATCAGCATAAAAAATCCAGCAAATACAACTGCCATATACAAGGTATTTGTAAATACCGCGTCTGCATTCTTTGAAGCGTTTTGCCCCCTGAAAATGGAATATTTCGTTCCGCCTCCCATGCCCAGCATCAATCCGCATCCATGAATGAAGCTATATATGGGAATGGCCAGGTTCAGCGCTGCCAGTCCGTTAGCGCCAAGCCCCTTTGAGATAAAAAAGGTATCTGCCAGGATATAACAGGATAGTCCCACCATTCCCAGGACATTTAGAGAAGTATATTTTAAAAATTCTCTGCCAGCGGACTGTCTGGTATCTGCCGGATCCCATGTGGATTTAGGAATTCTGCAATCTAACTGCTTTTTCATTTGCCTTTCACTCCTAAATAAAAAAAGCCAGACCTTCCTACCTTCAAAGACCTACCGATAGAAAGTCTGACAACGAAACTCTTTACCCGGTGGCAAAGAGATCGTATAAAAAATTTGTTGACTGTCTGGAGCAGTAATCCGCGAAAATATATACGTATTAACTGTTCCTTACTGGATTTCCATTACTATTCTAACACAAAAAAGTTTACTTGTAAACATTTTTTAACGAAATTTTAAATTTTCAGGAATCAACTTTTCATACCATAGCATGTAAAAAAGCAGCAGGTGATGCTATACGGTTTTTCAAAGGAGCGCATCCATTTTCGGTTTCCTAACTCTCATGCTCCCTATAATATTTCCGATACTGTGCCGGAGTCATACCGGCATGCTTCTTAAAAATCTTAATAAAATAGCTCTGGGTAGAGAAGTGCAGATATTCGCTGATGACAGCCAACGTATAATCGGAATAGATCAGCATATGTCTGGCCGCCTCTACCCGTTCCTTTTGCACATAATCCACCAGGGACATCCCCGTTTCCTGCTTAAAGATCCTGGATAGATGGCAGGCGCTTAACCCCGCCGCTTCCGCCGCGTTTTCCAGCGTGAGAGCTTCGTGCAGATGAATGTGTACATAATGTATTACCCTCTCGATCTTCGCGCTATAATGCCGTTTCCCCTTTTGGGCCACCGCATGTGTAAACTCACGGAAAGCCCGTACATATATCTGCTGCACATCTCGGGAAGTAATACATTTCTCCCCATTTAAAATATAGCTGTCACTCATGGCAAACGCAAGCTCCTCCGGCAGCCCTCCGTCAATTGCCGCTCTCGTAAATAACGTGATCGCCGCGATCAACATATTCTTCCGGTTCCGCAGCTCATTATCCGACAAAACTCCTTCCGTCCCATCCGGCGGAACCCGCAGCGCTTCCTCAATATCCTCTATACGCCCCTCTGTGATCACCTTATACTGAATCTTCTCATGCGCGTAAGAAGTATGGGGCTGCGCCTCCTCTCTCCTCTGAAACAACCCATATTCCCTTAAAATCTCAATACTTGCGTCCTTTTTCATAATCCCCTCCTGCATTTTTGTTGAATACCGATGTCCTCCGTGACGAATGGGGCTTTGAGGGTTATGTGATGTCTGATTGGGGCGCGGTCAATGAGCGTGTTTCTGCCTTGAAGGCCGGCCTGGAGCTGGAAATGCCATCCTCCGGCGGAGTCAATGACCAGGAGATCATTAAGGCCGTACAGGACGGTACATTGGACGAGGCAGTTTTAGACCGGGCGGTTGAGCGCATCCTGCGCATTTCTTTCCAATGGCTTGACAACAAGAAGGAGCAGCCCTTCACCATGGAAGCGGACCACGATTTTGCGCGCCACACGGCGGAGCAGTCTATGGTACTTTTGAAAAATGAAAAGGTGCTCCCGTTGAAATCAGAGGAAAAGGTAGCATTTATCGGCGGGTTTGCGAAGAAGCCACGTTTCCAGGGCGGCGGAAGCTCTCATATCAACAGCTTCCGTGTCAGCAGCGCGTTAGACGCGGTTTCCAAAATGGCTGAAATTTCCGGGAATGTGTCCTATGCGGAAGGATTTCCGGCAGACCAGGATGTCTATGATGAAGCACTTGCCGCGGAGGCTATAGAGGCGGCACGCAAGGCGGATAAAGCCGTGATCTTCGCCGGACTTCCGGACAGCTTCGAATCAGAAGGCTATGACCGGACACACATGCGGTTTCCGGAAAGCCAGAACCGCCTGATCGCGGAGATCCTCAAGGTGCAGCCGGAAACCATTATCGTACTGCACAACGGTTCTCCGGTAGAAATGCCCTGGCTCTCCGATGTGAAGGGGCTGCTGGAGGCATATTTGGGCGGCCAGGCCGTAGGAGAAGCCGTAGTCAATATTTTATATGGCAAGGTAAATCCTTCCGGAAAACTTGCGGAAACAATCCCTTACAAGCTTTCTGACAACCCGTCCTATCTGAACTTCGGAGACGGTGAGAAAACGATTTACCACGAAGGGGTGTTCGTAGGATACCGCTATTATGATACCAAGGAAATGCCGGTAGCGTTCCCCTTTGGTTATGGGCTGTCCTATACCACATTCGAATACGGCAATCTGAAGCTGGACAAGAAGGAACTGACAGATCAGGATACTTTGGCCGTCAGTGTAGACGTTACTAACACGGGCGCCGTTGCCGGAAAAGAAATTGTGCAGTTGTATGTCCGCGATGATACCCATGCGTGCATGCGGCCGGACAAGGAGCTGAAAGGATACGAAAAAGTATCTTTAGAGCCGGGCGAGACAAAGACGGTCACCATGACGCTGGATCATAGAAGCTTCGCATGGTATAACACAGACTTGAAAGATTGGTACGCGGCAAGCGGAAATTATGAAGTTCTGATCGGGGCATCCTCCCGGGATATCCGCCTCTTTGAAACCGTGCAGATGCACTCTTCCGTAAAACCGCCGCTGAAGCTGCACCTGAACACCACGCTGGGCGAGCTGTTTTCCGATGAAAGAACCAGGGAATATGGGCAGTTCCTGAAGAATAAGATGGACAATTTCTTCCATGGATCTTCTGATGAAGCCAACGAAGCGATCACCGATGAAATGAATAACGCCATGGTTGCTTCCATGCCGGTCCGGAATGTGGTTTCCTTCGGGCTGTGCTCAAAAGAGGAAGTACTGGACGGGCTGAATAAACTGATCGAAGCGCAGAAATAAAAGTGAAATGAGAGAAAATGAGCGGAGCTGTCAGGGCTCCGCTTTTTATATTGAACAATTACGATTAAGTTTAGAGAAGTTGCCGATTTTCTGCCATTATGATAAAATGGATTGAAAAAATGTGGAACGATAAGAGGAGGAAAAACAATTGAAGAGAGAAAAGTTTGGTTCACGGCTGGGATTTATCCTGGTATCGGCCGGCTGCGCCATCGGCATTGGAAATGTATGGAAATTTCCGTACATGTGCGGCGAATTTGGAGGAGCGGCTTTCATCCTGATCTACCTGATATTTCTACTGATCCTGGGAATCCCGGTCCTGACCTGTGAATTTGCCATCGGAAGAGGCAGCGGGCGAAGCGTTGCCGCGGGCTTTGAGAGACTGGAGCCTCAGGGTACAGGCTGGCACATTACGAAATGGGTCGGGATCATCGGAAGCTATCTGCTGATGATGTTCTATACCACGGTAGGCGGCTGGATGATGTACTATTGTTACCGCAGCATAAAGGGAGAGTTTGCCGGTGCGTCCACAGATGCCGTGACGGCGGGATTTTCCGACATGCTGGGCAATGTGCCGGTCATGGCCTTCTGGACCACCCTGATCTGCGTGACCGGCTTTATCGTCTGCCAGTCTGGAATCCAAAAGGGGATCGAGCGTGTGTCCAAATTCATGATGAGCGCGCTTCTGGCCATTATGCTGGTTCTCGCGGTTCATTCTGTCTTTTTGGAGGGAGCGGGAGAGGGAATCCGTTTCTACCTGGTGCCTGATTTTAACCGGATGCTGGAGATGGGAATAGGAAATGTGATCTTCGGGGCAATGAGCCAGGCGTTCTTTACACTGTCCATCGGGATCGGCGCCATGATGATCTTCGGAAGCTATATTGGGAAGGAGAGAAGTCTTGCGGGAGAAGCAGTCAGCATCACTGCGTTAGATACCTTCGTGGCACTTATGGCTGGGTTCATTATCATTCCATCCTGCTTTGCCTTCGGCATTGAGCCTGGAGCAGGCCCAAGCCTGATCTTTATCACGATTCCCAATATCTTCGCGCAGATGCCTGGCGGACAGATCTGGAGCGCGTTATTTTTCCTGTTCCTGACATTTGCCGCGTTTACGACCATTGTGGCGGTATTTGAAAATATAATTTCCTTTGATATGGATCTCTTTGGCTGGTCAAGGAATAAGAGCGTACTGGTGAGCGCGGTCCTGATCATTGTGCTGAGCATGCCCTGCGTACTGGGATTCAATGTCCTGTCTGGCTTTGAGCCTCTGGGAGCGGGGACAAATATCATGGATCTGGAAGATTTCATCGTATCCAACAACCTTCTGCCTCTTGGCAGCCTGGGGTATGTACTCTTTTGTACGAGAAAAAATGGATGGGGCTGGGCAGGCTTTCTGGAAGAAGCGAACACAGGGAGAGGAATCCGCTTTCCGGAGTGGCTGAAAAATTATATATCTTATGTCCTGCCATTGATCATCATTGTGATCTACTTAAAAGGATATTATGACAAATTTGTGGGCCAGGGGGCGGCCGCGCTGACAGGATGGATGATCGCCGCAGTACTCTTTCTGGGATTTATCATCGCCTGTGCGGTGGTGCGGAGACAAGATAATTAAGTGGTGCGCGCCAGCAGGTTACAGGTATGTAAAAGTGATTTTGCACATAAAACAATTAAAGTGTTTGACAAAAATATCAAAAAAACAGAAAAACGGGGAGGGAATATATAAAAAGCGCCCATATATTTTGTTTGTTACTTGCTACTTTTATATGTCTGGGTGTATAATATATACAAATAGTAGTTGCTATCCATATAAAGGTGGTGAAATTATGGGACGAAAAAAAACAATCTGGACACGGTTATTCGGTTCGAAGCCGGAGAACGGCGAAGATAAACAGGCTCAGGAACAGTTGGTACAGGAAAGCAAAAAGGAACAGACCGTAACCGAGCCGCCTCCGCCTGCTGTCGAAACAGAGTTGGAATTACCCCGGGAGCACGCGCTGCATACACTGTGCGATATGAGGGCGCAGCGGGCCGGAAGCCTGTCCCGTCCGCGGCTGCGTCTGGAAGGCCGGGAGGACTTTACCAATGTTGAGATGCATAAGGAATTGGGACGGCTGCAGAGAGTACTCACATTGGCTGCCAATTCCCGGCTAAAAGAGGTCAGGGCATGGGAAAAGGAAGCGGCGTTAAGGGCGGAAAAGGCTGCGGCATCCAAGGATATAAAACCCGGAGAAATTCAGGAACCTGAAGGAAATAGAAAGACCGAAGAGGCGCCCCCGCCATTAGCGATGGACGCGCTGCCGGTCATACACATTGCGGCTGACAAGCTTTCCGCGTGGATGATGGTATTTCCTCCGGTCGGGGAAGGAAAAGAGTTGGACCAACAGATGCTGGATGAAGCGTTACAAAAGAGCGGGGTCACGTTTGGCGTGGACGAAGGCCTGGTGCTGCGGCTTCCGGATCAAAAAGAACGTTATTTTTTCCTCTTCAACGTGGCAAAAGGAAAGCCTGCGGTCCAGGGGAAGGACGGCTATATTATAGAACACTTTGACCGGGTTGTGGAACGGAAGTTTAAAGTGGATGAACGGGACAGAGTAGATTATGCGTCTCTAAAGTTTTTTCAGAGCGTGGAAAAAGGGGACGTGATCAGCGAAGCGGTCCCGCCGGTCAAGGGCGAGCCGGGCAGGACGGTACTGGATCAGGAGATTTCTGTGAAGAACGGGAAAACGGTATCCCTGAATAAGGGGCGTAATACGGAGATCAGCAAAGATGGCGCCAAACTGGTCGCAAGCAAGCCGGGGCATGTAGAATATGCCGGACATTGCTTTCAGGTCAATTCTGTGCTGGAGATTGATGACAATGTCAATTATGGTACAGGAAATATTGATTATATGGGAGACGTGCATATACGAGGCAATGTCTGCAGCGGTTTCACCGTAAAGGCAGCCGGCAATGTCGTGATAGACGGCGTCGTGGAAGCCGGCTGTGTAGACGCCGGCGGAGACCTGATCGTCGCGAAAGGAATCGTGGGTAACTCCCAGGCGGTCGTCCGGGCAGAGCATAAGGTATATGCCAAATATCTGGAGAATAGTATTGTCCATGCGAAAGAGAGCTTAAAAGCAGACTGTATCGTTAACAGTGATGTGTACAGCGACGGAGAGATCGAAGTCTGCAACGGACGGGGCACCATTGTGGGCGGACGGATCCGGGCGGCGCGGAAGGTCAGCGCCAAGATTGTCGGTTCCAAATCGGAAAGCCAGACCGCGATCTTTCTGGGCGGCGAGCCCTGTATGGAATATGAGCGGGAGAATCTGGAGAAGGTGATTGAAAAAAATGAAAAAGAATTGGAAAAGCTGATGAAGCGTCCGGACAGTCCCAGTACGTTAGTGCATATCCGGCAGATGCAGCTGGATCTGGAAAAAGGCCGTACCCGGCTTCAGGAGATGGATGCGGAGATGGCACAGAAGGAAGAGGAAGTGCAGAGCCATGGCGGCAGCCGGCTGGTCAGTGACCTGGTCTATCCTGGATTGACACTGACGATCAATGATGTGATGGTACGCCTGAAGCAGCAGACGTCAAAATGCAATGCAAGGCTGGTAGACGGAGAAATCAAATTCTTATGACCGGCAGGGCCGGAAGTGTATATGAAGGCTGCCTTCGGGCAGTTTTCGCGAGTGTGCGTCAAGGCGCACACTTTTGTTTTAGTTTCGGTTGATTTTATTCATGGAAACGGATATACTGTAAAGCGTGAAGAAATTGCCGAATAAGGTAGAAGGAGTATTTGGATATGGAATTAGTGACAATTCGGGAGTTATTTAAAAACAGAGAGAATTATCTGGACAGGCAGGTAACCATCGGAGGATGGATCCGAAGCATCCGGGATTCGAAAACATTTGGCTTTATCGTAGTAAATGACGGTTCTTATTTTGAACCGCTGCAGATCGTGTATCATGATAAAATGGACAACTTCCAGGAGATTTCCAAGCAGAATGTAGGGGCGGCGGTCGTTGTTACCGGAACCCTGGTCGCGACCCCGCAGGCGAAGCAGCCCTTTGAGATCCAGGCGGAGGAAGTGACGGTAGAAGGGGCTTCCGCGCCGGACTATCCGCTGCAGAAGAAGCGCCACAGCTTTGAGTACCTGCGGACTATTTCCCATTTACGCCCCAGGACGAATACGTTCCAGGCAGTATTCCGGGTACGTTCGCTGGCGGCTTACGCGATCCATAAGTTTTTCCAGGAGAGAGGTTTTGTCTATGTCCATACCCCGCTGATCACGGGAAGCGACTGCGAGGGCGCGGGAGAGATGTTCCGCGTGACTACGCTGGACATGGAAAACCTCCCGAAGAACCCGGACGGAACCGTGGATTATACCGGGGATTTCTTTGGAAAAGAGACCAGCCTGACGGTCAGCGGCCAGCTCAACGGCGAGACCTACGCGCAGGCATTCCGGAGTATTTATACATTCGGGCCTACCTTCCGGGCGGAGAATTCCAACACCACCCGCCATGCGGCAGAATTCTGGATGATCGAGCCGGAGATTGCCTTTGCCGATCTGGAGGATGATATGGAGCTGGCGGAAGCCATGCTGAAATATGTCATTTCCTATGTCATGGAGCAGGCTCCGGAAGAAATGAATTTCTTCAATTCCTTTGTGGACAAGGGGCTTCTGGAACGTCTGAAAAATGTAGTCGGGTCGGATTTCGCGAAGGTGACTTATACGGAGGCCATCGGGCTTTTGAGTAAAAATAATGACAAGTTTGAATACAAGGTGTCCTGGGGATGCGACCTGCAGACAGAGCATGAGCGGTATCTGACAGAGCAGGTGTTCAAGCGCCCGGTCTTTGTGACGGACTACCCGAAGGAGATCAAAGCTTTCTATATGAAGCAAAATGACGATGGAAAGACTGTCGCGGCAGTGGATTGCCTGGTACCGGGGATCGGGGAGATCATCGGCGGAAGCCAGAGGGAAGATGACTACGAAAAGCTGCTGGCAAGGATGAAGGAACTGAACTTAAAGGAAGAAGATTACCAGTTCTATCTGGATCTGAGGAAATATGGCTCCACCCGCCATGCGGGCTTTGGGCTTGGCTTTGAACGTTGCGTGATGTATCTCACAGGTATGGCCAATATCCGCGACGTGGTGCCTTTCCCGAGGACCGTGAAGAACTGCGAACTATAGATATACGGTAGGTTTGAAACAAAAGGATGTGTTCGTGTGAAGATAGTATTGCCTGATAAAGTACTAATGATTATCCTGAACCTGCAGATGCATGGGTATGATGCCTATGCTGTGGGCGGCTGTGTCCGGGATTCTATTTTGGCGAAAAAACCGCAGGACTGGGATATCACCACTTCGGCAAAGCCCGGGGATATCAAGCGGATGTTCCGAAGGACGGTGGATACAGGGATCGAGCACGGGACGGTGACCGTGCTGATCGGAAAAGACAGCTTTGAGGTGACCACATACCGGATCGACGGAGTCTATGAGGACAGCCGGCATCCCAGGGAAGTGCGGTTTACAAATAATCTGGAAGAAGACCTGAAGCGGCGGGATTTTACCATCAATGCCATGGCATATAATGACGATGTACGTCTGGTAGACGCGTTTGGCGGGATGAAGGATCTGAACTGCCACCTGATCCGGTGCGTGGGAGACCCGAAGGAGCGGTTTGCGGAGGATGCCCTGCGTATTCTGCGCGCCGTCCGTTTTTCGGCTCAGCTTGGATTTACCATTGAGCCGGATACAGAAGAGGCCATCCGGGAGCTTGCACCCACACTGCAACGCGTCAGCGCGGAGCGGATCCGGGAAGAACTGGTCAAGATCCTTGTATCTGACCATCCTGAGCAGATCCGGGAGGCATATCGGATGGGCATTACAAAAGTAATCCTGCCGGAATGGGATGAGATGGAAGGCGTGAAGCAGAATACGCCGCATCATAAGTATGACGTGGCGGAGCATACCGTCGAGGCTATGAAAAATATAAAAAATGACAAGGTACTCCGTCTGACGATGCTGTTTCACGACATGGGAAAGCCGGCCATGAAGACGACAGATGAAAATGGGCGGGATCATTTCAAAGGACATGCCATTGTAAGTGAAGAGCTTACCAATGTGGTAATGCGCCGGCTGAAGTTTGACAATGATACGATCAAAAAAGTGGCCCGCCTTGTATGCTACCATGATTACCGTGTGGAAGCGACGCCTCAGAATGTAAGACGGGCTATGAACCGGATCGGTGTGGAGCTGTTTCCCTATTATCTGGCGGTCCGCCTGGCGGACGTGAAAGCGCAGAGTGCCTACCGGAAGCGTGAGAAGGTGGAAAATATCATCCAAATGCGGGAGCTTTATCAGGAAACACTGCTGCAGGAGCATTGTGTAACTCTGCATGACCTGGCTGTCACCGGGAAGGACCTGCTGGCAATCGGCATGAAGCCCGGACAAGCGCTGGGCAGTATGCTTACAGAGCTTCTGGAGTGGGTCATCGATGATCCGGATTGTAATAAAAAAGAAATTTTGTGTGAATATGTAAAAGAAAAGCTTGGACTTTAGCATACCCGGGCTGTTTCCCTCATAGATTAGAAAAGGTTGTGAAAACCTGATGATCAGTGAATATATAATATGAGGGGGCAGCCATGCGAGAGTACGAACTGGAAGTCTTGGAGCAATATGACGTTGAAGTGACGCGCACCCGCAAGATCAGGGGTGCATTTTTTTGCGAGACAAAAGAAGGAACAATGGTATTAAAAGAAGCGGCAGTATCTGACAGACGCGCTCTTTTATTGTATACTTTACTGCGTCATCTGGAATCGGAAGGATATCCGGATGTGGACACTCCTGTCCGAAACAGGGAAATGGAATTGGTCAGCACATTCCGGGGACAGACAAGGTATATGTTGAAAAAATGGTACGTCGGCCGGGAGTGCGATGTGCGCCGGGAAAGTGAGGTGCTGGAAGCCGTCCGGAACCTGGCGCGCCTTCACCGGAAAATGTGTTGGAAGGGGATTTCCCAGGAGGGGCTGTATCCTCTCGCGGGACGGCATTTAAAAGAGGAATTCCTCTGCCACAACCGGGAATTGAAAAAAGTGCGTAATTTCATCCGGGATAAAGTGAACAAAGGGCAATTTGAATACCTGTTCCTGCAATATTTTGAAAAAATGTACCAGTTGGCCGTGCAAGTGACGAAACGGCTGGAAGAGTCGGAATACGATAATTTATACCGGAACAGCCTGGAACAGGGCCTGCTGGTACACGGGGATTATAATTACCACAATATCCTGATGCTGCCGGACAATGAGAAAAATGACGGGGCTACGATCGCGACTACCAATTTTGAGCATTTCCGCGTAGATGTGCAGGTACTGGATCTATATTATTTTCTGCGGAAGGTCATGGAAAAACATAAATGGAAGGAATCTCTGGGACGCGCGATGCTGGAAGCCTATGCGGAGATCAGGCCTTTTTCGCCCGGGGAGCTGGAGGTCATCGCGTTAAAAACAGCTTATCCGGAAAAGTTTTGGAAAACGGCCAATACCTATTATCATTCCAACAAAGCCTGGATTCCGGAAAAAAGCGTGGAAAAACTGCAGACGGCCATTCTGCAGACAGAAGAAAAAAGTCGCTTTTTACAAAGGATATTCACTTTCTTTTTATAGGAAGCTGGTGTATAATAAGGTAAAATATAGCTTTTATTCCATATAAAGGTTATAGATGATTAATTTTCAGGAGGTACTATAATGGAGTACAAAGAAAGATACGAGGAATGGTTGTCGAACCCATATTTTGACGCGGATACCAAAGCGGAGCTCGAAGGCATTCAGGATGATGACAATGAGATTAAGGAACGCTTTTATATGGATCTGGAATTCGGTACGGCCGGGCTTCGCGGTATTATCGGGGCCGGTACGAACCGGATGAACATTTACACGGTCAGAAAGGCAACACAGGGGCTGGCAAATTATATCATCAAGAATGGAGGCGCCGGGAAGGGTGTTGCCATTGCGTATGATTCCCGCAGGATGTCCCCTGCATTTGCGGATGAGGCAGCGCTTTGCCTGGCGGCGAACGGAATCAAGGCATATGTATTCGAGTCCCTGCGTCCGACACCCGAGCTTTCCTATGCGGTAAGGAAGCTTTCCTGCATCGCCGGAATCAATATTACAGCAAGCCATAACCCGCCGGAATACAACGGGTACAAGGTATATTGGGAAGACGGCGCGCAGATCACCCCGCCTCATGACAAGGGGATCATGGACGAGGTAAAGGCAGTAGAGGATTACACCACCATGAAGACCATGGCCCTGGAAGCGGCAAAAGAAGCGGGCCTTTATGAGACGATCGGCGCTGCCATTGATGATGCTTATATCGCGGAGCTGAAGAAGCAGGTGAAGCATCAGGACGCTATTGACGCAGTGGCGAAGGATCTGAAGATTGTCTATACCCCTCTCCACGGCACCGGTAATATCCCGGCACGACGTATCTTAAAGGAGCTGGGCTTTGAAAACGTATATGTAGTAAAGGAACAGGAACTGCCGGACGGCGAATTCCCGACGGTTTCCTATCCAAATCCGGAAGCGGAGGAAGCGTTTGAACTGGGGCTGAAGCTGGCGAAGGAGATTGACGCGGATATCGTCCTGGCAACAGACCCTGACGCGGACAGGCTTGGGGTACGTGTGAAGGATAAGAACGGGGAGTACCACACCCTGACCGGAAATATGTCCGGATGCCTGCTGGCTGACTATGAGATCGGGCAGAAGAAGGAACTGGACGGCGGCCTCCCGGCGGACGGAAAGTTCATCAAGACGATCGTTACTACCAATATGGCAGACGCTATCGCGAAATATTACAATGTGGATCTGATCGAGTGCCTGACCGGATTTAAGTTCATTGGACAGCAGATCCTTGGATTTGAGACAAGCGGCAAGGGCGAGTACTTGTTCGGATTTGAGGAAAGCTACGGATGCCTGATCGGAACTCATGCAAGAGACAAGGACGCTATCGTGGCAACCATGGCTCTTTGCGAGGCGGCAGCTTACTATAAGACAAAGGGAATGAACCTGTGGGACGCAATGATCGCATTGTACGACCGTTACGGATATTATAAGGACGATATCCAGTCTATCACCTTGAAGGGGATTGAAGGGCTTGCCAAGATCCAGGAGATCCTGGAGACCCTGCGGAAGAACCCGCCGACAGAGATCGCGGGCTACAAGGTACTCAAGGCAAGAGACTACAAGGCGGATACGATAAAGGATATGGAGACAGGCGCGGTAACCCCGACCGGACTTCCTTCCTCCAACGTACTTTACTATGACCTGACGGATGACGCATGGTTATGCGTAAGACCTTCCGGTACAGAACCGAAGGTAAAATTCTACTATGGCGTAAAAGGAGCCTCTCTGGAAGACGCAGACGCGAAATCCGCAGCCATGGGAAAAGAAGTGCTTGCTATGATCAATAAGATGTTATAAAGATGTTCATAAATGGGGTGCTGATCCGACAGGTCATTTCCATTGCAATAAATTACATGTAAACGACCTGTCGGATTGCATCCGCACAGCTGGAAAAATTTCATAAAAACCTTGTGAAATAGCCAAAAAGCGCTGAAATACCTTGACAAAAAAGAGAGAAACAGGTATAACAGTACGTGTAGGCAAAAAGCACGGATATGCATTCGCGGGCATACGGGTAAAGTGCCTTCATATATTTTAGAATGAATGTGATTCTAGTACAATAAAGAGGAGGAAACATCCATGAACAAAACAGAATTAGTAGCAGCGATCGCGGAAAATGCAGAGATTTCCAAGAAAGACGCAGAAAAAGCCGTAAAAGCTTTTGTTGAAGTTATAACGGAACAACTGAAGAAGGGCGAGAAGGTTCAGTTAGTTGGATTTGGTACATTTGAAGTGACTTCCAGGGCGGCAAGAGAAGGAAGGAATCCACAGACCGGAAATACCATGAAGATTGCGGCTTGCAAGGCTCCGAAGTTCAAAGCAGGTAAGGCTTTGAAGGATGCCGTGAATTAATCAGGATGTATGATAACGCCTGCATGAGTGAATCATGTGGGCGTTTTTATTGTTCCCAAAACCTATCAAGGAGATTTATTATGAGATTAGATAAATTTTTGAAAGTTTCACGTTTGATCAAAAGGAGGACTGTGGCAAATGAAGCCTGCGACGCAGGGCGTGTGCTTGTAAATGGAAAGGTGGCCAAAGCTTCCGTGAAGGTCAGGGCAGGAGACGTGATCGAGATTCAGTTCGGGACGAAAACGGTGAAGGTGGAAGTGCTGGACATCCAGGATACGACAAAGAAAGAAGAGGCGAAGGATTTGTTCCGGTATTTATAGGCATATCTTAATACAACCCCTCATATATATAGAAAGGTATAAGTATATGGAGAAGGGGGAATGAAGATGGAGGAACGGCTGCCGGTAAAGGCACATAAGCTGGTTATAAACAACCGGAAGACAAGTATGGTGACAGGAGTGCTGGATGTGCTTTCCTTTGACCTGAACGAGATCTTGCTGGAGACGGAACAGGGGATGCTGATGGTCAAAGGGACAGATTTACATGTAAACCGGCTTAGTGTGGAGAAGGGGGAAGTGGATCTGTCAGGCAACATTGACAGTATCGCATATTCCAGTGTGAGCCAGGCGGGACACCAAAACGATAATTTTTTCTCGAAGCTATTTAAGTAGGTCTGCCCTATGATGCTGGGGATTGGAAAAGAGGCTGTGATATTTGTATATGCGGGCCTGTCGGGAATCGTTACATTTTCCTGTTATCAGATATTGGTGCTGCTGAGAAAACTTGTTCCCCATGTTCCGGCAGCGGTCAGCGTGGAAGATTTTTTTTACTGGACCGGAATCAGCGCGTATATCTTCCGGCAGATGTACCATACAACTTATGGCAGCGTCAGATGGTTCTTCATACTAGGGCTTGCGGCCGGGAATTTGTTGACATTTTTTTGTAAAAATATGTTGAAAAAAACATTTATAAAATGGAAGAATAAACTTGAAAAAAGAAAGAAAAGCGAATAGAATAATGGTGTAAGGGGATCTGAAAATAAGACGGATAATGGGGAATTTATATGAGCCAAAGGAAGAAAATGCCCGAAGCCAGGACGCGTAGTCGAAAAAATACATCTATTTTTGGGCAGCATAAAACAAGTGTAGTGATCATTTATACTGTTCTGGGAATGCTTGCAGCAATGCTTGCCGTTAATTCGGTGGGCATTTATGCGCGGAACCAGGTATACAAGCAGCAGGAGGCGGAGCTTGAGGCACAGATCGAGGAGCAGAAGGACCGCGCCGATAAGGTAGAAGAGTATAAAGAATATATCAAGACCGATGATTACATAAAGGATGTTGCGGAAGAAAAGCTCGGGCTGGTGGATCCCGATGAGATTCTGTTCCGCCCGGAAGAATAGCGGTAAAGTTATGGACCAAAGAGAAACTCCAGGAGAAGGCGCCTGGAGTTTTTTGCTGTTAATTAATATAGGCCAGGAGGGATTTTGATGGAGGATGGACAAGTATTACATACCAGTCCGTATGTGACACAGATTGAAAGATTTGCGGATTCTTTGAAACAGCTTTCCCATACATTTCTGCAGATGGGGGAGAAGAAGCAGTCTTTTACTAGCGAAGAGATTGACGGGATGTTCGAATGGGTAAAGGAGAAGGTCTGCAAAAACTGTGAGAAATGCTCCTGGTGCTGGGGAGAGAATTTTGTCCATACTTATCAGATGGGCTATGAAATCCTTTCTGCAGTAGATTCCTATGGAAATGAACTGAATATCGAGACGAAACGGAAGCTGAAACAGTGCTGCATTATGGCGCCCCGCTTTTTACGGGAGATGCTGGAGGCATTTCATAGTGCCAGGCAAAATATGATGTGGTTCAACCGGATGGCACAGAGCAGGGAAGGCTGTGCGATTCAGTTGGATACCTTTGCGGATATGATCCGGGTGACCGCGAAGGAACTGGAGGACAGTCTTTTCATTGACGACCGCCTGGAGAAGCGTTTGATGGCTGCTTTGAAGAAAAAAGGAGTGCGCGTCCTGTATACGAATTTCTTTATGAACCGGGAGGGAAAGTATGAAGTCCATGTGACTGCCCGTGCCATGCAGGACGTCAATATTACCTGTAAGGAAGTGGTCAGGACGGTTTCCGAGGTTATGGATCGGAGGCTGGTTCCGGAGGGGATTTACGCCCAGACGCTGGGCAGGGAATATACGACCATCATTTGTCAGGAAGGACCGACGTATTATACTTTACAGGGGGTAGCCAGGATCGGAAAAGACCGCAGCCAGATTTCCGGGGATAATTTTATGATGCTGAATCTCCCCAGAGGAAAGCAGGCCATGGCTTTGTCCGATGGAATGGGCTCCGGGGAAAAGGCATGCAAGGAAAGTACACTGGTTATTGAGCTTCTGGAAGAACTGTTGGAGGCAGGTTTTCCGGAAAAAACAGCGATTCAGATGATCAATACAACCCTGGTCATGGGGCGGGAAGAAATTCATTATTCCACAGTGGACATGAGCGTATTTGACCTCTATACAGGCACTTGCGAACTGATCAAGGCAGGGGCGTCTTCCACATTTATCCGCTATAAGGACAAGGTAGAACATCTCAGCTCCACCAGCCTGCCTATCGGGGTGCTCCATCAGATCGAGATTGACTCTGTGGAGAGGCAGCTCTCCAACGGCGATTTTGTGATCATGGTAACGGACGGGGTGATGGACGCGCTTCCGGTAGGGGAGCAGGACATTCTTCTGGAAACGATCATCCAGGGAACCCTGCTGGTCAACCCAAAGGAAATGGCAAATCACATTCTGGAGCAGGTGCTGAACTGGAACGGTGAGCCGCCCCAGGATGATATGACCGTCCTGGTCATTGGGATATGGGAAAAATGATTTGACGCTTATACTGCTTTGGGTCTATACTAGATATGTAAGAAAAGGTTACTGTGAATACCGTAAGTGCGGATAGTAACAGAAAAAGTACGGTGTGGAAAGGAAAAAACGATGAAACTGATGATCGCGTCCGATATACATGGCTCTGCGTATTACTGCCGGCAGATGTTGGGGGCATATGAGAGGGAAGGTGCTGACAGGCTGTTATTATTAGGAGACATTTTGTATCATGGGCCGCGAAATGACCTGCCCAGGGAATATGAGCCGAAGAAGGTCATCTCCATGCTCAACAGTGTAAAGCAGGAGCTGCTTTGCGTGAGGGGGAACTGTGACACGGAGGTGGACCAGATGGTGCTGGAATTTCCAATCCTGGCAGAGTATTGTTTTCTGGAAATAGACGGAAAGACGATGTTCGCGACCCACGGACATGTATATCATCCACACCACCCACCGATGCTAAAGAAAGGAGATATCTTACTGAACGGACATACGCATATTCCGGCATGTGAAGACAGAGGGACATTCTGGTATCTGAACCCAGGGTCCGTATCCATTCCGAAGGAAGGCTCTGTGCACGGCTATATGACGTATGAAAATGGAACTTTTGAATGGAAAGATATGAAAGGAGAAGTTTGGAACCAATACCTTATTAGGAGGAAACGATAACGATGATGGAAGATAGGATTGCTCTTTTGATTGACGCGGATAATGTTTCCGCGAAATATATCAAGCCCATCATGGACGAGCTGTCTAAGTACGGAAATATTACATATAAGCGGATTTACGGGGACTGGACAAGCCCATATAATCTGAGCTGGAAGGAAGTGCTGCTGCAAAACGGTATTACGCCGATTCAGCAGTTCAGTTATACATATGGGAAAAACGCGACAGATTCCGCGATGATCATTGATGCCATGGATATGCTGTATACCAGTGAACTGGAAGGCTTTTGCCTGGTCTCCAGTGACAGTGATTTTACAAAGCTGGCAAGCCGTATCCGGGAAAGCGGTAAGATGGTGATTGGCATGGGAGAGGACAAGACCCCGATTCCTTTCCGAAAAGCCTGCGATATTTTCACAGTATTGGAGCTGCTTCTGGAAGACAGCACCATGGAAAATGACAAGACGCCGGCTGTTCCTGTTTCTGCGAAAGAGTCAAAGCATAGCAGTGCGGGTGTGGCAAAGGACCAGATCGAAGAGGCTGTCATCAAGATTATTATGGAAAATCAAAATGATGACAAAGAAACTGGATTAGGAGAAGTAGGCAGCCGCCTTTTAAAGCTGTATCCGGATTTTGATGTGCGGCGGTATGGATATAGCCTTCTATCCAAGTTCCTTGAGACGTTCCCAAAGCTGAAGCTGAAGCAGGATGGGACAAAGGTTTCCGTGATGCTCTATGAAGATAAGAGCCGGAAGGACCTGCTGGAAGAATATATCCTGCAGCAGATCAAATATGCAGGCAGGCAGGGGGTTTCCCTGGGAACTCTGGGAAACCGGATCCGAAATAAATTCGGTGATTTTAAGGTCCATGATTATGGGTATTCCCAGTTCAAGTCGTATATCCAGAGCTTTGATGGTGTAAAGATTGAAGATGACGGAGAACAGAACTGGGCTATTTATGTGAAAAATCTGGAACGCCCAACAACCTCAGACAGAAGCTGCGTAAGCAGCGGATAGTCCGCGTAGCGGATGGGTCTGTGGTCTGCCGTTCTGAACAGTTACCGATTTTACAATCGAAAGATGAGGGATGTTTATGAGAGAGATAATTAACGGAGAACGTTTTGTGATGGGAACCTGCTACTACCCGGAACACTGGGATCAGTCGCTGTGGGAAGAGGATCTGGACCGGATGCTCCGGACGGGCATAGAGGTGATCCGGATCGCGGAATTTGCCTGGAATAAGATTGAGCCGGAGGAAGGTGTATACACCTACGAATTTTTCGACTCATTTTTGGAACTGGCACACAAAAAAGGGATGAAAGTCATTTTCTGCACGCCCACTGCCACACCTCCGGTATGGCTGACCGAGAAGTATCCGGAAGTGCTCAACGCGGACCAGGACGGCCTGCTTTACCGCCATGGCGCGAGACGGCACTATAACTATAATTCACCGGTTTATCAGAAATTGACCAGGATCATTGTAGAAAAATCCGCGTCTCATTATGCCGGCCATCCGGCGGTCATTGGATGGCAGATCGATAATGAAGTGAACTGCGAGCTGGATGAATTTTATTCCGAAAGCGATACGATCGCATTTCGGCAATTCCTCCAGGAGAAATATGGAACCGTGGAAAAACTGAATGAGGCTTGGGGAACCATTTTCTGGAACCAGACTTATAATAGCTGGGAACAGATTTATGTACCCCGTAAGACGGCCCACAACACCAATAACCCACACCATATGCTGGATTATTTCCGGTTTGTCTCTGACAGTGCGCGCCGCTTTGTACGGATGCAGTCAGAGATCATACGGAAATACTGCAAGAAAGATGATTTTATTACAACAAACGGAATTTTTGGCAATCTGGATAACCATGAGATGCAGAAGGAAAGCCTGGACTTCATGACCTATGATTCTTATCCAAATTTCGCCTATTGCCTGGATGACTACAAGGCAGAGGATCCGGTCAAGGACCGCAAATGGAGCCGGAACCTGGCGGAAACCAGGGCTATTTCTCCCTTATTTGGAATCATGGAACAGCAGAGCGGGGCAAATGGCTGGACGACCAGGATGGAAGCGCCCACGCCAAGGCCGGGACAGATTACGCTCTGGACCATGCAGAGCATTGCCCATGGAGCGGATTTTATCAGCTATTTTCGTTGGCGTACCTGCACCGTAGGAACAGAAATGTACTGGCATGGCATCCTGGATTATTCCGGCAGGGATAACCGGAGACTGCGGGAGATCGCAGAGATTGCCCGGAAAATGGAAAGCATGAAGGAAATCGCGGGCGCACGTTATGTGGCAAAGGCAGGGATTCTGAAGGATTATGATAATATCTGGGATGCCCGTCACGACAGTTGGCATGAGAGGGTAGATAAGGTCAGCTTGAAGTCCTTATTTACCGCGTTACAAATGAGCCATACGCCGTTTGATTATGTTTATCTGAATGACCAGACTACCTGGGAAGAATTGCAGAAATATGAAGTATTGTTCTATCCTCACGCAGTGATCCTGACAGAGGAACGTATGAAGCTTCTGGAACGCTACGTGGCAGAAGGCGGGAAGCTGGTTATGGGCTGCCGGACCGGATATAAGGATATTTACGGCCGGTGTGTCATGGAGAAGCTGCCGGGGAAAGCTGCTTCCCTGACAGGAACGGATATCCCGGAATATTCCTTTGTGGCTCCCGATGACGGTAAGGTGATGGCAGACTGGGACGGAACGAAGCTGGAAGCGGCGGTGTTCAATGACCTTCTGGAGCCTGTGGGAGAGCATGCGGAAGTCCTTGCCTCTTACGCGTCCAGCTATTATGCGGGAACCCCGGCTCTTATCCGTAATCCATATGGAAAAGGCGAGGCTTATTACTTTGGCGGCGCGTTTGCGCTGGATACGGCGGAGGTATTTTTGGAGAAGCTGGGGGTAAAGGCGCCCTATGGAGACAAGCTGGTGCTGCCGGAATGCTGTGAATTGGCTGTACGGGAGAAGGATGGCAAACAATATTTGTTTGTATTGAATTACGCTTCAGAGGCTGTGACGATTGAAGTGAAGGAAGAGACGCGGGAGATCTTTGAAAATAAGACGGTGTCCGGAGAGGTCCGGCTTGGGGCTTACGAAGTAAAGATATTTGTTAAGTAAAAAATAAGAAAGGGCTGTTGGCTAGATGATATCCAACCATACAGCTGGAAATTATTTATGTAAAAGCATCCGGAGAAGACCGGGTGCTTTTTATAGTTGCCTTCCCGCCGGATCGCACGGCACACTTTTCTAACCATAAAAAAACATCTTCTTAAAATAAAATTCAAATTTGCTTAATTTAAAGTTGATAAATAGATTAATCTAAAGTAAAATGATATTTAATAAATATATTAACAGAAAGACTGACTACTATTTGTAATAGTCAGAAAGGTGCATGATGAGAAAAACAGCGTTGGATGACGATGCCAGTATTTATCAGAAAACGGAAGAGGAAACGGAGCGGCAGAAATGGCAGAGGATGGACAAAAGCCAGAGAAGGCAGTATTTTCTGGACTACTATCTTGTGAAAATAATCGTGATATTTTTTATTGCTGCTCTGATATGCTATCTGATCTGGTCTGTTGTAAGGCCGAAGGAGGAAGTGCTGCTATATGTGGCTCTGGTCGATGAGCAGCTTGAGGAAGAGAAGAAGGCGGAGTTGACAGAAGAATTGAACCGTCTGTATCAGGCGGATGGAAAAAAGACGCGGGTAGTCGTGGACGATATGTTTTATATGCAGGAAAATGCCTTGGATAAGCTGCAGGTATTCATGTACAACCACCAGATCGATATTATCATCGCGGATCAGGAAATGTATCAGAAGCTGGCGGGTTATGGATATTTCCAGGACATGGAAGTGTTTGAGGATAAGGAAGTTATATCAAAATACCGTGAAAAATATATATTGGCGGCCGGATACCAGGACGCGGAGGAAGTATCATTTGAGGATCATGAGACAGGACAGGGGGAGCCTCTGCCCTATGGGATCGACATATCAGAAAGCGAAAGGTTTGATCAGATAAAAAATTACCTTGAAAAGCCGGTCCTGGGAATTGCCGTGGGAGCGCCGAACCCGGAAAACGCGATTCGATTTCTGGATTTTATAATGGAGGGAGAATAGTGGAACGGAGAAAAGAAGTCCGCCTGGAGCATATTGCGGCCGAGGTCGGGGTCAGCATTGTGACGGTATCCAATGCGTTAAAAGGAAAAAAAGGCGTCAGCGAAGAGCTGCGCGGACGGATCTGTGAGACTGCCGAACGCATGGGTTATGTGATGGAAAGCGCGGCGAAGAAGAAAAAGGAATCCTATATTATCGGGGTGGCTGTCGCTGAACGCTATGTAAAGGAATTTCCCTCTTTTTATATGGATATATATAAGCGGGTGGCCCAGGAGCTGACCAGGAGGGGCAGCATGTCGGTCCTGGAAGTGGTGAACGAAGGGCAGGAGAGGATGATACATGGTTTTTCGGCATTTCCGGGAGTGGACGTGGCAGGGATCATATTGATCGGGGAAATGCATAAGGATTATATCGCGGAGCTTACGAAAGCCCGCAATGTGCCGCTGGTCTGTGTGGACTGCTATGATGTTCTGGAAGGGATCGAATATGTGGTGACAGACAGCTACGGCGGAATGGAGCAGTTGACGGAACTTTTGCTGGAAAATGGACATAAGAATCTGATGTTCGTCGGAACACCGGGGGCAACGGGTACGATCACAGACCGCTTCATGGGGTACTGTAAAGCATTGGAAAAAAGAGACATTGAGGTAAAAGAGACAGATGTGCTTAACGACCGTCAGCGGGATGGCTATGATTACAAGATCAACGTAGAACTGCCGGAAAAGCTTCCGGATGCTTTCGTGTGCAACTGTGATAAAAGTGCCAATATTCTGATCGAAAAGCTTTGGGAACGAGGTGTCCGTATACCGGAAGAGGTGTCTGTGGTGGGATTTGACCATTACTATTCACAGAACCAGACCGGATTGGAGCTGACGACCTATGAAAATGACGAGAAAGTGATCGCACAGATCAGTGTCAAAACCTTGCTCCGGCGCCTGGAAGGCCGGAAAAAGCCTGCCGGCGTGCGTATTGTGGAGGGAAAGGTCGTGCAGGGCAATACCGTAGGAAAGCGAAAGATATAAAGAAATAGAAAAAGTGGAAAAGCGATGAGGAAGGACAAACTGATAATACACATAAAAAAGTGGACAACGCGGCAGAGAGAGGAGCGGCCGATATGGGAAATATAAAATTGAAAGATATTGCCGGTAAGCTTAATGTCAGTACGGTGACAGTCTCTAACGCGCTTTCCGGTAAAAAAGGTGTCAGCGAGGAGCTGCGGGAAATGGTTCTGCGGACAGCAAAAGAACTGGGATACGATCTCTCCAAATATGAGCAGACGCAAGAAAGCGCTACGATCGGCGTCGTGGTGGCTGAGAAATATCTGGAGGTCGGTGTTTCCTTTTACTGGGCGCTGTATCAGCAGGTCGCGTACGCGGCATCCAAAAGCCAGAGCCTTACCATGTTTGAAGTGTTGGAAAAAGGACAGGAGGAAAAGGGCATATTGCCTAAAATGGCGCGGGAAAATACGATTGACGGGCTGATCGTGATTGGCTGGGTCGGTAAGGACTATGTCCGGAAGCTGGTAAAGGTATCCAGGATCCCGATCGTACTTCTGGATTTCAGTATGCGCGATATCCCCTGCGACGCGGTGCTTTCTAATAACTATGTAGGAATGTATAAAGTGACCCGGTATCTGTTGGATCATGGCCACCAGGATATTGCGTTCGTGGGGTCCGTGAAAGATAATAACAATATTATGGACAGGTATTATGGCTACCGGAAGGCGCTTCTTGAAGCGGGGATCACATTCCGAAAGGGGTGGTGTCTGGAAGACCGGGATCTGGTCACGGGAGAGATCAAAGTAGAGCTTCCGGAGCCCATGCCTACCGCGTTTGCCTGCAACAGCGACCTGACGGCAAGCAGGCTCTATGATGTGCTGAAGGAAAAAGGCTACCGGATCCCGGAGGACATTTCGATCGCCTCCTATGACAACTATTTGTTTGGACACAGTTTTGCGGAGCAGCTGACCACATATAACGTGGATATGAAGCAAATGGCAGAGAAGGCGGTGAAGCTGTTGACAGGAAAAATACAAGGGAAAGAAAAGCGGTTTGGAATCCGGTATATTGACAGCGTGATCGTAGAACGGAGCAGTGTAAAAACATTAGAATTTCCAAAAGGAATGGCAGGAAATACAAAAAGGAACAGAGAAAGCAACGGATAAAGAAACAGAGAAATAGATCGATAAGGAAAGGGATAAGGGGCAAGATAAAAGAGCCAGTCATCTAGAATCCGGCGTGATTCCAGACGGCTGGCTTTTTTGTTTTCTATTTGGCGTTACATAATCGCTATCTGTACATTTTTATTGCCTGCTTTCTATTTCCGCGTTATCTTCCGCGGGAATATACACGGCAAGCACCTTCTTCAGAATCAGTGAATTGAGAGACATGCAGAGGGAACATCCAATAAAAAGCCAGTATAGAAAGGCCAACGCAATTGCCCGCGGAAAGACCAGCGTGAGGATCAAAGGGACATAGGTGATCAAAAACATGGCCAGGGTCCATGGAAGGTGGCGGAGCGCGGTCAGGATGCTGTTTAGAATGATCTTCAACGGTGTATTGATAAAGGTCGCCTGCAGGGGAAACGCGTAGAGCAGGGTAAAGGACAGCCATATAAAAAGAACAGAATATAAGATAATGGCGGGAAGGTTGGTCAGATGTCCGGCGATATAAGAGGTGAACAGGATCATACCGGCCAGCAGGACAAGCAGTATGGACCAGATGCATACTCCTCCTTTTAGATTCTCTTTCCATGCCTTCAGATAATCCTTTATAATATAAGATTCTTCTCCCCGGACGCGTTTCCCGACAGATAGATAGAGCGCGCAGGCGGAAGCGCCAAAGGTAAGCACAGGAACAGAGGTCAGGATAAAAAGAAGATTCAGTACGATCAGATCGCCGACCAGTGACATGAAAGAAAAAAATTTGTTTTCCGGATTTAAATTCATAGGATACCTCCACACAACTTAAATGATTAATTGATATTTGCTTTAATTATAGAATAAAATAAAAAACACAAAAAATCAATAGGAAATATGATTTATTAATTAAAATATTTTAAGTCAGTTAAAATGGAATTAATACATAAAAAATAGGATGAACGAAGGAGAAATTGGGTAAAATTACACAAAAATTAAAAAAGAAAAATGTGGAAATCGTAGAAAAACGGACGTGGAATCAAAAGTTGTTGAAAAAATAAAAGATTAATGATAATATTAAATAAAATTAAAAATAAATTAAAAAAGGAGAAACAAGTAATGAAAAAGAAAGCGATCAGCAAAATGATTACGGTGACGCTTGCAGGAGCCATGGTTTTATCCATGACGGCATGTGGCGGCGGAGACAAAGGTGGAAATGCAGGTGGAGGAAAACGGATATTGACCTGACCATTGACCAGATCAAACTGGGGGAGGATTATACGGATCTTTCCGCGGACCTGAAGTTCCTGACACATAAGACAGATGTGATCGACACCAGGTTCCAGGGATATATTGAAGAGTTCCAGAAGATGTATCCCAACATCAATATCGAATATGAAGGAATCACGGATTACGCGGGTGATGTGACCACGAGACTTTCTACCGGCGACTGGGGCGATATCTGTATGGTACCTACCACAGTAGATTTAGATGAGCTGGAGAACTATTTTACCTGCTTCGGAGATTATGATACTTTGTCAGAGGATTACCTGATGCTGACCGGACGCTCTTATGAGGGGAAAGTATATGGGATCCCGTCCATGGGAAATGTACAGGGAGTTCTGTATAACAAGGCGGTATTTGATGAAGCAGGCATCACGGAGCTTCCGAAGACACCGGACGAATTTCTGGACGCGCTGCAGAAGATCAAGGACAACACGGATGCCATCCCGCTGTACACCAACTTCGCGGCGGACTGGACGATGAACGCGTGGGACGCGTACATTGACGGCTGCGCGACCGGCCAGGCGGATTTTGCTCATGAGGGACGTACAAAGGGCGAGAATCCATTTGCGGACCGCGGCGACGGGACAGGACCTTACGCGGTATATGACATTCTTTACGAGGCGGTTTCCAGAGGCCTGACCGAGGAAGACCCGACTACCACGGACTGGGAAGGCAGCAAGGGTATGATCAACAACGGCGAGATCGGCTGCATGGTGCTTGGCTCCTGGGCGATCCTGCAGGCGCAGGAAGCAGGAGATCATCCGGATGACATTGCTTACATGCCATTCCCGATCAGCATCGACGGAAAGCAGTACGCGTCTGCAGGCCCGGACTACTGCTACGGCATCAACTGCAACAGCAGCGAAGATGAGCAGACCGCGGCGATGGTCTATATCAAATGGCTGGTAGAAGAGTCCGGCTTTGAAACAGACGAAGGCGGCATCTCTGCAGTAGTAGACGCACCGTTCCCGGAGACCTTGTCCGCGTTTTCTGACATCGACCTGCTGTTCGACGTACCGGTTCCGGAAGGGGAAGAGACGCTTGGCAATGATGTGAACAACGAATCCGAGCTGGGCATCAACGTATCCGGCGCAATCCCGAAGCAGGTACTGGAGGCGGCTCTGGACGGAGCACCGACCATGGAAGAGATGTCTGCGGAGTGGAACGAGGCATGGACCGCCGCACAGGAGAAATACGGAATTACTCATTAATATACAATACATAAAAAGGAGAGCCTTATGAGTAAAGAAAAACCTTCATTTATCAAATGGATACAGACCGGAAAGGTAAACCGGAAGCTCTGCATCTTTACATTCATGCTGTTTCCTCTGCTGCTTCTGGTAGTATTTACCTATATTCCGTTTTTGAAAATGTTCCAGTTCAGTTTTTACGAAATGAAATATATCGGGGCGAGGGAATTTGTAGGACTGGGCAATTACGCGGAAGTATTTTCCAGAGAGGACTGTTTCCAGGCACTGAAGCTGAGCGGATATTATATCGTAGCATCCTTCGTTCAGCTCGCGATCGCGCTGTGGTGCGCGTCCCTGCTGAGTTTTAAGACACACGGAGGCGGGATTTTCAAAGGGCTCATGTTCTTTCCATATCTGGTATGTGGTATCGCGGTTGGTTTTATTTTCAAATTCTTCTATACAAGAGGATTCGTGCTGGATACTGTGTTGCAGTGGTGCGGGTTCAATCTGGAATCACTGCCTTACTGGCTGAAAGATAAGAGCATCAATAATATTTCCATCGCGGCCACTTCCGTATGGAGGTATATGGGGCAGAACATGGTACTGTTCATCGGCGCGATCATGTCTGTAGATGATTCTTTATATGAAGCGGCAGCGATCGACGGGGCAAATGGATGGGCAAAATTCCGCTACATCATTTTCCCAAGTATCAAGACGATCATTGTACTGAACATGATCCTTGCGATCACCGGTTCACTGAGCGTATTCGAACCGCCTTATGTTATCACGAACGGAAGCTTCGGGACAGGTACTTATTTTGTAGTCATGAACCAATTGGCACATGAGAACCAGAAGGTTGGTCTTGCGTCAGCCATGGCGATCGTGCTTCTGGTGCTGATTTTTATCGCGACGTTGATACAGAAGTTTATAGAAGCCTACTTCCTTGGAGTGGGAGATAAGGATTCGATCCGTTACCAGAGGAAGCAGAAGAAGATTGAAAAAGAGCGCTGGGAAGCAACAAAGGCAGCGCAGAACGCGAAAGGAGGCCGGTAGTCATGTCAAAGGCAAAACTGAAAAAAATTGTCTGGGCAGTCGTAAAGTATTTTACATTGATCTTCGGGGCATTCATCTCCGTACTGCCGGTTGTTGTATGTGTGATTACGGCATTTAAGACACCAGAGGAATATGCGTCTACAAACGTTATGGAGCTGCCGCAGAGCTGGACTTATTTCGCGAACTTTACCGATGGCTGGCAGCAGGCGAACATGGGGGTCGCGTTCCGGAATTCCACGATCATCCTGGTGTGTGTACTGACCGGTTCTATTCTGACCGGTTCCATGCTGGCGTATGTACTAAATCGTTTCAAATTCGTCGGAAACGGGCTGATCCGTAACCTGTTTCTGTTCGCGTCACTGCTTCCGGGCATCGCGATGCAGGTATCGGTATACCAGATCGTGTATACTCTGGGCTGGATCAACAGCCTTCCGGGATATATTATCCTGATGTGCGGTACGGATGTCATGTCGATCTACATTTTTATCCAGTTCTTTGAAAACCTGCCGGTGTCACTGGATGAGTCGGCGATCATGGACGGGTGTACATATTTCGGAGTATTTTTCAGGATCCTGCTGCCCCTTCTGAAACCGGCGATCGTAACAGTCATGATCTTAAAGGGTGTTGGAACTTATAACGAATACTACATGGCGAACCTGTACCTGCAGGATAAGAACCGCCTTGTAACGGTGGCAACCTCTCTGTTTAAGTTTACCGGACCGCTGGGAAACCAGTATAACTATATCTGTGCGGGCGTGATCATTACCATGATTCCGGCACTCATCATCTTTATCCTCTGCCAGAAGCAGATTTACGGCGGGCTGGCACAGGGAGCCGTTAAGGGCTGATATATAATGGAGGAAATCTGACTATGGGTAGTATAAAGATTATCGGACCTGATGTACCGAACATGCCCTGGCAGGACAGGCCGGCAGACAGCAAGCCGTGGATGCCGGTCTGGAGGTACAGTGAAAATCCGATCATTGAGCGCGATCCTGTGAAGGGGGTCGCGCGGATATTCAACAGTGCGGTCATGCCTTATAAAGACGCGTTTATCGGCGTGTTCCGCGGAGAACAGACAAACGGAATCCCTTACATTTACCTGGGGAGAAGCAAAGATGCTATTCACTGGGATTTTGAGGAAAGCAAGATTCCGTTCCGGGATGAAGAGGGGAAGGAATTCATGCCAAAGTATGCCTATGACCCCAGGCTGGTGAAAGTGGAGGATACATATTATATCATCTGGTGCCAGGATTTTTACGGGGCTTCCATCGGCGTGGCAAAGACAAAGGACTTTCAGAGCTTTACAAGGGTTGAAAATCCATTTCTTCCGTTTAACCGGAACGCGGTATTATTTCCACGGAAAGTCAACGGGAAATTTTTGATGCTGTCCCGGCCGAGCGACAGCGGGCACACACCTTTCGGAGATATTTTCCTTTCGGAAAGCCCGGATATGGTCTACTGGGGGAAGCACCGTCATGTGATGGGAAAAAGCGCGCACTGGTGGGAAAATCTGAAGATCGGCGGCGGCGCCGCACCGATCGAGACCAGTGAGGGGTGGCTGCTGTTCTATCATGGAGTGACAGGAACCTGCAATGGATATGTATACAGCATCGGCGGAGCGATCCTGGATATTGACGAGCCTTCGGTCGTGAAGTACCGCTGTGATACATTCCTGCTGACACCGGAGGAATGGTATGAAGAACGCGGGTTTGTGCCGAATGTGACCTTCCCATGTGCCACCATCCATGATGCCGCGTCAGGAAAGATCGCCATTTATTATGGCGCGGCGGACACTTATGTGGGGCTTGCGTTTACGCGGGCGGACGAGATCGTGTCTTATATAAAAGAACATAGCGTTGTAAGCGCGACAGACACAGAGATCGGAAAACGATAGAAAAACGGGACGAAAATGGAAGTCCGGGAGAGTGAATAACGCTCTCTACAGAAAGAGGCATTGGCAAAAGGCGTTCTGATAGTTTGATATTGTAAACGGAATAGAATCCCTTTTCAATGCCTCTCTTTTTATATAAATATGATGTAGGAAAGGGAGGCGGCAGAAATGTTTGCGGAAGAGGTCAGAGAACATCTGACAAAAGATATGATCCCGTTCTGGAAGCGGTTGAAGGATGAAGAGTACGGCGGTTTTTACGGATATATGGGATACGACCTGGCGCTGGACAAAAAGGCTGTGAAGGGGTGCATTCTCAACAGCAGGATTCTTTGGTTCTTTGCCAACGCGTATCTGCTTTTAAAAGATGAAGAGCTCCTGGCTTACGCGGGGCATGCATACCGTTTTTTGAAGGAATATTGTCTGGACAGGGAAAACGGCGGGGTCTATTGGTCGCTTTTGTATGACGGGACGTCGGATGATACGACAAAGCATACATATAATCAGGCATTTGCCATATATGCGTTGTCTTCTTATTATGATGCTTCCAAAGACGGAGAAGCGTTGGGGCTGGCAAAAGAACTTTATAAAGTGATCGAGACAAAATGCAGGGATCAATATGGATATCTGGAATCCTTTAACGTAAGGTTTGAGCCGGAGGCAAATGATAAGCTGTCGGAAAACGGCGTAGTGGCAGAGAAAACGATGAACACACTGCTTCATGTATTTGAGGCATATACGGAATTGTACCGGGTGGCAGAAGAGGAAGAGGTGGCGGACAGGCTCCGGTATATGCTGGGGCTTGTGGAAAATAAGGTGTATAATAAGGGGCTGGGACGTCAGGAGGTCTTTTTCGATAAGACCTGGCATTCTCTGATCGACCTGTATTCTTACGGTCATGATATCGAGGCCGCGTGGCTTGTGGACAGAGGGCTGGAAATACTGGGGGATGAAGAGCTTACAAAAAGGATATCCCCGATCACAGGGCAGATTACGGAAAATATTTATAAAAAGGCATATATTGACCATTCCCTTGTAAATGAGGCAGAGAACGGTGTTGTAGATACGACCCGTGTCTGGTGGGTACAGGCGGAAGCAGTCGTCGGATTTTTAAATGGATATCAGAAGAGGCCGGAGTGTACGGAGTATCTGGAGGCAGCCGAAGATATCTGGAAATATATCAGGCAGTATGTTATTGACGGCCGGGAAGGTTCGGAGTGGTACTGGGCATTGGACCAGGAAAGGAAACCGCTGGAGAAGCCCATTGTGGAGCCGTGGAAATGCCCTTATCATAATGGCCGGACGTGTTTTGAAGTCATAAAGAGGATACAGAATCGGTAATAAAGGAGATTTTAAAATGTTGCATAAACAGTATGAGATCGAGCAGGCAAAGGTGGAGAAGCTGATCGCCAGAAAGAATCAGAAGAGTGAGTATTATAATGGGATTTATGAACGGTATGTATATCCGGTTTTGACAAGAGAATTTGCTCCGGTCCACTGGAGGTATGATCTGGACGAAGAGACCAATCCGTATTTTATGGAACGGCTTGGCATCAACGCGGTGATGAACTCGGGAGCGATTTACCTCAATGGGAAATATCATCTTGTAGTAAGAGTGGAAGGAAATGACAGAAAATCTTTTTTCGCGGTAGCAGAAAGCGAGACAGGGATTGACGGGTTCCGTTTCTGGGATTATCCTGTAGTACTGCCGGATACTCATCCGGAGGAGACCAATGTATACGACATGCGTCTGACACAGCATGAGGACGGCTGGATCTACGGTGTGTTCTGTTCAGAAAGCAAGGACAAAGAGGATCCGGATCTGTCCGCGGCGGTAGCAGAGGCCGGGATCGTCCGGACCCATGACCTGAAAGCCTGGGAACGGCTGGATAATCTGAAGACATTGCATTCCCCTCAGCAGAGAAATGTAGTGCTGCACCCGGAATTTGTGGAGGGAAAGTATGCCTTTTATACCAGGCCGATGGACGGCTTTATTGAGACCGGAAGCGGCGGAGGGATTGGCTTTGGGCTATGTGAAGATATCGAACATGCGGTAATCGATGAGGAAAAAATCATCAGCCGGCGGATCTACCATACACTTACGGAATCGAAAAACGGCGCCGGGGCAGTGCCCATCAAAGGGAAAAAATGCTGGATCAACATTGCCCACGGGGTGAGGAACACGGCGGCAGGACTGAGGTATGTGCTGTATGTATTCGGGACGGATTTAAAAGACCCGTCCAAAGTAATCGCGGAGCCGTCGGGAGTATTTCTGGTGCCCCTCGGGGAAGAACGGGTCGGAGATGTATCCAATGTAGTATTTACCAATGGGGCGGTCGCGAGAGAAAACGGAGATATTTACATTTACTATGCTTCCTGTGATACAAGGATGCATGTGGCGACAACTACCGTTGACAAGATGGAGGATTACCTGTTCCATACGCCGCGGGATCCAAAACGTTCCACGGATTGCGTAAAGCAAAGATGTGAACTGATCAGGAAAAATCTGGAAATGTTGAGATAAAAGGAGACAGGATGCAGGTAGAACTGGACAGGAAAGAATTATGTTATACCGGAAGGATCAATAGGAGGAATCCACTGAAACCGGAATTTGTATTTCCGGCCTCATCTCTGCGCTTCCGGTTCTTTGGAAGGGCGGCATCGGTCCGGATCACCAACCGGTGCTGTTATTGGAAAAGTGTGATCGGAGCCATTGTAGATGGGGCACAGCTGCGCTTTGACCTGGAGGACAAGGGAGCAACAGTGATCACGCTTGTGGAGGAAGAAGAGGAGCAGGAGCATGACATCCTCCTTTTCAAAAGGATGGATGCCTGCCACGAGTTTGTGCTGGAGTCTCTGGAATTGTCCGAGGGGAGCCGGCTGCTTTTGCCGCCTGAGAGGCCAAAGCGGAGAATGGAGGTCTATGGAGATTCGGTTTCCGCCGGAGAGGTATCGGAGGCGGTGCGTTATATCGGGAGGGAAGACCCGGAGCACAATGGGGAATACTCCAATAGCTGGTATTCCTACGCATGGCTGACGGCACGGAAGCTGGGCGCGGAAATCTACGACATCGCGCAGGGCGGCATTGCCTTGATGGATGGGACAGGGTGGTTCCATGCGCCGGACTATATCGGTATGGAGACCGCATGGAACAAGCTCCATTATAATCCGGATCAGGGAGAGCCGGTGGAATGGGATTTTTCCAAGTATACCCCTCATGTTGTGGTTGTGGCGGTCGGGCAGAATGACAGTAACCCCGAAGATTACATGAAAGCGGATTATGACTGTGAAAAAGCAAGGCTTTGGAGAGACAGGTATCAGGCGTTTATCCGGAGGTTAAGGGAGCAATACCCGCAGGCTCATGTGATATGCTGTACGACATTGCTTGCCCATGACGCAGCGTGGGACAGATCCATTGAACAGGTTTGCCGTGAACTGCAAGATAAAAAGGTGAGCCATTATGTGTTCCGGAGAAATGGAAGAGGGACTCCGGGGCATCTGCGGATTCCGGAGGCGGAAGAGATGGCGGAGGAACTGGCGGCTTATATAGAAAGCCTGGGGGTATGGTGATGAAGCAGGCAATGTATCTGTTTGATTTTACAAGGTTAAAAAAGTGTATACGCCGGGCAGCCCAGGGGGAAGAGTTGACGCTTGGCTTTCTGGGAGGCTCCATCACCCAGGGAAGCTGTGCGCGGGCACATGAAAATACATATGCATACAGGGTATTTTCCTGGTGGGAACATACATTCCCGGAGGCGGAATTTCATTATGTAAACGGCGGGATCGGCGGGACGACTTCCCATTATGGCGCTGTCCGTGCCGTGACCGATGTACTGATGTACCAGCCCGATTTTGTGGTGGTTGATTTCAGCGTCAACG
Organism: uncultured Clostridium sp.; assembly: GCA_964523125.1. Taxonomy (GTDB): domain Bacteria; phylum Bacillota; class Clostridia; order Lachnospirales; family Lachnospiraceae; genus Schaedlerella. Next base: position 15,740 of record CAZFXM010000019.1, on the reverse strand, counting down.
ATGAGGCGGACACATTTTTCCAGGAAACCTATGAAGGGGTGGTGCGTGAGTGCCTGAGCTGGCCGTCCATGCCTGCGGTGATACTGCTGAATAATGTGTTTTACGATACCGGGGAGAATGCCCAGGAATACCATAACGCGGTAGGGGAATGGTATCATCTGCCCTACGTGAGCATCCGGGATACGGTTTATCAGAGGATAAAAGCAGGAGAGGATGCTCCGGCAGATAAAGCAGAACGGATTCAGACAGGCATGGACAGTGGGGCATCTGACAGATACACAAGGGAAGAGCTGACGCCGGACGGCCTGCATCCCAATGACAGGGGGCATGGGCTTGTGGCAGGAGAGATTATCCGGCTGCTGGAATCCGTAAAAGAGGAAGTACTGACAAAGGGAATGCCGTCAGATGATACCGGAAAAGGAGAGGCTATAGATGAAGAATTTTGTGCCAAAGATTCTTCCGCGGAAACACTTCCTGCCCCAATGACTGCCAATGCCTATGAGCATGCAAGGCGGCTGACTATCCGGGAGATATCTCCGAGGCTGGCCGGATTCCGCGCCGACACCGAGGAAAAGACAGGCCATCTCGACGCGTTTAAAAATGGCTGGATCGGGAAAAAAGCGGGAGACAGGATTTTCTTTGAAGTGGAAGCCTCCTGCATTGCCGTTCAATATAGAAAATCAATCGTGAAACCGGCACTTTCCGCCCGGGCTGTTCTGGACGGAGACGTGAAAGAAGCGGTACTGCTTGACGGTGAGTTTGACGAAGACTGGGGAGACTGCCAGTATCTACAGGTGCTTCTCCATCATGGGATCCGGAAGAAATATACGATAGAGATCGAAGTGCTGCCGGGAAAAGCAGAAACGGCAGTTCCATTTTATCTGATGGCGATGATCATTGCCTGATGACGGAAAGTGCATGGATATGGTAAAATACGATAAGCATGATCTTATAAAAGAGTTGTTGAGATGGTATGAAACAGATACTGACAATCAATGGAAATAAGGAGGATTTGAACATGGATGCAAGAAAAACCTATGAATTCTGGCTGGAGGATCCGTATTTTGACGAGGACACAAAGGCGGAGCTGCGGGGAATCGCAGGAGACGCAGGAGAAATCGAGGAGCGTTTCTATCGTGACCTGGAGTTCGGTACCGGCGGCCTGCGGGGCATCATCGGGGCAGGTACGAACCGGATGAACATTTACACCGTCCGGAAAGCCACACAGGGGCTTGCCAATTTTATAACGAAAGAAAACGCGCAGGAAAAAGGCGTTGCTATTGCCTTTGATTCCCGGAACATGTCACCGGAATTTGCGGAGGAAGCGGCACTCTGCCTTGCGGCAAATGGGATCAAAGCGTATATTTTCCCGTCCCTGCGTCCCACACCGATGCTCTCCTTTGCCCTGCGGGAGCTGGGCTGTACGGCAGGAATCGTAGTGACCGCCAGCCACAATCCGCCAGAATACAATGGTTACAAGGTCTATTGGGAGGATGGCGCGCAGATCACCTACCCAAAGGACAAGGAGATCATCGGGGAGGTCAATGCCATCACCGATTATAGCCAGGTAAAGACGATGGATCTGGAAGCGGCGAAGGCGGCAGGTCTTTATCAGGTTATCGGCCCGGACATAGATGATAAATATATGGCTGCCTTGGAAAAGCTGGCGATCCATCCGGAGCTGATGAAGGAAGAGGGAAAAGATCTGAAGATCGTCTACACTCCGCTTCATGGTACCGGCAATCTTCCGGTGAGACGTGTGCTGGAAGAACTGGGCTTTCGCAATGTATACGTGGTAGAGGAGCAGGCGCTGCCGGACGGCGATTTCCCGACGGTTGCGTATCCGAACCCGGAGGATAAAAATGCGTTTGCGCTGGCACTGAAACTGGCAAAAGAGGTGGACGCGGATATCGTGCTGGCAACAGATCCGGACGCGGACCGGCTCGGAGTCTATGCGAAAGACAGCCATACCGGAGAGTATATGAGCTTTACAGGAAATATGTCCGGAATGTTGATTCTGGAATACATTTTATCACAGAGAAAAGCTCTGGGAACTTTGCCGGAAAATGGCGCCGTAGTGACGACCATTGTGTCCGGAAAGATGGCAAGGGAGATCACAAAAGCCTATGGTGTAGACCTCATCGAGACACTGACAGGCTTCAAATACATCGGAGAGCAGATCAAGTTCTTTGAACAGAACCACGAGCATGAGTATGTATTTGGATATGAAGAAAGCTATGGCTGTCTGGTTGGGACACACGCGCGGGACAAGGATGCGGTGGCCGCGGTGATGGCGCTCTGTGAAGTGGCGGCATTCTGCAGGCATGAGGGACTTACGTTGTGTGACAAGATGAAGGAGCTGTTCGATACTTACGGATATTATAAGGAAGGACTCTGCACCGTGACGCTGAAAGGGCAGGACGGGGCGAAGAAGATCACGTCCATGATGGAAGGAATCCGGAATAATGTGCCAAAGACCGTCGGAGGGCTTGCCGTGACCCAGTTCCGGGATTACAAGGCGGATGTGCTTCTGGATCTCGTAAACGGAACGAAGACGACCACCGGGCTTCCCAACTCCAATGTGCTGTATTTTGAACTGGAGGACGGGGCGTGGTGCTGCATACGTCCGTCCGGGACAGAGCCAAAGATCAAGTTCTATATTGGCGTGAAGGGAATGGATGAAGATAGCGCGGAGAAAAAACTGACAAAATTGACGGAAAGTGTGAAGGGGCTGGCATCTTGAGAGAACCATGCCGTTTTGCGGCCGTGGGTATATATTATAATTTAGGAGAAGAATTTATGGGATTTTCAGAAAATTTTGTGTGGGGTGCCGCTACCAGCGCTTATCAGATAGAAGGAGCGGCTTCTGAGGATGGAAAGGGCCGCCATATATGGGATGTGTACGCGAAGGAACCGGGCCATGTGTACGAGGGACACAGCGGAGATATCGCATGTGACCATTGTCACCGGTTCCGGGAGGATGTGGCCATGATGAAGGAAATGGGATTGAAGGGATATCGTTTTTCCATTGACTGGTCACGGGTGCTGCCGGAAGGAACAGGGCGGGTCAATGAAGCCGGGATCGCGTTTTACAGTGACCTGGTGGATGCTTTGCTGGAAAATGAAATAGAGCCGTATATTACCCTGTATCACTGGGAACTGCCTTATGAGCTTTATAAACGGGGCGGCTGGATGAATCCGGATATCGTGGAATGGTTCGGCGCTTACGCGAAGCTGATCGCGGAGCGGCTGAGCGGCCGGGTCCGCCATTTCTTCACATTGAATGAGCCCCAGTGCTTTGTAGGGCTTGGATTTCTCACAGGAGAGCATGCGCCGGGGGTAAAAGCACCCATAGAGGATACGTTTGCCATGGCACACAATGTATTGAAAGCTCATGGACGTGCCGTACAGATGCTGCGGGAATATGGAAAACAGCCGCTGAGCATAGGCTATGCCCCGACAGCCTCCAGTGTTTATCCGGAAACGGAAAGCGAGGCGGATATTGAGGCGGCGAGAGAGCTTTTGTTTTCTCTGCCCGAGGATGACCGGAACTGGACCTGGAATGTGGCGTGGTGGTCTGACCCTGTGCTTCTGGGGCATTATCCGGAAGAAGGGCTTGTCCGTTTTGAAAAATATCTGCCTCATATTACAGACGCGGATATGAAGCTGATCTCAGAACCCATTGACGTGTACGGACAAAATATTTATAACGGACGCTGTGTCCGCATGGGAGCAGATGGAAAACCGGAAATTGTGAAGCGCGCGCCCGGGTTTCCAAGGACAGCTATGGACTGGCCGGTCACGCCCGAATGCCTGTACTGGGGACCGAAGTTTTTGTATGAGCGGTACAAAAAGCCTGTCTATATTACGGAAAATGGATTGTCCTGCGCGGACGTGATATCTCTGGACGGCAAAGTACATGACCCGGCAAGGATTGATTTCTTGGCAAGATATCTGAAAGAATTGAAACGGGCAGCAGGAGAAATTGATCTTCGGGGCTATTTCCAGTGGTCGTTGATGGATAACTTTGAGTGGGCTCGTGGGTATGCGGAGCGGTTCGGATTGGTGTTCGTGGATTATCAGACGCAGGAACGTATCTGGAAGGACTCGGCTTTCTGGTACAGGGATGTGATCAGGACGAATGGAGAAGCATTATAGCTCGTCCGCTTTGATACTTTGTATAGTGGATTGTTATTAGATAATATTAAGGAGAACAGCCGTGAGCATTTTAAAATTGAAACCAAGCTGTAAGGATTACCTCTGGGGCGGGCACCGTCTCGTAGAGGAATATGGAAAAGAATATGCCGGGGACGTGCTGGCAGAGACCTGGGAGCTGTCCTGTCACCCCGACGGCCCCTCCGTCATTTCCAACGGCCCGGATGCCGGAAAAACCTTGCAGCAATATATCGAGGAAAAGGGAAAGGGAGTTCTGGGCACACGCTGCAGGCGCTTCCGTGATTTCCCCATCCTGACCAAATTTATTGACGCAAAAGATAATCTCTCAATCCAGGTACATCCGGACAACCGGTATGCCTTGAAAAATGAGGGGCAGTATGGAAAGACAGAAATGTGGTACGTGATGGACGCCGGAAAGGAGGCGTTTCTGTACTATGGATTTAAAACAGAAATCAGTAAAGAAGAATTTTCCAGGCGGATCCAGGAGGATACCCTTCTGGAAGTGCTGAATGCCGTGCCTGTCCAAAAAGGGGACGTGCTTTTCATTGAGTCCGGTACCATCCATGCCATTGGCAAAGATATTTTAATCGCGGAGATCCAGCAGAATTCGAATGTCACCTACCGGGTATATGATTACGGCCGGGTAGGAAAGGACGGAAAGAAGCGGGATCTGCATATCGAAAAGGCTTTTGCCGTGACCAACCGGGTGCCCATCGTCCGGGATAAGAGCAGCTATCCCCATGTCGCGGACTGTGATTATTTTACCGTGGATAAACTGAATTTAGATGGAAATGTCATGAAAAAGATGGAAGGAACGGTTTCCGGTGAATCCTTCGCGAGCATCCTCATGCTGGACGGCAAAGGCACCATTTCCAGCCAGGGAGAAACCCTGGAATTCCGGAAAGGGGACAGCTTCTTTTTGTCTGCCGACAGCGGGACGTACCAGATCGAAGGCTCCTGTGACGCGCTGATCACCACGATCCGTGAGAAAGCGGCTCCTGTGCGTATCGGTATCGATATCGGTGGGGCAGAGACCAGGATCGGACTGGTGGATATCCACCAGAAGCTGATCACCCAGATCGTAATGCCTACGGCTCCGGAACGCCCGGCAGAGGAAATCATCCGGGAAATCGGGGAAAAGGCGCTGGCGCTTCTGGAGGCTCAGGGCATTGCTATGGATCAGTGCGTAGGCGCAGGGATCGGCGTGCCGGGAACCGTGATCCGAAAAACCGGAGTGGTGCGCTATTCCAACAATATCCGCTGGGAAAATGTCCCGCTTGCGAAGGAAATGGGAAAATATCTTCCCATTCCGGTACAGATCGCCAACGACGCAGACTGTGCGGCTCTCGGGGAAGCTTACGCAGGGGCCGGAAAAGAATGTCAGGATGTGGTCATGTTAACATTGGGAACCGGAGTCGGCAGCGGGATCATTCTGGACGGAGAGATTTATGAAGGAAAAGGCGGCAGTGAATTCGGCCATATGGTCATTATAGAAAACGGGGAGCCTTGTACCTGTGGGCGCAAAGGATGTCTGGAAGCCTATGCTTCCGCGACCGCGTTAAAACGGGATGCAAAGAGGGCTACAGGGATCGACCGTACACCGGAGGAAATCTTCCGGGCAGCGGCAGACGGGGATGAACAGATGCAGGCAGTGGTAGACGCGTATATCCGCAGGCTGGGCATCGGGATTGTGAATATTGTGAACATCTTCCGGCCCCAGCTTGTACTTCTGGGCGGAAGGATTTCCCGGCAGGGCGAGGCGCTTCTCGGGCCTCTTCGGGAAATGGTCAGCGAAGGATGCTTCGGCGGGGAAAAAGGGGAACTGCCGGAGATTGAGATCGCGGCGCTTGGAAGCCAGGCAGGGATGATCGGGGCGGCGAGCCTTATATAAGTTACGGCGAACCCCCGGAAGCAGTGCGAATACTTCCGGGGGTTCTTCCTCGTTTGCGGTGAGGTTGACCGTTTGGAAAAAAGATGTTACTGTTTGTATAGAATACCTGGTTTTTATGGAGGAAAATTTTTATGAGTATCACATTTGACAAGAATTCAAACATTTTTCAACTGAACACAAAGACCACAAGTTATCTGATCGGCATTGCGGATGGAAAATACGTGGGCCACATTTATTACGGAAAAAAGCTGGACAACTGTCAGGGAGGATATGCGCTGCTTCGGACAGAGGAAAAGCCTTTCGTGCCTTCAAAAAACGAGAGGGATAAAGCCGCGTTCGCGGATTCCTTTCCGTATGAATATTCCACCCATGGGGTAGGAGACTACCGGGAAAGCTGCCTGTCCGTGCGTACCGCAAAAGGGTATCGGTCATGCGAACTAACCTACAAGGACTATCGGATCTTTGACGGGAAACCGGAACTTCCCGGATTGCCGGCTACATTTGCGAAGGATGGGGACCGGACGCAAACATTAGAGATCATCTGCGAGGATCCGTGTATCGGATTGCAGGTCATATTGCGCTACAGCGTATTCGCGGATGCGGATGCGGTCATCCGGAGCGTACGGTTGATCAACAACGGCAAGGAACCTTTGTATATTGAAAAAGCATTTAGTGCCTGCATCGATCTGGATGATGAGTCCTTTGAAATGCTCACCCTGGCCGGTTCCTGGGCCAGAGAGCGGCATATGAGTAAATGCCCGGTAACCTATGGAAAGCATGCGGCTGCTTCCACGCGGGGCTGCTCCAGCCATCAGGAGCACCCATTTATGGCTCTGATGACACCGGGAACCACCCAGGATATGGGAGAAGTATATGCCATGCATTTTGTGTATTCCGGAAATTTTCTGGCACTCTGTCAGAAAAGCCAGTACGATTCCGTACGGATGGTGATGGGAATCCATCCGGAGGATTTTGAGTGGATGCTGGGGGCCGGCGCGTCATTCCAGACCCCGGAGGTAGTCTGCGTGTATTCCGACCAGGGGCTGGGAAAAATGAGCCGGACTCTGCACGACCTGTACCGGGGACATCTGATCCGGAGCCCCTATCTCCATAAAAAACGCCCTGTCCTGATCAACAACTGGGAGGCGACTTATTTTGATTTCGACGCTGACAAGCTGGTCGAAATCGCGAAAGAAGCAAAGGAAGCGGGAATTGAAATGCTGGTCATGGACGATGGCTGGTTCGGGCACAGGAATCTGGACGACAGCTCTCTGGGAGACTGGACGGTCAATGAGGAAAAGCTCCCAGGCGGCCTGGCGGCGCTGGTTGAAAGAGTGAAAGGGGAGGGGCTCTCTTTTGGCATCTGGTTCGAGCCGGAAATGGTCTCGCCGGATTCCGACTTGTACCGGGCTCATCCGGACTGGGCGATCCGGATTCCGGGAAGGACTCCGACCCAGAGCCGCGCCCAGTATGTACTGGATTTGTCCCGGCAGGAAGTGGTAGATTATGTCTACGAATGCGTGGCAGACATCCTGCGAAGCGCGGACATTTCCTATGTCAAATGGGATATGAACCGGCAGTTTACAGACCTGGGGAGCGCGGAACTTCCACCGGAACGGCAGGGTGAACTGGCGCACCGCTACATCCTGGGCGTATATGAGCTGCAGGAGCGCTTAGTCACGGAATTCCCGGACCTTCTTCTGGAAAACTGCGCCAGCGGGGGCGGCCGCTTCGACCCCGGGATGCTTTACTACAGCCCGCAGATCTGGTGCTCGGACGATACGGATGCCGTGGAACGGCTTGCCATCCAGGAAGGGACGGCTCTGCTGTATCCCCTGTCCTGCATAGGTGCCCATGTGAGTGCCTGCCCCAACCATATCGTAGGGCGCAATACGCCGTTCGAGACGAGAGGGCACGTAGCGTTGGACGGGACCTTTGGATATGAGCTGGATATTACAAAGCTTACCACGGAAGAAAAGGAGAAAGTCAAAAAGCAGATCGAGCTGTACCACAGATACGACCACCTTGTCCGGGAAGGCGCTTATTATCGGATCGCTTCCTGGCAGGAAAATCACTCGTATGATTGTTGGGAGGTAGCCGCAAAGGATCAGAGCGAAGCGGTAGTCATTTACGTACAGGTCCTGGCAGGAGCAAATATGCGCAGTCGGAAAATCAGGCTTAAGGGCCTGGAGGAAGATGCCTTGTACAGGCAGGAAGGGACGGAAAAGAGATTTGGCGGGCAGATGCTGATGTACGGCGGCGTGCTGGTGGAAGCGCTGGAAGGGGATTATGTCAGCAGGGTGATGCATTTTGTGAGGGTGTGACTTTGAACGAGCTGATTCTTAGTGTGAAAAATAAGAAAGATTACCTGTCCGGAATCTAAAGTGTAAAAGCGTGTCTCATGGACTGGTAAGATAAAAAGGAGAAAATAATATGGAGATTCAGGAATTGACAGAACAAGGAGAGGTCCTGTCGGACAGTGAACTGGCATCCATAAAGAGAATGCTTGGAAAAACTTATCAAAATAAGGAAATCATGAAACAAATAAAGGAAATGTTAAAAGACAAACAGCTATTTACGATCATCCCTACAGATGAGAAGCAAGGCATCCGGTGTGGCTTTAAAGGAATACTGCAGGACAGGGGAGCGCTTCTGGTTTTTACCAATCTGGAAGAATGCGGGGAATATGGGAAAAGGCATGCCGCGGTACGGATGGGCAGCAATTATAAGATCAGCGCGATTCCCGGTGAACGCGTGCTAGAGGTCGCGAAAACCTATGGGAAAGAGGTATTCATTGATGTAAGGAAGAGAGCGGATGACCGCTTTCTTGTCTATGATGGAAAAGAGGGCACCCTTCATTTATGTATCGTACAGAAGATGTGAGGCTGGATGCCGCACAGCCCTGTGAACAGAAATACTCCTTACATGCGCCAGGCATCCGGGCAGGTGGTGGAAATTGCTACTGCCCCGGCATTGAGCGCGCTGATGATGTCATCTTTATCAGATATCAATCCTCCGCAGATGACCGGGATCGAAAGTGTTTCCGTGATACGCCGTGTAACCCTGGGCATGATCCCTGGCAGGATTTCAATCATATCAGCATGGAAATTATCCTGCTTTATCACATTTGCCAACGCGATGGAGTCTAATATAAAGAACCGGAGGATCGTGAACAGCCCCAGCTCCTTCCCGCGTTTGACCAACGCCGGCTTCGTGGAAATAATACCGTCCGCGTTGGTCGATTTTTGGATAAAATCTACGGAGATTTCCTTGCTGCCAAGTCCGCCGACCAGATCCACATGTACGATGGCAACCTTTCCGGCGTCCTTGACCGTTTTTACAATTTCGCCAATACTGCAGATATCTCCGAACAGAATAAATACGACCTTAGAATCCTGTTTCAGGCATTTTGTGACACCCTCCTGATCCTTGACTGCCATAATGACAGGAGTGTCTTCGATAATCTCTTTGATTTGCTGCCTCATATCCATATGCCATTCATCCCTTCGAAAAATCAGTGCTGACCGGAGAAATGTATCAGCCCATAATATTTAAAATTCAGTAAGTTCCATAGCCTGCCGCTTTCTCATGGGGTTCTGTTTGGGGGGGGGCAGAGGGAAAATACCCCCTGTTCCTATCTCAGTCTGTATTTTCCGAACGCTTTCTCCTCGTCCAGACGCACTTCCCGGAAAAATAGAACCAGCCAGACAAAAATATATGATTGCATCCAAGCTCTCCACTCCCTCCCCTTTCATGTATATATCCATTATAAACTGTTTCATAGCAAAAACAACCGTAAAATCATGTAATATATTTCGAAAGATAAAGCTGTAGAATCGGCTCCGAATTGAATTGATTTCAGAAAGCGAATTAGGTATAATAAAATTGGGATTTAAAAAACTGTTAAAAAATAACATGATAAGCCAGCAAAAGATTTCCGGCTGTGCGGTTGGATGCCCGGATAATATAAATACGATGATGGAAAAGGTGTGAAGATTATGAAGGATCAGGAAAAGGCATACCGTGGGATCGACAGAGAATGGTGTGAAGATCACGGCTTTGATTATAGCGGGGAGGAGACAGAACCTGGCGGGGAGGATGCGGCAGATCCGGATAATACGGAAAAGCTGGAGTGGGAGGAGATAAGCACACGCCACATCGTGCAGGATGAATGGATTGATTTCAGGAGTTCCGCTTACCGTTTCCCGGATGGAAGTGTATTTGAACCATATTACAGCTACAGCCGGCGGGATTATGTTGTGATCGTGGCATCGGATGAAGAGGGAAAATATCTTTGTGTCCGGCAGTACCGCCAGGGAATCAGGGAAGTGACGACGGAATTTCCGGCAGGGGGTATTGAGCGGACGGATGGCAGGGAGTATGGGGCAGGAGAGGAACCTTCCGTGTTGGAGGAGGCGCTGGAGGCGTCCCGCCGGGAACTGCGGGAAGAGACAGGGTATGTATCGGATCATTGGACCCATTTGATTACCGTGCCGTCCAACGCGACTCTGGCTGATAACTACGCATATGTTTTTATGGCGGAAAACTGCCGGAAGGCTGGTGCACAGAGACTGGATGAGACAGAATTTGTGAATGTCAGAAAATATGATCCGGCAGAGATCGAAGGCCTGATCGAGAAGGGCAGATTCCAGCAGGCAGTCCATGTCATGGCATGGCTTCTGGCACGGCGGCAGAATGGGGGGAATCCTTGCGGCAGGATGAAAATATAGAGACAATGGTATGCTTTGCGGGGCAGAAGGAGGAAAACATGGATCTAAAAAAATTTTCATGGACAAGAGAACCGAAAAATTATCAAATAAACCAGGATACAATTGAAATTGTTACAAAGCCACATACAGATCTGTGGCAGAGGACCTATTACCATTTTCAGAATGACAATGCGCCGGTCCTGCAGATGGAAACTGAGGACCGGTATTTCAGCTTTGTGGTGAAAACAGAATTTGACGACAGTTGCCACAGGTTCGACCAGTGCGGGATCGTGATGTATTTAGACAGCGAGAACTGGCTGAAAGGGTCTGTCGAATATGAAAATGACATGTACCAGCATTTAGGAAGCGTTGTGACCAACAACGGATATTCAGACTGGGCGACAACGGAGACAGACGCATCCGTAAAATCCATGTGGTATCGCTTCAGCCGGAGAGAGGATGATTATTGCATTGAGTGTTCCACGGACGGGATTACGTTCAGCCAGATGAGGATCTGCCATATGCATAAGGGAGACGGGAAGATTAAGTTCGGTATCTACGCATGTTCGCCGGAGGACTCTTCCTTTAAAGCGGTATTTTCCAATATAAGGCTTACAGAATGTCAGTGGAAGGCGCATGACGGACAGCAGCCGGATGAGTAACCACGGGCAGGTCAGCCTTATGCTCCGATTGGCAGGATTTCCATCCGCCGCATTGTTGTTAATCGGCGTAGTATTGAAATACACTATAAAATGTAGTACACTTACTATACATTTCAAGGTATGCGGAAGCGTTGCCAGCTATGTTTTTTTGTAAACCATCGTATGCAAAAATTATCAAGGCAGGCTTTCTGTATCGCAAAAACAAAACACAGAAGAAGGAGAAAAAGATGAAGCAGGATATGATTGTCATTTTGGATCTGGGAAGTACGGAGAATACGGAGGTTGCCCGCAAGATCCGTGAGATGGGCGTGTACACTGAGATTCATCCTCATGATATTTCACCCGGGGAACTTAAAAAGATGGAAAATGTCAGAGGAATCATTTTAAACGGCGGCGAAAATAGAATCGTAGACGGCACGGCCGTTGAGATTAACCCGGCACTCTATGATTGTGGCTGCCCCGTGATGGCCATTGACCATCCAACGGCAAAATGTGAAAGAAAGCTGGCCGCAATGCCAGAGGATGCGGCTTTGCGGGAATTTGTATTTGATGTATGTCAGGCACAGGCAAACTGGAATATGAAGAATTTTATAGAAGATCAGGTAGAACAGATCCGCAGGCAGGTAGGAGACAAAAAAGTCCTTCTGGCGCTTTCCGGCGGCGTAGATTCTTCGGTTGTTGCCGCTATGCTGATCCGTGCCATTGGCGACCAGTTGACCTGTGTCCATGTCAATCATGGCCTGATGAGAAAAAACGAATCCGAAAGCGTAATAGAAGTTTTCCGCAACCAACTGCATGCGAATCTCATTTACGTGGACGCTACGGAACGCTTTTTAGGGAAACTGGAAAATGTTTCTGATCCGGAGCAAAAACGTAAGATCATCGGAAGCGAATTTATCCGCGTATTCGAAGAAGAAGCTGGAAAGTTGGAAGGAATTGATTTCCTGGGACAGGGAACCATATATCCTGATATTATTGAAAGCGGGACCAAGACCGCCAAAATGGTAAAATCCCATCACAATGTAGGCGGCTTGCCCGAAGACTTGCAGTTTGAACTGGTAGAGCCGTTAAAGCAGTTGTTCAAGGATGAGGTTCGCGCTTGCGGTATCGAATTAGGACTCCCTGTATCCATGGTTTACCGTCAGCCCTTCCCGGGTCCGGGACTTGGCGTCCGTTGTCTTGGCGCGATTACCAGAGACAGGCTGGAAGCGGTACGGGAATCCGATGCTATTCTGCGGGAGGAATTTGCAAATGTAGGATTGGATAAAAAAGTATGGCAATACTTTACTGTGGTACCGGATTTTAAGTCCGTAGGTGTCAAAAATAACGCCAGATGCTTTGAATATATGGTGATTATCCGCGCGATCAATACGGTAGACGCAATGAGCGCGACGATTGAGCGGATCGATTGGGATGTATTGCAGAGGATTACGGATAGGATCTTGGCTGAGGTGGAAAATGTGAATCGGGTATGCTACGATATGTCACCGAAGCCGCCGGCTACAATTGAGTTTGAGTGATGAAATGGACTTTAAGAAGCTAGTATTTATGCGGGTTGCAAGCAAATTTGTTTAAATATTGGCAACGATTTGGCAACATAAAAAAGCCATTTGGAGGCATACATATGAATAAAGGAATTTATATTAATGATTCTATACATGGTTTAATTTCGCTTTCAGAATATGAAAGAAGAATAATTTCAAGTATTGGATTTAATAGGTTACATGATGTTTATCAGAACTCTACGGTATATTTGACATTTCCAACTAATAGGACAAAAAGATTTGAACATTCTATTGGAACAATGAAACTTTGTTCGGACATTTTTTATTACTCTATTTTGAATTCTTCTGCAGAAGCATTGAAAGAGTTCTATATTATATTTACTAATGAAATAAGCAATATAGTACATGAAATTTCTGAAGATACAAACATATGTGAACAGAAATTAGGAGGTGTTAGTCCTAAGGCTATTCCGAAAATAAAGTTTGATAATCTTAGAAATTCTATTACACCATGTAACGTTATGCAGAAAAATAAAGTAATACATGTGATTTTGATGGAATCTATTCGAGCTGCAGCTCTATTGCACGATATAGGTCATCCACCATTTAGTCACATTGTTGAATTTGCATTGAAGGCAGTTTTTATAGAAAAAAAGGATAACTTAGAAAATAATAGAGTGCAGAATTTTATTGATACAATGTCTCCATATTTTGAAGGTAAAAATAAATTGCATGAACAAATGGGGAATGAAATAAGTGAAAGTATTTTAAAAGGGGTTATTAGTACTATTGGTGATGAGGATGAAAGATATGAAGAAAATTTATTTGAAGTAATTGTACTAAAGTGTGTTAATAAAATTTTTGGAGAAGAAGGTCATTTTTCAGATTTGCATAGAATTATTGATAGCAGTTTAGATGGAGATCGCTTAGATTATGTTACTCGTGACTCTGTAAATTCCGGTTTTGAGTCTGGAAGAATTGATTACAAGAGAATAATTAGCGATATGCAAATGAAAATAGACGAAAATCATATATATTTTTGTGTACCTTTAAAAGCTATTAATTCTGTGGAAGATTTTATTAAACGTAGATATAATATATATAAAGATATCATATATCATCATAGAGTAATAAAGACTGATTATTTATTGGAATATGCAGTACGAGCACTTGTAGAAAAATATTTAAATGAGAGTGTTGAACATAATGAGGCATCTTCAAATATGGTTATTCCGTTCGATATTTCAGGTCTTTGGTTTCCATTGGGAAACGCAACTGTATTGGAGAAGTCTAATGCTTTGTCTCAATGGAATGATTCTTGGTTGATGACCATTTTGAGACAGATTTATTATACTGAATATTACCGAAACACAGAAATAAAAAAAGGTACTAAAGATTATGTTATATCTCAGCAATTGTCAGAACTATTGAGAAATAAAAAGTGTTATTATTCATTAATTAAGAGAAGCGAAAATTTTAAACTTATTGATGATATAGTAAAAGAAAAAATTATAGAAGCGAAAGATAGCTTATTATCTTTGATAGACAATGTTAATAGTGAATCTCTGAAAAATACCAAGAGTCCTCCAAAAGAAGGTACTATAATTGATATTAAAGGAACATTAGATTGTATTGATAATATTATAGATAATGCAGCGCAACCGAAAAAAGGTTTTATAATGTCGTATATTTCTAGACATATTAGTGCAATTAGAATGTTTGACTTTGAAAAGAAAATTATCAATGTAGTTAAGGAAGAGACGGAAAAAATCTTTAATGGAAAACAAGCTGATGTACCGGTTGTCGTATTTAAGAATATTTCTATTGGTCTAGATAAACCTATATATTTTTATAATGCATTTAATAAGATATATACAATGGATGAAGTAAGTGGGATATCGGATATACTAAGGCTTGATTCAGATTATCTTCCAGTTTTTTATGTGTATATATTATTAAAAAACTCAGATGATATAGTAAAAGAAAAAAGAGAAGAACTTCTAAAAAATATAGGCGAAACCATTAGCAGTGTTTTGGTTGAGCATATTATGGGTGTTTTGAATGAACAAATTAAAGCAATGGAGGACTAATTATGTGCGAAGTAATTATTAATAATTCAACAAAGGATGAGAAATTTATTATTTACAATCATATATTTTCTAAAGAAAGATACACTTTTACAATATTGCAATTACTTCAAGAATTGAGACAATATAATTTAATCTTGACAGAAGCAGATATTGAGAATGAAGTCAATGACTTTGTGCGGTCAGGATTAATCCATCAATATTACGATTGTTATGCTGTGTGCGAAAAGTAAATTTTTTTAAAATATTGAAATAAAACCTTGCTGATTTTCAGATATGGAAACTGAATATCGGCAAGGTTTTTTACGCTTATTTCTGCTTTATCTTTTTAGATGTTTTCTTTTCTTCTTTCTCGATTTTCTGAAATTCTTCCATAAGCATATCGCTGACCGCCTGTGAGGGGACTTTTGCCCAATGCTTTGATGTGTCCAGTTCGGGGTACTTGTACCGCCACTGGTCGTATTCCTCTCTGTTTATTTCGCCCCGTTCCAACTTGGCGGCTTGCTCCTGCCATGCGTGGAACATATCGAACATGGATGTATAAGTGGAATAGTCGGACTTGTCAAGGCGCAGGCAGATTTCCCCGTCAATCTCCCCGATTTTCAGCCCGTACATATCTTCCAACGCAAAGAGCGTGTGCATAAGCCCGATATAGGTATCAATATCCGGCACGGTGAGGGCGTGGGTGCTTACATCAAAGATATTCGCCA
>CAZFXM010000018.1:0-74034 GCA_964523125.1 uncultured Clostridium sp. | reverse complement strand
TCTCTGTTTTGAACAAAATGAATTTGTTTCTATTAGGGGTTCTGAATAGTTACGATGAAACTTTTCAAACGCTTGAAGGCAGTGATTTTAACAAAATACGCTTTTGCGTTTTTCCAAAGCATTATGATTTCTGCCTGTATGATCCGGCGGAATTTCCATATGAAGGGACACCCATGGATGCCAGCGTACTCACGAGAATGAATTTTTCCGAATATAATGGGGCAGCACGTGGAAACAAGTGGAATTTCAAAAAATTTAACCCGAAGTTTTTTCAAATTTATGACCGTATCGTCACCCGTCTGATGGATATGGGCATTGAGGCGGATATGATCCTTTTCCATGCGTATGACCGCTGGGGATTTTCAAAAATGCCGATGGAAGATAATCTCCGGTATCTCCGTTATATGGCAGCCCGCTATGGGGCGTTCCGTAATGTGTGGTGGTCACTTGCGAATGAGTATGACCTGATGGGTCTTCCGGAAGCTTCCTGGGAACAGATGGCTGCTGAGTTAACACGGCATGATCCATACCACCATCTGGCTTCCATTCATAACTGTGGTGTTTTTTATGACTATGGAAAACCATGGATCACGCACTGTAGCAGCCAGAGGAACGACCTCTACAAGACAACGGAAACTACAAGTGAGATGCGTGAACACTATGGAAAGCCCGTGATATGGGATGAAGTTGGTTATGAGGGGAATTTTCCTCACTGCTGGGGGAATTTTACGGCGGAGGAGCTTGTCAGGCGCGGCTGGGAAGCTGTAGTCCGGGGAGGCTATTGCGGCCATAGCGAAACCTATCTCAACGATGATGAAGCCATATGGTGGGCACATGGCGGGAAGATTTATGGAGAAAGCGCCGCAAGATTTGATTTTATGCGGAGTTTTCTGGAGGATGTACCGGGAACAGGTTTGAAACAGTGGAAGGCTCGTGATGATTATCGGATACAGTGGGATGACATGATCGCAATTCCGGAAGACTCTCAATATTTTGGCCGGTTCTATTTCTATTATTATGGTCTTTGGCGTCCTGCATTCCGTCAGATCTGGATTGATGAGGATACCTGGTACGATGTGGATATCATAGATACCTGGAATATGACGATACATCCGGCAGGCAGGTACAGGGGACGTTTTGAAATCGAACTGCCCGGCAGGCAGTACATTGGCGTAAGGCTGAAAAAGTCGTCCGGGCAGGCATAAAGCACTCGGAACTACGGCTGTTTTAATAGAAGTAGGTAGAGGAACACCTAAATAATCAAATGAAAGAGAGGGAAAAACATGACGGAGTACATTGTGGAAACAAATGCCGGAAAGGTAAGAGGCTGCGAACGGAATGGGATCGTGGAATATCTGGGTATTCCGTTCGCGGAACCGCCGGTCGGGGCACTGAGGACTGTCTGACCCTCAACGTGCAACGCCCGCCTGAGGGTGAGAAGCTGCCGGTGTTTGTGTGGATATATGGCGGCGGCTACAATATTGGCGCTGCCTGTGAGCCTCTGCACAATGGGGAGGCCTTCGCGCGGGATGGCCTCGTATTTGTGTCGATCCAGTACCGGCTGAACGTAGTGGGATTTTACGATTTTACGACTTACCCCGGCTGTGAGGACTTCGACAGCAACTGCGGCCTGTCCGACCAGATCCTTGCGCTCCAGTGGGTGCATGAGAATATCCGGGCATTCGGCGGTGACCCGGACCGCGTCACGATCGCGGGTGAATCGGCCGGAGGCGCCTCTGTCATCAATATGCTTGCTGCCCCGTCAGCAAAAGGGCTTTTCCAGCAGGCCATCGTACAGAGCGGACTTCCAAACTGCGTCATGACGCATCAGATAGCGCGTGAACATATCAGCCTGTTCCTTGAGGGGATGGATTGGACAGAGAAGGATCTCCACAAACTGCTGACTGATGATCCGCGGACTTTCCTCAAGGGCAACGAATATGTGATACAGAAGAATCAATACAGACATCCGGGAATGTTCCTGCCGGGTCCTGTGCAGGACGATCTGCTGCCCGTTCGCCCTATTGACGCGATTCGTGGGGGCTCCGCGGCAGACGTTAAGCTCATCATCGGTACAAATATGCATGAAGGGACAATGTTTGTCCGTCCGGAAGATACAGGTTTTCCGAATTCATGGTCAATGATCGCGGAAATGCTGGAAAAAAATCATCATGCGGAAGCAATTCCTGATATAGTGGGCTTCTACCACCCTTCAGCGAAAGACTCATTTGTACTTTTTCAACCAGATCAAACCTTCGCGGATACCGCTGTTCCACCGAAAGCGGGAGATTACCGGCAGATCGGCGGGGATCCGTTTATCCGTTTCGCGACAGATTACGCGTTTGAGATGCCTGCGGTCAAGGTCGCGATGGGCCAGAAGCAGTACACGCCCGATGTATGGATGTACCGTTATGAGCTTATCACGAAATCCGGCATAGAGACAGGCTGGAAAGCGTCCCATGCATTTGACCTTCCGGCAGTGCTTGATAATTGTGATTCCCCGTTTAGCCGTTTCATCTTCGATGGTGAACCGGAGGAAGTTTTTGATCAGATTGCACGGGAAATGCACGGAGATTGGGTGCGCTTCGCTAAGACAGGCGATCCGAATCCAGACTGGAGCCGGTTTGAAGGAGCGGATTCACCGGTGCGGATCTACGACCGTGAAACAAAAACGGAGCGGCTTGACCGTCGGCATCTGATGCAGATCTGGGGCGATATGCGTTTCTATGAAGTATAATTATATTTTTGGTGAAATATAAGAAGAGGAGATGGAAAAGCGGTGTCGAAAGTATTTGACGGTGTCAGCGATTTGATCGTGGGAAATATTGTTGACCATACGAAATCGAAAATGGGGAAGGGCCGGGCATGGCTCTTCCGTATGTGCATCCCATTTGCGGTCAGTACGGTCCTGCTGATGTTTGTGCCCCAGAACTGGCCGGATATGGTGAAGTATATCTACGTGTTCATTATGTATAACCTGGTGAATTCCGTGTTTATGACGTTTATGTTTGTGCCGTATTTTTCTATGATTTCCCTGATTACAAGAGATGGTTATGAGCGTGGACTGTTAGGAAACATTTCAGAGATTTTCAGTACGCTGGGAAATATCGTGATCAACAGCTTTTTCGTTATTCTGCTGACCCGCTTCAGCGGCGGCATCCCGAACCAGTATACACAGACAGGCTTTACCATGACCGTAGCGCTTATTGGTATCGTAATGGTGGCAATGGTGATGCTCAGCGTCCTCTTTACGAAGGAAAGGGTTACGGATGCCGATGAGGTTCAGCGGAAAGAAGAGAAAAAAGAGAACCCGATCGTGGCGCTGAAAGCCCTGATTACCAACCGGTATTGGCTGATGATGATCCTGGCCATGTTTGTGGTGTTCTTTGTAGTAATCATGTATTCGATCGGCGGTGTTTACTATGCGCAGTATGTGTTCAGCGACATGGGGCAGTTTTCCTGGATGTCAAACTCTATTTCCATAGCCCAGTTCGCTATCATGTTCATTACACCGCTCTTTATGAAAAAATTTGGTAAGCGTGCTATTTATACAATGGGTGTCGGCATGATGACCTTTGGTTTCCTTGGCTTTAGTATTTTCGGAACCAGTAAGATTCTTATGATCATATGCAATGTCATCAAAGGTGCCGGCCTTGGTATGGCAGGCGGTATGTCTTTGGGTATGCTGGCTGACGCGATTACTTATAGTAAGTGGAAAACCGGAATTGATGCCGTTGGTATGGGAAATGCTGCTTCTTCTGCCGCACAGAAACTTGGCATGGGTCTTGGAACGGCTGTTTTCGGATGGATCCTGTCAGGAAGCGGATTTGACGCGAAGCTGGATCTGCAGGGGCTTTCCCAGCCAGAGTCGGTTGTTACGGCGATTCAGTTCATGTATAATTGGATTCCAATGATTTTGTGCGCGGTTGTCTTTGTTATCATGCTGCTCTTCTTCGATCTTGAAAAGAAAATGAAAGCGATGAATTCAGAAGCTGAGGAATAAGGCTTCACTGCGGAACCTGCAGACGGGGTATCTTGACCTGGTTTTGCTGCATTGGCCGTTTGGAAACGTCTATGGGGCATGGCATGACCTGGAGGCTCTCTATGGGGAGGGAAAACCCCGGCGCAGGTATTGCTCCGTTTCCTGCTGCAAAACGAAGTGGTTGTCATTCCAAAGTCTGTGCCGCTTGCCTCCATGCTCAGCCTGGTCGTGCTCGGGCTCGGTAGGTCACGGTCTATGGGAACCGGACGGATGCGGATATTGCGAAATTAAAGGAGATGGAATGATGGAATACAGAACTTTGCGGAGCGGGCAAAAGATAATATTGATTGTGGATGGTCTCATGGGATAAAAGTCATATGCAGCGAGCACATGACTTTTATTGTTATGGTTATAAATTCAGCATATCGGCAATTTCAGAGAAGTTGATGTATAAATCATCATAAATGTTGACCTTGATAATGGACTCAAAAGGATACTGGACGCTTACGATATTACCCTTGAAGTAATTTACGGTTATGGTCTTTCTCCTTGGATCTACAATCCAATATTCACGTACTCCATAGTTCTTGTAATAATAGAGCTTGCGGATATAGTCATCTGACGGATTGCCGGGGGAAACAATTTCAATGATGAAATCTGGTGCTCCATTACACCTTTTTGCATCCAGCTTATCCTTATCACAGACAACCATTATATCAGGCTGAACGATTATCAGGGGATGATCAGACAGTTTTACATCAAACGGAGCACTGAAAATCCTGCAATCTCCTTTCTTGCGGAGTAAATAGTTGTTTATAACAGTAGAAAGCTGCATAGAAATTGACTGATGTATCTGTGAAGGACTGGCCATATCATAGACAATGCCATCAAAAACTTCTACTCTTTTTTCCTCCGGAAGAGCTTCATACTGCTCCAGGGTGATTGTTTTCGACTGTGGTTGTAATGCTGGCATGGGTATCACTTCCTTTCTTGGTTATTTTTTGGGAAACTTGGTTAAATGCCTGGGGAGTTTTTCCTAAAGCTTTGGCAGGTTCGGATTCGCTCATGCCTTTATATGCCAGTGCCATCCTGATTTTTTGCGCATTGCCCATACATCTGCCTCTTCTGATACAAGAATACATCTATTATAGGAGAATATCAAGGCAAACCTCGCGGGCCTGATGCGTACCGCACGTGCTTCCAGGGGAGACGTGTGGCACGGCAAGGTAAACACGATACTACTTTATCTCATGCAGTGGGAAAATATCGACAGAAACAGCGGTTGGCTTACAATTGAATGACGCTGCGGACAGTGAGAGGAAGTAGCTGAATGGGTGGAAAGCCTTGGATCGTAAAAAGCAGGAAATAAGGGTATACAGTCATAATGCAGAGAATAAGGAGGCAAACGTTTTTTTTCTGTCAGCCCGGCATACAAGGTAGTAGCTCACGGTGGAATCTTCGTCTGAGATGGGAATATTTACCCGGCCGGAAGGGATTTCCGTGTATTTCTCCGCAAGGTCGGAGGTGAAGGCAGGCAGCGAGGATGCCTGGATCAGCTCATTAAAGCTGATACGGTCGCTCTGGGTCAGGAAACGGGAATCTGGCATCTTGTCTGTCGTGACAAAATCCCAGAATCCGATATCCGGCATCAGCAGCATGTTCTCGCCGTTCATCTCCGAAAAGGACAGGCTCTTCCTTCTGGCAAACTTATGCCCTCTCGGGAGGGCGAACATCAAGCTTTCTTTCATGCATTCCTTCCAGAAATATGGTTCCCCGTCCGGTTTTTTATGAGTGACCACCAGATGATGGACATTGTTCAGAAGGTCAGCCAGAAGCCTGGCATCCTGATTCATCTCGGTCTGCAGCGACATATGGGGGAAAACATTCGTGATCAAAGGAGCAAGGCGCCATATCGGGGCCGGGGCGCAAGTGCCAAGGCTGATGGTACGGTTTCTCCGGTCAAAATCCCGCGCTTTTGTGGCAAAGGAATCGGCTTCATAGAGGAGTTTTTTTGCCAGTTCCAGTACATAATTTCCATTTTCATTCAGTTTCAGCCGATTTTTCTTTCTCTCAAAAAGGGTGAGCCCTAAGTCATCCTCCAGCTTTTTCATATTTCTGCTGAGGGCCGGCTGGGAAAGATGCAGGATTTCTGCCGCTTCTGACAGGGTTCCGGTCTCTGCAAAGGCCACAAACTGGCGTAATTCGTAGAGTTCTATCATTTTATCACCTTCGGTATCAATTATATTTATAGCAGTATTCGTTGCTGGTATTGTACTTTTCCAGGAAAAGAATCTATAATGGCAATCAGAAACACGGAAACAGACGTCATTTCGAATTTCTAAAAACCTCAAAACAGATTATAGCAGAAAAAGGAGGTGTTTTCAATCATGCTATTTTATTTTACAGCTACGGGAAACAGCTTGTATGTGGCAAAGCAGATGGATGATGACAGAATCAGCATTGCACAGGCGATCCACGATAAGGAAAAGAAATATACTGCGGATAAGATTGGCGTTGTCTGTCCGGTTTTTGGGCATGAGGTTCCAGAGTTGGTCAGGGAGTTCTTCCAGGAGGCAGAGTTTGAAACGGATTATTTTTATCTGATCCTGACCTACGGAAACCGCCATGGCGGAGCAGCCGAACTGGCACAAAGTATGCTGAAAGGGTTCGGAGTCTATCCTTCCTATATCAATGTGGTGCTGATGGCCGATAATTTTCTGCCCGGATTTGACATGGAGGAGCAGAAGCGGTTGGACAAAAAGGTGGATGTCCAGATTGCCCGGATCCGTGAGGATATCGGGAATAGGGTAACGTTTATTTCACCGGTGACAGACACCGACAGGGCGGCTCACCGGGAATTCCTTAACAGAGCCGCTAAAATGCCGAAAGAGGCGCTTGCTGATATTTACCGCATCACGGACGAGTGCATCGGCTGCGGGATCTGCACGAAAGTATGTCCGAAGAAGTGTTTCCGAATGGACGGGAAGAAAAGCGTATGGGATTCCGAGGGGTGTATGATGTGCATGGCCTGCATTCATGCCTGCCCGATGATGGCGATCCAGATGCGGATGACGGAGAAGAATCCGAAAGCCAGATATCGGAATGAGAATATCAGCATCTGTGAGATCGTGGATGCGAACAATCAGTGGAGAGAAGAGACTACCGAGTAACTGTTGGCTCTACCATGTGCAGCATGATTGGCAATAGAAAAGCATGGTAAATATAAATAATATCACAATATCAGGAGGTAACATTATGGAATTCATCACATTAAACACAGGAGCAAAAATGCCACTGGAGGGATTTGGCGTATTCCAGATCCCGGATGCCGTACAGTGCGAACAGGTGGTCTATGAGGCAATTAAGACCGGATACCGCCTGTTGGATACTGCAGCCGCTTATATGAACGAAGAGGCTGTCGGCAAGGGCGTTGCGAGGGCAATCGCAGAAGGTCTTACCACCAGGGAAGAGCTGTTCATCACCACCAAGGTCTGGGTGCAGGACGCGAAGAGCGAGGATACGGCTTACGAGGCTGTAAAGACATCTCTTGCGAAGTTAAGTATGCATTATGTGGATCTTATCCTGCTCCATCAGCCTATGGGAGATTATTTTGCGGCATACCGGGGAATCGAAAAAGCATATAAAGACGGCCTGACCAAAGCAATCGGTGTGGCGAATTTCTATCCGGCGGTCCTCACCAACCTTTGTGAGAATGTGGAAGTAATCCCTGCTGTCAACCAGGTAGAGCTGCATCCGTTCTTCGTACAGGAATCTGCCCTTGAGAACATGAAGGCTTATGGCGTTGTACCGCAGGCATGGGGGCCTCTTGCAGAAGGCAAGCACGGAATCTTTACCGATCCAGAGCTGACTGAGATCGGAGAGAAGTACGGTAAGAGCGCGGCGCAGGTAGTTCTCCGCTGGAATGCCCAGCGTGGGGTGTCCATCATACCGAAGTCCGTACATGTAGAGCGCAT
The DNA here is from genome assembly GCA_964523125.1 of uncultured Clostridium sp. GTDB lineage: Bacteria > Bacillota > Clostridia > Lachnospirales > Lachnospiraceae > Schaedlerella. The sequence goes on along the minus strand of CAZFXM010000018.1, from coordinate 66,078 downwards.
GGAGCAGAATATTGATATCTGGGACTTTGCGCTTACGGATGAAGAGATGGCAAAGATTGCCGCAAAGGATCTGGGGCACAGCGAGATCGTGAACCATGACGATCCGGCGTTCGTAAAGATGCTCTGCGGAATGAAGATTCATTGAGGGGGTTCCATTATTCCGCGCGGCGACTCCAACAATAGAAAATACACGTGCGGTGGTTTTACATATTTTCACAGTAAACAGATATGCCCTGATCTTTGACCAGTTCCAACTTTTGCCAACTTTGTGAAAATATTTGGAACACTCTTATAACAAGGGGAACCGGCAGATGTTTTTCGCTGCCGGTTCCTGTTTTTTTCCTGATAGGATGCAGGAAACTTATCCAATCCCATTTGGAAGGTACTGCTCATATTTTTTCAGGCAGGAGCAGTAATAGGTGACATTGGCCTCCTCATCCAGAATATGGATCAAATGCCGGTCATCAGCATATTCTACTATATGGAAATTGAGTGCGGCGTCTGTAACAAAATACGGCAATGTTGTGGCTTTTGCCAATTCTTTAAAATCTTCAAACCGATTTAGAGATATCAGATTAGGATGTGTCATTTTTTCTTCACATAGCGGATACCAGAAACCGATTTCAGAATGCAGGATCAGTGTCATATCTTTCAGGTCTTTCAAATAAAGAGATTCACACCCGGCAAGAGGATGCGTGAAAGGAACTGACAGATACAGAGCTTCTTTGGAAAAGGGCTTTGTACGGATGTGCTCTATAACAACCGGTGCGAGTGTGACGATCAGTTTATACATCTCTTCGTTCAAACCCTGTATCAATTGTTCCGGGTTGGCCTGTAGTTCCGATGAGACAGTCATGTTCGGATATCTTTCAGTCAAAAGAGGCAGTAATTTCCAAAGAGGGGCCGGGGCGCAGGTGCCGATGGAGATTGTATTCTGCGTTTGGTAAAAAAGCCGAAGCTTATCCTGCATGTCATTGGCCTGCATTAATAACATCCGCGCATAGGTTACGGCAAGCTCACCATTGGAATTTAATGAGATTCGGTTTCCTTTTTTATGGTCAAACAGAGGAACATTTATTTCCTTTTCCAGCTTCTGCATGGAGCGGCTTAGAGCAGGCTGAGTGATATAGAGATGCTCCGAAGCTTTCAGCAGAGTGCCATATTCAGCGATGGACACTAATTGCTCTAACTGACGTAATTCAAACATCGTTTTCCTCCCTTATGCTTTTTATTTATAATAATATACTTTCTTGGCATTGTACATATTTACAATTAAAATTTATAATTTATTACTAGAAATACAAAAGTGCATGCAAAGTGCACAAAAGAAAAGGAAATAAGGAGGAGAAGAGAAACATGTTGGACATTAACTGGAGTGACGTAATGAGTGTGCTGGAACTAATCAGGCCGTATTTGATCACATTTGCCGTCATATTTGTACTGGCCGTGATCCTGATCCTTGCAGTCAAAAAGGTGAAGGAGCCGAAACGGTATCTGATCCGCTCGCAGTCCAGGGTCGCGGTTGTGATCGCGCTGGTTGTGATCGCGAATCTGATCTGTACAGGCCCCATGTCAACGCTTTTGTCACTGGTCAGCGGCTCCGGAACGATTACGGAAGAGACACAGGCGGAAGCACTGGCGCTTGGCGAGCAGATCGCGGGGGAAGGGATCGTGCTTTTAAAGAATGAAGACAACATCCTTCCCATGGAAGGCACAAAGAACCTGAACGTATTCGGATGGGCAGCAAGCAATCCGGTCTATGGAGGGACAGGCTCCGGCGCGATGTCGGACGCGTATGAGATCGTAGACCTGGAATCAGGCCTGAAGAACGCGGGATTTGAAGTGAATGAAGATATCCTGGATTTTTACCGGGAGTACCGTTCGGAAGAGTACAATGCGGCAAGGCCCAGCGTTGGGATGTGGGAGCAGGACTGGACACTTCCGGAGCCACCGGTGGACACCTACCCGGATGGGATGCTGGATGACGCGAAGGAATTTTCCGATACGGCAGTGGTCGTGATCGCACGGTCAGGCGGGGAGCACATAGACCTGCCCTACGATGTATCACAGGTTACCTACACCAATAATTCCGAGGATTATGAGGATTTCCCGGCAGGGACGCACTGGCTGACCTTAAGCCAGACAGAACGTGACATGCTGGATATGGTATGTGAGAACTTTGAAAATGTAGTCGTTGTTAACAACAGCGCCAATACCATGGAGCTGGGATTCGTCAATGAATATGACCAGATCAAAGGTGTGATCTGGTGCCCCAGCCCCGGACAGAACGGGTTTAACGCGCTGGGACAGATCATGGCAGGGGAGGTCAATCCATCCGGAAGGACCGCGGATACCTTTGTGGCGGATCTGACGAAAACCCCGTATTACAACAATTTTGCGGAGTATATCTATGACAACATGGAAGAATTCCAGATTCCGGACAGCGACCAGTTCGTACCGGGCGCGCTGCCGCATTTTGTAAACTATGTAGAAAATATTTATGTGGGTTACCGTTTCTATGAGACAGCAGCGGAGGAAGGCCTGATCGATTATGATGAAACGGTTGTTTATCCCTTCGGCTATGGCCTTTCCTATACCACCTTCGAGCAGGAGATGGGAGGGATCGAAGAAAATGACGGCACCCTGTCCGTAGATGTGACCGTGACCAATACCGGTGATGTGGCAGGAAAGGATGTGGTACAGATTTATTACAATCCGCCTTACACAAACGGCGGGATTGAGAAGGCTTCCGCGAATCTTGTGGCGTTTGACAAGACAGAGCTCTTAGAGCCGGGCGCTTCCGAGACTTTGACGCTGACATTTACGGAAGAAGATATGGCTTCCTATGATTATCAGAACGCGCAGAGTTATATCCTGGAAGCAGGGGATTATGAGATCAGTCTGAGAAACAATTCTCACGATGTGATCGACACCAAAACTTATGAAGTAAATGATACCGTTACATACGATGGGGACAACAAGCGTTCCACAGATCTGATCACCGCGGAGAATCAGTTCGATTTTGCGGAAGGTGAAGTGACTTACCTGTCACGGGCAAATGGATTTGCGAACTATGACGAAGCAACGGCGGTGCCTGCTTCCATGAGCATGCCGGAAGAGGATAAGGCAGTCTTTACCAATAATTCCAACTGGGAGCCGGAGGAAGACCCGGATATTGAGATGCCTACGACCGGGGCGGACAACGGCCTGACGTTAGCAGACCTGCGGGGCGCGGACTATGACGATGAACAGTGGGAGCCATTGCTGGACCAGCTGACCGTGGATGAGATGCGGGAGATGGTGGCTGTAGGCGGATACCAGACGGCTGCCGCGGCAAGTGTGGGGAAAGTACAGACTACGGACTGTGACGGGCCGGCTTCGATCAACAATAACTTTACAGGCGTAGGCTCCATCGGTTATCCCTGCGGCGTGATGATCGCGAATACATTTAATGAAGAGATCGCGAGGGCATTCGGACAGGGCATCGGGCAGATGGCGGATGAGATGAATGTATCCGGATGGTACGCGCCGGCTATGAACATCCACAGGAGCGCTTTCGCGGGACGTAACTTTGAGTACTATTCCGAGGATGGTTTCCTGTCCGGCAAGATCGCATCCCAGGCAGTCCAGGGTGCGGAAGAGCATGGCGTATACGCGTATATCAAGCATTTCGCGCTGAATGACAAGGAAGAGGGCCGCTGGGAGATGCTGACCACATGGTCCAATGAGCAGGCGATCCGTGAGATTTACCTGAAGCCGTTTGAAATCTGTGTGAAAGAGGGCGGCGCAAAGGCTGTGATGTCTTCTTACAATTATCTTGGCACCCAGTGGGCAGGCGCATGTAAGAGCCTCCTGGAAACCGTGCTCCGTGAGGAATGGGGATATAGAGGATTTGTACTGACCGATTATTTCGCAAACTTCGGATATATGGACGCGGCACGTTCCATCTACAATGGCGGCGATACCTGTCTGGCAAGCTATGATACGGGTTCCAATTATGTGGCAGACACCAGTACGGCGACGGCGGTTTCCCATATGCGTGACGCGGCCCACAATATCATGTACACCGTGGTAAACAGCCGGGCATATGAGCCGGAAAATATGCAGACGGGTCTGCTGATGTACCAGATCATTCTGATCGTTGCGGATATTCTCGCGGCGGCACTGGTAGTACTTTATGAAGTGTTCCGTGTGCGTAAGGTTTATGGACAGAGGAAAGCAACGATAGAGGTCGTTGTTGAAAAATAGCCGCAGGCGGTAAATGTGAATCAATGATTTTTCAGAGAGATGTAGGATTCTGAAAAGCAGATCTTAAGTGTCTGTTCCTGTTATGATATAGCCTTCTGTTCTTTCAGGAGGCTATATTTGGATGATTTTGTTCGTAGAAAAAATAACCAACTATGCAGCTGGAAAAAATAATATTGTAAGGAGAATACGGAGATGAAACATGAAAAGTTGATTTCCCAGATGTCTCTGGAGGAGAAATGTTATCTGCTCTCCGGGAAGGATTTCTGGCAGTCCAGGAGTGTGAAAAGATTAGGGATCCCCAACATGGCGTTATCAGACGGCCCACATGGCCTGAGAAAACAGGAAGGGGCCAGCGACCAGCTTGGCCTGAACGGGAGCGTCCCGGCCACCTGCTATCCTACGGCGGCGACCGTGGCCAATAGCTGGGATCCCCAATTGGGTGAGGAGATTGGACGATACCTGGGCAATGAAGCGGCGGAGCAGGAGGTGGCTGTCCTTTTGGGACCGGGGATGAATATCAAGAGAAGCCCCTTATGCGGGCGGAATTTCGAGTATTTCAGCGAAGATCCTTACCTGGCGGGCAAGATGACGGCAGGATATATCCGTGGGATCCAGGAGAACGGCGTTGCGGCGTGCCCCAAGCATTTCGCGGTCAATTCCCAGGAACTGCGGCGCATGGCCAGCGATTCCGTCGTGGATGAGCGGACCCTTCGGGAAATCTATCTGGCCGGGTTTGAGATCGCGGTCAAAGAAGCCCATCCGAAGTCCATCATGACCTCATATAACCGGGTAAACGGAGTTTACGCCAATGAAAACGCACATCTCCTGCAGGAGATCCTGCGGGATGAGTGGGGATTTGACGGATTCGCGGTTTCCGACTGGGGCGCGTCCAATGACCATGTGGAAGGTGTCCGGGCAGGCTCACACCTGGAGATGCCCACCACCGGCGGAGACTCGGACGAGGAACTGGTCAGGGCAGTAAAGAACGGGAAACTCTCCGAAGAGATTTTAGACCAGAGGGTGGATGAACTTCTGGATGTGATATTGTCTACCCATAAAGCGGTGGAAGCAGGAAAGTCCAAAGGGTTCAGTAAGGAGAGCCGCCAGAACATGGCACAGAAGGCGGCTGAGGAAAGCATCGTACTTTTGAAAAATGAGGATGGAATCCTTCCGCTCCCGGAAAATACAAGGGTGGCAGTCATCGGTGAATTTGCGAAGAACCCACGTTACCAGGGGGCAGGCTCTTCCGTGGTGAATCCGACGCAGCTGGACAGCGCAATGGAGGTCATCAGCCAGTTCCCATTGCATGTGGAAGGCTACGCGCAGGGGTATCACCGTACCGGCCCGGCAGACCCGGCGCTGGAGAGGGAAGCGGTGGAACTTGCCAAAAAAGCGGGAGTGGTGCTGCTATATATCGGTTTAGATGAGATTTCAGAGTCCGAGGGTCTGGACCGTCCGAATATGAAGATGCCGGCCAGCCAGATCCAGTTGTTGGAAATGATCTCTGAAGTCAATAAAAATGTAGTCGTTGTGATGTCCGCCGGTTCCGCGGTAGAGATGCCGTGGCTGAAAAACTGCAAGGCTTTGATCCATGGATATCTTTGTGGGCAGGCAGGGGCAAAGGCCATGCTCCGCGCCATCATGGGGGAAGTGAACCCGTCGGGGAAACTCAGCGAAACCTATCCGCTGAGATATGAAGACGTATCTTCCGCACCGTATTTCCCGTCCAAAGAACGGACGGCAGAGTACCGGGAAGGGCTGTATGTGGGATACCGCTATTTTGAGACGGCAGAAGTTCCGGTGCTGTTCCCCTTTGGATACGGGCTGAGCTATACCACATTTTCCTACGCAAACCTGAAGGTAGATACGGAAAAAGCAGTTTTTGATATGACCAATACCGGCGGCCGGGACGGGGCGGAGGTTGCCCAGATGTATGTCAGCGCGAAATGCCATGGGGTGTATCGGCCGAAGAAGGAACTGAAAGGCTTCCAAAAGGTTTTCCTGAAAGCCGGGGAGACAAAGACGGTGGAGATCCCCATCACCCGTGACGCGTTCCGCTACTTCAATGTGAATACAGACAAGTTTGAGGTGGAGAGCGGGGAATATGAGATCCTGATCGGCTCCAGCGTGGCGGATATCCATTTGTCGGAAACCGTAGACGTGATCGGGACGGACGCGCCGCTTCCCTATAACGGCAGCAGGCTTCCACACTATATGTCGGGGCAGGTCAAAGACATTCCGGATCAGGAATTTGAGGAGCTTTTGGGGCATCAGATCCCGAACGGGCACTGGAGCGGGCAGTTAGACAGGAATGACGCCATCTGCCAGATGTATTACGCAAAGAGCGCTCTGGCAAGGATGATCTATAAGATCATGACCAATACCCTGGACAAGAGCATGGCCAAGGGAAAACCAAACCTGAACCTGATGTTCAATTATAATATGCCCTTCCGCGCGATCGGAAAGATGGCAGGGGGGATCGCCAGCCAGGAGATGGTGGACGGGATCGTGACCATTGTAAACGGGCATTTCTTCAAAGGATTTGGGCAGGTGCTCGGCGGCTTTTTCCGTCAGAGAGAGGTTCAGAAAAAGGCAAAACAGATGGGGTAGATAAAGTATTTTACGATAGATGGAGGTGGAGTTCATGAAAGAAAATGCATTTACAAAATGGTGGTCAGGCTTCGCGGACAAACATCCCGGGGCGGCAAAATGGATCCGCGAGGGCGGCCTGTTCTTCCTGTTCAGCAACCTGGTAACGGTGTGGCAGTATATCCTGATCCAGTTCCTGCCGGGGGCATTTTCCGCCTATAAAAATGTGGAATGGATGTGGCCGGGGATCCGGATGGAACTGTTCGGGGCGTCATTTACCTTCAATGTATTGGGATACAGCGTGGCGGACGGAGGTCTTGCCTACTTTATCGGCTACCTGATCGCGACATTTACGGCACAGTGTATCAATTTCCCATTACAGCGGAACATCACCTTCCGGAGCCATGGGAAGATCCCGCCGCAGATCGTGGGATACTTTTTCGGATGGGTGGGCGTGACCCTGGTGGTCAATTCCATTAACAGTATCTGGGTCGGCGTGGCCGGGACATTAGGTGTGCCGGATTTCATTTACAATATCATCACGACCGTCCTGACAGGCGGTGTGTCCATGGTGATCTTCTTTGTTGTCAATAAGGTCATCTTTCCGGAGGGAGAGGCGAAGAAAGGAGAAAAGAAGTGAATGTCCAAAAGCTGTACTATAGAAAAATGACATAGTGAGCGTACCTACAGATTATTCGGGAAGGAGAGCGAATAAGATGAAGTTCATCTATAATTTTATGGTCTATCAGGCGGATCAACCCCAAAGTCAAGGCTTCACAAATTCTTCACAATAAAATTAGCACTCAACGCTTGACAGTGCTAAAAACAAGTGTTATAGTACAAATAGAACAAAGGTTAATCCAGAGTTCAGTTGAAACTGTATTATGAATTTATCACATAATACGGATTAATAAAGTTTTCATTTGACGAAAGGAGTAATGACTTATGTTGATGCCTAGTATTTTTGGAGAGAACTTATTTGATGAATTGATGGATTTTTCATTCCCGAGAATAAACAGAGCGCACGAGGGAAACGCGCAGAATATTATGAGAACAGACGTGAAAGAGACCGAGCAGGGATATGAGATTGACATGGAACTGCCGGGCTTTAAGAAAGAGGATGTAAAAGCACAGCTGAAAGATGGATACCTCACCATTCAGGCGACCCGGAATGTCAATAACGACCAGAAAGACAGTGAAGGAAAATATATCAGAAGAGAACGTTTCTCAGGTTCCGTAAGCCGGAGCTTCTACGTAGGTGAGAAAGTGACGGAAGAAGATATCCACGCGAAATTTGAAGATGGAATCCTGAAGCTGGCGGTACCTAAGGAGGATGCTCATACGGTTGAGCAGAACAATTACATCGCGATTGAGGGATAAGCATTAGAAAATGCCCGAATAACCTTATTTTACAGGCTATTTCGGGCATTTTCTTTATATGAAATTTTTAGGAAAATTCTGTGAATTTTTATTGACAACAATTTCGGGGATATGTATATATATACTATATTATATTTATATAAAAAGGAGTAGGAGATTATGAAATCAGGATTCAAGAAGAGGATCATAGCGTTGTTGACAGGCGCGTTGGTTCTTGGCATGGGGATTGATGCCTCGGCGGCGGTTGGGACACGTGTACCTGACGATGGAACTTTGGTAGGTTTAGTGAATGGGTTCCGACAGACGGGTGCAGAGTGTGCGGATGTAGGATTTATAGGTCCCTTGGGCGGACTGGCGGTTAATGCTGACCTGACAGAAATTGCTATGCAGAGGGCAGAGGAAATCGCAACGCAGGGGATGTATGGTATGAGCCATACAAGGCCAAATGGGCAGTCCTGTTTTAGCCTGACTGTAAATGGAACCAGTAGTTATGCGGAAAATATCGCGGCAGGACAAAGGGACGCAAATTCCGTTTTTGTTTCGTGGCGAGAAGATAATCAGCCTTATAGCGGACAGGGGCATAGAAGGAATATGCTTGGCGATTATACTACGATAGGAATAGGCCATGTACAGTATAATGGCGTTGATTATTGGGTACAGGAGTTTGGGTATGGCAGCGGATCGGCAGTTACAACTCCGCAGCAGCCGGCAGCGCCGCAGTATTCTTTCACCGGCGGAGCCGGCAGTACATGGGTACAGGGCGGCAATGCCCCGCTGGTTATTACCTGTGATGGGGATTTTTCTAAGTTTACGGGTATTACAATTAGTGGTGTAGACATAGATCCATCTTGTTATGACGCACAGTCAGGATCTACAGTGATCTCCCTGAAGCCAGAGTTCCTGAAGACCTTAAGTGTCGGAACATATACTATGCGTGTAAATTATACAGACGGTGCCGCTGAAACAAACTTTGCAATTAGTGCAGAGACACCGGCTCAGAACACCCAGGATACCCAGGGTACACAGGACAGTAAGCCTGCGACAGGCGCTAAGTCACCAAAGACTGGTGAAAATATGCCGGAGACACAGGGAATGTCAGGTATGACAGTAGCAGTGGCACTTGTCGTATTATTGGCGTCAGTTAGTGTTATTGCAGGTATGAAATTAAGAAAAAGAGCATAATATCTGGAATGTATTTTTAGTCAAGGGAAAAATGAGACAGGTGAGTTGATAAATAGCTCACCTGTCTTTTTTCTTGACTTAAAGTCCACTTCAAGGTGTATAATAAAAGCTGGATATATATACTGAAAAACGGTTACCAGCCAATCTATTTTCAAAAAGGAGAGATGAATCATGATTTATAAGGAGTTTCAAGATTTAAAATTATCAGCGCTTGGTATGGGGGCTATGCGCCTGCCCACGATTGGCGGAGATGATTCCAAAATCGATGAAGCGGCTTCGGAAAAAATGGTGGCCTGCGCCATGGAAAATGGAATCAATTATTACGATACCGCATGGGGATATCATGGAGGGCAGTCGGAACTTGTGATGGGCAGGCTTTTGAACAAATATCCCCGGGAGAACTATTATCTTGCGACAAAGTTTCCTGGATATGACTTGTCGAACATGGATAAGGTGGAGACGATTTTTGAGAAGCAGTTGGAAAAATGCGGCGTGGAGTATTTCGATTTTTATCTGTTCCATAACGTATGTGAAATGAACATCGATGCTTATCTGGATGAAAAGTATGGGATTTTTGGATATCTGATGAAGCAGAAAGAAAATGGGAGGATCCGTCACCTTGGTTTTTCCGCGCATGGGAGCTGTGAAGTGATGAAGCGTTTCCTGGACGCCTATGGAGAACATATGGAATTCTGCCAGATCCAGATGAATTACCTGGACTGGACTTTCCAGGATGCCAAAGGAAAAGTAGAACTGTTGCGTGAACATCATATCCCGGTATGGGTGATGGAGCCGGTCCGTGGAGGAAAGCTTGCCGCGCTGCCGGAAGAGCATGCCGCGAAATTGAAAGCACTCCGTCCGGAAGAGGGCATTCCGGCATGGGCATTCCGCTTCCTGCAGTCCATTGAGGATGTTGTAGTAACGCTTTCCGGTATGTCTAGCTTGGAACAGATGGAAGAGAATATCCGTACCTATGAAGAAAGTAAACCATTGAATACGAAAGAGATGGACACTTTGCTCGGGATTACGGAAGAAATGCTGGGGAAGAAGACGCTTCCCTGTACGGCATGCCGGTATTGTATCAGCCATTGCCCGCAGGAGCTGGATATCCCATCGCTGCTTGCGTTGTATAATGAGCATTGCTTTACGGACGGTGGTTTCATCGCGCCCATGGCGTTGTCCTCTTTCGCGAAGGAGAAGCTTCCAAGCGCGTGTATAGGCTGCAGAAGCTGTGAGGCAGTCTGTCCGCAGCAGATCAAAATTTCGGAAGCGATGGCTGATTTCGCGGAGAAGACAAAGATGTAAAGACGCGATCCCCAAAAAAGAAGCAATATGGAAAAAGCGCGGCATAGAATTGTTACAGGCGGAATCATTACATAGTAAAAGGAGACATGTATTTAATGAAATATCGTGATCTTGGAAATACAGGGTTAAAGGTAAGTGAGATTGGTATGGGGTGTGAGGGATTCGCGGAGGATCACTGCCGGATGGCAAAAATTTTATTTGACCTGGCAGAAGAAAACGGCATCAACTATTTTGACCTCTATACATCCAATCCGGAAGTGCGGGCCAGTGTTGGAAAGGCATTGGCCGGGAGACGTGAGAAGTTTATCATCCAGTCCCATATTTGTTCTGTCTGGAAAAACGGGCAGTACGAGCGGAGCAGGAACATTGACGAGGTAAAAGCAGGATTTGAGGAAATGCTTTCCCTCCTGCAGACAGATTATATTGATGTAGGGATGATTCATTATGTGGATTCCATGAAAGACTGGGAGACCATTGTAAATGGACCTGTCCTTCCTTATGTGCTGGAGCTGAAAAAGTCAGGAGTCATTCATCATATCGGCTTGAGCAGCCATAATCCACAGGTAGCGCTGGCAGCGGTAAACAGCGGGTACATAGAGGTACTGATGTTCAGCGTCAATCCCTGCTATGACCTTCAGCCGGCCAGTGAGGACGTGGAAGATCTGTGGCGGGACGAAAATTACGCGGCTCCGCTGGTCAATATGGACCCGGAACGGCAGGAGCTGTATGAGACCTGCCAGCGTCTGGGTGTGGGAATTACGGTAATGAAAGCGTTTGGAGGCGGTGACCTGCTGGATGCGTCCATGTCACCGGCCGGAAAAGCATTGACAGCTAACCAGTGCCTGCATTACGCGCTTACCCGCCCGGCAGTGGCTACGGTCCTTGCCGGAGCACATACGGCGGAGCAGTTGAAAACAAGCATTGCTTATGAAGAAGCTTCGGACGAGGAAAAGGACTATGCGGCGGCGTTCGCGTCATTCCCGAATATTAGCTGGAAGGGACATTGTATGTACTGCAGCCACTGCGCGCCATGCCCGAAGGAGATCGACGTGGCTTCTGTCACGAAATATCTGAATCTGGCAAAGGCACAGGGAGAGGTTCCGGAGACTGTGCGGGAGCATTATGGACTTCTGGCACATCACGCGGGGGAGTGTATCCAGTGCGGGGCCTGCGAGACACGGTGTCCGTTTGAGGTGTCTATTATGGAAAATATGAAAGCCGCGAAAGAAGTATTTTCATTCTGAAAATATTCCAGCTGTACACTGATTGAAATATCCCGCGCCAGCCGCAAAGCGGCATGTTTTCTTATGCGGTTGTGCGCATCATATTTTTCAGTGGCAATATTCCGGTCATATATGCGGCTTCGTTTATTTTATCTGTCTGGCTACTTTTAAATAGCCCTCTTAATGAAAAAGACTTCCGCTTTTACGGAAGTCTTTTTCGAATGTATTACGAAGTATCTAACAAAAGCGTCAGTGATGCGTTTTGTTGTATTTTAAACCTTTAAGCATGGAACATGGTTCCGGTCTTTCCCTGAACCGCGTCTCTGGATTTTTCCAGAAGTGTGATCAGGGCGGTACGTCCTGGCTTGGAGGAAGCAAAATCAACCGCTGCCTGCACCTTTGGCAGCATAGATCCAGGAGCAAAGTGTCCTTCGCTGATATACTGTTTGGCCTCTTCAACGGACACGTCGCTTAACCATTTTTCATCCGGCTTTCCAAAGTTGAGCGCAACCTTTTCTACTGCCGTAAGGATGATCAGATAGTCCGCGTCCAGTTCCTTCGCGATCAGACAGCTTGCGAAATCCTTATCAATCACAGCGCTGGCGCCTTTTAAGTGATTGCCCTGCCTGGTTACAGGAATTCCGCCGCCGCCGCCGGCGATGACCAGGTTGCCAGCCTCTACCATCGTACGGATGGTGCCGATCTCAATGATCTCTGACGGTTTCGGGGAAGCTACCACACGGCGGTAGCCTCTTCCGGCATCTTCCTTCATGATATAATCGAATTTTTCTTCCATCATTTTAGCCTGCTCCGCGTCCACGAACTTCCCGATCGGCTTGCTTGGATTCTGGAAAGCAGGGTCATTTTCATCCACACGGACCTGTGTGATCATGGTCGCGACCGGAATATCTGTGATATTGCGGTTCAGCAGTTCCTCACGAAGGGCGTTCTGCAGGTCGTAGCCGATATAAGCCTGGCTCATGGCTACGCATACGGAGAGAGGAGTGTTGGGCTGCTCCAGGTCTTCATGGGTCAATGCGATCATGGCATTGTTGATCATGCCGACCTGCGGCCCGTTTCCATGGGATACAACGACTTCACAACCATCTTCGATCAGGTCTACGATTGCTTTCGCGGTGATCTTTACTGCTGCCATCTGCTCCGGAAGTGTGTTCCCAAGGGCATTTCCGCCCAGGGCGATGACAACTCTTTTCTTTTTCGCCATAGTCTTTGCCTCTCTATCTTTTACTTAAAAATCCTCGGTGTTCCATTTTCCTCCAGCTTTTTCAGGATATCAGCCGGATCAGCGAATTTTGCAAGGAAAATCATAGCCGCGATGATGTATGGCTTGAAGCTTGCTTCTTTGTACAGCGGGTCTCTGTAACGGTCAAATACGGACGCGTCCACTTCGCCTGTCTCACAGCTTACGCCTGTGATATCAGCCGGCAGGCAGTGCATGTAAAGAGCCTTTCCGTCCTTGGTCGTAGACATCAGTTCTTCTGTACAAGCCCAGTCCTTATGCTCTGCGTTCTGTGCAAGCAGTTCTTTTTCCAGAGCCTTGATTCCCTCGGTGTCGCCGTTTCCATAGAGTTCAGTACGCTTTTCCATTGCAGCGAATGGAGCCCAGCTCTTCGGATATACGATGTCAGCATCTTTGAAAGCTTCTGCCATGCTGTTGGTCTTTGTAAAGGAACCGCCGGACTTCTCCGCATTCTTCTTAGCCACCTCTTCTACTTCCGGGAATACCTCGTATCCTTCCGGATGTGCCAGGACAACGTCCATTCCGAAACGAGTCATCAGGCCAATGACTCCCTGTGGTACGGATAATGGCTTGCCGTAGGACGGAGAGTAAGCCCATGTCATAGCCAGCTTTTTGCCTTTCAGATTCTCAACACCGCCGAACTCGTGGATGATGTGGAGCATATCAGCCATTGCCTGTGTCGGATGGTCGATATCGCACTGCAGGTTTACAAGGGTAGGCTTCTGCTCCAGGATGCCATCCTTATTTCCCTGTGTTACAGCGTCAACAACTTCATGCATATAAGCATTTCCCTTGCCGATATACATATCGTCACGGATACCGATCACGTCAGCCATGAAGGAGATCATGTTTGCTGTCTCACGGACAGTTTCGCCATGCGCTACCTGAGATTTGCCCTCGTCCAGATCCTGAACTTCCAGACCTAACAGGTTACATGCGGAAGCGAAGGAGAAACGGGTACGTGTAGAATTGTCACGGAAGAGGGAGATTCCAAGACCGCTCTCAAATACCTTTGTGGAAATGTTGTTTTCTCTCATGAAACGAAGAGCGTCCGCAACGGTAAATACGGCCTCGATCTCATCATCTGTCTTTTCCCATGTCAGGAAGAAGTCTCCATTGTACATCTCTTTGAAGTTTAACGCGTTGAGCTTATCGATATAATCCTGTAAAATTTTCATTAAAAAATCCTCCTAAAATTTATTCTTTATTCATGCAAGTGATCTGACCTGCTTCCAGGTTTGTTTTGGCAAATTGGGTTCACTTCGGCAGGGCAGAACCACTTGCGACAAAATGTTATGTAAATTGGAATGTCCGTTATAAAATATTATTTGCAGTATTCGGTCGGAAGAGCCGCGTATACAGCCGCGCATGTTACCAGATCCTGCTTCCAGGTCATTTCATTTGGCGCATGAGCCTGGGCCTCTGCCCCAGGTCCGAAACCGATACATGGGATCCCGTTTCTTCCCATGATGGAAACGCCGTTGGTAGAGAATGTCCATTTGTCTGTCAGCGGACGGGCCTGACGCATTTCCAGCGTATCCTTTGCGCCGATTCTCTTCTCGCCGTACAGTCCTTTGTAAGCAGCTTCCAATGCCTTTGTTACCTTGTGATCTTTCGGGATCGCCCATGTCGGGAAGTAGCATTCGATCTCGTATACACATCCGGTATAGGAAGGACGGTCATAGTTGTACATGGAAACAACTACGTCATCGCCGTATTTCTTTACGCTTGGAAGGGCACGGATCTCATCCAGGCAGCTTTCCCAGGTCTCACCGAAGGTCATACGACGGTCAAGGGATACCGCACAGGAGTCTGCAACTGCGCAGCGGCTTGGTGAGGTATAGAAGATCTGGGATACAGTTACGGTACCACGGCCAAGGAAACGAGCTTCTTCCCAGTCCGGATTGTATTTTGCATCCAACATCTTTACAAGACCCTTGATCTCTGTACCGTCTTCCGCGTCATTTTCATTCAACGCACGGATATCCTGAAGGATGTCAGCCATCTTGTAGATCGCGTTGTCACCACGCTCTGGAGCGGAACCATGACAGGAAACGCCCTTTACGTCTACACGGATTTCCATACGTCCTCTCTGTCCACGATAGATTCCGCCATCTGTAGGCTCGGTAGAAACAACAAATTCCGGACGAACCTTATCTTCATTGATGATATACTGCCAGCAGAGGCCGTCACAGTCTTCTTCCTGAACAGTTCCGACAACCATGATCTTGCAGCCTTCCGGGATCAGGTTCAAATCCTTCATGATCTTCGCGCCGTATACAGCGGATACGATACCGCCGCACTGGTCAGACACACCACGTCCGCCGATCTCGGTCTCATTCTCATAGCCTTCGTATGGATCGAAATTCCAGTTTTCGATATTACCGATTCCTACGGTATCGATATGAGCGTCGTAAGCGATGATCTTGTCTCCGGTTCCCATGTAACCGATGACATTTCCCTGTGGGTCGATCTGTACTTCATCGAATCCAACCTTCTTCATCTCAGCGGCGATGGTGTCGATGTGAGCTTTCTCGTCACAGCTTTCGCCTGGATTTTTAACGATCGCACGTAAGAACGCGGTCATATCTTTTTCGTAGCCCTGTGCAGCTTCTTTAATCTTATCAAACATTTTTATTTCCTCCTATTATGAGCACTTAGCACCTGTCCTTTAGGTGCTTACATGCGAGTTATAGTTACCCGACCGCTTAGCGAGGTGTTTTTCGAGCTTAGCGGCGGTGTAACATCATCTTACAGATCAGCAAATGGTTCCTTATCTGTTCCGCAAAGACCTTCCCAGGTAATCTCGCGGTAACGATCCGGATCTGTATCACCTTCAGAAGATACAAGAAGAACTTCTGAATTTTCGTCCAATTTTAAAGCTTCTTTCAATTCTTTGTACTCTGGTTTTGTCATCAAGGCATGAACCACGCCAAGGGTAACGGAGCCGGATTCTCCGGAAATCACCTGCGGGTCTCCCTTCATCGGAGCGCCGTAGATACGTGTGCCGTTAGCACTTACCCAGTCAGGGCAGGAGATAAAGGCATCCGCGTGGTTCCTTAAGATATCCCAGGATACGGTGTTGGCCTCGCCGCAAGCAAGACCTGCCATGATGGTGAACATGTCGCCGGTCACATCCACGCGGCTTCCGTCAGCCTGCATCGCGGAACGGTAGAGACAGTCGGCGGCATTTGCCTCACAGACAACCATGACCGGAGGATTCTCTTTAAAGCGGTTCGCGAAGAAACCGATCACTGCGCCTGCAAGAGAACCTACACCTGCCTGTATGAAAATGTGGGTCGGACGGCAGCCGTCATCTGCTAACTGCTTATCTGCTTCAAGGGCAAGTGTTCCGTAGCCCTGCATGATCCAGGTTGGGATCTCTTCATAGCCTTCCCACGCGGTATCCTGAATGATCACGCCGTGTTCCGTATTTTCCGCTTCCTTTGCTGCCATACGGACACATTCGTCATAATTCAGCTCTTCGATCGTAACGGTGGCATTTTCCTTCGCGATATTATTCAGTCTGGTCTGTGTGGAACCCTTCGGCATTCTTACGACACATTTCTGTCCCAGCTTATTGGCAGCCCAGGCAACTCCGCGCCCATGGTTTCCGTCGGTGGCAGTGAAGAAAGTGGCCTGGCCGAACTCTTCACGTAATTTTTCAGAGGTCAGTACGTTATAGGGGATCTCGCTTACGTCCTTGCCGGTCTGCTGCGCGATATACCGCGCGATCGCATAGGAACCGCCGAGTACTTTAAATGCGTTCAGGCCAAAGCGGTAAGATTCGTCCTTTACATACAGACGTTTCAGGCCAAGATATTCGGCCAGGTTGGATAAGCGGGTCAAAGGCGTTACCTCATACTGCGGAAAGCTCTTGTGGAAGCTGTTCGCTTTTGCCATCTCATCCATGGACATGTTCTGGACTTGCCGGTCATCACTTTTGGCGATGTGGTTCAGAGTCCATTTTAACTGTTTCTCTGTGCTGCTCATGTTTCTCTCCTTTACTGATAAAAAAACGAACTACTTGTTAATGTCTACATAACTGTAGAGTGTGTACTTGGAGATATCGAAATACTTTGCTACTTTATCTCCGGACTTTGTAATAAGGAAGGCTCCTGCGTCATTCAGGAAATTGATCGCTTTGATCTTATCTTCCTTTGTCATAAGAGGTACGGGAATCCCAACCAGCGCGACAGACTGTTCAATCAGTTCATCCAGAAGCTTACTTACATCATGAGTGATCATTTTGGGAGAACCGGAAGTTTGCGGCTCTTCGCAGCTAATGAGAGAGTGTACACTGTTCTCAAGGGCAAGAAGAGCGGTAATGTCATAGTTGATGGAAAATATGTAACATGGTTTCCCTTCATCATCGTGGATGTAAATCGTGCTGGATTTTAAAATCCGTCCGTTCTCTGTCCTGGTCAGATAAGCAAGCTCATCCTTTAGAGGCTCGCCCTGATGCCGGATGGCATTCAATACGGCTCCGGACGGGCCGTCACCGATCTGGCGTCCGGTGAGCCCGCCGTTTTCAATATGTACGATGGTATGCTCAAGGGAGCCGCCCGTCAGATCGTGGACTACGATCTCGCAGTCTTTTCCAAATTGTGCCGCAAGCCCGGCCGCGATCTGCTTTAGCATATCTAACCTGGAAATCATCATTTTTGATTCCTCCTTTCTTAAATATAATGTAGAGCGTGTAACTGTTCAGAACAGATACTGTGTTTGAAAATACCGGGCTTTCATTTCAAGCTGTATTGGTCTCTCTGAAATCCATCATAACACAAATAAAAAAAAAATCAATAGGTAATAACAAAAAATTTTTAAGAAACAAAAATATTTTTATAAGACTTGAATTTTGAGCAGAATGATGTTATTATAAGAACAGCGGAAGCGAAAATTGTTTAAAATGCATGAATCGGTATGAAAGCAAAAGTTTTAGGATTAGAAAAATTGCATCAAAATCCGATTGCCGCATATTTTCATCATACTGGCCGGTCTCTCTGTCATGCCGCTTTTAACAAACGCTTCTTAATATTAATGTATCAACAGTTTTTCAAGAGAAAAGGAGTGAAAAGAAAAGCATGAGTAAAGAAGCAACGGGCACAATATCTCAGGAACTATTCAGGATCGACGGGAAACCGTCAGTGGCACAGGCTCTTCCTTTGGCATTGCAGCATGTAGTGGCGATGATCGTGGGATGTGTGACACCGGCTATTATCGTGGCAGGTGTGGCAGGGCTTTCCTCAGGGGATTCCATCATCCTGATCCAGGCAGCTCTGGTCATGTCGGCGCTGACTACATTTATTCAGTTATTCCCTCTTATTAAAAATGGGCCCGTCTCGATTGGTTCCGGACTTCCGGTCATCATGGGCATCAGCTTTGCCTATGTACCGACTATGCAGGCGATCGCGGGGGATTTTGACGTGGCAACGATCCTGGGAGCCCAGATCGTAGGCGGTATTGTGGCGATCATCGTAGGGATTTTTATTAAGCAGATCCGAAAATTCTTCCCTCCGTTGATCACAGGTACGGTTGTATTTGCCATAGGGCTTTCGTTATATCCGACCGCGATCAATTATATGGCAGGCGGTGCCGGCAGCGAGAACTATGGCTCCTGGCAGAACTGGCTGGTCGCGATCATCACTCTGATCGTGGTTACGGCTCTGAATCACTATGGAAAGGGGATCTGGAAACTATCCTCCATATTGATCGGCATCGTTGTGGGTTATGTTGTGGCGCTGGCATTTGGGATGGTTGATTTTTCATCGGTTGCGTCCGCGTCTTTCTTTCAACTGCCGAGACCGCTGCATTTTGGAATCAAATTTGAACCATCCTCCTGTGTGGCGATCGGTGTATTGTTTGCCATTAATTCGATCCAGGCGATCGGGGACTTTTCCGCGACTACAACGGGCGGCCTGGACAGGATGCCTACGGATGAGGAACTGAACGGCGGGATCGTGGCTTACGGTATCAGCAATATTTTCTGCGCGTTCTTTGGGGGCCTTCCAACGGCTACATACAGTCAGAACGTGGGTATCGTATCCTCTACGAAGGTAGTTGCCAGGAGAGTATTTTCCATGGCGGCAGGCATTCTTCTGGTAGCAGGGCTGATACCGAAGTTTTCATCGATCCTGACCACGATCCCGTCGTGTGTACTTGGAGGCGCTACCGTATCCGTATTCGCGTCTATCGCTATGACCGGTGTGAAGCTGATCACGGCATCTCCGATGAATTACAGGAATACCACCATCGTAGGCCTTGCGATCGCGCTTGGAATGGGAATCACACAGGCAAACGCGGCACTGGCATCTTTCCCGGCATGGGTAACGACCATCTTCGGAAAATCTCCGGTAGTGCTGGCGACGATCGTTGCGATCCTGCTGAACCTGGTGCTCCCGAAGGATATGGAGCTTACGGAAGCGGAGAAAGAAGTAAAATAGTAAAGAACTTGTAAAAATGATGGAACTTAAAATCTTAAAATTTTATATATAAAAGGAGGCGGCATATGCTGATCATAGGAAACGGTAAAGTGATTACCAGAGACGGCAATCTTCCATTTATTGAAAATGGGGCGGTTGCGATTGAGGGCACCAGAATCGTGAAGGTAGGAACCGAAAAGGAAATAAAAGAAGCTTATCCGGGCGCGGAGTATATCGACGCAAAGAAGGGACTGATCATGCCGGCGTTCATCAATACGCATGAGCATATCTACAGCGCGATGGCAAGGGGCCTTAGTATCAAGGGCTATAATCCCAAGGGCTTTTTGGATATCCTGGACGGCCAGTGGTGGACCATCGACCGGCATCTGACCTTGGAACAGACAAAATACAGTGCCATCGATACCATGATATCCTGTATCCGTAACGGCGTGACCACGATCTTTGACCATCATGCAAGCTTCGGGCATATCAAGGACAGTCTGTTTACGATAGCTGATGTGGCAAAGGAGCTGGGAGTACGTTCCTGTCTCTGCTATGAAGTGTCAGACCGGGACGGCATGGACAAGGCAAAGGAAGCTGTGATGGAGAACGCGGAATTTATCCGTTATGCCTTGAAGGATGATTCGGATATGCTCTCAGGCATGATGGGCATGCACGCACAGTTTACGATCTCGGATGCCACCATGGAGCTTGCGGCGGCCAACAAGCCGGACGAGGTGGGTTACCATATTCATGTGGCAGAGGGGATCGAAGACCTGCACGACTGTCTGAAAAAATACGGAAAGCGGATCGTGGACCGGCTGATGGATTGGAACATCCTGGGAGAGAAGACATTGCTGGGACATTGTATCTATATTAATTCTCACGAGATGGACTTAGTGAAGGATACGGATACCATGGTCGTACATAATCCGGAATCTAACATGGGCAATGCCTGCGGATGCCCGCCTACCATGGAGCTGGTGCACAGAGGAATCCTGGCAGGACTGGGAACAGACGGATATACCCACGACATGACAGAGTCCTTTAAGGTGGCAAATGTACTGCACAAGCATCACCTGTGCGATGCCAACGCGGCATGGGGCGAGGTGCCGAAAATGTTGTTCGAGAACAATGCGGCCATCGCGAATCGTTACTTCAAGGCTCCGCTGGGTGTTCTGAAGGAAGGAGCCGCGGCAGACGTGATCGTGGTGGATTACAACCCGCCGACACATCTGGACGAGAACAACATCAACGGACATATCCTGTTCGGCATGACCGGAAGGGATGTGGTGACTACGGTCGGAAACGGAAAGGTTCTGATGAAGGACAGAGAAGTAAAAGTGATCGACGTAGAAGAGGCAATGGCAAAATGCAGGGAGTCTTCCGCGAAGCTCTGGAAGAGCATCAACGGATAAATAGCAGATATATCAATTAAGGAAGAAAAGGAGAATTATATGAGCGATATTATGAGCTGCATGCCCTTTGAGCAGTTATTAAACTGGATCCGGGCAGAGCATGATGAAAAAGGAACCGTATTTGGAGTACACAGACCCTATGTGGCAGATCCCACGAAGGCACAGACCATCTTTGAACGGAAGCTGGAGACCCCCATTGGACCGGCGGCAGGACCTAACAGCCAGCTGGCACAGAATATTGTAGCATCTTACTATGCGGGAAGCCGTTTCTTCGAGCTGAAGACCGTACAGATCATGGACGGGGCGGAGCTTGCGGCATGTGTCAATAAGCCCTGTATCCTGGCAGAGGATGAATGCTATAACTGCGAGTGGTCTACGGAGCTTTATGTGCCCCAGGCCCAGGAAGAGTATATCAAAGCATGGTTCCTGCTTGCGTTTGTGGCAAAGGAATATGGACTTGGCAGCATGGAAGGCTACCAGTTCAACATCAGTGTAGGCTATGACCTGAAAGGGATCCAGTCAGAGAAGATCAATACCTTCATTGAAAATATGAAGAACGCGGAGCAGACAGAGACCTTCCAGGCATGTAAGGCGGCACTTCTGGCGCATGTGGGAGAATTCAAGAACGTGACAAAGGAAGATATTGAAGCAATCTCTCCGAGGATCTGTAATTCAGCAACCATTTCCACGCTTCACGGATGCCCGCCGCAGGAGATCGAGAGCATTGCGACTTATCTGCTGACAGAGAAGAAGATGCATACATTTATCAAATGTAATCCAACGCTTTTGGGTTATGAATATGCCCGGGAGACGATGGATAAGATGGGATATGATTATGTGGCATTCGGAAGGTTCCATTTTGATGACGACCTGCAGTATGTGGACGCGGTTCCCATGCTTCAGAGGCTGATCAGGCTTGCCGGCGAAAAGAATCTGGAATTTGGCGTGAAGATCACCAATACGTTCCCGGTAGACGTGAAGAGAAACGAACTTCCGAGCGAAGAAATGTATATGTCCGGAAAATCTTTGTATCCATTGTCTATCTCTGTATCGGCGAAGCTTTCCAGAGACTTTGACGGGAAACTGCGTATCGCGTACTCCGGCGGAGCGGACGCGTTTAACATCGAGAAGATCGTAGGCTGCGGCATTTGGCCGGTAACGGTCGCGACCACCATTTTGAAGCCGGGCGGATACCAGAGGCTGAAGCAGATGGCAGAGGGACTGGATGCCATGGGCATGAAGCCATTTACAGGAATCAACGTGGAGATGCTTAACAAGCTGGTAGATGAGGCCATCCATGACCCCCATCATGTGAAGCCGGCGAAGCTTCCAAAATCCAGAAAATCCAAGGAGAGAGTGCCTCTTCTGGATTGCTACACGGCGCCATGTGAGGATGCCTGTCCGATCCATCAGGAGATCCCGACCTATGTACGGCTGGCAGGAGAAGGAAAATACGAGGAAGCATTGCGTGTGATCCTGAACAAGAACGCGCTTCCGTTTATCACAGGTACGATCTGCGCCCATGGCTGCCAGAGCCACTGCACCCGGAATTTCTATGAGACTTCGGTCCAGATCCGTGATACCAAGCTGGAATGCGCGCAAAAGGCGTATGACGCGGTGATCAGAAGTGTGGCGGTTACAGGAAGCTGCGGCAAGAATGTGGCAGTAGTGGGCGGCGGACCGTCCGGTATGGCCGCGGCATATTATCTTGCCAGAGCAGGCGCGAAGGTTACGATTTTTGAAAAACGTGATAAACTGGGCGGCGTGGTCAGCGCCATTATTCCGGATTTCCGGATCGATGACAGTGTGATCGACAAGGATGTATCCCTGCTTCGGAAGCTGGGAGTCAGGATTTTAACGAACACAGAGGCTCCGGCCGTGACAGAACTGAAAAAGGAATACGATGATGTGATCCTTGCGGTAGGCGCGTACAAGCGCGGCGAGCTGAAGCTGGAAGGCGGCGAGGCAGTGAACGCGCTTGCGTTCCTGGAAGAATTCAACGAGAAAAAGGGCAAGGTAGACCTTGGTAAGAACGTAGTCGTGATCGGCGGCGGTAATACGGCTATGGATACGGCAAGAGCGGCAAAGAGATGTGAAGGCGTGGAGCATGTGTATCTGGTATACCGCAGGACGAAGCGCTATATGCCGGCGGATGAGCATGAGCTGCTGCTGGCCATCGAGGATGGCGTGGAATTCAAAGAGCTGCTGGCTCCTGTGAAGCTGGAAGGCGGTAATCTGATCTGTAAGGTAACAAAGCTGGGTGAAATGGATGCTTCCGGACGCGCGGGAGTCGTGGAGACAGAGGAGACTACAGCGGTTCCGGCAGATACCGTGATCGCGGCGGTAGGAGAAAAAGTACCTACGGATTATTACGAAGCAAACGGATTAAATGTGGATGACCGTGGCCGCGCAAAGGTAAGTAAGGAGCTGGAGAGCAGTGTAGAACATGTCTATGTAGTAGGCGACGGATTGTTCGGGCCATCTCTGGTCGTGAATGGAATGGCCAATGCCCTGGCCGCGGCGGAAGCCATCGCGGGGGTGCCGGTAACAGGCGATATGAGTGTGCCGGCGGATACGGCTGCCATCTACCAGAAGAAAGGAATCCTTGCGGAGCCGGGAAGCGGAAAGGAAGCAGAACGGTGCCTGGGCTGTTCTACCGTATGCGAAAACTGTGTGGACGTATGTCCGAACCGCGCGAATATTTCCGTCAAAGTACCGGGAATGGCGAAGGCACAGGTGATCCATGTGGATTATATGTGTAATGAATGCGGGAACTGTAAGGTATTCTGCCCGTACGCAAGCGCTCCGTATCTGGATAAATTTACACTGTTCGCAAGTGAAAAGGATATGGAAGACAGCAAGAACGATGGATTTGCCGTATTGAACCGGGACGCTCTCGTATGCAAGGTCCGCTTCCTTGGTATGGAACATACCTGGAAGAAGGGACAGGATACAAAGGTTCCGGAAGGGCTGCAGAGGCTGATCGAAGCGGTATGCGAGGATTATAGCTACTTATTATAGAGTCCGTCAGCTCCGGTGTCATGCGTTTGTTGTATGGCGCCGGGCCGGTAAAGCAGTGGCTAAGAAGGTTGCTGTGAACAGCAGCCGCGAAGAAAGGCAGGAACGAAGAAGTGAAGGTATTGATCAAGGGCGCAGGAGATCTGGCAACGGGGATCGCGTATGAATTCTGGCTTGCAGGGCATGAGATCCTGATGACGGATATCGAAGTCCCACTTACGGTGAGAAGGATGGTTGCTTTCTCAAGGGCTGTATATGAGGGAGAGGCACAGGTGGAAAAGGCAAAAGGAATCCTGGTCCGGAATCTGGAAGAGGCTCTTACGGTGATCTCTAAGGGACATATCGCGGTGATCGTGGATGAAAAGGCGAAGATCCGGAAGGAATACAGGCCGGATCTTCTGATCGATGGGATCATGGCAAAGCAAAATACAGGCACCTGTAAAAACGACGCGCCCTTGGTGATCGGAATCGGGCCTGGATTTACGGCAGGAACAGACTGCCATTACGTGATCGAGACACAGAGAGGGCCATCCCTGGGAAATGTGATATGCGAGGGAAGCGCTATCCCCAATACCGGGATTCCCGGAGAGATCGCCGGATATACCATAGAGCGCCTGATCAAGGCATCTGCTTCCGGGACAATGGAGCCGGCAGCCCAGATCGGAGATCTGGTAAAGAAAGGACAGGTCGTGGCAGTGACCGGAGGAATCCCGGTCTACGCCCAGATGTCCGGGATCGTCCGGGGAATGCTCCAGGAAGGTGTCCAGGTGGAAAAAGGGCTGAAGATCGGTGACATTGATGCCAGAGAGAATCAGGAGTACTGCTATACCATTTCCGATAAGGCAAGGAAGATCGGCAGAGGCGCTTTGGAAGCTGTAGCAATGAAACGCGCGTGGGAATGTGAGAATATGGAAAACCCGCCGCTGGCGGACGATAGTATTTAAAAGAAAGTAGGTGAGATTTAAAAATGTATACGTTTGTAGTGAATGGAAAAACAGTGGCAACGGATAAAAAGCAGTCCCTGCTCCGATTTCTCAGAGATGAACTGCATCTGACCTCTGTCAAGGACGGATGCAGCCAGGGGGCCTGCGGAGCCTGTACGGTCATCATTGACGGAGCGACCTGCAAGGCCTGTGTTCCTACAACGGACCGGCTGGAGGGTAAGAACATCCTGACTGTAGAAGGATTGAGCGAATGGGAATCCAAGGTATTTACATTTGCCTACGGGGAAGCAGGAGCCGTACAGTGCGGTTTCTGTATTCCGGGTATGGTCATGTGTACAAAGGCGCTTTTGGATGTCAATCCGGACCCGACGGAGGACGAGATCCGGTATGCTCTGAGAAATAATTACTGCCGCTGTACCGGATATGTCAAGATTATCGCGGCAGTGAAGCTGTCCGCCAAGATCCTGCGGGAAGGCGTGATCCCGGAGAAGTCCGTGGATGACTGGAAGATCGGCTCCCGGGTACACAGGCTGGATGTGGAAGAAAAGGTGCTGGGATATGGAAAATATCCGGATGACTTTTATATGGAAGATATGTGCTATGGTTCGGCATTGCGGAGCAAATATCCAAGAGCAAGGGTGCTCTCTATCGATACGTCCAAAGCGAAAGCGCTGCCGGGCGTGGTCACGGTTCTGACCGCGGAGGATATTCCGGGAGAGAATAAGATCGGCCATCTGAAGCATGACCAGTATACCATGATCCCTGCAGGCGGCCTCACACATTACCTGGGAGATGCAGTCGCTCTGGTAGCCGCGGAGGATATGGAGACGGTGGAAAAGGCGAAAAAGCTGATCAAGGTGGAATACGAGGTCCTGCCCGCGGTACACAATATAGAAGAAGCAGCGGCAGAAGGCGCGCCGAAGGTATTTGACGAAGAGGAGTCCAATATCCAGGCGTATAAGCATGTAAGCCGGGGAAACGCGGCCGAAGCGATAAAAAACGCGAAGCATGTCATTTCTCAGCATTTTGAGACGCCATGGACGGAGCATGCGTTTTTAGAGCCGGAATGCGCGGTGGCATATATCGACCAGGATGAAGATGTAATGGTGATCTCTACGGATCAGTCCGCTTATTGTACCTACCATGAATGCGGCCTGATGCTGGGAACGGATAAGGTAAAGGCAGAGAACGCGCTGGTAGGCGGGGGATTTGGCGGCAAGGAGGATATGACGGTGCAGCACCATGCGGCGCTTCTCGCCCATCATACCAGACGTCCGGTAAAGGTACGGCTGACCAGGGCGGAATCCCTTTTGATCCATCCGAAGCGTCATCATTTTGTCATGGACTTTACCATGGGCTGTGACGAGAACGGAAAGATCATGGGTGTAAAGGCAAAAGTCGCTTCGGATACCGGAGCATTTGCTTCCCTGGGCGGCCCGGTATTAGAGCGCGCCTGTACCCATGCGGCGGGTCCTTATGCTTACGAGAACTTTGAGATTGAAGGGACCGCTTATTATACCAACAATCCGCCGGCAGGGGCATTCCGTGGGTTCGGTGTGACCCAGACCTGCTTTGCGACGGAAACGTTGTTAAATATGATGGCGGACGAGATCGGGATCACTCCATGGGAAATCCGTTATCGGAATGCCATCCGTCCGGGAGGCGTGCTGCCTAACGGACAGATCGTGGATGAATCCACCGGCTTGGTGGAAACGCTGGAAGCAGTGAAGGAACAATACGATCACGCGAGAGCGGCCGGGAAGCCGGTAGGACTTGCCTGTGCCATGAAAAACGCCGGAGTCGGCGTAGGGATCCCGGATACGGGCCGGGTGAAGCTGATCATACAGGAAGATGGAAAGCTTCATATTTTTACCGGTGCTTCCTGTATCGGACAGGGGCTGGGAACGGTACTTGTACAGATGATCGTCAGCAATACGGATCTGAAACGTGATGATATCGTTTATGAGCGCAGTAATACATGGATCGCGCCGGATTCCGGGACGACTTCCGGTTCCAGACAGACGATGATCACCGGGGAAGCCTGCCGCCGGGCATGTGAAAAGCTGATGGAGGCAAAGGGCAGCAGACCCCTTGCGGATCTGGCGGGACAGGAGTTCTATGGAGAATACCTTGCCAAAACGGATCCTTTGGGAGCCGATGTGCCGAATCCGGTTTCCCATGTGGCTTATGGATATGCGACCCAGATGTGTATCCTGGATCCGAAGACCAGAAAGATCGAGAAAATGGTAGCAGCCCATGATGTAGGAAAGGCAGTGAATCCATTGTCCTGTGAAGGACAGATCGAAGGCGGCGTGGTCATGTCCATGGGATTTGCGTTGCGTGAAAAATATCCCATTGATGAAAATTGTAAGCCTGTTGAAAAATATGGCGCATTGGGATTGTTCCGTGCCCATGAGATCCCGGAGATCGAAGCTATCGTTATTGATAAACCAGGATTGAAGGTAGCCTGCGGCGCGATCGGTATAGGAGAGATCACTTCCATCCCGACAGCGCCCGCGATCACGGATGCCTATTACCGGCTGGACGGAGAGCGCAGATATAGCCTGCCCATATCCGGTACGCCATATGAGAGGGAGGGATGAGCCATGGCAGTAAAGAAAAAATTCCCCTACCGCGCGGCTGTCGTGTCATGTAACGGAGTCTGCGCCGCGAGTGCCGAGAGCAGATGTAAGTATGGGTGCGTAGGCTGCGGAAATTGTGCCGCGGTCTGTAAGTTCGGCGCCATTTCTCTGAACGCGAACGGTGTGGCAGAGGTGGACGAAGAAAAATGCATTGCCTGTGGTATGTGCGTGCGCGTATGTCCGCAGGAGGTGATCCATATCCATGAATGCGCAAATTATATTGTCATAAAATGCGCAAATGAGGACAAAGGAAAAGAAGCAAGGGAAGTCTGCCCGGTAAGCTGTATCGGCTGCGGGATCTGTGAAAAGACCTGTACGGCGGAGGCAGTGAAGGTAGTCGATAACCATGCGGTGATCGAGGAAGGCTTGTGCTTAAGCTGCGGCATGTGCGCGATGAAATGTCCACGCCATGCTATCGTGGATCTGAGAGGGATCCTGACAGAAAAATAAAACAGACTGAATCAATAGAACAGGAAAAGCCGGAGGAGCAGCCCAATCTTACAAGGAGCCTCTGGCTTTTTTTGTATGAAATATTATAGGATACCCTTTTGATGTAGATAGCTGGAAATAAACTGATGAAATGTTTGCGCTTTTTGTACTTGCTCTTCCGCGTCTTGACGAGAAGCAACGAAAAAATCTTCATAGTCCGCATGTTCGCGCATCTCTGAGGAAGAGCGTATGATTTTTGAGGCCTCTTTGGAGAAATAGCCATTTTTAACATGATATTGATTAAAATGAGCGATTACTCCACTATGCTTGCTGCTGTCAAATTCATCCAGAACATTTACTGAACGCATCCCATGAAAAATGGAATAATAAGAACGGTTCAGTGCCAGTTTATACTTGCCATTTTCCAGCATCGCTTTTGCGTTTTCCAGTTCTTCAGACGATCTTTCGTACCGATATTTTGATAAGTCTCTTATGCTGCTGGCCATAATACGATCCCCTCTTTCTTTATATTCCTGTAAAAAGGCATTACATTTTCCCATTCAATAAATTTGTCATAGTCGATGAGGAGTACAGAGAAAACTCTATTATATTCCAGTTCCAGATCCACAACAAAATCCGTCATACGTTCGTGCATATCTTTTGTATATGACTTGGCGATCACAGCAATATCGATATCGGACTCATCTGTCTGTGTGCCTCTGGCGACAGAGCCGTACAGAATGATATTAATTACAGAATTACGAAAAATACCGACAAGTCCTGGTATCAATTTTTCAAATATATCTGTGTATTGGATCATCCTTTTCCACTTCCTTCTACTGTTTGAAACTATTTTATCGTATCTATAGGGCAAAATCAATCTGATGGTGAATAAAGTGTACCATAGTATGCAGAAAGGCTGCCGGTGGCAAGCTTCCTGCATCCGTATATTTTTGTGACAGCCTCTATGCGCTGATCTCGCTGAGATACCGGTAGACAGTCGCGTTGGAGCAGGAGAACTTTCTTGCCACGAAGGAAACCGCTCCTTTCAACTGGAACAGCCCCTGTTCATTTAACTGTTCTACAATGTCTTTTCGCTCTTGCTGGTTCAGGCGGTCGATCGGTGTCTCCAGGGACGCTGTGGCATCTTCAAACATTTTCTGCATCAGCGCCGGGATGTCCATGGAAAAGCTTTCCGTGATCGGCGGGGACGCTTTTGAAGGTGCCGTGGCCTCTTCCGGAACAGACGCGGACCGCAAGGGAGCCTCTTCCAGAAAGGTGTCCGGATGCACGATGGAAACCAGCTTCTGCTGAAGCTCCTGATAACGGTGGTCATCAAAATTAATGCATAAAAGTCCGACCGGCCTGCGTTCTTCGTCGCGGATAAACATGGTAGAGGAACGCAGAACATGCCCGTTCTGCGCCAGCCCCCGGTAGTTGCACAAAAAATCGTTCGTTTCATAGGACTTAGAGGAAAGCATACGCAGCGCGGCGTCAGTCAGCGGTCCCCCGACCTCCCGGCCGCTGATATGTGAATTCGCGATCGCGGCGATCGCCAGGTCTTTGGAGCTCAGGTCGTGCAGCACGACTTCATAATCCGGTCCCAGTGTTTTCCCAAGAAATTCAACCAGTGTAGTATAATGCTTTAGGATGTCTGGTCTCATAAATTTTCCCCATTTCTATAATAATAGTGTTATTACCTATTATTACATGAGAGCTGTTCGATTTCAATAAAAAAGTCAACGTACAAAAAAATTTTTGTTAGATAAGTGTGATATTACTTGACATATTTTGTTAGAAGCGATAAAATATTTTTATCACAAGAAAATAAAATTGTAAAAGGAGATGCGATCATGAAAACTATTTTAAACACAGACAATGCGCCAAAGGCAATCGGCCCTTATTCCCAGGGAATCAATACAGGAAATCTGATGTTCCTTTCCGGCCAGCTTCCGATCCTGCCGTCCGAGGGAAAGATCGTAGCAGAGGATATTGAAGGCCAGACAAAGCAGTCACTGGAGAACGTAAAAGCAATCCTGGCATCTGCGGGCTGCACCATGGATGATGTTGTGAAGACAACGGTATTTCTGAAGGATATCGCTGATTTTGGAAAAATGAATGAAGTATACAAGGGATTTTTCAGTGAAGGCAACTATCCGGCAAGATCCGCGTTCCAGGTAGCCGCGCTTCCGCAGAACGCTCTGGTAGAGATTGAAGTTGTCGCGTTAAAATCCGAAGGCTGATCTGGAAATATATACTGTATGTGAAAAAAGCACAGTTCACACCGCACCATTCGCAAAACGCATCTTCGATGCTTTTTCTCCGCTCTGCGGCTATTTTTGCTCATAAACCGGCGCTCCCGGCGTCAGATAATACCATGATAAGTCCTTGTGCAAGCACAAATTCATCATGGTATCATCTGACGAGTGAACTGTAATGACGGACTTTTGCAGGTAAGCTTGCATAGT
Organism: uncultured Clostridium sp.; assembly: GCA_964523125.1. Taxonomy (GTDB): domain Bacteria; phylum Bacillota; class Clostridia; order Lachnospirales; family Lachnospiraceae; genus Schaedlerella. Next base: position 35,549 of record CAZFXM010000018.1, on the reverse strand, counting down.
CTGTTTTTTTATATTATGATATATACAGAAGGAGCAGCAGCCCTGTCTGCTGTTACGGAATCATAATAAAAGTATATCAAAAGGATAAGAGGCGTGGAATGAAAGATCAGTATCAGAGAGAGGTGGACTATATCAGAATATCGGTGACAGACCGGTGCAATTACCGCTGCCGGTACTGCCTCCCGCGGGAGGGCGTAGAAACAGCCGCGCACAAGGATGTTATGACATATGACGAGATTATACGTCTTGTAACGGCTGCGGCAGGGGCAGGGATCACAAAGGTGAAGATCACAGGAGGGGAACCCCTTGTGCGAAAAGGCGTGTGCGGATTGATTCAGAATATCCGGAGGATTCCAGGGATTGAGTCTGTTACCATGACCACCAACGGAGCACTGTTGCGTAGATTTCTGCCTGAACTGGCAGTGTCTGGATTGTCCGGGATCAATATCAGTGTGAATACTATGGATAACGAAAAATATCGCCGGCTCACGGGCCGGGGAGATTTTTCCGAGATCTGGGAGGGGATCCGGAAAACGATCATTGCGGGGATCCCTGTGAAAGTAAACTGTATTCCTATGCCGGGGATCAATGAGGATGAGATCGTGGATATGGCAGCTTTGGCATGGAAATATCCCATTACTGTCCGTTTTATCGAGATGATGCCCATCGGAAAGGGAAAAGAATATACCGCGATCACTCAGGATGAGGTCAAAGAAATACTGGAAGCGCAATTCGGCTATATGGAGCCGGTAAAGGATGCGATAGGAAATGGACCGGCCGTTTATTACCAGTTTCCGGAGTTCCGGGGGAAGATTGGTTTTATCAGTGCGTTAAGCCGTAAGTTCTGCCGCTCCTGCAACCGGATCCGGGTAGAGGCGGACGGAACTCTGAAGCTGTGTCTGAATTATGAAGGACATATTAATCTGAAACAGGAAATGCGAAACGGGATCGATGACGATGAGCTGGAGCAGCTTTTGAAGGACTGTATTTATATGAAGCCAAGATGCCATGACTTTCCAAGCAGAGCCTGGCCGGCCGCGGAGGACGGAACCGGTATATTCGGGAAAGGAAATATGCCCGATGACCGGGTAAAGGGAATCATCCAGGAAACGAGGTTTATGGCGCAGATCGGAGGGTAGGTGAAGGAACATGAGTGAAAAAATTGTATTTTGCAAAGGCGGCGGATGTACCGCGAAGCTTGGAGCCGGGGTACTTAGCCGTGTGTTGGAACGGCTTCCGAAGGGGGCGCCGGATGAAAACCTGCTGATCGGATATGACAGCAAGGACGACGCGGCTGTCTACCGGGTCACGGATGACGTGGCGATCGTGCAGACGCTGGATTTCTTTCCGCCGATGGTGGAAGATCCTTATCTGTTTGGAAAAATAGCGGCAACCAATGCACTCAGTGATGTGTATGCCATGGGCGGAGATGTGCGGACCGCCTTGAATATCGTCTGCTTTCCTGAGGATATGGATCTGAATATCCTGGGGGAGATCATGCGGGGCGGTTCCGAAAAAGTGATGGAGGCCGGAGGGATCCTTGCGGGAGGCCATTCTATCGCGGATGACAGTGTAAAATACGGGTTATCCGTAACAGGAGTGGTTCACCCGGAAAAAATCTATCCCAACAACCAGGGGCGTCCGGGAGATGTACTGATCTTGACGAAAAAGCTGGGTGTGGGGATCATCTGTACGGCGAACCGGATCCACGAAGCATCGGAGGAGGCCATGAATGAGGCGGCCATCTCCATGACGACTTTGAACAGACGGGCATCTGAGATATGCAGGAAATATGAGATCCATGCCTGTACGGATGTGACCGGATTTGGATTTTTGGGCCATCTACATGAAATGATGGACGGCAGGCATTCCTGCCAGGTTTATGCCGGGCAGGTCCCGGTGATGGCCGACGCGCTGCGTTACGCGGATGAATTTTTCCTTACTGCCGCGGCGCAGAAGAACCGGAATCATCTGGAAAGCCATGTACATTTTGAAAATATTTCCTTTGCCATGGAAGAGGTGCTGTTTGACCCGCAGACCTCCGGCGGGCTGCTGATCGCGGTACGGCCGGACCAGGCAGGGGAACTGCTGGGGGAGCTTCAGGAGGAAGGGCTCCCGGCGGGAACCGTAGGAAAGATCATACAAAAGGAAGATACAGAGATATATGTGATATGAAATTAAAACAACTTGAGGTATTTACAGCGGTGGCTGACCATAAAAGCTTTTCAAAGGCAGCGGAAAAGCTGTACCTGACACAGCCGACCGTCAGTGCTTATATTTCTTCATTAGAAAAGGAATTAAACGCAAAGCTGTTTATACGGAATACGAAAGAGATCTGTGTGACGGAGCAAGGGCTGCGCTTATATCAGTATGCCCGGGAAATGCTGGCTTTGCAGGATAAGATTACGGAAATATTTATCCCGGATTCACAAAAAAAGGAAACCCGTCTGGTCGTAGCCGCGTCCACGGTTCCTTCCCGGTATCTGCTGCCGGATATCCTGGCCAGATATAAGGAAAAGTATTCCAGCGTGCAGCTTGAGATCCGTGAATCAGACAGCGCAAGGGTGATTACGGACGTGGAGAAGCATGTGGCGGATGTGGGGCTTACAGGGACCACTCTGGAAAATAAATCCTGCCGCTATATTCCATTTTATGAAGATGAATTGGTCATCATCATGCCAAATACGCCCAGATACCGTATGATACAGGCGCGGGAGCATACTTTGGATTGGATACGGCAGGAGCCTCTGATCATGCGGGAGGAAGGATCCGGTACCCGGAAGGAAGCGGAAAAGCAGCTAAAAACAGCCGGCATCGATGTGGGCAAGCTTCATGTGGCGGCAAGTGTAGACAGCACGGAAACGATCAAGCGGTCTGTGAAAAACGGAATTGGGATCACGATGATCTCCAGCCTTGCGGTCCGGGAAGAGATCGCGTCCGGAACGGTGCTGACGTTTCCCATGACAAAAAACAAAAGTACGAGAAAGCTGTATCTGGTTTATAATAAAAGCTACGCGTTGTCCAGGCAGGCCAGGAACTTAGTACAGGTGGTGCGGGAATTATATCCGGCATGCAGTTCGATGTGAATGCAGGATTAAGAAAACGGGATACTTTGCCGATATATGTTTAGGATTACCATATATTATGTATGCCGGGACTTCAGTTATGAGAGGAGAGGTGATTCTATGGATATACCTGCGTTATCAACTATGATGTCAATGGAGAGGGTAAGCACGAATGTGAGTTTTGCGCTGATGTCCAAGGTTTTGGATACGGCAGAAAGCACAAGTGAGGCAATGATCGAGATGATAGATGCCGCGGCGGTAACTCCGGGGCTGGGAGAAAACATTGATATTATGGTGTAATCCTTTAAAACAGCAGTAATATGAAAAAGCAGCCTGCTTTTTCATATTACTGCTGTTTTCTATAGTTACATTTAAACATTATCGTAACTGTTCAGTCCCCTCACAGTTACGCCCGCAATCCCATGAAAATTGCCTGCGGCAATGGGGATTGCTCATTGCAATCTATATGTTTTTGCACGGATAGCGCAGTAAATGCGCTATCCTGACTGAACAGTTACACATTATCACATAAAACGGCGGCCTTTACGATATATATACCTGCATCCACTCGGATTCTTCCAGCTGGCTTTCGCTTAGCTTGTACCCTGCCGTCGGCCCCGGACAAAAACATTCTCGGTCCAACAATTTATACATAGATTCGAAATCCTCCATATCCTCCTCCTTCATCCCATTTCTCATCCAGTTATTTATCACACCTATAAGGGCATAGGTTTTGAGTTCCGCAAGCATCAAAATCTCTTTTTCCGAAATCCGGAGCTGAAATCTGGTTTTCCTCATATTGAGATTTGACTTCCAAAGCTCGAAGAAAATTTGAAACAAGGAATCATACAGCTTTGTATGGCCGAAATATGAAAAACAGGATAGATAAAAACTACGGTTATCATAAAGGCTATTGCAGACATTTATAAAATTATTGGGAAGATACAGTGCTTTCGTGAGGATTTCTTCATTTTCTTTCATCTTCAATTCGAAGATCCAATCCACTAATTCATATTTATCATCAAAATAATAATAAAATGTATTTTTACTAAGTTTACTCTGTTCCAATATTTCTTTTATGGAAACATCCTCCAAAGGAGTCGTTTCCAAAATATGAAGCAGCGCTTTTGCAAATTTTTCCTTCGTCTTATGCTTATTTTCCATATGTTCAATCCTTTCCCACGCTCTGTAAGTAATCCATAAGCGGATTCCCGGGCTGCTCCCATCGGTATTATAATATGCCGCCGACAGATAAGAACAATGGGGCAAAGACAAGCGAAACGATGGTCATAAGTTTGATCAAGATGTTAATAGAAGGCCCGGATGTATCTTTGAACGGGTCGCCTACCGTATCGCCGACAACTGATGCTTTATGTGCTTCACTGCCTTTTCCGCCGTGATTCCCATCCTCAATGAATTTTTTTGCGTTATCCCATGCGCCGCCGGCATTTGACATGAAGATTGCCAACATAACTCCAGTGACAAGTGCTCCGGCAAGCAGCCCTCCAAGCGCGTCCGGTCCGAGCAACAGGCCGGTCACAAGCGGGGCGAGTACTGCCATGATACCGGGAATCAACATTTCTTTCAGCGCCGCGGTCGTTGAAATAGCAACACAGGATTTATAATTTGGCTTTGCTGTGCCGTCCATGATACCAGGCATAGACTGAAACTGGCGCCTCACCTCTTCGATCATCTGGTATGCGGCTTTCGATACAGACTGCATTGTCATAGATGAAAATAAGAATGGAAGCATTCCGCCGATGAACAGGCCGATGATCACCCGGTTATTTAAAATATCGATCGTATCAAGATGTACCGCTTTTGCATAAGAAACAAAAAGAGCAAGAGCTGTAAGGGCGGCAGAACCGATCGCGAATCCTTTCCCCATGGCTGCGGTGGTGTTTCCGACGGCATCTAATTTATCGGTGATTTCCCGTACTTCGTGCTCCAGGCCGGACATCTCGGCAATACCGCCGGCGTTATCAGCAATCGGACCATAAGCATCAACGGCCACAGTCATAGCGGTAGTAGACAACATACCGACAGCAGCAAGCGCGATACCATAAAGCCCGCAGAACTGAAACGCGGCGAAGATACCGACACAAATCAAAAGAATCGGTATAGCGGTTGAGTGCATGCCGATCGCAATACCGCTGATGATCGTTGTCGCAGACCCTGTTTCGGATTGGCCCGCGATTTCTTTCACAAATTTATAATCTCCTGAAGTATAGATTTCCGTGATAATACCAATGAACAGGCCTACGATCAAACCTGCCAATACGGCGATTGCCGGGCCGTAGCTGTGAAATAGCAATTTACTTCCGGCAAACGAAACAATCACAACAAAGATACTGGCCGTATAGGTTCCTGCCTTTAACGCCTTGTGGGGATTGGAGTTTTTATTGCCTTGTACAAAAAATGTTCCAAGGATGGACGCGAACAGGCCAAGCCCGGTAATCAGAAGCGGATAAACCACCCCTTCTATACTGTAATAAGCAATTCCTAATGTAAGCGCGGAAATGAGCGCACCCACATAGGACTCGAAAAGATCTGCCCCCATACCGGCAACATCCCCTACATTATCGCCTACATTATCAGCGATCACTGCAGGATTGCGGGGGTCATCCTCCGGAATGCCTGCCTCTACTTTTCCGACCAGGTCGGCGCCGACGTCAGCGGCTTTTGTGTAGATCCCGCCGCCGACACGGGCAAATAACGCAATAGAGGACGCACCCAGGGAGAAACCGGACAATACTTCCACGTTTCCTGTCATCATATAAATGAAACTGACCCCTAATACACCCAGCCCGGCCACGCACATGCCCATAACAGCACCGCCGGAAAACGCGATGGACAATGCTTTATTCATGCCATCCGTCCTTGCGGCATTTGCGGTACGTACATTTGCTTCTGTCGCGACCGTCATTCCAATATATCCTGCCGCGGTAGAAAACGATGCGCCTACAGCAAAGCAAAGAGCTGTAATCCATCCGATTCCCAGACCGATCAGCAGAAATAAAACGAAGACGAAGATAATAAGAATTTTATATTCCGCGGTCAAAAATGCTTTTGCGCCGTCACTGATTGCTGCCGCGATCTCTTTCATCCTGTCGGTTCCCGCATCGTTCCGTTTGATTTTATCAGTTAAATAATATGCAAATAACAACGCCAGAACGCCCATTATCAAAGCTACATATATTAACTTCTCCATGTCCTGCCTCCTAATCATGCTTCCCAAAATACAAATACGGCACACGAATATGTATTTTTCAGAGTGCCGCATTTGTCTAATTTAAGGTTTTACTTTTTATTGTGTTTTATTTGTCCATATTTGTAAAGTGCCACCATTGCATTTACAGCCTGTTCTGCTGTGGGATATGCCGGAATTCCATGATCACGAAGTTTCATAATTGCCTGCTGGCACTCTTCGCCGCCCTGACACTCCATAATAAATGGTTTTCCAAGATGCTTATATGCTTCGTGCAGCTCGATAATAACATCCGTCACTGCAGGCACGTCTGTAACCGCGGTAGGACATATCGAGCCGAGGATCGCGTGCACATTTGGATCACGTATTGCCTGCCGGAAAGCCCCCTTATATTGAATCGGTGATGCTGTCCCTGAGATATCTACCGGGTTCAGCGGTGAACCAAACATTGGCATATACGCGCGGATACGTCCTGGGAGGCTTGGTGAAATCTCTTTCAGTTCGTGAAGCGGCAATCCGCGCCGCTCGAAATGGTCACAGCTTAAAAGCCCGGAACCTCCGCCGTTTGTAATCATTACAATATGATCCCCCTTTGGCGCCGGCTGAAGGCCTAAAGCGAGGGAGGTATCCAGAAATTCCTGCCATGTAGTTGCCCGGATCGCGCCTGCCTTCTCGAAAACTTCATCATAGAAGGCATCGGTTGTTCCGGCATTTTCAGAAGCGGTATGTGCAAATGCCGCTTTCTCGCCGATCTTAGAGCCGCCTACTTTAATCGTAACAATTGGCTTGTCCACATTCCGGCAGGCATCGATAAATGCTTCCGGACTGTCCAATCCTTCAATGTATATCGCAAGGCATTTGGTATTCTCATCTACGCCTGCGTAAGAGACAAATTCACAAAAATCAACATCCGCCTTATTCCCTAATCCAACGAAAAAGCTCATCCCAAAATGATCTTTTTGGGAAGTCCCCAGCGCGGCGAGAAGATTTGCGCCGGATTGTGAGATCATAGCTACCGGCCCTTTGATCGGCAGATACGGAATGAATCCACAGTTAAAGTTCAGATAGGGACTGCCCATGCCTACAAGGTTTGGGCCGATGAGCGGAAGTTCATTGTCCCTGCAGTACTGCGTCAGTTCATTTTGCAGGTCTCCCCGTCCGATTTCTTTAAAAGCACTGGTAGAAATAACAACAATTTTCACCTTTTTTGCGACACAATCTTCAAGGATTGATTTTACAAGATGTGCCGGAACCGCAATAAATACTAAATCTACATCGTATGGGATATCTTTCACTGTCGGATAAGATTTCAGCCCGTTTACCATATCAGACCTTGGATTTACAGGATAGATCTCCCCTTTATATCCCCACTGGCGAAGCCCGTCAACCACCTTATAACCAACCTTTGTAAAATATCTGCTGGCGCCCACAACGGCAATTGATTTTGGATTCAGCGCGTATTGCAGACGGTCTACTACATATTGTCTTGATTTTTCAACCTTCATGCTTATTCCACCTCCTTATGCTCAGAAAAGCAGCACTTTATTGGATTCTCAGCGGTCCTGTCCTGAAGGAAGTCATCGGTCATAATGCACTCTTCCCAAAACCCGTTTTCATCATCTAACCTTGCGCCCCATCTCCGGAATTGACGCGGTGAGTCAGCAAGATAGACCTCTTCCACTTCCCCGTAAGCCTCTATTTTGCCGCGCAGTTCCTCCCAATCCGTCAATTCATTATAAGAGGTAAGCATAATATCATAGAAGGAATCAGAAAATTCCCAGATATTGTTAAACTCAGGCATATCAGACAGCGCGTCTGTAATCTGCGATTTCCGGTAACTCGGAACATTCTGGAACAAGCGTACAAGGTACATTTTCAGCGTAAGGCCTAATTTCATGTAATTTAAGTGGATGATCGGAACGATAAAGCGCCGTTTATCACAGATTTCCATAAAATCTTCTTTCATCTTCTTACTGTCCAGGCCGGAGAGCTTTGCAAGGACATCATAGTCGAACATGTCCCCGACACTCTCCGCCCCGTTGATTGCCTGGATAATCGCGAAATCTGTCGCGTCGATTTTATTTTGTACATTCATCAATTCGGAAATCTGTTTCTCTCCCCAGACAAACTTACGGTATCCGTCTCCATGCGCGTCCCACATGTTGACATTCGACTCCCGGATATCACGCCTGATCGGGCAAAGGTGGACATACTCTACCTCCGGCATGTCTTTCCATGGGCCTACCACGTCGTGCAACAAATTATCCAGGACCCTCATATGGTTTCCGTTAAAATAATCAAATTCACCTGCCGCTTCGTATCCGGTGCAGATATCGTCCTTCTCCTGGAACCATTTTGAAAGCTTCTGTTTCACTGCCGGGTCTGTTCCATCTTTTAACTTTACGACCCAATAGTATAACCCCCATCCATATACCGCGACGGCCGGATTCATCGTAAACATGATGATGCGTTCACGGTACATTCTTTTTAATCTCTTTTTAATATCCTCTTCTGCCGCGCCTGTTTTTTGGGAAATGTATGCTAAATTAAATACTTCCGGGTAATTCTGATAAAATGACTTTGTAACATTATAAGCACTAAGCTCCGCACTATCAAGCCCGACCGTTCCAGGCTCAGTAAAGCCAATTCCACGTGGAGCAAAGAAATATTCCTGCATCCAAGCCTGCTGTTCATCAGAGCCTAGCAAATATTGCTTTTCCTTCATAAAAATCAAGCCTCCAATTCTGATATATTTCTGAAATTGAAAAGTAAAACTTCATAGCTTCTAGTTCCGGACCTAACTTCTATTTGTTTTTTCTTTAATAAAACTATAGCATTTTTGGTTAAAATTATCAATATATCGATATAGAATTGGAAGATTTTTGTATACTATTACAAGAATTTGCCAAAATGTTATTACTTTTCTTTTGATTTGTCCTAAAAATCAGTTTTATTTTCGCCGGATTTCTGCAAAAATCCCAGAAGGGTTTCGCGGAAGGATATGTAATGATCTTTTTCGTAAAATAATGCATGTCCTGCTCCATGAAACGTGTGCAGCTCCGAACTTTCCGGCAATAAAGAAAATGCCTCCTTTACACGAGCTTGATTGACGTAAAAATCGGAATCACCGGTTAAAATTGCTGTAGGGACCTTGACTTTTGACGCGTCGATCAACCAGCCGTCTCCGCATTCCATAATCTCACGGTTGCCGCCATTGGGCCGTCCGCGCTGTCCATCAATGTCAAATACCTGTTCACACCACATCTTTATAAGACCTGGCTCAATGGTTGAAAAATCAATATGTTCATTTTGCAAATGTTGGAATACCCTCGTTACGTAAGCGTAACTCAAAAAAGTAACTGGTTCCGTAATTTCTTTTTTGGGGAACACCCCTCCCAGGGGCGGACCAACCCACACCATTTTGCGAATCAGATTTGCGTACTCAGCCCCCACAACTGCTGTCGTCATACATCCCCAGGACCATCCGAGAAGATCAACGTTTTGTATGTTTTGCCTGGCAATGATATATTCTAATATTGTGACGATGTCCATGGACGCGTTTTTTGTATCAACCTCAAAACCATCTTCATACTCCTCAGAGAAACCATACCCGCCAATGTCCATACGCCAGACAGTATATCCTCTTTGTGCCAAAAAACGGACAAGACTATAGTCCTGATAATTTAGATCAAATATATGGTTAGTATAGGTCAATCCGTGTACCAGCAAAATATTATTTGCATGGCTGCTTTGCGGACAGGTACACACATTGCAGTATACCTGTTTTTGGTTATCTCTTCGTGTGATTAAACACTCATCAAAATAATATCTCATATTCATTCTTTGTTCGCTTTCTGTTAGTAATCCAATAAAGATTCGTAACTGTTCAGTCCCCTCACAGTTACAAAGATTCTACCATATTTATGGAAAGGCTTCTATAGTCAGTTCGACCAAGGTTATTGTTCACGGTGCCTTGCGCCCCGCCGCAAGAGGGAATCACTGGCAAAATCAATCCTTGTCAACCATACAGACACATATTATAATATGGGGAAAAGTATTCTATTACAGAAGCGGAAGGAATTAGGAGAAGAATGGCAAAAGGAAAGAAAACCATATATTTCTGCCAGAATTGTGGGCATGAGGAGACAAAATGGCTTGGACAGTGTCCGGCATGTAAGGAATGGAATACATTTGTAGAGGAAAAGATCACCACGGCAAAGACCTCCGCGGTGAAGACACAGCAAAGGGAGACGCAGGTATTGTCACTGTCAGAGGTCAGTGCCGATGACCAGTCGCGGACAGAGACCGGGCTGGATGAGCTGGACCGTGTCCTGGGGGGTGGAATCGTGCAGGGTTCCCTGATCCTTGTGGGAGGGGACCCGGGGATTGGAAAATCTACGCTGCTTTTGCAGGTATGCCAGCGTCTTTCCGGGGAGAAGCAGGTGCTCTATGTGTCCGGGGAGGAATCTCTGGCGCAGATCAAGCTGCGCGCGAACCGTATGGGGAACTTCAGCGACAACCTAAAGCTCATGTGTGAGACCAACCTGGATACCATCCGGAATATCATCGAGAGCCGCCGCCCGGACCTGGTCATCATTGACTCTATCCAGACCATGTACAATGAAGAGGTTGCTTCCGCTCCCGGCAGTGTGTCACAGGTACGGGAGTCCACCAATGTACTCATGCAGCTTGCGAAAGGGCTAGGAGTGACCATTTTTATCGTGGGACATGTGACAAAGGAAGGGACGGTGGCCGGTCCCCGTGTCCTGGAACATATGGTAGACACGGTGCTTTATTTTGAAGGTGACCGCCATGCCTCCTACCGTATCCTGCGGGGAGTAAAGAACCGTTTTGGTTCCACTAATGAGATCGGTGTATTTGAGATGCGGCAGAACGGTCTGTCGGAAGTGGAAAATCCATCGGAATATATGCTCAGCGGAAGACCGGAAAACGCGTCCGGTTCTGTGGTGGCCTGCTCTATGGAAGGAACCCGCCCGCTTCTGATCGAGATCCAGGCATTGGTCTGCCAGAGTAATTTTGGAATGCCGAGAAGGACAGCGACCGGTACGGACTATAACCGGGTCAACCTGCTTATGGCAGTGCTGGAAAAGCGAATCGGGCTGCATATGTCCAACTGTGACGCCTATGTCAATATTGCCGGAGGAATCCGGATGAATGAACCGGCCATTGACCTGGGGATCGTGATGGCGCTTGTCTCCAGTTATAAAAACCGTTCCATTGATGAAAAAATGCTTGTCTTTGGAGAAGTAGGCTTAAGCGGCGAGGTCCGTGCCGTGAGCATGCCGGAACAGCGGGTGGCAGAAGCAAGGAAGCTTGGCTTCGAGACCTGTGTCATTCCGGAGGTGTCTCTGCATATGGTAAAGGATATCACCGGAATCAAAGTGATCGGGGTCAAAAACGTAAGTGACGCGATGAACCTGATCTGAGACCGCGGTCAAGCTTGCGATCCATCTTAGGAAGGATTAGGGCTTTCCATATTGCACAACCCTTCCGGGAATTTGACGGCTTATCATCCGCCATCGCAAAACTGCTTGGGGGCATTGATGTTCCGGTAGATACCAATGGATTTTCCAACGACCTGATCACCTTCCATGATCAGGATGATGTACTTACATTGCTGATTCATCTGGGGTATCTTGCCTATGATGAAAAATCGGAAATGGTACACATTCCAAATGAAGAGATACGGCTTGAATTTGCCAGATCCATCCGCGAAGTGAAGCGGGACGATACGATCCGGCGGGTGTATGAAAGTGAAGAAGTGGTATTTTATCCTGAGACAACAGGATATGATATTGCCACATAAGGGGGAATTGTGGTATATTGTCATATAGGGAAAACCATAGAGCAAAGGCGGCTGCCCTCCATTTACCGGAGGGGCGTACCCTCCGGAATCCAAAAGAGGAAGGAGGGGATGACAATGATTACATATCAAGATTTTTTCTTGTTCTGTACGTTTGTTGTTGCCCTGATAAGTCTGATCTACCAGATTTTGAAGGACAAAAAGAAATAGCCGCCACTACCACCAATAGTGACGGCTGCTGGATTGTAGAATCCGTTTAGCTGTTTATTGTCAGGGGGGAGCCACTTCTATGGTTCCCTCTTTTCTATAGTTTAATATACCACATCTAACGGAATCCTGCAAGAACAAACATATGTTTTGCATAAAAAGCCACCAATGCCAGCAGAAGCAATGATGGCTTGCCTTGGTTCTAGTCTTATTATAATAAAGAGGTAAAGTATTTATATCAGAGTGCTTTTGGAAGGATATATTTTACGCTGCGGCCGTATTTCCAAAGGTACCCCAATCAAAAAGGAGGAAACGCGGATGAACCCGGTTGTAGTTAGAAATGTGAAAATTGGCGAAGGAATCCCGAAAATCTGTGTACCGATCGTTGGTGTCACAAAAGAAGATATCGTGAATGAGGCAAAGACCTTCAAGGATATTCCGGCGGACGTGGTGGAATGGCGTGTGGATTGGTTTGAGCATGTATTTGATATAGAAAAAGTAAAGGAAGTACTGGTAGAGCTTCGGGCGGCGTTAGAGGATACACCGCTTCTGTTTACCTTCCGTACCTCCAAAGAGGGCGGCGAAAAAGCAATTGAGCCACAAGCTTACGCAGCGCTCAACAAAGCAGCCGCGGCGACCGGAAATGTAGATCTGGTAGATGTGGAAGCATTTACCGGGGACGAGGTGGTAAAGGACATTATCGAGGCAGCTCACAAAGCAGGGGTAAAGGTGGTGGCATCCAACCATGATTTTGACAAAACACCGGAGCAGGCGGACATCGTAGGACGGCTTTGTAAAATGCAGGAGCTGGGGGCAGACATCCCGAAGATCGCGGTTATGCCGCAGAGTAAAAAAGACGTGATCACGCTGCTTGCGGCTACGGAAGAAATGGTACGGGAGCACGCAGACCGTCCGATCATTACCATGTCCATGGCGGGAACCGGGGTGATCAGCCGTCTCTGTGGAGAAGTGTTTGGCTCCGCGTTGACTTTTGGTGCGGCAAAGAAAGCATCCGCTCCGGGGCAGATGGGTGTCAATGATCTGGAGACTGTGCTGAATCTGCTTCACAAAAGCTTATGAACTGTGGGAAAAGAACCTGAGGAGAGTGGGGATTTGGATCTAGAGGCAAACAGAAAATAGCGTGGTGTCATGGCACGGTGTCAGAAAATTTGACCACAATCTGGTACAATTGGAAATTATCAGATTCAAAGCAGGTTTTTCCTGCTTTTTTTGTTACGATGAATCAGATGTTTTCCTTAGTATGAGAAAGGTGATGGTTTTATTTTACAGGAATATTATTTGCTTGGATTTATGAATGGTATAGCAGGAATTGGATATTTTCTTTTGAAGAAGATAGAGGAAGAATTACCAGATGTTTTAAAATTGTAATAACCGATTAAAGTCAAAAAAGAGCAGATTATGGTCAAATGAAAAAAAGTGAAAAAAACTGCTACAATAAAAGCAAATTTGATCTTTGTAAAAGTTATGTGTGCAATTTAAGAAATAAATGATATGAAAAAAATATATATACGAAATAGGAGGCTTGAAGAGAAATGATTAAAATTATATTAGCACGTTTCTTTTTGATATTTAGTATTGTTTCTGTAATTATGTTGTTCTATCGTGTTCCTTTTTGCTTTCACTAAGTACTAATATCTTTTTGTGTTAAATATTATACTATGGAAGAAATATCCTTGGAGTTCTGCAAACCTCACTTGTTTTCCTTATACTACTGATGTAAAATGGAGAAGAAAGATTACGGGTCAATAAGAAGTATCATACGTAATATAACTTTGGTTTTTCTTAGGAAATTGACAGATTGAGGACAAAAAACTACAGATTATGGTCAATCCACTTCTTTTCCTTTGCAATATGTTATCTTATATTCGTAAGCTCCTAATATGTACTGCGTTAGAAAGCAGGATAGAAATGAGGCGATGAATGGATAAAGAAAAATTGGTTCTGGAAAGTGTCAAGCTTGCGGTGGCAAATCTGCAGTTAAATGGTGCTTCTCCAAAGGAGGTGATCATATATAGTATTCAGTATCTGATGGAACTTTGCTATCCGGGTCAAAAAGGTAAAGAAAAATCGCAAAAATCTAAACAGGAATCACAGAAAAAAACAGCTATACTAAACAAAGCCGTTCTTTTAATAGAAGCCTATATTGAACTGGGATTCGCTTATGACAGTCAGGCAGAGCTTTTCGAACAGGTATTTTGCACGGCGGGGTTGACAGCGGATGAGGTTCTTTCTTTTAAACGGCGTTCCGCTAAGAAGCTGAGATTGAGTAAATCAAAAATTGATTCCATACTTGGCCGATGGAATCCAAAATATCATTCTAATACGAAAAAAGAAGTTATAGAAGACATTATAGAAAAAATCCGAAATCAGGAACAGGGAGAATATTTTTATTATTCGAAATGGAAACATTTGGAACAAGAGGATATCTATCAGCTTGTGGTGGAACAGGATGGCAATTATTTCTGCCATGTGAATCAGCAGAAATATTATGAGTTTGAGGATATGAGGTGAACAAAGTGCAGAGGTATAGAGCGGCAATCGTGGATGACAGTCAGGAATACAGGAAAAAAGTAATATATGTATTACGATCTATTGCGGTAAAATGTGAAAAAACAATAGAATGTATGCAATTTTCCAGGGCAGAAACGCTGATTTACGAATTGGACGCGGATACCTGTTTTGATATTTTTGTTCTGGATATTCAGATGCCCGGAATAGATGGAATGGAGTTGGCGAGAGGTATAAAGGAAAGAGATCCGGATGTGTGCATTATCTTTGTTACATCATATTCCAGATTCGCTTTGGAGAGCTATGAAATTGACGCGTACCAATATATTTTGAAGGAAAAGCTTGTAGAACGGCTGCCGCGGGTTATGGAAAAGTTCTTTCGAAAGACAGCAGAAGAAACAGCGTCAGATTATTATACGATTGCTACAAACAGTAAGCTGGACAGATTCCGGTTCAAGGATATTATTCAAATTTATAGAAGTGGAAAATATGTAGTATTCGTAACAAAGGAGAGAACATATAAGCAGCGAATGTCGTTAAATGATGCCTACAAAGAACTGCCGGAAGGTGATTTTGTATTTATAGAACGAGGGATTATCGTAAATATTCCACATATCAGTGGGATGGATAAAAATAAAATTACCTTATCAAATAATGAAACAGTGACCGCAAGCAGAGCTTATCTGAAAAAAGTAAAGGAGGAGATCACGAGATACTGGAGCAGGCAGATATGATAGCATTATTCTGACAGATATGGGACGGTGGCTCAAAACCTTGGAGTGGGGATCATGGTTAAAATAATATTATTGATTGGGATAGAGGCATTAAACTTTCTGCTATGCATTAATCTGCCTTATATATTGCTGCAGGAAAAATCAGAAGAATGCACAGTACGGCAGAGAATGGTACTTATGCTGGTATGTGGAGGTATGTCTGTTCTTAATGCTATAAATTTACAGAATCTCTATTATAATAATGGCGTATGGATTATATCAGATTTATTTCTAATGTTATTGTTTAAATGTAGTAAAAGCAGGCATAATTTTATACGGGGTGGAATTGCGATACTGGCAAAGCATCTGACTATATATATAGATTATGCGATTGGTTTTCTTCTTATCGGTAACAGGAATGGAAATCATTCCATGAGAACGGTTCTTTATGGTAAAAGACCGGAGATAATAGGCATTTTCCTTATAGGCAGAATTATGCTGTTAATGGTAATGATAATTTTCTTGTTAAAAATAAAAGAAAGATTTTCTGATCTGCGTCAAACCAGAAGAGTGTTGTTGGTTTTGGTGGTTACCAGTTATCTGGGTGTACTTATCTTCCAACAGTTGTTTTTGAAGGAAGTAAATCAGATATACATAAATAGTTTTTCAATGACATTGCTGCTTGGAATTATTTTTTGTATTGTATTTTATGTATACGACTTATCGGCCGGTCGCAGGGAAAGGGAACGGCTGATTCGGACAACAAGCAGATTACTGGAAGAAAACTACCGGAAACTGTATGATGAACAGAAAAGATTGGAGCATACCGCGCATGATTTTAAAAATCATGTTTATCTGCTGACAAAATACTTAGAAGAAGAAAAATACAATGAGGCAATCGAGTATAGCAGGAAATTGGCCGGTCCATTAGACGTGGTCAGCCAAAGAAGCTGGTCAGGAAATAAGATATTGGATACAATTCTGAATACAAAGTTGTCAGAGGCTGAACAGAAAAGTATACAGGTACATATGGAAGTGGATAATATGGTAAATCTCCCTTTGGCTGATTACGACTTATGTGTAATATTGTCAAATCTTTTTGACAACGCAATCGAAGCCTGTGAGTATGTAGAGAAAAAGGAAATTAGTATTTCAATAAAATCAGCAGGAACGTTATTTATCATAAAATTTGTAAACAGCATGAAGGGAAAGCCGCTGAAAAAAAATCATAAATATCAAACAATCAAAAAAGACAAAGAGATTCATGGAATTGGGCTGGAAAGTGTTGAGTGCGCAATTGAAAAATATCAGGGGACCCTACTGCTGGAACATACAGAAAATCAGTTTTTCGCAATAATTTCTCTTATGGAGCAAAGCGATATAAGGTCATCGGATAAAAATAAGTTGCGAACATAGAAGCGAAAACAGTAATGAAAGAGAGGAAAAGAATATGCCAAAAATGACAGAGTTTATTGGGGATCTAAGAGTAGAATTCCAAGAGATTGAAAGAGTATATGAGCATGAAAAGGCAGTAGAAGAAATTCAGTCAATAACTGGAGATTGTATTCAATTATTTACTATTATTTGCTGTTAAGAAGTATATAAAAGCATTGTATTTAGAATACCATTGACAGAATCCGCAATTGCAGTAGAACAGAATTGCAGAAGATTCTGTCAATGGTAATTTTTTTAAGTGTTTTAAAATATCAGTTTCATATCAAGTATAAAATTTTAATAATATGGATGGTTTAGAGGATTGGCACAAATGGTGAATCAAAAAGAATCTTATTTAAAAGAACGGAAGTATTCTGCATATTCTCAAGAGAAGCAAGTAGAAAAATTATCTGGAAAATTTCAATATTGGAAAGGTATTCTTGGAAAGGATAAAATTACGCAATTAGCAAAAGAAAATGATAAGGTTAGATTACATTTAGAAGGGGTGCCGTATATGGCCTCTGAACATGGAGGAAGACAAAGAGATGCATTAAATGTGGAAGCGAAACAGGAAAATATAGATATTATCAATTTTTTGGAGAATGAAAATCCTGTATTTGCGCCTTTTTATGTAAATGAATTGAATAAAGGGAGAGCAAAGCTCTGGTCTGAAAAAGAAAGAAGTATCATTTATTATTCTGAAAAGGTAGAAAAGGATTTCTTCCGTTACACGCTAAACTGTCTGCAGAAAATTTCTGTCAGGACTTTAATCCTTGAAATGCATCGATTAAAAGCAGAAGGAAAGCTTTTAGGAGATAACGAAGCAGAAGAATATCAAGACTTTCTTCGCGGATATTTGAGTGATATATCCTATATATGTATGCTCCATGAACGCTATCCGGTATTATTCCGTATGATGAGAGAACAGACGGAGCAATGTGCTGAGTATTTCTGTGAGATTATGAGACATTTGGAGGCAGATAGACAGAGGATAGAAGAACTATTTTTAGAAGGCGCCTCTATTTGCGAGCTTAGTGGTATCCATTGTATGTATGGAGATACACATCATCATGGAAAAAGTGTAGCAGGTATATGCCTGAATGGAACGGTGGAAGTGATCTATAAACCACGTTCGTTGGAAAATGAACTTTTATTTCAGGGTGTTCTGAGAAAAATCAGTAAAAGTGTTTCTTTGTGGGATGACAGGATGGGATTAAAGATAATCAGTCATTCAGATTATGGATGGGAAGAGAAGATATACTTCCGGGAGTGTGGGACAGAAGAAGGGGTAAAGAGATTCTATCAAAGAACTGGGATTCAGATTTTTCTTGCATATCTCTTCGGTACCAGTGATCTGCATTGCGAAAATATGATCGCAAGAGGGGAATATCCGGTTTTGATAGATTTGGAAACATTGATTCATCTACAGAGCCAAAAAGCAGGCCAGAATGAGATTTTCAATTCGGTGCTGAAATCAGGAATTTTGCCTACCTATCTGCCAGGCAGCAATAAAATTGGAAATGAGGTTGGAGCCCTGAGCGGAGAAGGCGGAAGAAAAAGTAAGATGCGGATACCGGTTATCCGGAATGCATATAGTTCGAAGATGCGGATGGAATACTGCCAGGGGATTATGAACCATACACAGAATAGAGTGAAATATAAGGGCCGCCCTGTAGAAGCAGCGCAATATATAAAAGACTTGCTGAGTGGTTTCCAAAAGGCATATCAATACGTAAAAGACAACCCGGTACTTCAAAAGGATATTTTAGATCAAGTAGAAGCCCGCACAAGCCGTCAGGTGGTTTCGGATACGATGAAATACGCTGCGTTGCTGAACAGTTCCTTCTATCCGGATCTGCTGGCAGATGGGGGAGACAGGGAAGTGTTCGCGCGTACGGTCGGAATGATTGGGAAGCCGCGGGATCAGCGGTTAGTCGAATGTGAAGTGGAATCTATTCTTTGTGGAGATATTCCCTATTTTTACAATAAAGGGAAGCATTTAATGTGTGAAAAGTATATCTGCATTCCGAATTATTTTATGTATACTCCCAGACAGGCGGTTCAGGAAAGACTTTTGAGATTAGGCCCAGAAGATGAGAGATTTCAAATACGGCTCATAGAGCTTTCTCTTACGATTGCGGGAAAGATGGGAAAGGATATGATTGATTCTGAACGAGAAAAGATGGATTCTCAGAAGAGGGAGATAAACAAACAGATATCACAGGAAAAAATATTTTCTATCTGTGAGAAAATTTCAGAACTTATTATAGAAAATGTATATGAAGATGAGGAAAGGAATCTACAGGTTCTAAGTATAGATCTGTCAGAACAATGCAGGAGTAAAATCCGCAAGGTAACACACTATTTTTATGAAGGAATTTCTGGAATTATTGTGTTTTTGTATTCACTGGAAAAAGTAAGATTTCAGAAGAAAAGTATACATGATAAAGAACAGCTTCATTCAGGAAAAAATGTAGCGGATCGGCTTTTTATGCAGTTAAAAGAATATACGGAAAATCTGACCGTATCTGAAAATAAATCGCAGGATACATTAGAAAATATGGGAAGAACCGGGATGTTTGATGGAGAATTTTCTATTGTATTTGCATATTTGCTGTTGTATGAAATCAAGAAAGAGAAGGCATATCTACGGCTTGCGGAAATTCACGCAAAGAAATCATTGCTGTTGATTCAGAAAGATCAAAGCTTTGATCTGCTTGGAGGAAATGCAGGTGGAATTATTGTTTTGTTAAAACTATACGATATCACAGGCAACGAGGAATATTTGCAGGCAGCGCAGTTAGCAGGGGAAATTTTATGCGGACATGCGGAAAAAATGGAACATGGAATTGGATGGAGAGGCGCGGAAAAGATGCCATTGTGCGGTATGGCTCATGGAAACAGCGGAATTTTACTCTCATTGAGCAGACTATACCAAAAGACGGGACAGAAGAGTTTCCATGATATATGCCTGCAAGGATTGGATTATGAGGACAGTATGTATGAGGAAGCTATTCATGACTGGAAAGACCTTCGGAAAGAGTCTGGGGAACAAGAGCATATCGGTGAACAGGAAATGGCCTGGTGCCATGGCGCGGGCGGGATCGCGCTGGCTAGAAAACTGATGATAGAGGCATTGGACAGTGACGTGAATGAAGATGCTGCCAGTCTGCGCTGCCGTTTGAAGAAAGATATTAAGAGGGCAATTCCTACACTTGAAAAATATTTTTGGAGAAAAGAGATGTGTGTATGCCATGGAACATTGGGAAATTATCAGATATTAAAGAAACTACAGGAATATTTTGACGGAGATGTAATAGATCGGGCGAGATCAGAGCTCTACGGGCAAATTATGAGATGGGAAAAAGAAAAGCCGGAGTTCATTTTACAAGAATATTATGCGCCTGGATTTATGAATGGGGTTGCCGGGATTGGCTATTATCTTTTGAAAGAATTAGATGAAGAATTGCCGGAGATTCTGGAATTGCAATAACTGATTACGGTCAAAAATGAGAGAATTGCGGTCTAATGAAAAAAGTGAAAAAAAATCTGTTATACTTTTAGATAGATGCTAAGTAAGTTTTCGAAAACAGACAGCGCAAAAATATTAAAAATTACGAGGAGGTAGCAAATGAAAAAATTTAAACGTGTGGGATCAATTTGTTTATCAATAGCTTTTATGTTAAGCATTTCAATGTCAGCATATGCGTCTGACAACGGTACAGAAAAACAGCCAATTTCAAAGGAAGTAATATTGACTACAACTCAGGAGGAAAGAGACGCGGAATTTGAAAGGGTCATGGAAGATATTCAAGCACACACAGCAACTCCATATGGTCCCAAATATCGTTATAAAACAGAATATCTGCCATATTCCTATACTACGCTGAGTGGCTATGCAGGAAATCAGGTGGCAGGTGGATATAAATTTCCAACAGGTGGTGGCTTTTGGTTTTCAGATGTGGGAGGGCCAACTGTAAGTGGAAGCGTCAGTTTGTCATTACCGGCACCTTTTAATATAGTATCTGTTAGTGTAAACCTCGGACAAAAAGGAGATTCCGGAGTATGGGTGTCGGCACCTACAACAACAGCATATTATAAATTGTATGTTAGCAAAGTAATGGAACTTAGATCATATATTGTTTACAGAGCTCCTGTAGGTACAGAAAATTGGGAGGTAGATAATGCGGGAACAGTACCGATTACTTACTCAGTAACGGCTTCTGCCAGAAAAGTGTAAATGGATTTTTGAGACAAAGAGACTCGCTACACTGGCTTGCTCATATTAGGAAGGGGACGTCTTGGTGAATAGTGTCAGAAGACGATTTATGTTTATTACGATCATATTGTTTTTCTTGCTTATGGCCTTTTTTATAGTGCATTTTGTTTTGAGGACACATCAGTTTTGGGGAACCTACTGTACCGGAGATGAACCGTTTACGGATAATTTGTATCTTGTCCTTCAGAAGAACGGTCAATATACGATTTACAAGCAGTTCGAAGTGTTGGAAAAGGGAAGCTTTGAAGAGCTCCCGTCAGATTCCGGCACAGGAGGCGTTACTTATAAATTGATCTCTGAAGCTGGCTTATCAGAAAGGAATCTGGTTTATGAGAAAGAATCAGGTACAGTAGTAATTCTTGGTTATCAAGATGAGGACATTGTTTTTAGACAGATAAGTAAAGACGCCCTTTTTATAAATGTAGATGTTACAGGTCACACCTTTGTACCAGGCGTGCCCTGTAACATGTAGATTCAGAATAAAAGCGAGAAATTAAATTTTTATTGTATAAAAAATGCCGCAATGATAAAATACAAGTATAAGAAAAATGTTCTACAAGATCAAGCTGACATTGCCCTGTGAGAAGGGCGGCAGTATGAACTTTAAGCGTGGTATATTTTGCGGAGTGATTGCCATGATCGGTTCACTTGACGGCCTGTATGAAATGTATCGTATGAAAAACTTAGCGGCCTGCGGGCTCTATATGCTGGCATTACTTCTGGGTATTACTCAGATCTTCGCGTCAATGGGATATGAGAAGCTGTCTAAAAAGAGGATATTGCTGCTGTGCTTCGGCATAGAAGGAATATATTGCGTGGCAGTAGTAATCTGCCTTCTGGCTGGCAACGCGGTTTTAGGGGTGAAAATCTTTGGTATGATCGTGGCAATCGTTTATTTCAGCCTGATCCTTCCTTCTATCTATACTTTGTATCATGCTCTTTCCGGCATTAGAAAGGCGATGCTGTGAAGTGTACAGGCGTAAAAACCAATTGCTATAAATAGGGAGCAGGAATAACGATCCTGTGTGATAATGTGTAAAAAAATGAGGGACTGCCGGTTCTGAAGCCGGCGGTTCCTATTTTTTGTGACAAAAAATTTCCAGCTATGGGTTGCTGATCCGATAGCTCATTTGCGTTGCGATAAATTGCATGCAAATGGTCTTTTTGAGATGTGATAGATCCATACATTTAAACTATTGATTTTTAATATAAGATATATTTGTGCTATGTTTGCTCTGACATTATAATATAACTCAAACAAAACTCATACATGCCCGGTATGAAACTCTTCCGCGACCAGCGCGGCAATGGAGTATTTATCCGGACAGTCAATGACAAGGGAAGGTGTGACGTGGTGCTGTCGGTATAATTTCTTCGTATACATCCCAAGTCCGGAATTGTGGTCATATCCGATGACAGGGTACTTTTCCAGCACCTCGAAGGGTACGCTTTCCCCACCGGCCAGCGGGTGCTCCGGGGAGGTGATGATGATCATTTCCTGCTTCGGGATAGGGGTGAAATGGATGGAAGGCAAGAATAAAAAAATAAACAAGACAAAAGAAACAACAATCAAAGATTCTAAACGGGAATCAGACATCAGATGAAAAAAGAGTAGAAAAAGGAGATTAAAATCATGGCAGAGAGAATTACAGGACACACAGAATTAATAGGATTAATGGCATACCCGATCAGACATTCCAGCTCACCGGCAATGCACAACGAGGCTTTTGCATACCTCGGACTGGATTACGCGTATCTTGCGTTTGAGGTGGATAACAGTACCCTGGAGGATGCAATAAAGGGACTTCGGGCGCTAAAAATGGTTGGCTCCAACGTATCCATGCCAAATAAAACGGTGGTACATAAATATCTGGATGAACTGTCACCGGCGGCCGAGCTTAGTGGAGCGGTCAATACGATTGTAAATGATAATGGAAAGCTGATCGGACATATCACGGACGGGATTGGTTATATGCAGTCATTGAAGGATTATGATATTGACGTGATCGGAAAGAAAATGACCATCGCCGGAGCAGGCGGGGCGGCAACCGCGATCCAGATCCAGGTGGCGCTGGACGGTGTAAAGGAAATGTCGATCTTCAATGTGAAGGACAAATTCTGGGATACGGCATTGGAGACCGTAGAGAAGATCAATACAAAGACAAATTGCAAGGCAACTCTTTATGACCTGGCAGACCTGGACGCGCTAAGACGTGAGATTGAGGACTCCTATCTTTTCGCGAATGCTACCGGCGTAGGTATGAAGCCTCTGGAAGGCAATGCGGTTATTCCGGACAAATCCTTCTTAAGACCGGACCTGATCGTGACGGATACCGTATATGCCCCGGCAGAGACAGAGCTTTTGCGTATGGCAAAGGAAGTGGGCTGCAAGAACATGAACGGCTTTGGTATGATGCTGTTCCAGGGCGCGGCAGCATTTAAGCTTTGGACAGGAAAAGAAATGCCCATCGAGCACATGAAGGAAGTACTTGGAATCCGTTATGAATAAATCAGCGGTAACTTCAAAAAGGAATTATGTGGTATTCTTTATCGGAATCGCGAATTCATTTCTGGATACGGCCGGCTACCTTCCAGCTCTGGCTGAACTGTGCGGAGCTTGCGCATAGACAGTCATTCCCTGAGAAGATAAAAAGAAACGGCGGCTTTGATTATTTCAAAACCGCCTTGTATAAATTCTTTAAGAAAAGTTTTATACTTCTGCATTTTCAACTTTGGTTTTAAGCCCTCTATAAGAGATAAATGCCAAAAGCATTACTACACAAAACAACACAATAACAGGAATGTAGGAATTGCTCATGGTTGATATTACATTTGCTGTACAGGCACATATAATAACAGACGAAATGATCGTTGTCTGTATAGATTTTTTTGCAAACCCAATTCTTACAGAAATAATTCCAATAAATAAAGAAAGAAACAGACAAAGCATAGTATCAGAAAAAACTTTTACGCACAATGTAACAGATAGATGATTGGGTACTAATGGGAACAGCTTTTCTGATAATGAAAAAATAACGTACATTACGACAGTTCCGCATATCATAAAAAATGCTGCCAATAGCCACACCAAAGTAATTTTGCAATTAAGAAGTTTTTTACGTTCTACCGGGTAAGAATATATTAGAACAGCATTTTTGCCCGAATAATCTTTCAACAGAAAGGTTGAAAACATTACAGCAGTTAAAACGGAATATGCCGCTGTCTGCAAAGCGTTTACCAGTACCCAAATGTTATGATAGCTGGAAAATTCAGCAGCATCATGGTCTCCGCCTAAATAGGCGATCATAGCAAAGGTATAAAGCAGCCCCAACATACATAACACGATCATTATCCCAGAGTAAAGGTATGGACGAATATTCACTTTTCTTAACTCTAACTGTATGAAATGTTTCATCAGATTTTACCTCCGTTCATAGCTTCAAAAAAGTATTCTTCTAAACCAGCAGGAAAAGCATTTTGTATTTCACTTAATGAAAGTATCCCTAAGCGTTGTTTCATTCCTAATGAAAATTTGTCAACAGATCGTGTGCCTACTCCATGAAGCCCGACTTTATGCAATGCCGCCTGTATATTTTCAATAGCTGCCGGTACTTGCATATATTCAAGGTGCAGACGTAAATTTTCTTCTGCGGATAAGTGGTCGTAAAAAATTGGCAATGGTGTCTAAATGAGCGGCAAAAAAATAAGACAGCCGTTTTGCTGTCCTATTCTAAAGACTTTCTTTTCTGTACGAAATGCTGTAAAATGCTTTCGCCTAATCCGGTATCAGACGTGAGCGGTAAACCATTTTCTTCAAACCCGTCTTGATGGCTCCCGTCAAATTCATACAGCTTACGCAATAAATTCCATAAAGTTTCAATTTCTTCCGTTGAGAAATGCCTGAATATGTCTGCCATAAAATCGACAGCATATTGAGAACATTCAATTATTTTTTGTTTTCCAATGTCTGTAAAACGAACATTGGTAGCTCGTTTGTCTTTTGGGCTGGGAACAATCTCAATATATCCCAATTTCTCAATACTGGAAACCATACGATTTGCATTTTGTTTACTTGTTCCCAATTTGCGCGCGATATTGTTTATGGTTGTTTCTTCTTCTGCTAAATGTAATATTGCAACGATTGTCATAAATTGACGTGATGTAAGACCGTCAAAATAAGTATCTCCAGTAATCTGCAGTTTATTTATGAGGGAAAATAAGGTTCCATACGCTTGCTGCATCAGAAACAAATCGTGAAGCTCTTTTTTATAGTCCATAGTTGATCTCACGCTCCTGTCTGTTTATCCTACCATTGCCACATAAAAAAGTCAATAAGGTGTCTTATTTTTTTCTATTTTGAGTGCCCTCTTTGTTGCCTTGGTCATCATTTTTCCTATGAAAAGAGGATGCCGATAAGAAAACTTCATTTGTGCTGCCTGACTTGCAGAATGGCAAATCACAAACCTCTTTGACCAAATATTATTTGCCAATCCATAGCCCACTTTTTTTGCTTCCGCCTTAAATTCTTTTGGAACTGAAATCCCTGACGCTGATTTTGTATTTGTCAAGGGCGGGTGGAACAAATGAAAAGAAATTCCGTATTCCTCATTTTCTATTTGCAAACACTTAGCCAATGATTCTATTGCTCCTTTTGAAGCAGCATATGGGGAAATATTTGCAAATCCAGTAACGCCGACACCCGAACTTGTAAATATGACACGCCCCTTTTTTGCTTTTCGCATATGCGGAAGAACTGTCTTTATTAATCTCAATGCTCCAAAATAATTTACGTCCATTACATTTTGATATACCTCATATCCTGTGTCACGCTCGCTTTCAAAGGTGCATAAACAGGCATTGTGTATTGCAATATCAATATCTCCAAAATGTTCGATTGCACAACATACGCCATTCTCAATACTGGAAAAGTTCCGTGCATCTGCAACGATTGGCAAGACTGTTTTTTGATATTTTTCTTTTAGTATCTCAATAGCACTAATCTGAACATCTAATACCGTTACTGTATTCTCCAACTCCAATAATCTTTCTATAAGATAATAACCAATCCCTTGATTAGCACCAATAATTAGTACATTTGCCATACTATTTATCCTCCATTTCATTAAAAAAGCTGCTTATATGCTTATACGCGTTTTCCCGAAAAATTTGTTTACACTCATCTGTAAGTGTTCCACAAAAAAGCCATCGCTGCATAAATAGAAAAATTGGCGAATAAAATTTTATTGCTAAATACTTGCTATTTGTCTGCTTGATAATTCCTATTGACATTAACAGGGAAAATACCTTTTCTTGGAAATTTAATGGTTTATCAAATATCCAATAATCATATATTTTTTGTATTTCATAATTGCTGAAATGTTCAAATGAAAGTAATCTCATAATTTTATTGCAATATTCATCCATTAGATACTTCTCAAAAAAGCAATCGCAAGTCTTTTCAAATAAATCTTCTTCAATAGTTTCCGGCGTAACCGCTAATGCCTGTTCCAACTGAAACATCAAATCATTTGCCTTCGCTTCAAAATGCCGCAATAGTTCATCGAAAATACTCTGCTTATTTTTGAAATGATAGTAGACAGAACTTTCCTTGATGTCTACAACTTTACAAATGTCTCTAATAGAAACAGCATAAAAACCCTTTTGAGAAAATAAATCTAAGGCAACATTCAATATTCTTTGCTTTGTATCATTCATTCTTTTTCTCCCTAACAGTTGTTAGATAGCATTATATCTAACAACTGTTAGGCTGTCAACATATTAATAAAGATTTTGATGTTTCCCCATAGCCTGTTATCCACATTTCCACGGCGCAAATCTTTTAGACCCTGTCACTGTTTCGGGGCAAGCCCCATGGGGCGGGCTATTTTTCTTATAAAAATTCTGTAAAAGAAATCATAGGATTCTACGGAAACTTCTGTTATAATTAGAAAATGAAGATTTAGAACAGATAATCCACAGGAGAAAATGAAGGGAGTATACCATGAACAAGCTATGGAAAAAATTTGAACGTTTAACAGAGGAATGTTATGGTGACATGCTTAGCGCGAACGCGGATAAATCGATCTGGCATCAGACATTTGATACATTGGTAAAGGTGATTGAGGAGGAACGAAGCAAGACCCCTGATTTCGCGAAGGAATATTATCAGGTGGATGAGATGACAGGCTTCAGATACTGTGTGGACGAATGGATAACGGATTATATGGATGAATTGGCTATACACAAGCTGTATGAAAAGCAATATGAAGTATGTGAAAAGATCATCGGTTTATTTGCGTGGGAGGAGCAGTCTTCCGCGGATTTCCGCTTTGATATGGCATCCGCGCTGGAAGAACAGGGGAAAGTAGAAGAGGCGGTTGAGTTTTGTGAGGCATGGTATAAGGAAGAGCCGGAGGCAGAGCTTTCGGCAACAGCGCTGATTTACGCGAAGATCAAGGCAAAGGATTATACGCAGGCGGAGCAGATCGTAGAAAAGTATATTTCAAAGGGTGACGAATGTACGGAAGAAAATGAAATACTCTACAGGGCGGCCGTAAAGCTCTATGAAGAAAAAGGAGATAAAAAGACCGCGAAGCAGATGAAGAAATCCTTGAAAAAATATGAGGATGAGGTGGATCGGGAACTCATGAAAGAATTTGAAGAATTTCCGTTCGGAGACGGACTCGATGAAATAGATGATTTTGCTGACGGGTTCGATGATTTTATATAAAATATGATGAAGCTTTACAATATCCGGAACTCTCGTTATAATTGGGAAAGCATGTGATTCGGAACAGAGAGGTATAATATGATTAATAACGCGGCAAAAATGGTACTGAAAGCATTATCCTTTGACGGCATTGAGGTGGAGGCTTCCCGCCATCTGGCAGACTTGAAAAAGCTGGACCCGATGAAGATTTTTTACAGAACCATCGACCAGAAAATATATAACCAGTCCTATGAGGTTCCGGTACGGATCTTTTTCCCGAATGAACGTGCCTATGAAAAGAACCAGGCAGGCCAGGGGAAGATACTGCTTTTTCTGCATGGGGGCGGCTGGGTGACGGAAAGTATTGACAATTACGAGAGAATCTGCGCCCGTATGGCAAATGCCACCAACCATTTTGTGGTAGCGGTAGAATACCGTCTGGCACCGGAGCATAAGTTCCCGGCAGGATTGGAGGATTGCTATGCGGCGGCGAAGGCGATTTTTTCCCGGCAGTTCCTTCTGAATGTGGATCCGGAGGATATCACACTGATCGGGGACAGCGCGGGAGGCAATCTGGCGGCGGCACTTTCGCTGCTGGCAAGGGACCGGGGAGAATTTATGCCCCGCCGGCAGATCCTGATCTATCCGGCTACCTACAACGATTATTCGGAGAATTCTCCATTTCCGTCGGTTCAGGAAAATGGGACAGATTACCTGCTGACCGCAGGAAAAATGCGGGATTATATAGAACTATATGCCGGAAGTGAGGCGGACAGACAGAATCCCTATTTTGCCCCATATCTGGCGGAAAATCTGGCGGATCAGCCGGATACACTGATCCTGACAGCAGAGTACGACCCGCTCCGGGATGAAGGGGAAGCATACGGAAAACGGCTTGCCAAAGCAGGGAACCGGGTGCAGGTGAAGCGTATCGAGGGCGCGCTGCATGGATTTTTCGCGCTGGGGATCAAACACCTCCATGTGCAGGAGAGTTTCCGGTATATCAATGAATTTTTAAGGGGGAATGACGGTGAAGCAGAAATGGGGACACTGGAGGCGTCTGGACAATGCGGCAAAGCTGTTTTCGGCGGCAAGCAATAAGCAGAATACCAGAGTGTTCCGTTTTTACTGTGAGCTGAAGGAAGAAGTACGGCCAAAGCTGCTTGAAGAGGCGCTGGATCGGACCCTGGAGACATACCCCTTGTTTTTGTCCGTGCTGCGCAAAGGACTGTTCTGGCATTATCTGGAAAAAAGCAATATCCGTCCGGTGGTCAGGGAGGAATACCGGGAGCCATGCAGCCGGCTGTATATCCGGGACAAAAAGTCTCTGCTGTTTGAAGTTACTTATTATAAAAAGAGGATTAATTTTGAAGTATTTCATGTGCTCACAGATGGCACCGGCGCGACGGAATTTTTAAAGGAGCTGGTAAAGAATTACTTGTTTTTGGCACATCAGGGAGAAGGTCTTGCGGACGTGTCTCTGCATCCGGAGGATATGACGGTCCAGGATCAGGAAAATGATAGTTTTGTGAAATATTATTCCAAAGAGGCGCGGAAGCCGAAGAAGCCAAAAGCACATGCGTATCAGTTGAAAAAGCAAGGGAAGGAAAACGGACAGCTCCGGGTGGAGGAGAGGGTTCTTTCGGTAAAGGAAATGCTGGAGCGTTCCCGAGGGCTGGGAGTATCCATGACCGTATTTTTGACCGCGGCGCTGCTTGTTGCCATTCACGAAGAAATGTCCCGGCAGCAGGAAAAGCGGCCGGTGGTATTGATGGTTCCGGTGAACCTGCGGAAGTTCTTTCCTTCCGACTCTATGCTCAACTTTTTCGGATGGATCGAGCCGGGATTTCATTTTCAGGACTGGGACGGTTCCTTTGAAACAGTCCTGGAGCAGGTGCGGCAGCACTTTAAAGAGGAACTGACCAAAGAAAAGATGGAAACCCACATGAGCGAACTGCTTGCATTGGAAATGAATCCGGTTCTGCGTCTGGCTCCGTTGGAATTGAAGAATCTGTGTATTCAGGCAGGAGCCAAGATCGCGGAGAAAAATGTGACGGCTGTTTTTTCCAACATGAGTGCGGTGTCCATGCCGGAAGAGTATGTAGACTATATCGATCGATTTGGCATTTATACCAGCACGCCAAAGCTGGAGCTGTGCATTTGTTCCTTTGGGGACAAGCTGTCCCTGGGATTTACATCCAGATTTGACACAGAGAATATCCAGCGTAACTTTTACCGGATCCTGCGGGAGCAGGGAATCCACGCGGAGAAGGTGGAGCCGGATTTTCCGGAGCCGGATGTGCCCAGTGAACTGGAAATGAAAGTTTATAAGGGATTTTCCCTGTTGTGTCTGGCGGCCGTGATCCTCATGTTTGCCTTACATTGGAACCACCGTCCGGAAGTGCCATGGACCTTGTTTACGGCAGGAGGCATTGCCAGCATGTGGCTGGCGTCTACCATCGGATTTTTTAAAAGGCATAACCTGCTGAAGAATACGATGTGGCAGCTGGTACTGGTGACGGTGGGATGTATCCTGTGGGATGTGCTGACGGGCTGGCACAGGTGGTCAGTGGATTTTGTGCTGCCAATCCTCAGTATCGGGGTGCTATTCTCCATGCTGGTGATTTCTTATATGCAAAAGTATCCCCTGCGGGAATGTATGATCTATCTGGTCATGGCGGCAGGATATGGCTTCCTGCTTCCACTGATACTGGTTCTGGCAGGGACGGTCACGCTGAAGCTTCCAAGCCTCTTGGGAGCAGGATTCTGTCTGCTGTTCGTTGCGGGGCTGATACTTTTTAAGGGGAAAGAATTTAAAGAAGAGATGGGAAAGAATTTTCATATATAGGAGGAAGGCAAATGCGAAGCATTTTTAAAATGCCTTCCGACGACATGGCAGGTGACGCGAAGCGGCGCGTGCCGATACCGATTAAAAGGAGGAAAAATATATGATAAACAAATTGATCGAGAAGATCAAAAAAACAGAGGCACCTATCGTTGTAGGTCTGGATCCGATGCTGTCTTATGTGCCGGAGCATGTGCAGAAAAAGGCATTCGCGGAATATGGGGAGACACTGGAAGGCGCGGCAGAGGCGATCTGGCAGTTTAATAAGGAGATCGTGGATCATGTCTATGACCTGGTTCCGGCGGTGAAGCCCCAGATTGCCATGTATGAACAGTTCGGCGTGCCGGGACTTGCGGCATTTAAAAAGACGGTAGATTACTGTAAGTCCAAAGATCTTGTAGTCATCGGAGACGTAAAGCGCGGCGATATCGGTTCGACCTCTGCTGCATATGCTGTCGGGCATCTGGGGAAGGTCCAGGTGGGAAGCAGGGAATATGTTCCCTTTGATGAAGATTTCGCGACAGTCAACCCGTACCTGGGTTCTGACGGCGTGAATCCATTTATTAAAGTCTGCCAGGAAGAAAAGAAGGGGATCTTTGTACTCGTGAAGACTTCCAATCCATCCAGCGGGGAATTCCAGGATCAGTGTATTGACGGACGTCCGTTATATGAACATGTAGGGGAAAAGGTTGCCCAGTGGGGAGCACAGTGCATGGGAGAGGACTATAGTTACATCGGCGCGGTAGTCGGAGCTACCTATCCGGAGATTGGAAAAGCCATGCGCAAGATCATGCCGAAGGCTTATATCCTGGTGCCTGGATACGGCGCGCAGGGCGGACAGGGTAAGGACCTGGTACATTTCTTTAATGAAGACGGGCTTGGGGCCATTGTAAATTCCTCCAGAGGAATCATTGCCGCTTATAAGCAGGAGGCATACGCACACTTTGGAGCGGAGCATTTCGGAGAGGCGTCCCGCGCGGCGGTAGAGGCTATGAAAGCGGATATCCGGAACGCGTTAAACTAAAGAGAATCAAAGGAGAATGATCATGTCTTGTAAACGAAAGGAAAAGGCAGTTGTTGTATCTCAGGAGTGTATTGCCGGGGACATCTATAGCATGTGGCTTCGGACAGAGGATATTGCCGGACTTGCGGTACCGGGGCAGTTTATATCCATGTATACGGAGGATAAAAGCAAGCTGCTTCCCAGGCCGATCAGCCTCTGTGAGATCGACAGGGAGAAAAATCGGCTCAGGGTGGTATACCGTGTGACAGGACCGGGTACAGGAACGGAACAGTTTTCTCATTTACAGCCGGGAGATTCCGTGGATATCCTGGGACCTTTGGGAAATGGATTTCCATTGGAGCCGGGAAAGGGGAAAAAGGTCTTTCTGATCGGCGGCGGGATCGGCGTGCCTCCCATGTTGGAGCTGGCAAAGCAGCTGGACGCGGAAAAGCAGCTGGTGATGGGCTATCGGGATGAACAATTTCTGACAGAGGAATTCAAAACGAACGGAAAACTATATATTGCCACAGAGGACGGCAGTGCCGGTACCTGTGGAAATGTGCTGGATGCTATTGCGGCAAACAGGCTCTCGGCGGACGTGATCTACGCCTGCGGACCGGCGCCGATGCTGCGGGCAGTCAAGAAATATGCAAATGACAACAACATTTTATGCTACATTTCCATGGAAGAACGGATGGCATGCGGAATCGGAGCCTGCCTTGCCTGTGTCTGCCAGTCCGTAGAGATAGACGGGCATAGCCAGGTGCATAATAAGCGGGTCTGCAAGGATGGGCCGGTATTTTTAAGTACGGAGGTGGAGATCTGATGAACAGTATGATAAATTCTGCCAAGGAAAAGAAAAATATGCCGGCAGGCAATGGGGAACCCAATCTGGATACGACCGTCGATCTGGCCGGTGTAGAACTGAAAAATCCGGTCATGACAGCTTCCGGAACCTTTGGCTCAGGGGAAGAATACAGCGAATTTGTGGATCTGAACCGGCTGGGCGCTGTGGTAACTAAAGGCGTGGCAAATGTACCCTGGCCTGGGAACCCAGCCCCACGTATCGCAGAGACCTATGGAGGGATGATGAATGCTATCGGCCTGCAAAATCCGGGGATTGACGTATTTTGCCGACGGGATATCACGTTTTTGAGACAATTTGATACAAAGATCATCGTAAATGTCTGTGGAAAAACCATCGAAGATTATCTGGAAGTGGTGGAACGGCTATCAGATGAGCCGGTGGACCTGCTGGAGATCAATATTTCCTGTCCCAATGTAAAAGAAGGTGGGATTGCTTTCGGGCAGAATCCGAAAGCGGCGGAGAATATCACAAGAGAAGTGAAGAAGCACGCGAAGCAGCCTGTCATCATGAAGCTAAGTCCCAATGTGACAGATATCGCGGAGATGGCAAAGGCCGTAGAAGCCGGAGGGGCGGATGTGATTTCATTGATCAATACCCTGACCGGTATGAAGATTGATATCCACCGCCAGACCTTTGCGGTGGCAAATAAGACCGGAGGGGTATCCGGACCTGCGATCAAGCCGATCGCGGTCCGCATGGTATATCAGGTTGCGAATGCCGTCAAGGTCCCGCTGATCGGGATGGGTGGGATCAGCTGCGCGGAGGACGCGTTGGAATTTATCCTGGCGGGTGCGTCCGCGGTATCCATCGGGACAGCGAACTTTTATAATCCAATGACAACGATCGAAGTAGCGGAAGGAATTGAAAACTATATGAGGCAGCATCAGGCAGGACATTTCCGGGATCTGGTGGGGATCGTAAAATGATGGTATTAGTTCGTTAGCCGTCCAAAATGATAAAAGGGGGAGAAAGGCTTGATTTCTACGATATTATTATTCATGCTGGGATTGGTTCTGATCTGTGCAGGAGGAGACCGCCTTGTGGACGCGGCCGTGGCGATCGCGAGAAAGATGAAGATTCCACAGATCGTGGTAGGGGCTACGATCGTTAGTCTTGGCACGACCCTGCCGGAGATTTTGGTCTCCACAACGGCAGCGTTTGATGGCTCCGCCGCGATCGCTGCCGGAAACGCGTTTGGTTCTATCATATGTAATACGGCTTTGATCGCCGGACTCAGCCAGTCGATCCGCCCCGCCAAAAAGGTGGGAGCTTCCTCTCTTGCATGGAGAAGCTGCTTTTTCTTCCTCGTGGCTGGAGCCGTGGAAGCATACGGATTGATTAAGGGGAATTATGACCGGCCGGCGGGAATTCTGCTTCTGGCCTCCTTTGTGCTGTATGCCTGTCTGAATGTCAGGCTTTCTTCAGATGAGGATAGTGAAGAAGAGGCCGAAGGCGGGGAGGACGTTTCTATCCCCATACAGCTTTTGATCCTGGCGGTCTGTGCGGCACTGCTTTATGTGGGAGCGAATCTGCTGGTAGATAACGGGATCCTGATCGCGCAGACACTGGGAGTTCCGGAACGGGTCATCGCGGTTACATTTATCGCGTTGGGAACGTCTCTGCCGGAGCTGGTTACATCCCTGGTGTCCCTGGTCAAGGGGTATGGTAATGTAGGACTTGGAAATGTGATCGGTGCAAATATCCTAAATCTCCTGCTGGTCATCGGGATACCGGCCACAGTACAAGGAATCCCATTGGAACGCCAGACAGTTACGGTGGATATCCCGCTTGCGATCGCTGTAATGGCTGTCCTGTTGGTTCCGATCCTGGTACGGAAAAAGTCCTCACGTTTGCAAGGGCTTATATTGCTTGGCATTTATGTCGTGTATAGTGCCGTCTCTTTTTTGTGAATATATCAGACATCTTCTAATATAGAAGCCCCGTCTTTTACCATCGTTTTCAGACGCGCGTATTCCTTTGCCAGCATCCGGATACCCGCGTCTGTAATAATGTAGGACTTTCTTCGTCCTTCCTCCGCGGTCAGCCGAATGATTTTATTCTCTTCAAACCGGGCCAGCATGGCATACAAAGTGCCGGGACCGACCCGGATCCTGCCTCCGGACAGGTTTTCTACCTTATTCATAATGTCTACGCCGCAGCATTCCTCTGTCAATGCCAGAAGGATATAGTACATGGGCTCTGTCAATGTCTGAAATGCTTCTCTTGCCATTTTTTCACCTGAATTTTTCTACCTGTGTGGCTGCAAATTTTTCCCGTATAACCTTGATCTGAGCCTCCACCCGGCGGCCTCACAGTACTCTGCATATTCTTCCGTATCTCGTTCCGGCCGGGTATCCATCTCGGTGCCTTTTGGAAATACTTCTACCGCATAAAATATATCGGCAGGCTCTCCTTTCTCAAAAAGCAGCCCGAGTCGGAATTCTTTAAAATGCCATCCCTGTAATGACTGACTGTGCAGAAATTCGGCAAACGCGTCGCAGTCCCTGTAACAGAAAGTATTGATGCTTCTTCGTTTCTTCATAATAGAGTACCCCTCCCTCCGGATATCGAGTATCGATAATTATAGCTTTAGCATACTATCGATACTCGATATTGTCAAGATATTCTACGTGTATGGGTGGACAACCCTAAATTGTTAAAGAGAAATACGTTTTACATGAGAAAATAGGAAAAATAAAAAATAGTGGTTGACGAGTAAAATTATCTGTGATAAAATACAAAATGCTTGAGTTCAGAGCGGTATAAAAATGTGATATGGAGAGGTATCGAAGTGGTCATAACGAGGCGGTCTTGAAAACCGTTTGTCCGCAAGGGCGCGTGGGTTCGAATCCCACCCTCTCCGTT
>CAZFXM010000017.1:0-75098 GCA_964523125.1 uncultured Clostridium sp. | reverse complement strand
CTTTCATATTTTTCTCGGATTTTCAATTTATGTTATTAGTTTCCGAGACCACACTCTATATATTTTCATCTGGTGTACTGTAATCAATGATATAAATTACTTCCGGATGTTGATTCTATCTTAATCCGCTTTCTCTGATTATACAATAGTTTTTGCGTGAATGCAGTGTTTTCCTGTTTCAATGATGCTATTTTTCGAAAAGCGCAAATGGAACTCACTTTTCAGACTAACCGACTCCTGACAGGTAGAAATTCCGTCATATCCTGCCGGAAATGGATCGGCAGATGGGTTCTCTGACACGTCGGATTCTCCCGTTCCTTTATTGCGATAGACTGGAAAAATCCCTGCCACAGCTTTTCAAATTCGGTTTCTGCTTTTGATATCTTTTCCGCTTCTTCCCGGTTCAGGCATTCCCCGCTTACAAGCACCCATAAATGCTTTTGGCGATGCACAATAAACTCTTGATGTGTCTTATCATAGATCATCCAGTTTTCCAGAGGGAAACGATCCGTAAAATGATCTGCGATACAGGCCAGCACCCTGTTTTTGGGTGTGATCTCTGAAAAGAGTACTCCGTTCTCCAGTTCCCGGAAACGGATAAATTCCATAAACTGATGGGCTTCATTCGCGACCCTTCTGCTCAGCTCGAACACGCAGGCCACATCCGGATCGGACAAATGCTCCATGATCCTTTTACTGTTCCTCACCGTCCGCGCGGCCTGCATGACATGGAATACGGCTTCCGCTTTTTTCGGATGCTCTGATAAAAGCGCATGATAAATATCCCAATAGGTATTATAACCCAGATGGTTCCGGATCAGCTTTTCCACAGCAATTGCCTTGTGCTCTTCTTCTGTTACTTCCGTATATTCACAGAACAACTGTGTATCCAGCATCCCCCGCAATTCAATCCCGGCCTCCCTGTCCCGGCTCTCCTTCCAGGCGTCATAGATTGCGGAAAAGATCCCGGTTATCGT
This sequence comes from uncultured Clostridium sp., assembly GCA_964523125.1. GTDB lineage: Bacteria > Bacillota > Clostridia > Lachnospirales > Lachnospiraceae > Schaedlerella. Next base: position 74,121 of record CAZFXM010000017.1, on the reverse strand, counting down.
ATCATTGCAAATATATACTTTTTTCATACGGCCCCTACCCCCGTCTCAACATTTTTTCTCTGTACTGTTACACGAATTTTATGAATGTATGAGCAGTTCTCCTCTTTGGGTTCTCCTGCACATAAGCAGATTTTTCCTACAGCTGCAGCATCCGTGCTGCCTGGCTGTCCGTATAATTCATATCGTCAAACAGAGACAGCTGCCGATATGTCATGCCTGCCACCGTATCCGGAAGCCGTTCCTTTGTATTGAGCAGATTACGGGTAATATAATCCTCATCCAGTCTGGTACGATACATCATCTTTCCGCTGCAGGTCAGGAAATACAACGCACGCTTCAGTACAACCCCCATTTTCTTCAAGTCTTCAAACTTCAGATTTCCCATCTGTCTGGCTTTTACAATGCGCATGGCTGATTTCACACCGATTCCCGGAACCCTAAGCAGCATATTATAATCCGCCCGGTTCACCTCCACAGGAAACTGCTCCAGATGCTTTAACGCCCAATTACATTTTGGGTCTAAAAATATATTAAAGTTCGGATGCTCTTCGTCCAGTAGTTCCTTTGCCTCGAAACGATAAAATCTGAGAAGCCAGTCTGCCTGATACAACCGGTGCTCCCGCAAAAGCGGCGGTCCCTCCCCGTTTCTGGCCGGCAATGCCTTGTCTTCGTTCACAGCCACAAACGCAGAATAGAATACCCGCTTTAAACCAAACTTCCGGTACAATGACTCTGCTACATTCAAAATCTGATAGTCCGTCTCAGGAGTTGCCCCTATGATCATCTGCGTGCTCTGCCCTGCCGGTACGAACCTGGGCGCGTTCTTGTATAATACGATTTCCTGCTTATTTTCCTGCATCTTATTCTGTACCATACGCATAGGAGCCAAAATATTCTTCCGATTCTTATGGGGAGCCAAAAGGCGCAGCCCTTCCGCCGTAGGAAGCTCCAGATTCACACTCATCCGGTCTGCCAGGAACCCGACTCTGCTAAGCAGCTCCGCGTCTGTTCCCGGAATTGCTTTCACATGGATATAACCCTGAAAATTGCACACCTTCCTCAACCTGTATAAGGTGGCGTAGATCAGCTCCATGGTATAGTTCGGACTTTTCAAAATACCGGAGCTTAAAAACAGCCCTTCTATATAATTCCTTCTGTAGAATTCCATCGTTAACGTACAGACCTCCTCCGGCGTGAAAGAAGTCCTCACCACATCATTCGAAGAACGGTTGATACAATACTTACAGTCATAAATACACTCATTCGTAAATAAAATCTTCAGCAGGCAGATACACCTGCCATCCGAAGAAAAACTGTGGCAAAGCCCTGCCGCGCGGCAGTTCCCCATCCCTGTCCCATCCCCCTGGCGGTCCACTCCGCTGGATGTACAGGCCACATCATACTTCGCTGCGTCAGATAAAATCTGAAGCTTCTCATACATTGACATCGGAGCCTGAAGCTTCTCCGGCATTACCCTCACCTCTCTATCTTTCCATTTCTATTCCTGCTGTTTCTATCTCTGAAATATTCAGTGAAAACATTTGTTCTTGCTTTATAATAACATATCTGATTAATAATCGCAATATTTTTTCGAACCAATGTTCTTGTTTTGTAATAATAATATATTCTAAGCCAACAATGCTATGGTGCTGACATTTGTCCTCAAAAAAATGACGCAGACATTTTTCGTCTACGTCATTTCACAACTCAACAATGTTTTATTTTGCTACAATATTAATGATCTTGCCCGGAACATAGATTTCCTTAATAATATTTCCGCTCAGCTTATCTCCCAGCGCCTCTTTTCCTGCCGCAACCGCCGCGTCCTTATCCGCGTCCGCCGGAATCGATACAACAACCTTTGTCTTTCCATTGACCTGTACCGGAATCTCGATCTCATCTTCCTTCATCTGCGCCTCATCATAGGCCGGCCAGCCTGCACGGAACACGCTTTCTTTGTGGCCTAGCTGTTCCCACATTTCCTCCGCAAAATGTGGTGCGAATGGCGACAGAAGAACCGCAACCGCTTCCAACGTCTCCTTATCGATGCCCCCGGTCTTCTTAGCCAGCTCTATAAACTTGTTGTTATATTCCATAAACCCGGAAATGACCGTATTCAGGCTGAAACTTTCCAGACGGCTGGTGATATCATATATCATCTTATGGCGCAGCTTAAGCATTTCCTTCGTAGGCTCAACGTTCGCGTCCTTACTGTCCAGCAGCAGGTTCCAGAGACGCTTCAGATAACGGTTGACACCGTCAATCCCTCTGTCATCCCATTCCGCGTCCAGCTCCGGAGGTCCTACAAACAATTCGTACATTCGAAGGGAATCGCAGCCATAATCCCGTACCAGGTCATCCGGAGATACCACATTTCCCTTGGATTTGCTCATCTTAATCCCGTTCTTTCCGGTGATCATCCCCTGGTTGAACAGTTTCTGGAAGGGCTCATCAAAGTCTACTACTCCGATATCATACAGGAACTTGGTATAAAACCTGGAGTAAAGAAGGTGCAGTACCGCATGCTCCACACCGCCGATATACATATCTACCGGAAGCATCTCATCCGCCTTTTCCCTGGACACCAGTTCCCGGTCATTATGATTGTCCACATAGCGCAGGAAGTACCAGGAAGAGCCAGCCCACTGCGGCATCGTATTGGTCTCCCTTTTCGCTGCTTTACCGCAGACCGGACAGGTACAGTTCACCCATTCCTCGATTCCCGCAAGCGGGGATTCCCCTGTTCCGGTAGGCTCATAAGACTCCACCTCCGGCAGGGTAAGCGGCAGTTCTTCCTCTGGCACCGGCACATTTCCGCAGTCCGGACAATGAATGATTGGGATTGGTTCACCCCAGTAACGCTGGCGTGAGAATACCCAGTCACGCAGCTTGAAGTTCACCGTTGCTTTTCCGATTCCCCGTTTTTCGATGATGTGAGGCGCTTCCTTTTTCAGTACTGCAGACTCCATACCATTCCATTCGCCGGAATTGATCATCGTCCCCGCCGCTTCCGTATAAGCCTCGGTCATATTTTCAATTTCTTTTCCATCCTTCGCAATAACCTGAATGATCGGAATATCAAATTTTTTCGCAAATTCAAAGTCCCGGTCATCATGGGCAGGTACGCACATGATCGCTCCTGTACCATAATCAGCCAGTACATAATCCGACAGCCAGATCGGGATTTTAGCGCCGTTCAACGGATTGACGGCATAGCTTCCGGTAAATACACCCGTCTTTTCCTTGTCCTGCATCCGGTCCACATTGGACTTCATAGAAGCATCATAAATATATTTTTCCACTGCCTCTTTTGTTTCCGGAGTCGCAAGCGCCGCCGCCAGCTTATGCTCCGGTGCCAGTACCATGAAAGTCGCTCCGTAGAGGGTATCCGGACGTGTCGTATAGACTGTGATCTTCTCGTCTCTGCCATCTACCGGAAAATCTACCTCCGCGCCATAGGATTTTCCGATCCAGTCGCTCTGCATCTTTTTTACCTTTTCCGGCCAGTCCAGCTTGTCCAGGTCATTCAGCAGACGATCCGCGTACGCAGTGATCTTGAGCATCCACTGACGCAGGTTTTTCTTCGTCACCTCCGCGCCGCAGCGTTCACATTTCCCGTTGACTACTTCCTCGTTGGCAAGGCCCGTCTTACAGGAAGGGCACCAGTTGATAGGAAATTCCTTCTCGTATGCCAGACCTTCCTTGAACATTTTTACAAAGATCCACTGAGTCCATTTATAAAAGCCCGGATCTGTAGTATTCACCTCCATATCCCAGTCATAAAGAGCCGCGATCTGGTTGATCTGCTTTTTGATATTTGCTACATTCTCCGCCGTGGATACCGCCGGATGGATCCCCATCTTGATCGCGTAATTCTCCGCCGGAAGTCCGAACGCGTCCCACCCCATAGGATGCACGATATAATATCCCTGCTGCAGCTTATAGCGGCTCCATACATCAGAGATCACATAGCCTCTCCAGTGTCCGACATGCAGCCCGTTTCCGGACGGATAGGGGAACATATCCAGGCAGTAATACTTCTGCTTCTTGTTGCCGGAATCGTCCTCCTTGGGATTTACAGGATTCTTTTCCCAGTTTTCCCGCCACTTCTTTTCGATTGCCTTGTGATTATAGACAATTTTCTGTGCCATTTCCTTTTCCTTCCTTTCCTGATATTGTGAAATAGAACTCAACTTGCATCCATAGCATACAGAAAACCTGCCAATGACAGCAGCTCTGTATATAATAGTATAAAAAAAGCCCCTCCTTCTTCACTTAAGAGACGAAAGGGCTTTGGTTTCCGTGGTACCACTCTTATTCATCCGCAGAAACACTGCCGGATGCACTCATTGCTTCTGTAACGGGAATACCCGCTTCTGCTTACTACCATAAAATATCATAACACGCTTCGGCAGAAGAACTCCAAGGCGAGTTCGGAAATAAACACCTTCTGCCTTGCACCGGCCGGCAGTTCTCTGAAAAGTATCTGTTTCTTACTACTCCTCTTCAACGTCTCTTCAATATACGTTGTTATTATAAGGAGAATATTAATATAAGTCAAGTCATTTTTTTGATGTTACCCTAAATACCATCATATGAATTACCGGCTGGGAGTTTTACACTTAAAAAATTCGAAACATACCTCCATTACAACTTTTCTGAATCCAGCACAATCGTAAATGGGCCGTCATTGACCAGACTTACTTTCATTTCAGCTCCGAAACTTCCTGTCTCTACCACTGGAACAATTTCATGGCATTTTGCGATAATGTATTCATAAAGCGCATTTGCTTTATCCGGGGAACCTGCCTCGGTAAAACTTGGCCGGTTTCCTTTTTTACAGTTTGCGTACAGCGTAAATTGCGAGACCAGAAGCAGTTCCCCTCCTACATCCGCAAGAGATAGATTTGTCTTTCCGTTTTCATCCTCAAAGATTCTAAGCCCGGTCATTTTCTTTACCAGTTTGTCCGCAGTCTCTTTGGTATCCTCTTCGCACACCCCAATCAACACCATGAACCCTTTCCCAATCTTTCCGATAACAGTTCCATCTACGGAAACGCTGGATTCCGTTACCCGCTGAACTACAAATCTCATATCTTCTACCCTTCCTAAATTAATAAATTATATGTTCCGCAGTAGTTTTCCGGCTTTTGCCTTAATGCGCTGCAGTGCGTTGTCTATTGTTTTCGGATTTTTCTTTAGAATTTCCGCGATAGTCCGATAATCTGTCCCCATCAGATGCAGATATAAGACATGGTTTTCCAGCGCGCTCAAAGAATCCTTCAGATTCTCAATAAAGGCTTCCGCATACTCTTTTCCAAAATACAACGCCTCCGGATCATTGTCTACCTCAGACCGGATCGTATCAATCAGCGGGATGTCCTTACTGTCCTCATCATCCTTTTCTACCTCATACAGAGATACATAGGAATTCAGCGGAAAATGCTTTTTTCTACGGGAGGCTTCGATCGCACTGTACATCTGGCGGGAAACGCAGAGTTCCGCAAAGCTCTGGAAGCTATTGCCCTGATCCACGTCATAATTCTGTACCGCCTTCATCAGCCCGATCATCCCTTCCTGGATCAGATCGTCATTTTCTCCGCCGATCAAAAACATCTCCCTTGCCTTACGGCGTACCATAGACTTGTACTTCACCATAAGATAATCCATAATATCCTTTTTACCTGTCCGCAAATGGGCAATGAGCTGTTCATCTGTCATTGCGTCATATACACCCATGTTCTTTCCTCCCTGACGGATCAGTTAACCCTTCTTCTTAAGCCTCTGGCACACGATTTCGTAAGCCAGTACTCCTGCCGCTACGGAAGCATTCAGGGAATCAATCTCACCTTTCATCGGGATACCCGCAAGAAAATCACATCGCTCGCGTACCAGCCGCCCTACCCCTTCTCCTTCATTGCCGATGACCAGTCCGATAGGGCCTGTCAGATTTAACTGATAGGAAGGTGTACCATCCATATCCGCACAGACAAACCAGAGGCCTTTTTCCTTCAGTTCTTCAATTGTTTTGGACAAATTTGTCACCTTTGCCACCGGAGTATAATTCAATGCCCCGGCTGAGGTTTTTGCCACCGTAGCAGTCAGTCCGGAGGCACGGCGTTTTGGAATGATTACCCCATGTGCTCCCATAACATTGGCTGTACGGATGATCGCTCCCAGGTTATGGGGATCCTCAATATTGTCCAATAAGATCAAAAAGGGATCTTCCCCCTTAGATTTTGCCATCTCCAGCATATCCTCCACCTGAGCATATTCATAAGCCGCCGCATAAGCAATCACCCCCTGATGCTTTCCGGTCTCGGAAATCTGATTCAGCCGCTCCTTTCCTACAAAATTCAAAATTACATCGCGCTTTTTCGCTTCACGTATGATCGTTCGAACCGGACCGTCCTGGCATCCGTCCAGCACAAACAGCTTATCCACCGTCCTGCCGGAACGAAAAGCTTCCAGAACCGCGTTTCTTCCCTCAATTAGAAGCGGTTGTTCCTGCATTTTATATTCTTCTCTGGAATCTACCGCCTCTCTGTTCTTTTCCATTTTCTCCATATTACAAACTCCTGTCATAGAGCTGCCCATAATTTTATGTGGACACATTCTCGTTATTCCTATTCTTTCAGGCTGTCCAATCCAATCTTTACAAGTTCAAGCAGACGTCCATATCTCTTTTTCAGATACAGGTATCCCACAAGCGCCTCAAATCCGGTGGCCCGGCGGTAATCCGTAATGGTCTGGTTCTTCGCCGGGGATACTGTCTTGGTATTCCTGCCCCTGCGGTAAATCACATGCTCCTCTTCCGTCAGATACTGCTGCATGGTACGCATCATCAATGACTGTGCGGATGCCTGTACATAACTGCTGGTTTCCTCGTGCAGCCTGTGTACCTGCTTATTTCCGCCGCTGATCACCATGCTTTTGATGATCAGATCATAAACACAATCCCCGATATAGGCCAAAACAATCGGTGAATAACTGTCCACATCCACTTCATTTAACTGCAGTACATCATTGATACAATCATTAAATTCAAATGTTATGCTCTTTTCCATTGCACTCCTTCTCGTGTATCCTTCAGAATAATTCCCCTGGCAAGCAGTTCATCCCGGATTTTATCTGCCCTGGCGAAGTTCTTTTCCTTTCTGGCAGCCTGACGTTCCGCAATCAATGCCTCAATATCCGCGTCCAGCAGATCTTCCTTTTTCTCCACAATGATCCCCAGAACATCTGTCAATTTTACCAGCACATCCAAAAGTATTTGTAAATATTCTTTTGAGCTTTCTCCCTTTGCCGTGGTATTGGCATGCTTCACCAGTTCAAATACAGCCGCGATAGCATCTGCAGTATTAAAATCATCATCCATTGCCTTTTCAAAGCTGTCTATATATTCCTGGATCCTGGCGGATAAATCTTTCTCTTCCTCAGACATGGTATCTGCCTGTGCATTCTGAATCAAAAATCTCAGATTCTCCGCAGCAGTCACGATCCGATCCAGCCCATTCTTTGCGGATTCCATCAGTTCCCCACTGAAATTCAGAGGGCTGCGGTAATGTGCGCTCAGCATAAAAAAGCGCAGGACCTGAAGATCATACTTCTCACTGATCTCACGGACCGTAAAGAAATTGCCAAGAGATTTGGACATTTTACGGTTATCAATATTCAAAAATCCATTATGAAGCCAGTATTTCGCGAATTCTTTTCCATTTGCCGCTTCACTCTGGGCAATCTCATTTTCATGATGGGGAAAGATCAGATCCTCTCCTCCCGCATGGATATCGATCTGCTCCCCCAAATATTTCTTGGACATCTCCGAACATTCAATATGCCAGCCCGGCCGTCCCTCACTCCAGGGAGATTCCCAGGCAGGCTCACCTTCTTTTTTCGGCTTCCATAATACGAAATCCAACGGATCTTCCTTTTCGTCTTCACCGCTTACAAGAAGAGAGCGGTTTCCGGACCGCAGGTCATCCAGATTCTTATGGGACAGCTTTCCATAATCCTGGAACTTCCTGGTACGGTAATACACCGTTCCATTTTTTTCATAGGCAAAGCCCTTGTCGATCAGTGTCCGTATCATCTCTATCATACCGCTGATTTCTTCCGTAGCAAGAGGATGGGTAGTGGCAGGCTTTACATTCATACCTTCCATATCCTTTTTGCATTCCGCAATATAACGCCTGGAAACCTCTTCCGTGGTGATTCCTTCCTCAATGGCTTTCTTGATGATCTTGTCATCCACATCCGTAAAATTGGAAACAAAATTCACTTCATATCCTTTGTACTCAAAATATCTGCGGACCGTGTCAAATACGATCATTGGCCGGGCATTTCCAATATGGATATAATTATAAACCGTAGGCCCGCAGACATACATTTTCACTTTATCCTTTTCCAATGGAACAAATTCTTCTTTTCTTTTTGACATCGTATTATATAATTTCATATCCTGATTCCTCTCTTCCTGATCTATGGATTTCCCTCTTCTTTTTACTTATGCTGCAAGGATCCCATCCTTTTTTCTATATCAGACATCTGCTTACGCAGCTTTTCGTTTTCATTCTGGAGCGCCCGGATATCATTGAGCACCGGATCTGGCAAATGTACTTGATCCATATCCGAACGCGGCACCTTTTGATTCCCCATCCTGACTACACGCCCCGGTACACCAACCACCGTACAGTTTGGCGGTACCTCCTCCAATACGACCGATCCTGCCCCTATTTTCGAATTCTCACCAATGGTAAAGGAACCTAAGATCTTAGCGCCCGCGCTGACCATAACATTATCCTTTAAGGTCGGGTGTCTCTTTCCCTTTTCCTTCCCGGTTCCGCCAAGGGTCACTCCCTGATAAAGTGTCACGTTATCACCAATAACCGTCGTTTCTCCAATGATCACACCACTTCCGTGGTCAATGAATAATCCTTTTCCTATCCTCGCGCCCGGATGAATTTCAATCCCGGTCTTTCGCGCCGCCCTCTGCGAAATCCAGCGTGCCAGAAAATAATGCTTCTTTCTATAGAGCTTATGGGCAACACGGTAACTTAAGATTACTTTAAAGCTGGGATAGAGCAAGACCTCCATATTCGACTTTATGGCCGGGTCCCTCTCCCTGATCACCTGAATTTCCTCTCTGATATAAGATATGATTCCCATATATGTCCTCCCGACAACCTCTAAACAATCTCATTCAACCAGACATTTTTAAGCACCTGCAATTTTTCCAGTTCTGCTTTCAAATGCTCTGTTATGATTACATGATCCTCCTGTGCTACTTCCTCTATGCTTCGGTATCCAAACAACAGGCTGGTCAGGGCACCGATCGTCAGCACCCCTTCTGAGTCCTCTGTCTCCCGGATCCGCACTTTCCACCCGGTAGCTTCTCCGCCCCCGATACGCCAGATCCGGCTGTTCTTCGGCAGAATAGAATCCAACACCGCAAAGGAACAGTCCATCTCATTCCCCTGCCGAACCCGCATACAAGAGAGCATCGTTTCCAAATGCAGAATCCGGGCCATGATGACAGGTTCCCTTTTTGTCCCGCCATCCCATGCATAAAGCTTTATCCGTTCTCTTTCCCCCATCAGTTCAAAAACAGCTTTTTTGAAAAAGCCCTCATATTCCTTTAAATAGAGAGGCTCCCTGATCTCCATACCGTCCTCGTCCCCATAGGCAAAAATTCCTACCAGCTTTTCGTCTGCCCGAAGCATCCGGATTCCGCCATGTTCACTCTGCTGTTCAAAAATCAACGTCTGATAATATTCCGTAGTCCGTTCGGCATATACCTGCCACTCTCTCACAAAATGCTCCCGTACAAATGCCGCTATTTCCTCCGCGTCTCCGGTGGACGCATCCTGCAATCTCTCTTTTCTTTTCATCTGGCTGTCAACAGACAGGGATTCTGGCTGGAAAAAAAAGCTCTTATCCAATCCTTCGCTCTCCGTCTGCTTCTGGTCATACACAAACCGGAAATCATAGGGAGTATAAATCTTTTCAGCAGCAGGCATCAAAAAGGTAAAAGGTTCTTTTCTATTATACATCTCCTGCATAGCCCTGCGCAAAAGCTCTCCCATATACCCACGCTTCCGATATGGTTTTTCTGTCGCCACTGCTATGATATAATGGCATTGCCGCGATTCCTTTTCAATATCCAACACATAAGGGTTCAACTGAAGCATGGAGCGTATGGCTTTCTCTTCCTCTATCACAAAAATCTCATTGTCCCTTGTCTTAAAAAAATAGTAATAATCCAAAAATTCTTTGGAATCTTCGGAAAACACTGCCTCCCATAGACTTCTTGTCTTCGAATGATCGCTTTGTTCCAGCTTCCGGAGTTCCATAGCTCTATTTTTCCTTTCCTATATTTCATAACGCTTTGTCGAAGCGGTGAAACAGGTCAAAAACCCCGCCGCAAGCAGCGGGCATCAAACTTAAAACGCCCCAAGGGGCGGGGTATTTGACCCTTGCGGCAGTCGCCAAATGCCTGCAAGCAGTCACCTGGCTCGTTGCCCGCAGGAATAAAATGGATTCCTACGGCCGAACGGCAGTCGGACATCCGGCACATTCTTCACAAGGCCTGCTTCCAGGTGTCACGTCATAACTGCTGTAGTTCATGATCTTTTCCAGAAGGCAGACAGCATGTGAGGAAATTCCTTCCCCTGTACCCGTGAATCCAAGCCCTTCCTCTGTGGTCGCTTTAATATTCACCTGTTCTATGGAAATTTTCAGCGCATCCGCGATATTCTTTCTCATGCTTTCAATATGGGGCATCATTTTAGGCCTTTGCGCAATAATCGTCGCGTCAATATTTTCCACAAGATACTGCTGTTGCTCCAACAGTTCCGCCACTTTTTCCAAAAGATGTATGCTGGAAATCCCTTCATAAGCCGGATCTGTATCTGGAAAATGCTTTCCGATATCTCCCATAGCAGCGGCTCCAAGAAGCGCGTCCATAATCGCATGAACAAGTACATCCGCGTCCGAATGTCCTAAAAGACCTTTTTCATATGGAATCTTTACTCCACCAAGTATCAGTTCTCTTCCATTTATTAATCTGTGGACATCATATCCCATTCCTATACGCATATTTTTCTCCTTATATCATGTCGCATTATTCGTTACAGGTCACACCTTGGCCAGGCGTGCCCTGTAACTCAGGCCGCATTATAAATTGCCTTCGGCAATGACGGCCTGAATACCAGCTTTTATGTGCTTGCTCCCGGCCAATCAACGTGGTGATTGGCCGGGGTGTGGCTTGTAACCATTATTCTTATTATCCCATACCATAGTATCCGGCCCGACCTTCTGCAGTGTCACAGTGGCGGAACCGGCCCCTGAAGTCTGTACCCTTTGCATCCTTTCACGAAAATGCCCTTCTCCTGGCCGAATCTTCTCTTTTTCTTCTAGTATAGGCATTGGAGCCGTCCGAAACAGAGACCGGTCACGCTCAGGCCTCAATCCAGATGCCTGATTCATTTCTTCCGGGTGCTTTACGTCCCGGACTCCTATACTACTTTTTATGGCGTTTACCAGCATACCGATCAGATATCCGCCCCCTACCAGAATAAATACGACAGCAATTCCGCTCATAATCTCCTGATTCCCCGGACGTACATCCAAAATCGTACGCAGCAATGTCACACCAACAAATATAAGATAAGCTCCAACCAATAGTTTTAAAACAAAAAGTACTTTTCGATTCAATTTTTCATCCTCCGGTATGTGTTAAGCGCACGTTATTATAATATGTCGCAAAGAGGAAACCATCATAGATGGGAGGTTCCCTTACGGCCTACGTGCGCATCAGCGCACTTCATTATAACATGAAAAAGAGTTTCAGAAAAGGAAAAAGAAGAGTTCTTCTCGAAACTCTTCTTCTGAGTAGCGGAAACTGGATTTGAACCAGCGACACCACGGGTATGAACCGTGTGCTCTAGCCAACTGAGCTATTCCGCCATATATACTTTTGAGAAAATCCTGGGGCCTATAGGGCTCGAACCTATGACCCTCTGCTTGTAAGGCAGATGCTCTCCCAGCTGAGCTAAGACCCCATCACTCTCTTTGGGCTCATCTTCCCGAACCCACTGTGCCATTATACTATTAAGTTTGGTCAAATGTCAACAGTTTTTTCTATTTTTTTCTATTTTTTGGTTACCCATAACTTTACAATCACTTTGTAGTGCTTCCAAATCCACCGTTACGGATCTCCGTCACGTCATCATCCACCGTGATTCCATATTCCACAAAAATACCCTGCATAAATCCTTCCCCGGAAGCTACTTCCACAGTCTTATCTTCTTTTGAGTCATTGGTCATTTTTGCAAAAATATGTCCTTCATTATCCGAATAAAAATAATCACTGTCAATAATTCCCACTGTATTGTTCAACTGCAGCCTGTACTTAAATCCCAATCCGCTTCTTGGATAACATTTCAGGACCCAGCTGTTCTCCATCTCCACGCGGATCCCTGTAGGAACCTTTGCGGTCTCTCCGGGCTTCAACACAATCTGAACAGGCGCGTAAAAATCATAGCCTGCGGAACCTGCCGTAGCACGTTTCGGAAGCTTTATACTCCGATAGATTTCGGAGGCTTTATCTTTCCCACACTCTGGAAAGGTATCGAGCCAGTCTTTTAAAAACTGATCTTCACTTACTTTATGGAATTTCGCTATTCTCTGCATACTACTTCTCCTGCCTCCAGACTCTTCTGTACGTCAATTACCTTCTGATTTCTGCTCCCGCGCCAGCTAAGCTGTGTATCCCTTTCTGCCTCTATGTATCTGCCGTCTACGACCACATCCAGAAAGGGAATTACCTTTTCTTCTTTGATATCGTCCCACTGATATCCGGTATAAAGCCACTGGGTCTTCTCCGGATACTTTACACGGATCTCTTCCGCCAGTTCTGCGATTGCTTCCCTGTTCCCCACATACAGTGGGTCTCCCCCGCTGTATGTGATTCCGTTGATATAACTATGCTTTAGCTGGTCAAAAAGCTCCCGCTTCGCGTCCGTATCAAATTCCAGTCCGCCTTCCGGATCCCATGTCACCGGATTCTGGCATCCCGGACAGGCATGAGAACAGCCTGCCACCCACAATACTACGCGAAGCCCTTCGCCATTCAGCATATCATCCGTTGTAATATTATGGTACTGCATGTTTACATACTTTTCCTTTCCGCGATTTCTGCCATCTTGGCCTCATTCAGCCGGGTATCTCCTTTTACCCTGGAATAAGACAGATAACCGTTCATCCGGTCAATCTTGGTCAGATTCTTACTGCCACAAACCGGACACACGTCCATATCCAGCTCTTCATGCCCACAATCGTCACAATACGACAGAGACAGATTGACACCTTCATAATATCCCTTTTTCATAGCCCTGCGGACAAGCGCACGTATCGCCTCTTTATTGTAGCTGACCGGATACTTCACATACTGGATCTTACCGCCATTACTCAGATTCCAAAAACGTCCCTCCAGATTCTGCTTTTCGATCGGCGTAATATCTTCGCTGACATGGCAGTGAAAGCTATTGCTTACATATTCACGGTCTGATACATTTTCAATAATTCCATACTTCTTCCGGAACTGGTGTACCTGTACGCCGCACAAATTCTCCGCAGGAGTTCCATAGATTGCGTACAGATGTCCGTCCTCTTTCTTAAATTCATTGATTCTGTCATTGATATATTGCAGAGTTTCCAGCGCGAACGCTCCGTCCTCCGCAATAGATTTTTTATTATAAAGCTGCTGCAGTTCATTCAGTGCCGTGATCCCAAAGGAAGCTGTCGCTGATTTCAGCAATGGCTTAATCTTATCATACAGCCCCAGATGTCCGCCGTAAAAACCGCCTTCACAATAGGCAAGAGGATTCGTAGAGGCCTTCATCTCTCCCAGATAATCGTAAGTCCTCTGATGCAGCTTCCGGATCAGGTTCAGATAATAATCCAGTTCCTCAAAGAAATCTCTGCTCTCCTGTCTGGCTTTAGCAAGAATCATCGGAAGATGAAGGCTGATAGCCCCAATATTAAACCTTCCCACAAAAATCGGCGTATCGTTCTCATCTGCCGGTTCCATGCCCCCCCGTTCATACCACGGCGACAAAAAAGCCCTGCATCCCATAGGACTGATGATCTTTCCATACTTTTTATACATACTGGGCACATAGCCTTCCCCGGTCAGGCTCAGCCAGTCCGGATACATGGTCTTGCTGGAGCAGTCAATACCTGCTTCAAATACATCCTCCAAAGGTTTTCCCGGCCCATGCAGATTCTCGTCATATAAAAAGACAATTTTCGGGAACAAAACCGGCTTCTTATGCCCTGCCTTTCCCTGTCCCTTTTTGCGTACTTCCAGCATGGTCTTTGTCACAAGCTTCCCGTACTCACTGGTACGGGTACCTGCGGTTATGGTAATGAACGGATAATCACCACGGCTGGAGGATACGGAATTAAACTTATACTCCCATCCCTGGAAGCCCTGCTCCATCTCCTTTTCCAGATCCTTCCATGCCACTTTCTGTACAAGATCCTCTGCCAGCCCCAGATCTCTATATTTCCGGAGCAGCCTCTTGTGAGATTTTTCTGCATAGGGCTCCAGGATCTCATCCACGCTCGGCACTGTAAAGCCGCCGTACTGCTGGCTTGCGGCGCTTAAAACAATATCTCCGATCACGTCAAATGCGGTATCCAATGTCTTTGGCTCGTTGTACCAAAGATTTCCCATCTCAAAGCCGCCGCTCAGCACATTCTGCACATCAAACAAACAGCAGTTCATAGTATCTCTCCTGGCAGACATATCGTGAATGTAGATATATCCGTCCCGGATTGCCTGAATCTCTTCCACTGTCAGGAAAAACTTCTTATACAGTTCTTTATTCAATTCATTAAAAATCAAACTGCGCTTTGTGGATACCAGGGCGCTGTCCGTATTGCTGTTTTCCTTGTCCCCGATATACATGATAGACTGGCTCTTTTTATAAACTTCGTCCAGCATCTGTACAAAATCCTGCTTATAATTCCGATAATCTTTATAGCTCTTGGCTACTGCCGGATTCACAGCTTCCAAAGCGCTCTCCACAACATTGTGCATCTGCGCGATCCGGATCTCGGACACATTCATCTTTTTTACACGGTCCTCTACGAACTTACAGATAAAATCCAGTTCCTCCTCCGTAAATGTGACTAATGCCCTGTAAGCAGATTTGTTCACCGCTACAACGACCTTCTGCACATTAAAATCTTCCTTTGTGCCATCCTTCTTTACAACCCTGATCATGCATTGCCCCTCCTGTTAATTTATCTATATTTAGTGTTTTTCCGTTTTGCCTCCACAAGATAAAGTGGCTGGCAGTTAACAGTTTAACACTATATCGTCCCCCCGTCAACTCGTCAATTTATACAAAAAACCGTAACCTTATTGAACAACAGACCATAGACTCCTGCTACACAGGCTATCCGCTGCCGTTGCAGCTCCTATATGATGTTTATGGGAAGCTGTTCTAAGGATCAGCTAAAATCCGGTGTCCCATACAGATCATATGGCGTAGCCTGATATACATAATAATTCAGCCAGTTCGAGTACAGATTATTTGCATGGGAACGCCAGATCAACTTCGGCTTATTCTCCGGGTTATCCTCCGGATAGTAATTCACTGGCATTTGTATATCCAGGCCCTTTCCAAGATCTCTTTTATACTCGCTGTCCAGTGTCATCCGGTCATACTCCGGGTGCCCCATCACAAAGATCTGCCTGCCTTCCTTTGCCATGCATAAAAAAACACCTGCTTCTTCCGAATCTGCCAGGATCATCATACGCTCATCCTTTTCCAGAAGCTCCCGGGGAACTTCCGTATGCCTGGAATGGGGAGCGTAGAACACATCGTCAAATCCTCTGACCAAAGGAATTTTTCGGTTACGTACATGATGTGGAAAAATCCCAAACTTCTTTTTGGGAAGCTTCACTTTATTGATTCCATAATGATAATAGATCCCCGCCTGGGCTCCCCAGCAAAGATGCAGGGTCGAAGTCACATTGGTCACGGTCCAGTCCATGATCTCCTTTAATTCATCCCAATAATCTACTTCCTCAAAAGGAATCTGTTCCACCGGCGCCCCTGTAATGATAAAACCGTCAAACTTCTGCTTTTTTATTTCCTCAAAAGGCTCATAAAATTTATAAATATGGCTGGTTGAAGTGTTCTTTGACACATGGCTGGACACCCGGACAAATGTTACATCTGTCTGCAGTGGCGTATTGGAAAGAGAACGCAGGATCTGCAGCTCCGTATCCTCTTTCAGCGGCATCAGGTTCAAAAGTCCGATACTGATCGGACGAATCTCTTGATGCGCCGCCCGGTATTCGTCCATCACAAAAATATTTTCCTGCTCCAGTACCTCTTTGATCGGCAGGTCATTCTGTACTCTGATTGGCATCTCTGATTCCCTCGTCTTTCCTTAATTCATTTTCTGTCGAATGTACATAAGTTCCATCTGAATCTACATAGCTAAATTCGTCATAACAATTGGTCTCTACAGGCAGGGAGCGCTCCTCCAGCTTATGATTGATCAGCATCCGTATAATGTAATAGATCACGGCAAATGTAGGCACTCCAAGAATCATCCCCACAAAGCCAAACAGCCCTCCTCCCAGAAGAATGGAAAATACAACCCAAAAGGCGGAAAGCCCGGTAGAATTCCCCAAGATTTTGGGACCAATGATATTTCCGTCTAACTGCTGCAGGATCAATATAAATATAATAAAATAAATTCCCATTTTGGGGTCGGAAAGCAAGATCAAAAGCGCACTCGGTATTGCCCCGATATAGGGGCCGAAAAACGGAATTACATTTGTAACGCCTACAATGACACTTACAAGAAGTGTATACGGCATCCCTAATATGGACAGGATAACAAAGCATAACACTCCTATGATCGCGGAATCAATAATCTTTCCAATGATAAACCCCCCGAATATCTCATTACTTTTGATTGTCAAATGCAGGAGCATGTTCGCCTGAGACGGCCGAAACAAAGCATAGACAATCTTTTTTGTCTGCATAGAAAATGTCTCTTTGCTGAACAACACGTATATCGAAATAATAATCCCGATGATCACATTAAATAATTCGCTGACAATATTGATCACTCCTTCTGTCAGATTAGACATAAGTACATTGGCCTGGGTCAGCATGTCTGTTTTCATCCAGTTCTGCAGCAAGTCCGTCACTTCCCGTAAAGAGCGGGTAAATACCTGTTCCAGCGTAGAATCCCCTGCCGTCATCTCCGTAATACGTTCCAGCGCGTCATTAAGCTGCCCGGGGACTGTGACAGCCATATCCCGGATGCTACGGTACAATTCCGGTATCATCATATTACACAATGCAACAATGACCGCCAAAAGCACCACAACTGCGGACAAGATTCCAACACTTCTGCTGATCTGGTGTACTTTTTCTAATTTTGGAAATGCTTTCTTCAAAATCTTACTTAAATGCCGCTCTACAAATTCCATGATCGGATTCAGCAGATAAGCGATAGCCAGCCCATAAATGACCGGTTTTAAAATATGAATAACCATCCACACAAGCTTTGAAATATCATCCAGGCGGAGCATCGTAAAATAAAACAAAATGACAACGGCAATGACAATAAACAAAGACTTTTCCCGGCTAAGATGTTGACGCAGCTTCGACGGCTCTTTACTGCCCAAATTGGGACGATTGCTGTAATATCCACTTTTTTGCTCAGATAACTGTTCATTTTCATTTTTTTGTTCTATGTTCTGATCCATAAGCCAACAAACATCCTATTCCTGATCTTTCAAATCCATAAGTCACATGATAGAATTATAACGCCGCACTGCTTCCTCCGTCAACTACAAAAATTTGAATTTGAACAGTTACAGAACCTAAAAAAACCCGGAATCGCTTCCGGATTTTTTCATCTCTCTAACCTTTGCATTCAAATGTCGCACATTCCGTGGATTCACAACGACAGGCATTGCCGCCCTCCACACTGATCTTTCCGGCGTGGCAGTTACATTGTTCATTGTACATACAGTCCTTTGCCTCACAGTGTATATTCGTAGAAGGAGAGGCTTCCCCCGTCACATTGGAATAGGTATCGCCTTGTCTCTCCTGGAAGCTGTCGCAGCAGGTCTCCCGTGCTTTTTTCGCGTCACTTCCACCAACCTGGATGTGATCCAGATCACACAAATAATTTTTATTGTGCCTACATGTCTGTACAGTACATTTTAATTCCGGCATAATGATTCCTCCTCTTTTTCTATGATCAGTATCATTATGCCCCTATCTGACTTTAAATATACCCGGCTTTATATATTTCTCCCGCAGCATTTTTTATACTTTTTACCACTTCCACAGGGACAGGGATCATTACGGCCGATCTTCTTTTCCTTGCGGATCGTACCGGACTTTCTCTGTTCCAGGAAAAGACGCTTTCTCGTCTCTTCATCAAAAATGTCATTCCACTGGGGCAGCTCATACAGCCAGTCCGCCCTTGCGTCAACCATATTTTTATAAAGCTTTTCTTTGTCAAATCCCAGACTGACCACTGTATTTTCATCCATGGTCTCAATCGGGTTCGCTTCCTTTAAACTGTCATTGATTCCGTCCAGAAAACCAACCATGGTCATAACATCCATATCATACTTTTCGGCCAGTTCCTTTACCGTCCCCTTCACTTCCACGTCTGGTTCAGCCAGAAGCCTCTTATAGACCCCTTTTTCTACTTCAAAATAAGCATCCCACAGTTTTTTTAGCTGTTCTCTTGTCTTTTTCTGGTCATAGGCCATTTCCCGCCATTGTTCCAGTAAACTCTTATCACTCATCGTATTGAACTCCTTCGTTTAAATATAAATGAAATCGCTTATTTATTATATACTACTTTTTTTATTCCGTAAACTCTTATTTTATGTAATTATCCACAACAACAGCAAACGTGTGTACAATCTGCTATTTTAATATAATCTTAATTCTATATACATAATAAATGACATCGCTGTTCCTGTCCTTTTTATTTTCTAATTGAAGTTTCATACAAATTCGGATATAATATACAAAAATCCTGTTATCGCAGTATTTCCACATATCAATGAATCCCAAAGGAGCTTTGCCAAATGAAAACTTTAAAACGTATCATGGCACTTCTCGGCGCCATACTGTTAATTGCACTGTATATATCTACTCTGGTCTTTGCGCTGTTGGACAGTCCTTTGTTCTCTGATCTTCTGAAGATTTCTGTCGCTGCTACTATCTTTCTGCCGGTTATGTTATATGCCTACATCCTCTTTCTCCGTCTTCATAACCAGGACGAAGACGAATAATCAGATATACATCATTTCTGCCAGTGCCATCATTACACTCCACTGTGCGGCATTTGCCTTGCTCTTGTCCTCTCCTTTCTTATCCTTTTTCCCTCTGCTATGTAGATCCCCCGCTCTTTCCTCCGCTTCTGGTTCTTTCCCTTTTATCACGTTCTTTTTTCTTAAATATTCTTCCATCGTGATCATGGTATCCGCCTCTTTTCCATTCATTGTCTGCTGCATCGTTACCTCCTGTCCGTATAAACACCGGCTTTACTATTATATGTCCCACCCATCAAAAATATTCCTGTTTTCTGTGTCTTACTTTAACAAGTAAATGTGTCAGGCACGTGACTGGTTTCTTAAAAAAAACTAACAATCCTTAAGAATCCCGTAAAAATCCCATTAAAAAAACCTGCCGCAGGATGTCATCTCTATCTGCAGCAGGTATTTTTATACATTATCTATATATGATATCCTCTCTTCCAGGACCATTACTGATCATGCGGATTGGATATCCAATCTGTTCTTCCACAAATTCAATATATTTTCTGCAATTCTCCGGAAGCTCCTCGTACTTCTTGATCCCCCGGATACTGCATTTCCATCCCGGCAGCTTTTTCAATACCGGCTTTGCCTTCTCGAGTAAATGTGTTACCGGAAATTCTGCCATCACCTCCCCATCAATCTCATATCCTATGCAAACCGGGATTTCATCCAAATATCCCAACACGTCCAGAACCGTAAATGCAACCTCTGTGGTTCCCTGCATTCTACATCCATATTTGGAAGCCACACAATCAAACCACCCCACTCTTCTCGGACGGCCGGTCGTCGCGCCATACTCTCCGCCATCTCCGCCACGGTTTCTAAGCTCTTTTGCCTCCTCCCCGAACAGCTCACTGACAAAAGCGCCTGCCCCGACTGCACTGGAATATGCCTTACATACCGTAATGATCTGCTTGATCTCATAAGGAGGGATCCCAGCACCGATGGCGCCATAGGCTGCCAGAGTGGAAGAGGATGTCACCATAGGATAGATTCCATGATCCGGATCCTTTAGAGACCCTAACTGCCCTTCCAACAGGATATTTTTTCCTTCCTTCAAAGCATTGTGTAAAAACAAAGAAACATCACATACATACGGGGAGATCATCTCTCTATATCCGACCAGCTCCTGGTATAATGCATCTGGATCTATCAATGGTTTATGATATAGATGCTCCAGAAATACATTTTTCTGCTCTGCCACGCGCGCTGCTTTTTCCTTTAACAATTCCTCGTCATAAAGCTCGCTGACCTGGAACCCGATCTTTGCATATTTATCTGAATAGAAGGGCGCGATCCCGGATTTGGTAGAGCCAAACGACTTTCCTCCAAGACGTTCTTCCTCATATGCGTCAAACAGCTTATGGTAAGACATCACGATCTGTGCCCGATCAGACACCAAAATCTTTGGCATCGGCACACCCTTGTCTACAATAAACTGTATCTCCTCACATAGCTTAGGAATGTCCAATGCGACTCCATTTCCGATCACGCTTGTCGTATGGCTGTAAAATACACCTGACGGCAGTGTATGCAGCGCGAACTTCCCATAATCATTTACAATCGTATGCCCTGCATTGGCTCCGCCCTGAAAACGGACAATAATATCGGATTCCTTTCCCAGCATATCCGTAATCTTGCCCTTGCCTTCATCGCCCCAGTTTGCTCCAACTACTGCTCTTACCATTTCAAACCCTCCTGCGTATTTACCGCTTTCGATACAGAAAGCCTGCCACAGGCAGCATTCCTGCTTACAACAGTATACGAAAATATGCCGCCACAGCTTTCCTGTATACAATGAATTAACAGTCTCTCTGAAAACTGCCGTATGCATTATACTATATTTTTTTATATCTGTAAAATCTTTTTTTATCGTTCAGAACCGGAACGTTGATGCAGCGAACCATCTGCGCCGGCAGGCAGGGACCGGATCTGCCGTCCTGTTTCCATCCATCACATCAAAGGCGCGATCAGGCGAAGTACCCTTCCTATAAATATCATCCCCAAATTGATTTTTTTCAGATCAGCCACAGAAATCCTATGGCATTTTTTCAGAGTATTTTGAAAATCCTGCTCCACATCCCATATTACTGGATTGTTATAGATAAATACTCCACATTCAAAATGAAGATATAGGCTGCGATAATCCAGATTGATGGTTCCTATCGTTGCCGTATCGTTATCAGACACAAAAACTTTCGCATGAACAAATCCAGGAGTAAATTCATAAATCTTGACCCCTGCCTTGATCAGCTCCTTATAATAGGTCTTTGCCAGTGCGAACGCATACCATTTGTCTGGGATACCCGGCATAATGATCTTTACGTCAATCCCGCTTTTCGCTGCCCGGCAGAGTGCATCTGTCATCTTGCTGTCCAAGATCAGATAAGGCGTCATGATATGTACATATTTTTTTGCATGATTCAAAATGTGGCAGTATACTTCCTCTCCCACATCTTCATGGTCAAATGGACTATCCCCATAGGGCATCACAAATCCCAGCTCCCGCCGCAGCTCTTTGCCCGGCTTGGTAAGATACCGTCCATAATACTCTGGCTTCCGCTCTGTCACATTCCACATCTGCAGAAAGAGCATCGTCAGGCTCTGTACGGCATCTCCTTCCAGCATGACTGCTGTATCCTTCCAGTAGCCAAACCTCTCCTTCCGGTTAATATATTCATCAGCCAGATTAATGCCTCCGGTAAATCCTACCCTGCCGTCGATCACACAAATCTTCCGATGATCCCGATTGTTCTGCGTAGTAGTAAGTATCGGGCGGATGGGACTGAACATTTTACACCTGATCCCGTATTTTTCAATTCTTTTCGGATAATTATATGGAAGAAGAGAGATACTGCACATTCCGTCATACATGAATCGAACATCCAAACCTAAAGCCGCTTTTTGCTTCAAAATCTGTAAAATATTTTCCCACATATATCCATCGGCCACAATAAAATATTCCAGGAAAATGAACTTCTGTGCTTTTTTCAACTGCTCAATCAGCGCTGGGAATTTCTCTTCACCGCAACTGAAATAGGTCGCCTTCGTATTGCGGTAGACAGGAAAATGAAGAGACCGGTTCATATAGTGAGCCAGATTTGCATTTGCCGGCTTACTACGGCGTAAATCTTCAACAATACTTTTTTTCTGATTTAGGTAGGGCCAGGTCTCCATCTGGCGCTTATCCAACTGTTCTCCGATAAAATGTGTTCCCAGCTCCATCTTGGCATACACATAAAATGCACATCCAAAGACCGGGAAAATCAGAATCAAAAGAATCCATGTACGACTAAACTCCGGGCAGATCTGTTCGTTCATGATATAAATAATCACACCTGCCTGGATTACAAGAGTCACACCATAGACATAAACCGTATAGTCCTTCAGGAACGTCAGTAGGCCGGCAAACATTGCCAATTGCAGCAAAATCAGCAGCAGAATCAAAGCGGTACGGCTAAATATCATCCGCAGGATTCCTCTTTTTGCTTTTTTTCCTGCCTTTACGGCTATATTGTACTCCATATATCTAAACACCTTCATTAACAAATGAAATCCCTTAGAGCATCGGCTCTTTGGGATCCCATCATCCTCTCAAATCTATTCTTTATCAGAAGCAGCTTCCCCGTCTGCCTGGCTGTCTGTCTCTTTCGCTGCAGCCGCGTCCTCTTCCGTCGCATCTTGATCTTGTACCGAACCTGCCCTTTCTTTTTCCTCTGGTTCAACGGACTGTGGTTCCTCCTTTTGCGCTGATGAATCGGCAGATTTATTCAATGGAACATATCCCCGCTCGGAAACCGGCTTCAGATCGCCATCTAAATCAAAATCATCCTCGTCTTCAAAATCGTCCTCGTCAAATTCAGACGATTCGTTTTTCTTTTTACAAAAATATGCAATAATAATACCAATTATCGTTCCCACAACAGCAAGTGCTGCCAGCCATTTAAAATTCTTCTTCAAAACAGATATCTCCTTTCTTCCATACCGTGACTAAATCATTTACTATTTTAATACTTTTTAATCATAAATACAATCTTTTTCGTATTGATCGGATAGAATTTATCATCCATTTATCATTCAGACAGTAATCGTTCATTCCATTCCTCTGCAAGTATATTTACTGCTTCCACAATTTTCTCTTCACTCATATTCGCATATCCGAGTAAAATGGTGACAGGCGCGTCTGGCTGAGGCTCCACATAATATTCTGAAAGCCCATACACTCTGACTCCTCTTTTTTCGGCCCGGCTGATCAGTTCTTCCTCCCCCATGCCATTCAGAACATGGAGCAGGAGATGTACACCCGCATGCTCTCCGGAAATACGGAATCGTTCTCTTCTCTCTTTTTGGCGCCCTTCTGTCTGTGCATCCTGAAACCCATTTGTATCTGTCCGGCAAAGTATATTTTTCAGACAAGAAAGCAATATATCATGTCTGCTCTTATAAAGCGCACGTGTCTTATTCAGATGTCGTTCAAAATAACCATCCCCGATAAATTTTTCCAAAATAAGCTGATCCACTTTAGAAACCGTCGAATTTAAAAAGCGGCTTCTCTCTTGATAACATTTCAGGAGCGGGTGCGGCAAGACCAGATAACTCATACGGATCGCGGGAGCGATTGCTTTGGAAAAAGTACCGATATAAATCACTTTTTCCGCGCTGTCATATCCCTGCAATGCAGGAACCGGCTTCCCTTTATACCGAAACTCACTGTCATAATCATCCTCTATGATATATCTTCCTTCCTGCTTTCCTGCCCATCTCAAAAGTTCTAACCGGCGCTTGATCGGCATGACAATTCCTAGAGGATACTGATGGGAGGGCATGACAAATGCTATATCCGCACCGGAAGTCTCCAGCTTTTCCACATTCATGCCTTTCGAATCCATATCTACCGTACAGATACGAAAAGACAGATTTTCAAACAAGCGGTAAGCCTGCCGATAGGTAGGATTCTCAAATGCTACCTTATGATCCTGTCCGATCACGGTCGCAAGCAGCATCAGTAAATAATCATTTCCTGCTCCGATAATCACCTGCTCCGGTTCACAGTTCACCCCTCTGGCCTGATGAAGGTAACTACAGATTGCACTGCGTAAGCCATATTCCCCCTGCGGATTCCCCAGCCGGAATAGCTCTGCCCGGTCATCCAGCAGACTTTCTTTGGAGAGCTTTCTCCACACATTATAGGGAAAGCTGTTCAGATCCACACCATTTGGCGTAAAATCATAAGGAAACTTTTTATCCTTTGAAGCTTCTTCATCCATATGAATGCTGACCGGACGCTTTAACTGATATAAATCTTCCATATCCGCGGCAAAAAAGCCACGGTACGGCTCTGACTCCACATACCCTTCTGACATAAGCTGTTCATATGCAAGCCCCACCGTACTTCGGCTGACCTCCAGGTAGCGGCAGAGGGCACGGGTAGAAGGCAGCTTATCCCCACTTTTGATCTGGCCGTTTTGAATCTCATTTTTGATATAATGGTAAATCTGCTCATACAATGGTATCTTCGAACCAGTGTCCAGGCTTATAGTCAGTTCATTCATAGAAAAATTCCTTTTACTTCGGCAACTTAAATGAACTCTTCAAAGATACGATCCGGTTGAATACCAATGCCTCCGGACTAGAATCCTTTGCATCAATGCAAAAATACCCGTTCCTTACAAACTGGAAACTATCATATGCACGGGCTTCTGAAAATCCTGGTTCTACAGGGCAGTCCTTCAAAACAGTCAACGAATTCGGATTCAGGTTCAAAGAGCCGTCTTCCTTATTGTAAACGCCCTTTTCCTCGTCCACCAGATTTTCATACAGACGAACCTCTGCTTTTTTGGCATACGGAGCAGCCACCCAATGAATCGTTCCTTTCACCTTTCTTCCGGTAAAGCCGCTTCCGCTCTTTGTTTCCGGATCATAGGTACAATGAACCTCTGTCACATTTCCAGCTTCATCCTTCACAAAGCTTTCGCATTTTACAAAATATGCGGACATCAGGCGCACTTCATTTCCTGGGAAAAGGCGGAAATACTTTTTCGGAGGCTCTTCCATAAAATCCTCCCGCTCAATATACAATTCACGGCAAAACGGAACCTTTCTTGTTCCCAACGCCTCATTTTCCAAATTGTTCGGTACATCCAGATATTCTGTCTCACCCTCCGGATAATTATCAATGATCAGCTTGATTGGATCCAGCACTGCCATCATACGCGCTTTCTTCATCTTCAGGTCTTCCCGGATGCAATATTCCAGCATGGCATAATCTACGGAGCTCTGTGCCTTCGATACCCCACACAATTCAATGAACATTTTCAGCGATTCCGGCGTAAAACCACGTCTGCGTAAAGCCGCGATGGACACCAGACGCGGGTCATCCCATCCGTCCACAATCCCATCTTCTACCAGCTTTTTAATATAGCGCTTTCCTGTCACCACATTGGTCAGATATAATTTTGCAAATTCAATCTGGCGGGGCGGGTTTTCAAATTCACATTCCCGTACGACCCAATCATACAGCGGACGATGATCCTCAAATTCTAATGTACAAATGGAGTGCGTGATCCCTTCAATCGCATCCTCAATGGGGTGCGCGAAATCATACATCGGATAGATGCACCACTTATCCCCCGTCCTGTGATGAGACATCCTTGCCACACGATAGATGACCGGATCCCGCATATTTATATTCGGTGAAGCCATGTCGATTTTTGCGCGGAGCACCTTTTCCCCATCCTGAAATACACCTGCACGCATCTCTTCGAAAAGACGCAGGTTCTCTTCCACACTACGTTCCCGATAAGGGCTTTCTTTTCCCGCTTCTGTCAGGGTTCCGCGATATTCCCGGATTTCCTCCGCAGACAGGTCGCAGACATAGGCCTTCCCTTTTTGGATCAGCCTGACCGCACAGTCATACATCTGATCAAAATAATCTGACGCAAAATACAGATAGTCTTCCCAATCTGCCCCAAGCCATTGAATATCCTCCTTGATGGAATCTACAAATTCGATCTTCTCTTTCGTTGGATTTGTATCATCGAACCGCATATGAAAGGTTCCATGATATTTCTGTGCCAGCCCATAATTCAAAAGTATGGACTTTGCATGTCCAATATGCAGATATCCATTCGGTTCCGGCGGGAACCTGGTACATACATGGTCATATACCCCTTCCGCAAGGTCTTTGTCTATCTCCTGTTCTATAAAATTCTTCGATACAACATCGTTTTCCATGGTTTCCTCCTCAATCCTTCAATATCTGCCAATTATCTTACCATAAATTGTATACAACGGCAAGGCTGAAAGTATCTTTTTCCAGCCTTGCCGTTGACATCGTGTTATCGTGCACCCCGATTTTCTATTTTCGATCCGTCTCTATATCTGAAATAAAATATCTCCCCACTTCATCCAGCAATCCCAGATATTGTACACAAAGTTCTCCCTGGTCTTCCTCTTCAAACTCATAAGAAGGAATTCCGATATATTTATCATTTGCTTCATTCCAGTCCCGCAAAAGAATTTGTCCCAGATATACCAATCCATCCCCTTGATCATTCCTCGTATAAATACAGGTTTCAATGTTATTTTTCATAAAATCCAAATAACGATAAAAATGCGGAACTCCGTCATTATCCCGCTCTTCCACAAATAACATAAGTTTATCCAATGCATCTCGCAACGAAACCAGTTGTTCCGATTTTAAACTTTCTACTCTCATACATATCCTCTTGTTTGCCTTTTTAACATACCGTTTAACCACATCTTTTTATAATCTCACAATACATTATTTTTGTAAATAAAAAACAACAAATCGAGGCATATTTATATAAAGCAAACAAATGCAAAAAGGAGAACCGTATCAGCTCCCCTTTTTATTAAAAAGTATCCAGCAAAACGCGCCACTGGCGCGTTTTTTCGGATTTCTTTCATTATTAAAGCACATTGATAAATCTATGGAATGCTTTCAGGCCTTCCGGTGTGTATTTATATACACCGGCATCCTCCAGAACCTGGCAGAACACCTTTCCAACCTCTTTTTGAAGGATCTCATCAATATTTTCCCCGTTTATATCCGGATAAGAAGGCAGGAATTCCTCCACCCAGTCCGCATGCTTTTCAATACTTTCATTGGAACGGATGTCTTTTCCTTCTAATATATATTCCTTCAGAAGCTCCATTTCGCCTTTCAGCCTGGCCGGGAGCACCGCAAGCCCCATGACCTCAATCAATCCGATATTTTCCTTTTTGATATGGTGCAGCTCCGCATGGGGATGGTAAACCCCCAGCGGATGCTCCTCGGTAGTGATATTATTGCGCAGGGTCAGATCCAGTTCATACAAGTCTCCCCTCTTGCGCGCGATCGGAGTAATGGTATTGTGCGGCTGTCCGTCGGTTTCGGCAAAAATAAACGCGGCCTCATCCGTATAGCCTCTCCACTGATTTAAAATATGTTCCGCCAAGTCGATGATCCTCTTTTCATCCGCACATTGCAGACGGATCACAGAAAGCGGCCATTTTACGATTCCCGCCGTAACATCCTCATAGCCCTTCACGGTAAACGTTTCTACGACCGGCGCCTTCGCCATGGCAAAGGTATAATGCCCTCCCTGGAAATGATCATGGCTTAAGATCGAGCCGCCCACGATCGGAAGGTCTGCATTGGAACCCAGAAAATAGTGGGGGAACTGCTTTACAAAATCAAACAGCTTTACAAACGCGGCACGGTCGATCTTCATCGGGGTATGCTCCCCGTTGAATACGATACAGTGCTCATTGTAATATACATAGGGGGAATACTGGAACCCCCATGGGGACTGATTGACCGTGATCGGGATGATCCGGTGGTTCTCCCGCGCCGGATGGTTCGTCCGTCCCGCGTATCCCTCATTCTCCATGCAAAGCTGACATTTCGGATAGGTAGAATTCTTCGCGTTCCTTGCGGCGGCAATGGCCTTTGGATCCTTTTCCGGTTTGGAAAGGTTGATAGTAATATCCAGGGTTCCATACTCCGTATCCACGGTCCATTTCCTGTCCTTTTTGATCCGGTAACGCCGGATATAATCACTGTCCTGGCTGAATTTATAATACTGCTCTGTCGCGCACTCCGGAGACACAGCGTAATTCTCCCAGAATGTCTTTTGCACCTGCGAGGGTCTGGGCATCAGGCAGTTCATCAGCTTCGTGTCAAAAAGATCCCGGTAAACCACGCTGTCTTCAATGATCCCCCGGCTGCACGCCTCATCCAGCAGCTCCTTTAGCACATCCTCCAGGGCAATTTCCTTCAGATCACAAGTAACATCTTCATAATCATGCTCCTGGAACAGATCCAGAAGGAGATTCGTCGTATAGATCCGTTCACATTCCGGGGTCAGCCCGGTATTGATCCCATATTGGACCAGCTTTTTGATATTTTCATATAATTTCATCATACCTGCTCTCCATTCTGGTTCATCCGGCCTGCGCCGTCCCCGATATCAACAGTATAAAATTCCGCGTCATGCCCTACTTTTTCTTTATAGGAAGCTCCTATGGAATTGATAAAATGGTCTACCGCGTCATTTTCCACAATGCTCACGGTGCATCCGCCAAATCCTCCCCCGGTAATACGGGAGCCGATCACGCCGGGAATCTTCCATGCCAGATCCACCAGAATGTCAATCTCTTCACAGGATACCTCATAGTCATCACGTAAGGAAATATGAGACTGGTTCATCAACTCGCCAAACCGTGTAATATTGTCAGCCTTCAACGCCGCGACCGCTTCTATGGTACGCTGGTTTTCCGTGACCGCATGCTTTGCCCGCTTCTCCAGAATCGGATCTGTAAGAACATGCTTATATTTTTCAAATTCTTCTACGGTCAGATCGCCCAGCGTCTCAATATCCGCTACAGTTTTTAACGCGGCCAACGCATCCGTACATTCCTGCCGGCGGTCATTGTACGCAGAATCTACCAGACTGTGCTTTACCTTGCTGTTGACGATGACGATCCTGGCATTCTTTAATTTTACCGGCGCATATTCATAGTGCAGGGTACTTGTATCCAAAAAGATCGCATGATCCTTTTTGCCCATAGCAACCGCAAACTGATCCATGATCCCACAGTTGCAGCCATTAAAGTTATTTTCTGAATATTGGCCGATCAGGGCGGTATCCACCATGCCCAGATCCAATATACCGTACAGGTCTTTCAAGATCACTCCGGTAAGCACTTCCAGAGATGCAGAAGAGGAAAGTCCGCTTCCATTGGGGATATTGCCCCAGATCACCATGTCAAATCCGGTATCCAGGGTATGTCCCTTTTCCTGAAATGCCCATACAACACCAAGGGGATAATTTGCCCATCCATAGGCTTCTTTATTTTTTAACTCCTTAAGAGAAGCTTCTACCACACCAAAGTGATCCAGATTCATAGAATATAAACGTATCTTGCGGTCCTCACGCTTCCGCGCGATGCCGTAAGTTCCAATCGTCAGCGCACATGGAAATACATGGCCGCCATTATAATCTGTATGTTCCCCAATCAGATTGACGCGCCCCGGAGAAAAATAAAACCTGGCTCCTTCCGCGTTACCAAAGAGTTCCGCAAATTTTTTGAGTAATTTTTCTTTCATGATCATCAAAGTCCTCGCTTTCTGGTTTGATCTGCCACAGGCAAAAACATTGTTATCGTTCACTCCGTGGACAGCAACAAAACATTCCCCTGTCTGTCTTTTGTATTATAAAAGAAACAGCGGCTGAAATCCATAAAAAATTCGTACAAAAATATGCAATAATGTTGCAAATTTGCAAATAGTTCAGGGCTTACTTTCACTTCCAGCCCTACTTTTTCCTTCTGGCAGATTTTTTCTTTTTCCCGGACGGTTTCTTTCTGACGCTGTAGCCAAATGTACCAAGCTTTCGCCCCATTGCCATGTATTCACCATGAGAGTATAAAAGAAGTCCTGCTTTGTTCAGTTCCAACTGGTTTTTCGCGTTCATATATGTCTCATCCGCGTGAACCGCCTGTATCTCAGCAAGGAACATATGGTGGCTCCCAAGTTCTTTTACTTCCGTTACCTTACATTCTATATTTACCGGGGCCTCTTCGATCAGCGGGGCAAACAAAAGCTTTTCCGCCTTTGTTTGATGAAGTCCTGTTTTTTCCCATTTGTCTACTTCCCGGCCAGACTTTACTCCACAGTAATCCGTGGCCCACGCCAGCTTTTCCGTAGTCAGATTGATGACAAATTCTCCGGATTCCCGGATCATAGGATAAGAGTACCGCTCCGGCCGGACGGAGATGTACGCCATGGCCGGATTGGTACAGACTGTCCCTGTCCAGGCAATCGTCAGTATATTGGTATTTCCTTTTGCATCTCCCACGCTTACCATCACAGCCGGCAATGGGTACAGCATATTCCCCGGCTTCCATATTTGCTTGCTCATTTTTATGTATTCCTTTAGACTCTATTGCTGCAGCGCTTCCACCAGTGCCGGTACAAGCTGTTTCTTCCTGGACACGACCCCTTTGAGATGTAACTCTTCCATCTCCGTACGTAAGTCAAAAGCGCTGATCAGCTTTTCCCTTGCTTCCGGTCCGGCACACAACATTTCGGAGGACTCTGTAATAATGTTGGTGAGCATGAAGAAGATCATGTTCAGCCTATGGTTTGTTCTCGCCTTTTCCAGATGCGGCATCACCTTCTCCTTAATCTCCTTTAGCTCATCCGCACTCATGGAGTTGACCTGCCCCACGCCAAATACCATATCGTTGACCGTAAACTGCTTAAAATCAAGAAAGCAGATTTCTTCCGCGCTCTTTCCTTTCAGATTGCTTCCCGCGCGGAACATGGCCTGTGCCAGCATCTCAATGTCCACCTCCGCGATTTCCGCCAGATTTCTTGCGGATGCTTCATCCAACGGCGTACAGGTCGGAGAGCGGAACATTAATGTATCCGATATGATCGCGGCACATAAGAGTCCCGCTATCGTTGGGGTCACCTTCACATTATTTTCCTGGTACATCTGATAGATGATCGTGGCCGTACAGCCCACCGGCTGGTTACGGAAAAATACCGGCCCCATAGTCTCAATGCTGCTTAACCTGTGATGGTCGATGATCTCCAGCACATCTGCCTGCTCGATCCCGTTCACTGCCTGGTTTTTCTCATTGTGATCCACAAGAATCACCTGCTTCTTCCGGCAGTTCAAGAGTCTTCTCCTGGAAATAAATCCAAGGAATTTCCCTTTGTTATCCAGAACCGGGAAATCACGGTAACGGTTACGCATCATGATTTCCTTTACATCATCCACATAGTCCCGCATCCGGAATGTGACCAGCCCATCTCTGTGACTCATAAAATGGCGGATCGGGATGCTCTGGTTGATCAGCCGGGCTACGGTAAAGGTATCCTGCTTTGTAGTAATGATCACAATCTCCTTCTCCTTGGCCTGCTCCAGGATCCCTTCATCCAATTCCGCGCCGGTAGAAATGATCATACAGCTAACCCCCATATCAATGGCCATCTGCTGCACTTCCTTACGATTGCCCAGGATGACCAGATCCTCCGGTTCTACAAAATCTGCCATCAGCTTCCGGCTGGAGGCTACGATCCCGACCTTTCCGTTGGACATGTAGCTGTGGGGATTTCCCGTAACGATCTCTCCTTCAATACAAGTGGCAATATTGCGGTACTGCGCCCGGGAGGTGGCAAGGCTTGTACTGTCATATACATCCATATAAGATGTGGCGATGTCACCGATCGTGATCAGTCCCTCCAGCTTTCCATCCCTTGTCACCGGGAGCGTCTTTAGGTTCTCTTCCTTCATTCTTGCCCATGCGGTCTTGATGGAGACAGAACCGTTCATTCCTTCTACCTCCCGCATGGCCACATCCTTTACCTGCACACGAAGATCCGTCAAAAGCGCCGGCGCCTTCACATCAAAATAATCCAGCACATACTGGGTCTCCTCGTTTAATTGCCCTGCCCTTCTTGCGTTATGCCGCTCCCCGGTAAGCTTTGTCCGAAGCTCGGCATACGCAATCGCGGAACAGACAGAATCCGTATCCGGATTCTTATGTCCCACAACGTAAATCTTATTGTTTATTACACCTTTTTCCATATTTAAACCACACCTTTCGGGCACAGCCCTCTTCTGTGCCTTTTCTCTTTATTTATTACCTTACCACTTTTTTTCAAATTCGTCACTTGAATTTGTAAGATTAGTTGTTTTTTTAGGGAAACATATGGTATACTTGACCTATAGTTATTACAAATTTTAGAAAATACGTTGAGGTGCTGCAATGAATGAAGAATTAAAAACCGAAGAAATGACCCAAAATGTTCAGGCCGAAGAAGCTGACAGAAGCGAAGCAAATGCTGAAGCAGTTCAGGCCGAAGAAACTCCTGCCGAAACCATGGCAGATTATGAAGAACATCTCGATGATGCCAACCCCTGGAATCTGGTCACAAAATATATGGAAGAAAAAACCGTTCTTCCTGTAAAGATAGAAGGTGTTGTAAACGGCGGCGTCATCGCCATGGTGGAAGGACTCCGTGGATTTATCCCGGCTTCCAAGCTTTCTTTGTCCTATGTAGAGGATCTGGAAACCTATCTGCTCAAGGAGATCGAGGTACAGGTGATTGATGTAGACCAGGCAAACAACCGTCTGGTACTCTCTGCACGGGATATCTTAAGAGCAAAAGAAAAAAAAGCACGCCAGGAACAGATTGCCAGCGTAAAGGTCGGCACAGTGATGGAAGGGGTAGTAGAAACTCTGCAGAATTATGGAGCATTTATCAAACTGGAAAATAACCTTTCCGGCCTGGTACATGTATCCCAGATTTCCCAGAAGCGTGTCAAGGCTCCGTCTGATGTTCTCAAGGTAGGGGATGCTGTGACTGTCAAGGTCATTGGAATCAAGGACGGCAAGATCAGTCTGAGTATGAAAGCTCTGGAGAATGCTGTGGAAGAGGAAGCGCCGGAAAGAGTAGAGATTCCAAAATCTGAAAATATCGGCACAAGCCTTGGGGATCTGTTTAAAAACCTGAAATTCTGATGTATGACAAAATCCGACAAAACGCATCACTGGCGGGTTTTTCCGGATACTTCGTAAAAAAGTCCTTATGAGGCTTTCCATCTGCTCCATAAGGACTTTTTGTCATGCTTATCAACCGTAACTGTTCAGAAAGGCAGAACTGGGGTAAATCAGTGTTCTTCCATATCGTGTACGCAGTGCCCTCCACAATGCCCGCAGTCTCCGCCGCATTGAATGGATTTTCCATTCTTTTTATCTTGTATCATACTTCGAATAATCAAAACAACAATACCGGCCAGAACCGCGCCTACCAGAACTGTTCCCATCTGAATTCCTCCTTGTGATTTATAACTATTTCACTCCTGCAAGCTTCTGCATATTAATATTCAAAGAATTCCCTTCCTTATATGGCTTTACTAGCAAATATACAAATCCGACAACCAGTATGAATGCCACGGCCGTGAAGATTCCAAATCCACCGCCTGTAAATAAAGTACCGATCTGATATACGCAAAGCGCAACCACATAAGCTAACAGGCACTGATAACCAATCGCGAACCAGAACCATTTCGCGTTATTCATTTCCCGTTTGATCGCTCCCATTGCCGCAAAGCAAGGCGCACAGAGAAGATTGAACACGAGGAATGAATATGCCGCTACCGCTGTCATACTTCCCGCAAGGTTTGCCCATATTTCCGCGCCGTCTTCCGCTACTTCCTCAACTCCATACAGGATACCAAAAGTACCGACTACATTTTCCTTGGCAACCAGGCCAGTGATCGCCGCGACTGCGGCTCTCCAGTCTCCCCAGCCAAGAGGTACGAAGATCCATGCGAAGAAGTTTCCGATGGATGCCAGAATACTGTGGTCTAATTCCATACCGTCCAGCATCCGGAACTGTTCGTCGACCCATCCAAAGTAAGAAGTAAACCATACTACGATCGTAGAAAGAAGGATAATGGTGCCTGCCTTTTTAATAAAGGACCAGCCACGCTCCCACATACTCCGCAGTACATTTCCTACAGTAGGCATATGATAAGCCGGAAGCTCCATCACGAACGGGGCAGGATCTCCCGCGAACATTTTTGTTTTCTTCAAGATGATGCCAGAACAGATGATTGCGGCGATCCCCACAAAATACGCGCTTGGCGCTACCCAGGACGCTCCGCCGAACAAAGCGCCTGCGATCAGCGCGATGATGGGAAGCTTTGCGCCACATGGAATAAAAGTCGTAGTCATGATCGTCATCTTCCGGTCACGGTCATTCTCGATCGTACGGGAAGCCATGATACCCGGAACCCCACATCCGGTTCCGATCAGCATCGGAATAAAAGATTTTCCCGAAAGGCCAAATTTACGGAAGATGCGGTCCATGATAAAGGCAACTCTGGCCATATATCCACAGCTTTCCAAAAACGCCAGAAACAGGAACAATACCAGCATCTGCGGTACAAATCCGAGTACTGCCCCCACACCGGCAACGATTCCATCAAGGATCAATCCCTGCAGCCAGTCTGCGCAGTTCACTGCCACAAGCACACTCTCCACCGCCGGAGGGATGATCTCACCGAACAATACATCGTTGGTCCAGTCCGTCGCAATACCTCCCACGGAAGTAACGGATACATAATATACGATATACATAATGACCGCAAAGATCGGCAATGCCAAAAAACGGTTTGTCACGATACGGTCGATCTTATCTGATATCGTCAACTGCTCCTTTTCCGCATGCTTTGTATAGCACTCTCCGATGATGGAAGAAATGTAAGTATATCTTTCATTCGTGATGATGCTTTCCGTATCATCATCCATTTCTTCCTCAATCTGTGCGATCTCTGCGGAAATATCCGGAGCCTTCTCCATCTGCTCTACTATTTTATCATCTTTTTCCAATAATTTCACTGCGAAAAATCGTTTTTGCGTGTCTGGAATGGATGAACCGAGTTTATTTTCTACAGACATAAGTACTGCTTCCACATTTTCCGCAAATGTATGTACCGGTATAGCCGCTTTTTTCTCGGCCGCTACACGGACTGCCCGGTTCGCTGCCGCGTCGATTCCGGTTCCTTTCAAGGCGGAAATCTCAACCACCTCGCAGCCCAACTTCTTTGCCAGCTTATCCACATGGATCTTATCGCCGTTTTTTTCCACGATATCCATCATATTGACTGCCATGACTACCGGAATTCCCAGTTCCATCAACTGTGTACTCAGATACAGATTCCGTTCAATGTTTGTTCCATCCACAATATTCAAGATCGCGTCCGGCTTTTCATTGATCAGATAATTTCTCGCAACTACTTCTTCCAATGTATAGGGAGATAAAGAATAAATTCCCGGAAGATCCATGATGATCACATCTTTCTTCCCTCTCAGCTTCCCTTCTTTTTTTTCTACCGTAACGCCGGGCCAGTTTCCCACAAACTGATTGGAACCAGTCAGCGCGTTAAATAATGTAGTCTTTCCACTGTTTGGATTGCCTGCTAACGCAATTTTAATCGCCATCTGATTTCTTCCTCCTATTATGAGCACTTAGCGTCTGTTTTTCAGACGCTTACGTGCGAGTTATAGTTACCTGACCACTTGGCGAGGTTCTTTCGAGCCTAGTGGCAGTGTAACTTCCACCTATCAATACAGCAGTTTTAGCTACCATTTATTAGCAGCAGCTAACCTGTAACCAAAAAAATTTACACAACCTCAATCATTTCCGCATCTGCTTTCCGTACGGATAATTCATATCCCCTTACTTTCACCTCCACGGGATCACCCAACGGAGCAACTTTTCTCACAAAAATCTCAACCCCCTTGGTAATTCCCATATCCATGATCCTTCTCCTGACCGGCCCCTCTCCTGTCAGCTTCGCGACCTTTACGGTCTGCCCGCATGGGACTTCTCTCAATGTCATAATCTTTTTTCCCTCCTTCATCCAACCATGATCTTATTTGCCATATCTTTTCCAATAGCTACACGGGAATCCTTTACATTTACGATCATATTGCCGCTTGCCACAGATACAACCGTCACCTCCGCGCCAGCCACAAATCCAAGGTTTTCGATAAAACGTCTTGTCTCTTCTTTTCCCCCGACCCTGCGGATGATATTAGGTTCACCCTGCTTTACCATCGATAAAGGCATCATAATCCACTTCTTTCTCTAAATTGGTTATTTTTATTTACGATGTTAGTATATGCTAACATCCGATAGTTGTCAAGTACTTATTTTCACTTTTTCAAACCAGATTTCAAAGAGACGCACCCCCAGTAGTATCAAGGAGTAGCGCCTCTTTACATCTATCCAAGCGCCACATCCAGGATCATCATCAGGACAAAACCGGCCGCTACTCCTATTGTCCCAATGCTGGAATGCTTTCCTGTCTGTGATTCAGGCACCAGCTCTTCCACCACCACATAAATCATCGCTCCCGCCGCAAACGCCAACAGGTACGGCAAAATCGGAATTACCAGTCTGGTGAGAAGGATGGTGATCCATGCCGCGGCCGGTTCCACGGCACCGGAAGCTGTTCCATATAAAAATGACTTCTTTCTTGACACCCCTTCCCCCCGAAGAGGCATAGATATGATCGCTCCTTCCGGAAAATTCTGCACCGCGATCCCCACTGCCAGCACAAATGCCCCGGCCACCGATATCAACGTATTCTCGCTCATCACCCCGGCGAAGGTAACACCTACTGCCATGCCCTCGGGGATATTATGCAGAGTAACCGCAAGGACGAGCATGGTGGTCTTTTTTGGGATTCCTTTCCCTGTCAAATCTCCGGCAGAATCTGGTTTGCCGCATTTTTCCAGGTTTCCTTCTGCCTCCGCTTCCGCCTGATATATATGAGGTGTTAAAGCATCCAGTAACAATAGAAATCCCATTCCCAATAAAAAACCGACAGCCGACGGAACCCAGGCGATCACGCCTTGTTCCTCAGACATTTCGATTGCCGGGATTAAAAGCGACCAGACAGACGCCGCGATCATCACTCCGGACGCAAATCCAAGCAATGCTTTCTGCAAACGCTCATTCATTTCATTCCGAAGAAAAAATACCATAGCCGCGCCTAAGGTGGTTCCTGCAAAAGGAATCAGGGTTCCTAGCAGTATATTCCAATCCATATCAGAAGATTTCCCCCATTCGTATCTAAATCTGTCGTCATCTTATGATATGCACAGACATTACTTTTGCCACCCCGCCTTATTCCAGCAATTCTGCATATTTTATTCTTTTTTTGCTTGTTTTTTTGCTTTCCTGCATTTTTATCCTTTTTTTAGTTGTCCCATTCCCCGCTTTAGTGTATAATGGATATAAAAGATTTGAGCAGTGACAATTACTCAAAAATACATCTACATAAAGGAGAGATTCGTCATGGTATACTTAATAACAGGCCCGAAAGGCAGCGGAAAGACCCAGCAGATCATCGCACTTGCCAATGAAAAGGTAAAGACTTCCAACGGAAACGTTGTACTGATCAAGAAAAGCCACCGGGACACATCCAGTGTCAATTTCAACATTCGCGCCATTTGCATGGCAGATTACAACGATATCACAACATTAGAGGAACTGGTCGGATTCTTATACGGCATGGTAGCAGGCAATCATGATATTGAAACCATCTTTATAGACGGACTGTTAAAACAGGTAGATATTACTGTTGATAATCTGCCCGTATTTTTACAGAAGATTGACAAAATTTCCAAAGACAATAACATCGAATTTTATGTAAGCGTAAGTCTGGAGAAGGATAAGATTCCGGAAGTAGATAATCTGGAATATAAGATTCTTAGCTGAAGGTTACATTTGTATACTGACAAAAAGGCTGCCTGTGGCAGCCTTTTTATGATACACCTTCCAAAGAAGAAAACCCGTTCTGCACAGGTTTTCTTCTTTGTTCTTCCATTATTCTATCTCCGGTTCCGCTCCTTCCTCCGTATCCTGCGTGTCGGATACCTCTGATTCTGTAGATTTCTCTGAACTGTTCTGCGTGGTTTTTGATATCCCGTTCAATGAAAGCACCGTGTTTGTCTCTTCTCCTTCTTTGTATTCTATGGTCACTTTGTCTCCCACATCATACCCTATGATGCTGATATACTCTGCGATAGAAATATCAAAAATGTCATCGGAACCTTCGAGCATCACAAAATAATGTGAATTTCCGTCAATCACGCCCTGGACGATCCTGCTGATCGGCGCTGTGATTTTCTCAATCTCCCGGGTATCCTCCGCCACAGTCTTGATCCCGTTCTCGTACATCAGATTCGTATAGTTTTCCTCACAGGTACTGACCGTATCTCCGATGGCTACGATCTGGTACTTTTGTACATTTACCATCGCATACTTCTTCACCAGCCCGGCGTCATCCTTCAATGCGATAAAATAGGTCGGTTCCCCGGATATATTTAACAGAAGCGGGAAAGTCGCCTGATATTTCAGGTTCTGTACCTGCCCTTCCGCAGAAGACATAGCCGAAGTCTCCGTAGCGCCCTCAATGGCATAGAATTTGGTCTCCATTGTTCTCTGGTTCATCAGCACGAACCCTACGTTGGACTGGTCGCCGCTGACAGAGGTTACCCCCGTATAAACCCATACATCATCATCAATGGCCAGATAATTGTAACCATTGGTCGTCATCAGACAGTCCTTCTGTCCCAGGATACTGTTGAAATAGCCGTGCTTCAAAGTTCCATAATAATCATACAGCTCTACCAGAAGATCCGCGGAATATGCCCGGTCGATCCACTCCGGCACCTCCTTGATCGGATAATCCTGTGTCTCACCAGTGATCGCGTTACATAAGACTACACGCCCTACTGTGATACCGCCAAACAGGCCAATATTGTATTTACGCACCGGACAGATCCAGTAGGGAACTCCATCATCATCAATTTCAAAACTCAACTCATTAAAAATATACGTGGGATACCGGAATCGCAGATGCCGGTAAATATTTCGGTTAAAATGGTCACTGGTCGTATATTTCATCCCTTCGCCCAATTTCACAAGCTCTGTATTTTGCGTAGCCATATCAATCTTGATATAGGCCGGGATACCTTCCCGCAGATTGGTAAACCATTTGATCAGACTTGCGTAGCGAAGCGGCGACACCCTCACCGGCCGGTCCTGGAAATTGATCTGGCTGTACAGATCGTCCACCTCAAATTGGGAAACCATATCTACCATACTTCCCATCTTCCGATTCCCCAGAATCATAGCAGAATCCCTGTCCAAAAGAGGAATCTGGTCAAAAGAAAGCTCTTCAATATCTTTCGTAAACTCTCCATCCTGCACATCCAGTAGCTTCTGATATTTCTTTGCATTTACAATCTGCGAAGAAAGCAGGGAACCAATCAGGTATACAAGTACCAGCAAAATAAGGATTCCTTCGATCACTTTAAATCCTTTTAATTTTTTTAATTCATACCGTGTGGGCCTCTTTCTAAAAATATAGACAGCAGCTACCAACAGCATCAACAGGATCAAAAACATCCAAAGATCCGCCGAATGCAGGTTCAATGCCGGCAACGCGGCGTAATAATAACCCGCCGCAAGAAGCACGGCCGCAAGAACCGCGATGATTTTTAACTTTCCTTTCTTCATACATCTCTCCATTCCGCCGTTGAAAAAATACAACAGCTTAAAATTTTCTCCGCCAGAGTTCCGGGGACAGTAATAACAGGTACGGGAATATCTCCAGTCTGCCCACCAGCATATCCACACAGAAGATCAGCTTTGGCAAAACAGAAAACTTTGAAAAATTCTCCACTGCCCCCACCGCGGAAATTCCTGGCCCCACATTATTCAACGTAGTCAATACCGCGCTGAATGAAGTCCCAAAGTCAAAATTATCCATGGACACCAGAAGCACGGAAAACAACATGATCATAATATAACAAATAAAATAAATATATACCCCGCCCATGGTTTCTGTACTGATCTTTCTTCCATTTATCCTGACAACCGTCACAGCCTTTGGATGCAGCATTCTTTTAATTTCCTGCTTGATACTTTTCAACAAGATCAGCAGACGGGATACTTTGATACCACCGCCGGTAGAACCGGCACAGGCGCCTACGATCATCAGTCCCATCAGGATCGCTTTGGAAAATTCCGGCCATTGGTTCCAGTCCGCCGTACAAAATCCGGTTGTTGTAATGATCGCGCCTACCTGAAAAGAAGCATAGCGAAACGCATGTAACACATTGCCATACTGACCCAGGATATCTATGGTGATCAACGCTATTGTCCCGGCAATAATTCCCATATACGCATGCAGCTCTTCGTTTTTCAAGGCTTCCTTCCACTTCCGCATGCAGATCAGAAAATATAAATTGAAGTTTACCCCAAATAAAATCATAAATACGGTGATCACACCATCAATATAAGCGCTGTCATAATAAGCCACACTGGTATTTTTATTGGAAAACCCCCCGGTCCCCGCCGTACTAAATGCATGAAGCAGGGCATCATAAAAACTCATTCCCCCAAACATAAGAAATACCACTTCCACGGCTGTCAGGACAAAATACATCGCATACAAAATCCGCGCTGTCGTCCTCGCCTTGGGGACCAGCTTGTCTGCCTCCGGTCCCGGAACCTCTGCCCGCATCAGATGCATGGAATTTTCATCATCCAGGGAAGTCAGCATCATAACAAAGACCAGTACTCCCATACCACCGATCCAGTGTGTCAGGCTACGCCAGAAGGCCATCCCTCTGGGAAGAGCCTCAATATCAGTCAAAATCGTAGAGCCTGTTGTCGTAAAGCCGGACACAGTCTCAAAAAAAGCATCCAGATAACTGGGAATGCTTCCCGATAGAAAGAACGGCATCGCCCCGAAGAGGGACCACAAAATCCAGGCCGAACCCACGATCAGCAGGCCTTCCTTTTTATAGATTCTTCGATTTTCCGGTTTTTTTCTGCCTGTCAGAAAATAAATAATAATAAGTGCTCCGCTGACAACTACAAAATGCAGCGCGCTCTCTTCCTTGTATAGTAATGCCACGAAGCCCGGTATCAAGAGAACCACTCCCTCTACACCCAGCATCTTACTTATAATATACACTGTCATTTTATTATTCATGTCCGCACCTACAACAAAATATCCTCAATATCCTGAATCTGCTTTTTCATCGTGACCACAATTACATTATCCCCAACCTGGATGCTGTCATCCCCATTTGGAATGATGATCTGCCATCTTCTCGCGATGCACGCAATCAGGTTATTCGGTTTTAATGACAAATTCTTCAACGGGATATCCGTATATCTTGTCTTTGCTTTTACAATAAATTCCAGTGCTTCTACTTTATCATCCACCAACTGGTACATGGTCTCCACATTGGCGCTTCCCTGAGAGTTCCGCCACGCCCGCACATAGCTGAGTATGGCATCCGCAGTCACTGTCTTCGCTGAGACAACACTATCCAGTCCAAAGTCCTCGATCATCCGTACCCGCTGATCCTCATTCACTTTCAAAATGATCTTGGATACACCCTGGTTTTTAGCAAACAGAGACATGATGATATTCTCTTCGTCCATCCCAGTCAGCGCAATGAACGCGTCTGCGTCCTGAATGCCCTCTTCTATGAGAAGGCCATGATCCGTGGCATCTCCATTGATAATCGTTGCTTTCGGAAGCAACTCACAGAGATTTTCGCATTTCTCCTTGTTTATTTCGATAATCTTTACCTGCATTCCGATATTGATCAACTGGAGCGCCAGGTAAAAACTCGATCTTCCGCCGCCGCAGATCATCACATTCTTGATCTTGATCTTCCGGTAACCAAGCAGCTTAAAGAAATCACTGATTGCCTTGTGGGACGCGGCCACATGCAGCCGGTCTCCTGCCTCCACAATATAGTCGCCGTCCGGGATCATTACTTTTTCCCCTCGTTCTACGGCACAGACCAATATTTTGATCTGAAAACGGTTATACATCTCAGCAAGAGACATTCCCAAAAGTTTGCTCTCGTTGGAAATCGGAAATTCAATCAATTCCACTCTGCCTTTGACAAAAGTCTCAATCTTACTTGCATTCGGAAAAAGGACCAGTCTGGAAATCTCTTCTGCCATGGTCAGCTCCGGATTCACTGCCATACTAAGGTGCAGGTCTTCCTTCAGAATATCGATCTGCCGGTAGTAGATTGGATTCCGGACACGGGCGATCGTATGCCGTGCCCCGATCCTTTTCGCGATCAAACAGCTTAGCATATTACACTCGTCCGTAGAGGTACAGGCAATGACCAGGTCCGATTCCGGTATCCCGGCACTTTTCTGTACTTCCACGCTGCCTCCTTCCCCATGTACACAGATAATATCCATCCGGTTCATAGCATCCAGAAGCTTTTCCTCATTGTTATCGATCAAAACCACATCATACTCTTCTGCGGAGAGCTGTCTGGCAAGCTTATAGCCAACTTTCCCGTCCCCAATAATTACTATCTTCATTTTATCTTTTCATTTCCCTCGCACTTTCTAGTATACTTGCAGTCACCTTCGCCCCGCCCAGAAGCCTTGCCAGTTCCTGCACAGATGCTTCCCCGTCCAGATGGAAGATCTCTGTCTGGATCCCATGATCCTTCGCACTTTTTCGGATCAGATAATGGGCATCCGCCTGGGCCGCGATCTGAGCCAGATGGGTAATACACAAAACCTGTCTGGATTCTCCGATAATATGCATCTTTTCCGCCACTTTTCCTGCTGTGATCCCACTGATCCCGGTATCGATCTCGTCAAAGATAAGCGTCGGTGTATCCTCTCTATCGGCCAACACGGTCTTAATGGCCAGCATGACTCTGGAAAGTTCTCCCCCGGAAGCCACATTTCCCATCGCTTTCAGCGCCTCTCCCGGATTGGTAGAAATGTAAAATTCCGCTTCATCGATACCGTCCGCAGTATAATCCTCCAGTTCAGAAAACCTCATTTCAAACTGCACATCCAGAAAATTCATCTCCAAAAGGCCGTTTTTGATCTCTTTTACAAAAGAAACCGCCGCTTTTTTTCTCGCTTTTCTAAGAGCCAACGCATATTTCTTATAATCCAGCTCTGCTTTTTTCAGATTCTCGTGAAGCTCCAGCATGTATTGCTCATAATCTTCCAGTTCTTTTAGTCTTTGCTTTCTTTCTTCGCAATATTCCAGAACCTCTTTTACCGAATTTCCATATTTTGTCTTTAAATGGTTCAGTTCATTCAATCGGTTCTCCGTCTCATAAAATTCCTCTTCGGAAAACTCCAGGCTTTTCGCATATTCGGCTAATTCCCTGTTAAAATCATTTAAAAGACTGTCGATCTCAATCAACTGCTG
Organism: uncultured Clostridium sp.; assembly: GCA_964523125.1. Lineage (GTDB taxonomy): Bacteria > Bacillota > Clostridia > Lachnospirales > Lachnospiraceae > Schaedlerella. The sequence goes on along the minus strand of CAZFXM010000017.1, from coordinate 30,408 downwards.
GTACAGCCCGGCTCCCTGTTCATCCACAGATTCTATGTCTGACAACGCATGGATGGCACGGCTTAACAGCTCACTGGCATTACAGGATTCGTCTTCGCTGGTGTAATGATACGCTTCCGAGATCCGTTCCGTCACCTTTTTGCCTGCGGACATTCTGCGGTAGAGCATTTCTACCTCTTCATCCTCTCCCTCAAAAAGACCTGCCTCCTCGATTTCATGTACCTCGAACTCCGCCAGAGAAATTTCCTTCTGGCGTTCCCGCTCGTCCATCCCGGATTCCTCCAGCTTTTTTCTGCACGCATGGTATTCATGGAACGCCTTCGTGGTCTCCTTTTTCAGCTTCTCTACCTGCTCCCTTGCATACAGATCCAGAAACGCCAGATGGTTCTTTTTATGCAGCAGGGACTGGTGCTCATGCTGGCCGTGGATATCGATCAGCATACTGGCCACATCCTTCAGCGTACCCATATTGACCGTTTCCCCATTGATCTTACTCAAACTGCGTCCCGCCATCAACTTCCGGCTCAGTACGATCCGTCCGTCCTCCGGAAAAATATCCATAGCAGCAAGCTGATCCTCAAGTGATCGGCTGTCTATCGTAAATGTCAGCTCCACCAGTCCGAACTGAGCGCCCGTGCGCAGCATATCCGCATGGAACCTGCCGCCCAGCGCCAGATTTACCGAACCCAGCAGAATCGACTTTCCGGCGCCGGTCTCCCCTGTCAGGATATTGAGTCCCGGCCGGAAATCCACTTCGATCTCATCGATCAATGCCAGATTTTTTACGTGCAGATTCTCTAACATAGTTTATTCACCTTATTTTCCTTTCGTAACAATCTTCCGGATCTTGTCCATAACGGCAGCCGTATCCTCCACACTGCGGATCGCGCACATGATCGTATCATCCCCCGCGATGGAACCCACCACTTCATTCCATTTCATTGCGTCAATGGCCGCTGCCACCGCCATGGCCATTCCGGAAACTGTCTTGATGACCAGGATGTTCTGGGCCATGTCCATAGATACATACCCATCCTGCAACACCCGGATATACTTCTCGCTCATCCCTTCTTCCGGCTTTAATATCACATACTTCTGCCTGCTGCCGTCCACAGACATTTTCGTCAGCTTCAGGTCCCGGATATCCCGGGAGACTGTCGCCTGCGTCACCTTAAATCCTGCATTGTCAAGATATTCGGCCAGCTCCTCCTGCGTCTCAATATCATACTGCATGATCAATTCAATAATTTTTGCATGACGGCTGACTTTCATACGTTCAATTTCCTTTCATCTTTTCTCTCATGATCTTCATAAAACTTTCCTTGCTCAGCTTCACCAGCCTTGTTGTCTCTTCTGCTTTCCGGATCAGCAGACGGTCTCCCGTAGAGACAGCCACCGTGTCCGCTCCGTCAAAGCTTACGATAGCATGCTCCGTCCGGCCATACCTGCCGTCACAGACCTCCACCTCAATGACATCCTCCGCGGACAGTACAATACTGCTGGCATTCAGGGAATGAGAACAGATCGGGGTAATGACAAACATCTGTGCCGTAGGCTCCACCACCGGACCTCCCGCGGATAAGTTATATCCGGTGGAGCCTGTCGGCGTGGAGATAATCACTCCGTCTGCCAGATAGCTGTTCAAAAGCGCGCCGTTGACATATACATTAAAATGCACTACCCGCAGATTCCCTTCCCTGGTAACCACGATGTCATTCATCGCCATATATCCGCTCCCGGCATCCGGCCTGCCGTGAATCTTCCCCAACATCATCATCCTGTCTTCAATATCCGGTTCTTCCGCGAATAGTTTGTCCAGTGCTTCACGAAACTGAGGCAGTTCCACTTCGGTAAGATAACCAAGAGTTCCCATATTCACACCTAAAAGTGGAATGTTATGTCCGCCCAGCTCCCTTGCCGCCCGGATCAGCGTCCCATCGCCTCCAAGCACGATCGCGCAATCCATTCCCTCCGGCACGCTGCCGGGAATGATATGTCCGTCCTCATCCTTTTCGGAAAGGATGCATATTTTTCCCTTTTTTTCTATATACTTCTGAATTTCCTTTGTAATCCGGAAATCCGTATCCTTTAACCGATTCGTTATAATATAAAATTTTTCCATCATGGTTTCCCCAATACCGCAAATGCCTCATCCACAACCGACTGCAAATCTATGGATATATCCGGCGTTGCCTGCTCTTCACATTTTTTTAAATGGATCAGATATTCAATATTCCCCTCTGGTCCCTTGATCGGTGAAAAATCTATATTTTTAATCTTAAACCCAATAGAATGTGCATATTCGGCAACCTTCCCGATCACTTCATGATGAGTACTCTTCTCCCGGACTACCCCTTTTTTCCCTACCTTTTCTCTCCCGGCTTCAAACTGCGGCTTGATAAGTGCCACAACTTCTCCCTGGGCAGTCAGATAATTCCGGACAGGCTCCAATACCTTCGTCAGGGAAATAAAAGACACATCAATCGAGGAAAAACCAATCGGCTCCCCCATATCCTCTGGCTTCACATAACGGATATTCGTCTTTTCCATACAGACCACCCGTTCATCCTGCCTCAGCTTCCAGTCCAGTTGTCCCCGGCCCACATCAATGGCAAACACCTTCCTGGCACCGTTTTGCAGCATACAATCCGTAAAACCTCCCGTAGAAGATCCCACATCCGTACAGACCTTTCCGTTCACAGTCACATCAAACTTTTTCATCGCCTTTTCCAGCTTCAGTCCGCCTCTGCTGACATAGGGAAGGAGAGAACCACGCACTTCAATCCGCACGGTATCTGGAAAGGTGGTTCCCGCCTTGTCCTCTCTCTGTCCGTCCACAAATACGGTTCCTGACATGATCACCGCCTTCGCTTTCTCCCGGGAAGGCGCCAGATTCCGTTTTACAAGCAATACATCCAGACGTTCTTTCATATCTCTTTTTCCTCATTGCGACACGTCACAGCTATTTTGATATTCTTTCACGATCCGCTTTACAACTATGTCCTTTTCCAGTCCGGTTTCTTTTCGGAGTACGTTTACATTCCCATGTTCTACATATTCGTCCTCAATCCCGATACTGCACACCCGCATTTTGTAATTCTCCTGGGAGACCAGCCCTTGCACCTGGAAGCCAAATCCACCTGCCAATACATTTTCCTCAATCGTAACCAGAAGACAGTGATCTTCCGCTAATTGCTTTAACAACTCCCTGTCCAAAGGCTTCACAAACCGTGCATTGATCAGGCTGCAGCCATAACCCATATCCTTCAATTCCCGGTATACCTCTTCTGCCAAAGAGGACATATGCCCCACAAACAGAATCGCGATCTCTCTTTCCCGGTATAAAACTTCACTTTTTCCATATCGGATCGGCGAGCGGAATTCCCGCATGCCTTCATAGGCCGCCCCTCTTGGATAACGTACGGCCACCGGTCCCGGATGATCTACCGCGAACCGGATCATGTCTGCCATCTCCCAACGGTTCTTCGGAGACATGACTGTCATATTGGGAATGCTGCTCAGATAAGACAGATCAAAGATTCCCTGATGTGTCTCTCCATCACTTCCCACCAGCCCCGCCCGGTCAATTGCCAACGTCACCGGCAAGTTCTGCAGACAGACATCATGGATGATCTGGTCAAAGCCCCGCTGAAGGAAAGAGGAATATACCGCCACCACAGGCTTCATCCCTCCGGCCGCCAGACCTGCCGCAAAAGTCACGGCATGCGCCTCCGCGATCCCCACATCAAAGAAGCGCTGCGGAAAATATTTTTCAAACCGGTTCAATCCGGTCCCGTCCGCCATAGCTGCCGTAATTGCTACTACTTTCTCATCATTCCTCGCAATATCACAGATCACCTTGGAAAATACATCCGTATAGGAATCTGTTTTGGATACCACTTTCGGCTCCCCTGTCGCGATCTCAAAGGGTCCTGTCCCGTGAAAGCCGGATGGATTTTCCTCTGCCGGTCCGTAGCCTTTTCCTTTCTGGGTCACCACATGGACCAACACCGCATGGTTCACCCGTCTGGCTTCCCGCAGAGTTTTGTAAAGTGCCTTGATATCGTGTCCATCCACCGGTCCCAGATAGGTAATCCCCATATTTTCGAATAACATTCCCGGTACAATGAGCTGCTTGATGCCGCTTTTTGTCTTCCGGATCCGATATACGATCCGTTCCCCCTGCCATGGGATTTTTTTTAGTGTATCTTCCACACCCTTTTTCAGATCAATATATGCCTCGGCTGTCCGTAAACCGTTCAGGTAATTGGACATACCCCCTACATTTTGCGAAATGGACATATTGTTATCATTAAGTACAATGATAAAATTTGTCTTTAGCCGCGCCGCATTATTCAAAGCTTCATAAGCCATGCCGCCGGTCATGGACCCGTCCCCGATAATAGAGACTACCTGATAGTCCTCACCCTGAATATCCCGGGCTGCCACATATCCAAGGCCTGCCGAAATGGACGTAGAACTATGCCCTGTATCAAAGGCGTCACAGTCGCTTTCCTTCCGCTTTGGAAAACCGCTCATCCCACCATAAGACCTCAAATTCTCAAATCCATCTCTGCGTCCGGTCAGCAGCTTGTGGGTATAGGACTGATGCCCCACATCCCAGATCAGCTTGTCCTCCGGCAGATGAAAAACCAGATGCAGCGCCATTGTCAGTTCCACGACCCCCAGATTCGATGCCAGATGCCCTCCGGTCATACTGATCTTCTCGATCAGAAAATCGCGTATTTCCTGAGCCAGCGGTTCCAATTCCTCCGGCGAAAGATTCTGTATATCATTTTCACCCTGAATCTTATCCAAAATCATATTGATTTCCCCTTTATCTTTGCCGCTGTTTATTTTTTCCGATGGATCAGGGCTTCCAGCAACATTTCCAGGAACGGATCCTGGGGATGAAACCCCCGTAATTCCTGGATTGCCTCCCTCGAAAGCCTCTCGGTTTCTTCCTTTGCCCGTTCCAGACCTTTCCACGTCACATACGTGGTCTTCTGATTCTTTTCATCACTGTGGACCGGCTTACCCAATACTTCCTGGGTACTTTCTACATCCAGGATATCATCCTGGATCTGGAATGCCATACCTACCTTTGCCGCAATGGATTCCCATGTGTCCACCTGTTTTTGCCCCGCTCCCGCGAGCACCGCGCCCACCATCAGGGAAGCTTCTATAAGGGCCCCCGTTTTCAAACGATAAATAAAATTAAGAGTATCTCCTGAGATCTGTTTTCCACTGGACTGTACATCCACGACCTGTCCGCCGACCATCCCATAGACGCCCGCCTTCCCTGCCAGGATTCCAAGCGCCTTTCCAATCCTTCCGGCATCGGCCCCTTCCATGTCAAATGCTTTGCAGGCCGTCTCAAACGCATAATTCAAAAGGGCATCTCCGGCAAGGATTCCCATATCCTCTCCATATACAATATGTGTGGTCTTGCGGTTTCTGCGGTATTCATCGTCATCCATTGCCGGGAGGTCATCATGCACCAGGGAATAGGTATGAATCATCTCCATTGCGGCCATAAACGGTTCTATTACCTTCTCTTTCCCCCCGCACAGATAATAAGCCTCCTGCATCAGCATGGGACGCAGCCGCTTTCCTCCCGCCATCAGGCTATACTCCATAGCTTCCATGATCACCTTCTGAGGTCCTGATGCTTCCGGAAGGTATTCCCGCAGTATTCTTTCAATCTGGTTCGTCCTTTCCTCCAGCCCGTTTTGAAATATCGTCTCTTTCTTTTCACAATTCATTGTTTTCTCCATCCTGGAACTGACGTGTATTTCCATTGTCATCCAATATCAGTACTTTTTTCTCTACAGTGTCAATCACAGTATTACATTGATCCAAGAGATCCATTCCCTTTTTATACAGCCGGAAGGACTCTTCCAGATTCACATCTTCCCCTTCTAATTTTCCGATCACTTCTTCCAGATTTTCAAACAATTCTTCCAGCGGAACCTGCCCTTCCTCTGAAACCTTCTTTTTCTCCTCTTCCATAAACACCCTTCCCTTATACCGGAATACTTCCGGAAACACTTTTTCTATATAATCGTTCCTTCTAATTTCGCACATTTTTTACCTGCGCGTCTATCTCCCCATCAGATACATAAATGTGAAGCATTTCTCCCGGCCGGGTCTGGGTGATTGAACGTACTGTCCTGCCTGATGAATCCTCCACATAAGAATAGCCCTGATTCAGCTTTTTCAGCGGAGACAGACCATTCATTTTTTCTATATAAATCGCCAGCCTGTGCCGGCTCTTTTCCAGATACTTTTGCATCTCCCCGCGAAGCCTTGTCTCCAGATCAGCCGCATACTGCCGCCGGTCGTTCAACTTCTGCCGTGGGTGCGCATAGCGCAGTCTGGCAGACATCTGTGCAAGCCCCTGTCTCTTTTCCTGAATCAGACGAAGCATTTGCCGTTTGAAACGCAATGCATACTCTTTCATCTGCGCTTCGCATGCCGCATATTCATACACTGCAAGCTCTGCCGCCGCAGATGGCGTAGGCGCTCTTAAGTCCGCCACAAAATCAGAAATCATAACATCTGTCTCATGCCCTACAGCAGAAATCACCGGAACCGTACAATCAAAAATCGCGCGTGCCACTGCTTCTTCATTGAATGCCCATAAGTCCTCAATCGAACCTCCGCCCCTGCCTACAATGATCACATCCACTCCATATTGTTCCAGCATCCGGATTCCCCTGATAATGCTGGGAACCGCCCCCTCACCCTGCACGAGTGCCGGATACAGGATCAGTTGTACATAAGGATTTCTCCGCCTTGCAATATTCATGATATCTTGCACCGCAGCGCCTGTCGGAGCTGTCACGATACCAACCCGGCGTACATATGCCGGAATGGGCTGCTTGTATTCGGGTGCAAACATGCCCATTTCTTCCAGCTCCCGCTTCAGTGCCTCAAAACGCTCATACAAAAGCCCGGCGCCATCCAGCAAGATCTCCTTTGCATAGAGCTGATACTTTCCGTCCCGCTCATAGACACTGACCGTTCCCAGAACAATAACCGTCTGCCCGCTCTGCATACGGAACGAAAGTCCTGACCTGGAACCAGCGAACATGACACAGGCAATGGTGCCGGATTCATCCTTTAAGGAAAAATAAATATGCCCCGAGGTATGATACTTACAGTTGGATACTTCTCCCCTGACGTAAATGCGGTTCAACATAAAATCCTGGGTAAACATATTTTTTATATAGGCATTTACCTGCCTGACCGAATAGACATTACGCATCTGCCATGCCTCCTATTTTGTCCTGAAGGTGCGGTCTTACCCTGCCAGCCTTCCCAGCACCCCGTTTATAAATGCCGGGCCTTCAGAGCCGCTGAATCTCTTCGCGAGCTCTACCGCCTCATTGATCGCCACTCCGGTCGGGATATCCTCGTCCCACTTCATCTCATACACGGCAAGGCGCAGGATTGCCAGGTCTACTTTATTCATACGCTTCGTCTTCCAATCCGTACTTTTCCCGTTGATCAACGCGTCAATCTCCGCAACAAGCGGTACGATCTTTTCATACTTGTGTTTAATGTATTCCTGATCCTGATCCGTGGCATGTTCCAGGTCGTCAAAATATAATTTCAAATGCTCCGGCATCTCATCCGGTTCGTTAAATTCAATCTGGAACAGCATTTTAAACACATGTTCACGAAGTTCTGTTCTTACCATCATATGGCTCCTTTCCTGTATACGATGACACGATAAAAGACTTACCGCAGGCAGCCTCTTTGCATACGATGGTATGTGAAAAAGGATGTCTGATGACATCCTTTATAATCCCATCGCCCTGCTGGCATTGCAGTTAGGAATTTAATCATCCATCTCTACCCCCGCAACACGGATATTGATATCAGCGACCTCAAGCCCGGTCATATTCTCAATCGCACTCTTTACTTTTTCCTGTACCCTGGCGGTCACATCCACGATACTGTAATTATATTTCAGGTTCAAGGCAAGCGATACGGTAACGACTCCCTCCAGCACATCCACCTTGACCCCTCTGGACAGCTTCTTCATACCCAGCTTGCTGATCAGTTCATTGGTGATATTGCCCGCCATGGAGGATACACCTTCCACTTCTGTCGCGGCAAGGCCGGCAATGATCGCCACCACTTCATCAGCAATCTTTACATCCCCAAGACCCGCGTCATTCTGTATGTCATATGTGTTTTTTTCATCCTTAGCCATTTTTTCAACCTCCTGTCAAATATATACTCACGTCCGATTGCGCAGCAAATGGATTGCCTGCTCATTCCCTATTCTTTGCTTATTATATCAAATATCCTTCCGTTTGCAAATAAAAACTAACATATCCACAAAATTATCATGATTTCCCGAATTCCGAAAGCTTCAGTCCTTCATTCCGTTCCAGCGTCATACGGATACTCCATTCATGAATAAAAAGCAGAAGAGGCCGTCCTTTCAGATCCTTGATCTTTTTCATATCGGATGTCCCGCTGAGCCGGTCCATATCAATCTCTTCATTCTCAATCCAGCGGATATGCTCATAAGGCAGGTTTTCCAAAAGAATTTCTACATTGTATTCATTTTGCAGGCGGTACTTCAATACATCAAACTGAAGGACACCTACCACGCCTACGATGATCTCTTCCATTCCGGTATTATATTCCTGGAAGATCTGGATCGCGCCCTCCTGCGCAATCTGGTTGATTCCTTTGACAAACTGCTTACGCTTCATGGTATCCATCTGGCGTACTCTCGCGAAATGTTCCGGCGCAAAGGTAGGGATTCCTTCATAAACGTATCTTTCCTTCGCGTTGGTCAGGGTATCGCCGATCGAGAAAATACCTGGATCAAAGATTCCGATGATATCTCCCCCATAAGCCTTCTCAATCATCTTCCGTTCGCTCGCCATCATCTGCTGCGGCTGGGAAAGACGGACCTCTTTCCCTCCCTGCACATGATAGACAGACATACCTGCCGTAAATTCACCGGAACAGATCCGCATAAACGCGATACGATCCCGGTGCGCCTTGTTCATATTTGCCTGAATCTTAAACACAAAGGCGGAGAAATCCTTCTCTGTCATCGGATTGATCTCGCCCTGATCCGACATTCTTGGCAGTGGGGAGGTGGTCATATCCAGGAAATGCCGTAAAAATGTCTCTACCCCAAAATTCGTCAGCGCTGACCCAAAAAATACGGGAGAAAGTTCTCCCTTTGACACCAGCTCCTGGTCAAATTCAGCCGCCGCGCCGTCCAACAGTTCGATCTCTTCATCCAGCTTTGCTCTTGCTTCTTCTCCAAGGATCCCGTCCAGCTCAGGTGTATCGAGAGACAGCTTTTGCACCGCTCCCATCCGCGTTCCCTTCTGGGTGTCCGAGAACAATTCCACTTCCCGCTGATTTCGGTCATACACTCCCTTAAAGGCCTTTCCGGAGCCAATGGGCCAGTTCACCGGACAGGTAGCGATCCCCAGTTCCTTTTCTATATCGTCCAACAGTTCAAAGGTATCCATGGCGTCTCTGTCCATCTTATTAATAAAAGTAAAAATCGGGATATGACGCATGACACATACTTTAAAAAGCTTCCGTGTCTGCGCCTCCACCCCCTTCGATCCGTCAATGACCATGACCGCGGAATCTGCTGCCATCAGGGTACGGTAGGTATCCTCCGAGAAATCCTGATGCCCTGGTGTGTCCAGAATATTGATACAAAATCCGCCATACTCAAACTGCAGTACCGAAGAGGTCACTGAGATTCCTCTTTCCTTCTCGATTTCCATCCAGTCCGATACAGCATGCCTCGCGGTAGCCTTTCCCTTGACAGAACCGGCCTGGTTGATCGCTCCTCCATAAAGCAGGAACTTTTCCGTCAGCGTCGTCTTACCCGCGTCAGGATGGGATATGATCGCAAACGTTCTTCGTCTCTCTATTTCCTTTGTAATCTCAGACATAATCACAACTCCTAATATTTTATAATACTTACGGCCGATGAAATCTGACATTCGGTATCATGTCAGTTATCCGCCCTATGCCGTACCTTGTGAAACAGCCGGATGGCCGTAATAGGATTCCCCGTGGTACAGGCGGACAGTAACCTAAGTTTACCACAAGAATTCTTTGCCTGCAACGCCTGTTTTTATAATTTGACATAGCTGCTTTGGACGGCAGATATAAAAAAAGCACCTGGCCTCCACGGTCTATATCTTGTTCGGACACAGACCGTAAGATCTCAGGCGCATTTTCAAAAATGGAGCAAAACCTTATTCGTGGATCGGTGTGATCACGATATTCTCTGGAGCAATCTCTGTTTTTCTTGTTACAATATCTTCAATCTGGGCACGGTTGGCGTCTGTCAGTTCTGCGGCCTCTACCACCACATCCGCGGAATCATTGGTCAGGCTGACTACAGATTCTGAAAAACCTTTGGAGGCCATCAAGGTCTCAATCGCCATTTCCTGCTCTGCCAGCTCTGTCATACGGACCATCTGGGCGACCGCCTCCTGCTTTTCATTTTCACTGATATTCGTATTGTCAATCAGTGCCTGCAAGGTTTCTTTATTCTGTGCGCGCACCTGCTCCCTTGATACCTTTGCCTCTGCCACCGTAGTATCAGCCGCGCTATTGGTTAGAACAGCTTCTCCCGGAGTCCCCTCGACTTCAGAATCCGTACTTGCGATCTCCGTAGATCCGGTTTCCAGGTCCTCCTCAGAAATATCGAGCAATTCCTGGTTGACCAGTTCCGTATTCGCCTCTGTTGTCCCTTTATCTGTTTCTGAAAACAGCTTTCCCGAATAGTTCAGATACCCGGCGATCGCGATCATCACCGCCAGTGTTGTAATAATGATCTGGTTTTTCTTAAATAAATGCTTCACTTAAAATCCTCCTTTTTATGTATCTGTCCTTTTCATTATTTTTATTTTATGCGCCTCCACACCGAATAATGCCTGAATTGCTTCCGTGATATTCTGAATTACCAAAGCATTGTCTCCCCCCTCTGCAATGACAAGCACCCCTTCAATTTCCGGCGTCATTTCTTTGCTCACATAAGGCTTCCGCGATCCGTCCGAACCCTGCGCATAGACACTGGTCCTGTCCGAAGACATATCTTCGGTCTCTCTTGTCCCGCCGTTTTGATCCTCTTCAGAAGATGTCTGGCTGCCTGAAGAGAGATCTTTCTCCACAATCTTCTGCCCTGATGATTTCAAGGTGATCACTACTTCCGCGCGGCCCACCCCTTCGACATATTCCAGTGCCGCTTCCAGGCGTCTTTCCAGGTATTCTTCATAGGCTTCCATAGATTCTGTATACAGACCTTTCCCGGCATCTTCGTTTTCTGCTGTGTCCGTATTCCTCTTCCCGGAATTTCCTGGCAACAGGCCATCTGATATCCCGGAATCTAAATCTTCTTCTCCCTCATTGGAAACCGGCCATACGATCACAAGCAGCAATAGGCCGCATAGAAATATCAAAAGCAGCTGGTTTTTATTCGGAAATTTTTGTTTGGATTTCAACTGCTCCAGAAAGTCAGTCCACTTCTTCTCCAATTCTGATATCCTCCACTTCGATTTCACGATCTGTGATTCCTGTCTTTTCTTCCCCCTTACTAAACGCTGCCGCCGCATCTTCGCTACTTTCTGTTACGAAATATTCTTCCGGTAGAAAATCCAGCAGATCCAGATCCTGGAAATATTCCTCCTGTTCCTGAAGTTCTCGCTTATACTGCTCATATTCGTAGCCATGATACAAGTCCGAAAAAATTTCCCCGGCTTCGGTCAGTCTCAAAAACGGTGTCAATAAAAGCATCATCAAAACCAGCCCTGTAAAAAAACGGATATATTTTTGATAAGCCATTCCCGGAAGAACCTCCAAAACCGCAGTAATAATCACCAGATAAAATACGATATTCTTCATCCATGTATAGATTGCTTCAATCATGTCCTTTCCCCTTGCTCCTACTAAAATGCTGCCTTGCCTTATGAAGTAGCTGCCGCGACTACCGCGATCGTGATCAAAAAAAGCAAAAGTGTCGTATACAAGACTTTGATCATAAGGCCGTACCCTTCACTGACGCTGCGTATGCATCCCGTAATACGCTTGTCAGAGACAGGCTGGACCATAGCTGCCGCAAATTTATATAAGAATGTCATAGTAAGCATCTGAATGACCGGGACACAGCAGATCAAAAGCAAAATGACAGCTCCTGCCATCCCGATTCCATTTTTGATCAAAACAGCCGTTCCCAACAGTATATCCGTCACCCCTCCAAACAGATTTCCAATTCCTGGAACTGCTTCCACTGTCTTTGTCAGCGTACCCCTTTTCAATGTATCAATGGTAGGGGATAAAAGTCCTTGAATTACATTCAGGCCGATGACGCATCCCAAAAGCGTACGCAAAATCCAGGTAATGAATTTTCGGATCAGGTCGGCCAACTCTGACAGAATATTTTCTCCCACCAGATAATTCATGACCTGGATCATAATGTAGACATTGATCAAAGGCAGTAAAAATCTTAATACCACTAATTCCACTACATAGATCACGATCAGTACGATACCGTAAAACATGAGGGAACTGCTGCTTCCTGACGCAAGCGATACAGCCATAAAATATCCTGGACACAGCAGCCTCATAAAATCCAGCAAAGCCTCCAGTTTATCTTCCAGCCCTTCCATAGCTACGTGAAATGTGGTAAGGCACATTGTAATCAGCAGCATGTACAACACGTAAAAGCTTATTTCCGAAACCTGCCTGCTCTGGAAAGCCCCTGAAAAATTAGTAAGAATAGCAGCGATCACCGCGATCAGCAACATATACACCAGGTTTTTACGATTCGTCCGGAACTCATAACCAAACTGATCTCCTATATATCGGAAAAAAATCTTTCCTGTTTCTTCCAGATTTCCGCTCATCATAGAAGCGGTTACATCCGCGAATCGTATTTTTTCCTTCGGAAATAATTTTCGCAGACTATCATCCAATTCTGAAAAATCAAATTCTCCCATGATTTTTTCTTCTGTACGCTGCCGGATTTCCTGCATTTTTTCAGTATCAGGCTCTGCATCCTCCTTTTGTGCCCCTTCTCCAACTACTTTCTGATCTCCCTCCCTTCCAACCGCGTATACCTGAAGCCCTGTCATCTGAAAAAGAATTACGAAAATCAACATCAATGAAGATATTCTTGCCTGGATTAATTTGTTTTTCATGATAAAAACACCCTGACTGTTTCAAGCAATGCCAGAAGCACCGGCATCCCCAGCATCAAAATCGTCAGCTTTCCAAATATCTCTATCTGTATGGCAATGGTCTGATATCCGGTATCCTTGCATATGGCAGAGCAGAATTCTGCAATATAGGTCACACCGATCATTTTCAGCATCGTGGCAATATACCCGGAGTCCATACTGATATAGCGGCTCATTTGCTCCACTGCGTCCACAAAAATCCCCAGACGGCCAATCATACATGAGAATAGCAGAATGCTAACCGCAGCGCTCATATAAATCCCATACTCTGCCTTGCCTCCCTTAAACTGAACCGCCAGCAAAGCACCGACCACACCAATGATCCCTATCTGAAACATATTCATACTCTCACACCTCTGGTTGTAGAATAGCAGACCTCAAACCCGCCTGAAATTTATGGGTGTGTTATTGCTATTCTGAATTTATAGCAAAAAAAGTTGCCTGATCGACAAAAACAGATCGTAAATGAACGGCAGGATCCATGACAGGACAAGAATCAGCCCCGCCAGGCTCACAATAAATGCCTGTTCGTCCCTTCCGCTGTGTTTCAGTACCTGACATAAGATAGAAACCAGAATCCCTACCGCCGCTATTTTAAAAATCAGATTGATCGACATGGTACCCTCCCATCAAATTATACTCGCGGCCGATGAAATCTGCCGTGAGTATCGCGCCAGCCGCAGCCGCAAAGCGGCATACTTCCTCATGCGGCTGTGCGCGCCATCTTATACTTTGCGGCAGATTTATCTGACGCTCAGTATAACAACACCACCAGAAAGACTCCGCTCATCACTCCAAGACAGTTTCCGATCCGTTTCTTCGCTGCCATCCCCTCCCGCACTTTTTCAATCTCCAGCTCCAGACGTCCAAGGTATAATTGCAGATTTCTGCTTTCTGACGCACCATCCATCTGTCCGAGGCAGGTTCCTAGTTCTTTCAATTGTATGGAATGCTCACTTTTCAGATGCAGTTCTTTTAGATATTTGTCCACAGAGCGTATCCAGATTTTTAGGAATGCGTCCTCTTCCCGATTTTCCACCTGTTTTTCCATAGCAGAAAGCCAATGCTTATATGGTTCTTTTACCCGGGCAGATACTCTGCCGAACACTTCGCTTAACGGTACACACGAGTATTCCAGTTCTCCTTTCAACATGTAAATAATGTGACGGATATATAAAAGCTTCTCCAGATAGTTCTGTAGCTCCATCCCATAAAGGATTCCCGCTCCGGTAGTTGCCGTAATAATCAGCACTCCACCTATAAACCGCAGCATAGCTGACTCCCCCTCTGATCAAAAACTGCCCTGATTTCCCCAGGGTGTTTTCGTGTTTCCAGTACTACATACCGCTCAAATCTTTTTTTTCGTACCAATTCTGAGAGTACTGGTTTTTCCGAAATCTCTTCCATGTCTCTCCCATGTACGCTGGCTATCAGGGTACAGCCACACTGCATGGCATATTCCATAGCATGTACATCCTCCGGAGAGCCAATCTCATCCACAGCGATCACCTTCGGAGACATAGAGCGGATCAGCATAAGCATCCCCTGCGCTTTCGGGCAGCCGTCCAACACATCTGTACGCATTCCCAGCTCATTCTGCGGCACGCCGAGATAGCAGCCTCCTAATTCTGAACGCTCGTCCACCACACCGACAGAACATCCCTTTACATAAGCATTCCCATCCGAAACTTGCCGAATCAAGTCACGAATCAGAGTTGTCTTCCCACAGCAGGGCGGAGAAATAATCAATGTATGACATATCTGCCTGTCCCTTGTTATGTATGGAAATATCGGATCTGCGCAGCCGATCACCTCATGCGCCACTCTGATATTTATCGAAGATATATATTGCAGATTTTTTACTCTGTCCTGCTCCAGAATCACCTTTCCTGACACACCCACACGATGCCCTCCTTCAATTGTAATAAAACCCTGCCTCATCTCCTGTTCATAGGCATAAAGGGAATAATGGCTGACATATTCCAGTGTTTCTCTGATTTCTTCTTTTGTCACAATATGTTCCCCCGTCTGATTTTTCTTTTCCGGGATCCATATTTTCTCTTCATTGTGATATACTAACAGCAGCGGCCTGCCGATACGCATTCGGATCTCCTGAAGCTTCCCGAAATCCAGCCCCGCCTCCTCCACAAGCAGACGGATTGGACGGGCCAGCACACACAGGATCTGCTTTTGCTTCATATTTATATCCATCTTGTCCACCTCTTTAAACAATATATGAATATCTGGAAAAAATATGCAGAATTTTATTACGAAGTATCCAGCAAAATGCGCCAGTGACGCATTTTGTCGGATTATTAAAGCAACTCTTTTATTAACAAAATTGTAAAAGAACGGTAAAATCTTCCTCTTAAGGCTTGCACTTTTTAGAAATTCACTATATAATACATTTAGTTATTCTGTGTCTATTACAGAATACAAATTATAAGAAAGGAATTAATTTGTGATTGCGTATGAAACGAAGAGTACAAGCCTTACTTGCCTTTCTTCTCACATCTGTCATGTTACTATTATCACTTCCTGTATTTGCAGATGATATTGAAAGCCTGGAAAGCAAAACAAGTGATCTCCAGATTCAGTTAGATGGTATTAATCAGGACCTTCTGCGGATCAGTGACGAAATCGCTTCAACAGAAACCGCAATTGAAGATGCCAATAATGAAATGTTTCGTATACAGGACTCTCTTGCCATATCACGGGAAAACGAGACCAGACAATACGAAGACATGAAAACACGTATCAAGTACATGTATGAAAATGGCAATAATAATCTTTTAGAATTGTTGTTTTCCGCTGAGAACATGTCGGATTTTTTAAACCGTGCGGAATTTATACAGAACATCAGCAGTTATGATCGTGAGAAGCTGGATAACCTGCGGGATGTTCAAAAGGGTATT
The DNA here is from genome assembly GCA_964523125.1 of uncultured Clostridium sp. Taxonomy (GTDB): domain Bacteria; phylum Bacillota; class Clostridia; order Lachnospirales; family Lachnospiraceae; genus Schaedlerella. The sequence goes on along the minus strand of CAZFXM010000017.1, from coordinate 14,246 downwards.
GAACAGCAGGAAGGGGATTTACTGGCAAAGCAGAATTCTCTGACTGAACTGGAAGCACAGTTAAAACAACAGCAAGAAGCTTTAAACCAAAAGGCTGTGGAGACTTCCACAGATTTGGCTGTATTTAATCAACAGCTACAGGCTCTTCGCGCGGAGCAGGCAAGGATCGCCGCTGAAGAAGCAAAAAAAGCAGAGGAAGCAAGAAGAGCTTCAGCAAATGTCTCTGCCCAGGTTGAAACACCTCTTGCCCCAACAACCGGTACGGATGACATAGCGGATAGTAATAGTGATACTATTTTGTCTCAGGATACCACAAATTATAATTACAGTGACAGCGGCGGCGCCCTGACTCCATCTAAAGGCGTTGTCTATTATAACGGGCATCGTGAGACATATTATTCACAGCGGGTTCTTCCTGGCGGCGGCCTGAATATCCCCGGACGCCATGTCGCTGAAGACGGAACTATCCGGGATGCTGATGGATATATTTGTGTTGCCAGCAGTGATCTTGCATGGGGAAGTGTAGTTGAGACCTCTCTTGGGACAGCCAAGGTGTATGATTGTGGCTGTGCCAGCGGAACCATTGATATATACACTGACTGGTAAAGCTTTTATAATGTATGGAATAGCTGTAAACTAAAAGATCTGCTCTGACAGCAGATCTTTTTTATACCGCTTTTAAGAAAAAGCTGTCGATGACAGCTTTTTCTTATTATAGTTATTCTCTCGCATGCCCTATTCAGCTACATCCCGCATGCTAAAGCTGAATCTTCCCATCTTATCCTTTCCAAGGCAGACAGCTTTTACGATATCTCCCATTTTCAGTACATCTTCAACCTTATTTACACGATGCTTTGCGATCTTCGAAATATGCACCATACCTTCCTTACCGGGCGCAAATTCCAAAAATACCCCAAAATCTTTGATGCTGACAACTTTTCCTTCAAATACCTGTCCGGCCTCAAACTCCGTCACAATAGTCGTGATCAGTTTTGCTGCCTTGTTCATACTCTCCGGCTCTGTCCCACAAATGGATATGGATCCGTCATCCTCGATATCGATCTTCACTCCTGTCTCTTCAATAATCGCGTTGATGGTCTTTCCTCTCTGCCCAACCACATCTCCAATCTTCTGTGGATCAATCTGCATCTGAATGATCTTCGGGGCGTACGGCCCTACCTCCGGACGAGGTTCCGCGATTGCTTTATTCATCACTTCATCCAGAATATAGGTTCTTGCCTTCTTGGTAGCCGCAATAGCTTCTTCAATAATCGGCCGGGTCAATCCATGAATCTTAATATCCATCTGAATTGCGGTGATACCCTTATGAGTACCTGCCACCTTAAAGTCCATATCTCCAAAGAAGTCCTCCAGCCCCTGGATATCTGTCAGCACCAGATAATCATCATCCGTGTCACCTGTCACCAGTCCGGCGGAAATTCCTGCAACCGCGGCCTTGATTGGTACTCCCGCGGTCATCAGTGACATACTGGAAGCGCACACACTTGCCTGGGATGTAGAGCCATTGGACTCAAAGGTCTCAGATACTGTACGGATCGCATAGGGGAATTCGGCCTCACTTGGCAGTACAGGAAGCAGCGCTCTCTCTGCCAGAGCACCATGCCCGATCTCACGTCTTCCCGGTCCCCTGGATGGTCTTGTCTCACCGACCGAATAGGACGGGAAGTTATAATGATGCATATAGCGCTTGGACGTCTCGGATTCATCTAACCCGTCCAGTCTCTGTGCCTCAGACAACGGTGCAAGAGTAGTCACTGTACAGATCTGCGTTTGTCCGCGGGTAAACATCGCGGAGCCATGGACTCTCGGAATCAGATCCACCTCAGCGGCTAATGGACGGATCTGGTCAATGGCACGTCCGTCCGGACGCTTATGATCTTTCAAGATCATCTTTCTGACTGTCTTCTTCTGATACTGGTAAACTGCCTCTCCCAGCACCTCGAGCCACTCTTCCTTTTCCGCGAACGCTTCTTCCAGCTTTTCTGTAATGGAGCGGATATTTTCTTCTCTTGTCTGCTTATCATCTGTAAATACTGCCTCTTCCATCTCTGAGGGCGGCACGATCTCTTTTATGGCTTCAAACAGTTCATCCGGCACCGCGCAGCTCTCATATTCATGTTTCGGCTTGCCGCACTCGGCCACGATCGTATCAATAAACGCGATCACCTTCTGGTTCAGTTCATGGGCGGCGAATATGGCTTCAATCATCTGAGCTTCCGGAATCTCGTCTGCTCCTGCTTCAATCATGATCACCTTTTCTCTGGTAGAAGCCACGGTCAATGCCAGATGGGAAACTTCCTTCTGCTTCGCGGTCGGATTGAATACGAACTGCCCCTCAATCAGCCCCACCTGAGTAGTAGAGATAGGGCCGTCAAAAGGAATATCAGAAATACTTACCGCAATAGCGGCGCCCAGCATAGCCGTCAGTTCCGGACTGCAGTCCGGATCTACAGACATAACCAGATTCTCCAGAGTCACATCATTCCTGTAATCCTTCGGGAATAAAGGACGCATAGGACGGTCAATAACACGGTCTGTCAGAACCGCGTTTTCCGATGCCTTGCCTTCCCGCTTATTGAAGCCGCCCGGAATTTTTCCTACGGAATACATCCGTTCATTATACTCTACACTTAAAGGGAAGAAGTCAATCCCTTCCCTCGGCTTTTCAGAAGCTGTAGCCGTACACAACACCGTCGTATCTCCATAGTGCATCAAAACAGCTCCATTTGCCTGCTTGGCAACCCGGTTCACATCCACCCGCAGGGTTCTGCCTGCAAGTTCCATCTCGTACTTTTTAAACATAGTACTCTCCTTTTCATTTTTTATTCTTTCTGTGAAGCAGAAGAGTCCGAAACTACTGAAAAACACACCAGTCTACGGATATGCTTTTCAGTGGTCTCGGGAACTTACATCCTGCCACAGACTTAATTATTATAGCATACTCTATTTATCTGCGCAATTAAATCTTTTACATGCTGTTCGGACGGACAATTTAAACCTTAAAATATCAAACAACAAAAAAAGCCGTCAACAGCGACTTTTCATAAAAATATATAAGCCGAAAATCGGACTCGAACCGACGACCCCTTCATTACGAGTGAAGTGCTCTACCAACTGAGCTATTTCGGCAAGGTTCCTTAAACGAACCTTTACTATTATAACCATTCTCAATACAAATTTCAACTACTTTTTTCAAAAAAAGTAAAAATCTACAGATTTTCCGGAAATAGATTTTGGGGGCGTCGGAGCGGTATTTGTATTTTACGAATAGCCATTACCCAGCCCCTTGACGAATCCTGGAAATAATGATATAAATTATACTTATGATAATAGGAATGAGGCGGAATGAAACGATATAGACATGGTGAAATTCCGGTTTTATAAGGTTCCGGTTCAATATATAAATCTGAAGGAGTGTGTATAAAGGATGCATGAAAGTATCGCTTTCCCCAATCTGGGAATTGAGTTTGAGCATGTAGGAAAATCCATTTCGGTCTTTGGATTTGAAATCGCGTATTATGGGATTATCATCGGACTTGCCATCCTGATTGGATTCGGGATTGCCACTGCGGAAGCAAAGCGTACCCGTCAGAATCCGGAAGATTACATGGATATGGGGCTGGTAGGCGTAATCTGCGGTATTGCCGGAGCCAGAATTTATTATATTATCTTTTCATGGGATATGTATAAAGATGATCTGCTCAGCGTTTTTAACCTGCGGGAAGGTGGACTGGCGATCTACGGCGGTATCATAGGCGCTATTCTTTCCGTGCTGGCCTGCGCGAAAGTGAAGCGGCTTTCCGCACCCCAGATCCTTGACACGGTTGCCATGGCACTGGTCAACGGACAGATGCTTGGACGCTGGGGGAACTTTTTCAACAGGGAAGTATTTGGCGGCTATACGGATTCCCTGTTTGCCATGCGCCTTCCACTGGATGCGGTACGAAGCAGGGATGTGACAGAAGAAATGCGACAGCATTTGGAAATTATCGACGGAATCGATTATATCCAGGTGCACCCTACGTTTTTATATGAATCCCTCTGGTGCTGTGGAGTATTGCTTGTTTTGTTTTTTTATCGGAAGCATAAAAAATACGAGGGAGAGCTTTTCTTGATATATCTTTTCGGCTATGGACTTGGAAGGGTATGGATCGAGGGTATCCGTACAGATCAGCTTTTCCTGCCCGGAACCACATTACCGGTATCACAGCTTCTGGCCGGGGCTATTGTACTGCTAACCGGATTTTTGCTCCTATATCTACGCAAGCACTATAAAGCAATACCACTGCTCAGAAAACCTGTAGATTATAAGCCCATGCCGCAAAAAACCGAAGGATCGAAAAAGCCCAGATCAAAGGATCGGCTATTTAAAAATATGAAATAGGGTTCAAAAAACCGCAGTAATATAAAAAACAGACTATGCAAATTTGCTTGCAAAAGTCTGTTTTTGACTAAATGACATTGGAGCGCGAACAGTAATAATCTACTCCTTCCCCGAATGCTTCATATGCACCGTAAGCTGATTATATGGGATAATGATACCCTCTTCATCGAAAGTCAGCTTAATCCTTTCCAACAGATTCCATCGGGCCGCCCAATATTCATCGGTTTTTACCCATCCCCGGATGCCAAGCACCACTGCGCTTTCTCCAAGGGAGTCCACGAATACATAAAGATTCTCATCCTTAATAATACTGGGAATCTCTTTCAACATCTGTTCCAGAAGCTGCTTGGCTTTTCTCAAATCCGAATCATAGGAAATCCCGATCCGCAGATCCAACTGTCTCTCCGCTTTTGCCGTTACATTGGTCAGACTGTTATTGGCCAGTATTCCGTTCGGGATTACGATGGTCTTATTATCCACCGTAGTCAGTTTCGTATAAAAGGTCTGAATTTCCTTTACCGTACCTTCATCATTATTCGTATCTTCTATAATATAATCCCCGACCACAAAAGGCTTCAGCAATAGGATTAAAACGCCTCCTGCGAAATTGGACAATGTCTGCTGCAGAGAAAGCGAAATCCCCACACCAGCCGATGCAAACAACATAGAAATGGAGGAAATCTCGATTCCCAAATTTGCCGACACGATGAGAATCAAAAAAATATACAGTGCAATTTTTAGAAAAGAATCTGTAAACTGAGTCAGCCCGGTATCCGCGCTCTTCCTGTTTAAATAATTTCGGATTCTTTTCCGGATCCATTTGATCAAGAAGCGTCCCACCAGAAAAATAAGAATCGCGATCAAGACGCGGAATCCAAATTCGATAAAGTCAGGAATATGCTCCTGAATAAAGACAACGAATCTGTTTACATGATTCTGTACTTTTTCCGCAGATTCCCCTGCAGATTCCTGTAATATCTCTACCGTAGACTCCATATGCCGCCTCCTTTTTTTGCATTCGATGCATTTCTTAGATTTCCTTCAAAGCCAGAAAAGCCGCCAGGCTTCCCCGCTGATTTCCATCCGCCCGGTGAGAGTAAAGCACGCTGCTATTGCAATGTGTGCATACATTTGTAACAGCTATATGCTTCGAAAGAATTCCCGCTTCCGCAAATATGATCTCATTTGCTTTCCAAAGATCCAACTGATATTTCCCGTTTTCCTTCTGATAAAACAACTGTGCCCAGTCATGTTCCGCGAAATTCTCCCGGAACTTTTCAATGACATCCTCGCTGACTTCATAACAATCCTGGCAGATGGAAGGCCCTATCGCTGCCAGAATATCTTCCGGGTCTGATCCAAACCGGCGCCCCATCAGTTCTACCGTCGCTTTGCCTATTTTTCCTACGGTCCCCCGCCAGCCTGAATGGCTCAGCCCGATCGCCTTCTTTACCGGATCTACGAAAAACAGAGGGACACAATCCGCAAAAAATGTAACCAGACAGATTCCCGGAATATCGGTAACCATGCCGTCCACATCCTGATATTCGGTAGGACGCATCATCCCCATTCCCCGGTCCTTTTCTGTCACAACCTGTACATTCGTCGTATGGGTCTGCCTGGAAAATACCATATCTTCACATCTGACTCCGATTGCCAAACCCATACGCCGGAAATTCTCCCGCACAGCTTCCTCCTTGTCTCCCCGTCCAAAACTGAGATTCATAGAAGAAAAACATCCTTCACTGACACCTCCCAGCCGGGTGGAGAAACCATGCCTTACGAACCCTGTTTCTTCCAGCAGTGGGTATTCCAAAAATGGAACTTCCTTCTCTGCCACTCTAAATATTTTATTTTGATTCTTATATCTGATTTTCAAATTATCTGACTCCCTTTCCGCGTCTACGCCAGGACTGCATCCAAATCAGCCTGTTTTTGTCAGACACCTACAAATGCATTCTTAATAAGCGTGATCCTTTGTCCTTCGATCCCGATCACGTCATATCTGCAAGGGATATCCCCCAACTTCTTCTCCATCATATAATATTGCGCGCACCGTGAAATCCGATACTGCTTTCTTCCATCCACCGCCTCCAACGGATTTCCTTTGCTTCCGTTCTTCCGGTACTTCACCTCGCAGAACACAAGGCAGTCTTTATCCCTGGCGATCAGATCAATCTCCCCGGCACGGCATCTGTAATTATATTGAAGGATCTCATAGCCCTGCTGCTCCAGATAATATCCTGCCGCCTGCTCATAGGCTGCTCCGGTTTTTCGTCTGTTTTGCTCCATATTCTCTTCATCCGATTTATAGGATTGTTTTTATAAATGTCCTCCGGTGGATGGAACATGGCCCATACTTTTTTAAAGCTTCTATATGGGCGGCTGTACCATATCCCTTATGTACGGAAAATCCATACTGCGGATACTTTGTATCATATTCCACCATCAGACGGTCCCTTGTTACTTTTGCCAGAATACTCGCCGCCGCGATAGAGACGCTTCTGGCATCTCCTTTCACGATCGGGACCTGCTCCATGTCAAGCCCTGGAATCGTAACGGCATCATTGAGCAGCACATCCGGGACGATCCCCAGTTTTTGGATGGCCATACGCATGGCCTCATAAGTAGCCTGAAGGATATTGATCTCATCAATCCTGGACGATTCTGCCATTCCAATACCTGTTGCCACTGCTTTTTCCATGATTTCATCATACAACTCTTCTCTCCGCTTCGAAGACACCTTCTTCGAATCATTCAGATACAGGATTTCACAATCTTTCGGCAAAATGACTGCTCCGGCCACCACCGGACCTGCCAGAGGCCCTCTCCCCGCCTCATCCACTCCGCAAATATATGTATAACCTGCGTACTGCCGTTCAAACTCCTTCATTTCTTCCAAACGATGACGCTCCGACAAAAGCTTCTCCTCCAGCCGGTGGTATTTCTGTAACAGTTTCTGCACACCTGCCCTTGTGTCAGACATATATGCTTCCAGCAGCTTCTTTCGGTCAGAAGCATTTACCCGTTCCAGCTCCTTTTTGATATCTCCGATGCTTTTACTCATGCTTAATCGCTCCAAAGTGATCCAAAGGCCAGATTCGGATCCACGCCCTCCCCAACAGATTTTCCCGCTTAATCACTCCCACGCTGGGATCCCGGCTGTCCGAACTGTGGTTGCGGTTGTCTCCCAGGACAAAATATTCATCCTCCCCCAACAAAATCGGCTCTGCAGCAATTCCCGGATTATCCATCAGTTCATTTCCATAATGTTCATCCAGTTGTTCTCCGTCAATATATACATAACCGTCAATGACCTGTACGGTCTCTCCCGGCAGTCCGATGATCCGCTTGATATAGAAAGTATTTTCCCTGTATTGATACGGAAATACAATGATCTCGAACCGCCTCGGCTCTCTGAAACGGTAAGAAATTTTATCTACCAGCAGATTGTCATTATTATGAAGTGTTGTCTCCATGGACTCCCCATCCACACGGGTACGCTGTCCCACATAGGTGATGATCACATAAGAAAACACCAATACAAACAGCAGATATAATAGCCAGCTTCCCAGCTCCCGCAAAATACTTTTCTCCTTATTTTCTTCTTTCATTCCCGAAATTCCTCTTTTCATTTGATTCCCCGCGGCTTTTCTACATACGATGGTACAAATATGTTCCTCTTAGATCATTTGTCTGACTCAAAATCCTGAGGGTATTCCAGCGTAATCCTTCCAAGTCTTCCGTTCCGGAAATCATCCAGCAGCAATTTTGACGCCTTTTCCAGATCCGGCTCATTTCCCTTCAGAAGACAGTGCCTGCTCCTGGCTACTTCCCTTAGATCTTCAAATCCATCCTCCGATTCTGTCATCCCGTATTTTTCAGCCAACAGTCCCGGATAATTTTTCGCCAGGAACTGCATCAGTTCTGCGGATAGTTCCTCTGACTGCAGGATTTCATCCTTGATGGAGCCGATAAATGCCAGACGAAGTCCCACGGTCTGATCCTCAAACTTGGGCCACAGGATTCCCGGTGTATCCAGAAGTTCTACATTTTTATTCAACCGAATCCATTGCTTTCCCTTTGTCACTCCCGGTTTATTTCCGGTTTTTGTACAGGCTTTTCCGGCCAGTGCATTGATGAATGTAGACTTACCTACATTTGGAATACCTACTACCATGGCTCGTACCGGGCGATTCAATATTCCACGCCTGCGATCCCTCTCTGTCTTTTCCCGGCAGGCTTCCTGGATGACTTCCTGGATCGACTTCATCCCGTTGCCTTTTTTAGAATTGACTTTTACCGCCGAATACCCTTTTCCCTGAAAATATTCCATCCAGGCAGAATTCCACTTTTCTTCCGCCAGATCTGCCTTATTCAGCAATATCAGCCTTGCCTTATTCTTCCCTAATTCATCGATGTCCGGATTCCGGCTGCTTAAAGGAACCCTGGCATCTACCAGTTCAATGATCAGGTCGATCAGCTTGATATTTTCCTGCATCATCCGCTTTGCCTTGGTCATATGACCCGGATACCACTGAAAATGCATTTACCTTTCCTCCTAGTATAATAAGGTAGCACCCCCTCCCTCCGGTCGAGGGTATGTCGTCGGAAGGCATTTAAAAAATGCTTCGCATTTGCCTTCCTCCTATTATGAGCATTTAGCGCCTGTTCTTTGGGCGCTTACATGCAAGTTATAGTTACCCGGCCGCTTAGCAAGGTCTTTTCGAACTTAGGGGCGGTGTAACTTCCTAGTCTTTAATTCTTCCGAAATTATCTCCGGGGCTGGCAACAAACCATGCCTTTCCAAAAATGTCCTTTCGCTGTACATTACCCACATCAGCCGTCCGGCTGTCATCACTGCCTTCATGATTATCGCCGATCACGAAATATTCATTCCTTCCCAGTTCCACCGGTTCAGCGGCAAGTCCGGCCGTGGTGATGTCCGACACATAGATATCTTTCGTATAAACCTCACCATCAATGTAAATACTGCCGTTTTTGATCTGAATCGTCTCTCCCGGAAGAGCCACAACCCGTTTGACCAGGTAATGGGCATTTTCATTTCCATCTGGTTTAAATACGATGATATCCCCTCGTTTCGGTGTGACCGCATTATAAACCAGCCTGTCTACCAGCACGATATCCCCGTTTTTTAAGACGGGACTCATGGAATCTCCTGCATTACTGACACGCTGCCCGTAAAACAGCACCAGAGAATAAGCGAGCAAACAGGCAACCCCGACCTCCAGCACAAAAAGAAGGGATTTTTTAAGACGCTTTTTATCAATATGGATTCTTTCTTTTGAAAAATGCAGTTTAGGCTTTTGCTGAAGCTTCTGCTTTACTTTTTCTTTTACTTTCTGTCTCCTTCTTTTTTTTCGGATTTCCTTTTTCTTCATTCCGTTTCTGCCCTCCGCACCCTTTTTCGTCACAAAAAGCAGGTCTGTATATGAGAAAAGGGACAAACTACAAACTCTGTAATTGTCCCTCTCATTTCGTTACTATTTTACTAATTCTTTTACTTTCGCTCTCTTGCCGACACGGCCACGCAGATAGGTCAGCTTTGCTCTTCTTACTTTACCTCTGCGGACAATCTCTACCTTCTCTACATGAGGAGAATGAAGCGGCCAGGTCTTCTCAACACCAACACCATTAGAATTCTTTCTGACTGTAAATGTCTCTCTTACTCCACCGCCCTGTCTTTTCAGTACGGTTCCTTCGAATACCTGGATTCTTTCACGATTTCCTTCCTTGATCTTGGCATATACCTTTACCGTATCACCAACATGGAATTCCGGAGCATTTTCCTTCAACTGCTCTGCTTCAATATTCTTGATAATATCGTTCATTTGTGTGACCTCCTAATTATTTGACGTTCTTAACACACGATCGGGAAAATCTCTTCTGTTGCGGATATTCCCTGTGCCAGAGGACCATCGCTCTTCTTTTCACAACTATTATATGTTATCACATTTTTCCAGAACTTGCAAGCATTTCTCTCTACTTTTCCAATTTTTCCAGCCATGACCTTTCCGCTTCTGTCAAATCACAATGTTCCAGCAGGTCCGGCCGCCGTTCCTTTGTGCGCAAAATCGACTGCCGTCTTTTCCATTTTTGAATATTCGCATGATGCCCTGACAAAAGCACCTCCGGCACCTTTTTCCCATGCCATACCTCCGGCCTGGAATACTGGGGATATTCCAAAAGATTATCATGAAAGGATTCCGATTCAGCTGAAATATCATTATGGAGCACTCCGGGAACCAGACGCGAGATCGTGTCTATCATCACCATAGCCGGAAGCTCCCCACCGGTGAGCACATAATCCCCAATGGAAACATAGTCTGTCACAATTTCTTCCAGTACTCTTTCGTCGATTCCCTCATAATGCCCGCACAAAAAGATCAGATCATCTTCCCCTGCCAGTTCTTCCGCCATCCCCTGGCTAAAGGTCTTACCCTGGGGTGAAAGATATATGACTCTTGGTTTTTTTGCGCGCTCTGGTTCCGGCTGTCTGCTTTTTATCTCTTCCACGGCCGCTTCATAGGCCAGATACACCGGTTCCGCCTGCATCAGCATCCCGGCTCCGCCGCCATAAGGATAGTCATCCACGCTCTGGTGCTTGTTAAACGCGTAATCTCTGATATTGATTGTCTGAATAGTTAACAACTCCCTGCTGACAGCCCGTCCGATAATGCTTGTATGCAGCCCGGAGGATACCATCTCCGGAAATAAAGTTAAGATATAAAAGTTCATCCTTTCAGTCCTTCCAGCAAATGCACCTGCATCTTTCCCGCCTCCACATCCACATCCAGAATACAATCCTGAATCGCGGGGATAAGAATCTCCCCAGAGTTTTCAAATTCTATCACATATACCTCATTGGCGCCGGTTTCGACCACATCCTTCAGAACTCCTTTTTCTCCCTCGTCTGTTACTACCTCCATACCCAACAGGTCCGCAATATAATATTCATCCTTTTCCAGCTTCACTGCATCCTCACGTGCCACAAGAAGCGGACTGCCCTTATATTTTTCGATAGCATTGATATGGTCAATCCCCTTAAACTTGACAATAACAAATTGCTTGAAAAACCGGACATTCTGGATCTCCAGTGGAATCTGTTCCTTTTCCGTAGTCAACAGAACCTTTTTCAGCTCCTGAAAACGTCCGGGATCATTGGTCGTCGGAAAGACCTTGACTTCCCCCCGGATACCATGTGTGGAAGAAATCACTCCCACCTGTAAAAACTGCTCCATAAATACACTCCCGTAATAGATTTTCTCATCCGGAAAAACGCGTTGCTGGCGCGTTTTTCCGGATACTTCGTAATAAGGCAAAAGCCCTGCCGGAAACGGCAGGGCATGAAACTTGCGCGGCTGTTATTGAAGGATGTCAACAACCACTCGCTTATCATCCCTGGCTGCCGCAGCCTTTACAACGGAACGGATCGCCTTGGCAATACGTCCCTGTTTGCCAATCACCTTTCCCATGTCACCGTCCGCGACACGGACTTCCAGAACAGTCGTTTTTCCATCCTGCCTTTCCGTCACAGTCACACCGTCCGGATTGTCCACTAATGCCTTTACGATTACTTCTACTAATTCTTTCATTCACGCGCACCTCCGCGGATCAGACTATTTTTCAATCCCTGCCAGTTTAAACAGCTTGCCTACAACTTCTGTAGGCTGCGCACCATTGTTCAGCCATTTCTTAGCCGCTTCTTCATTTACCTTGAACAGGCTTGGCTCCTGATTCGGATCATAGGTTCCGATCTCTTCGATAAACTTTCCGTCTCTTGGAGATCTGGAATCAGCTACAACAATTCTATAAAAAGGAGCTTTCTTCTTTCCCATTCTCTTTAATCTGATCTTTACTGCCATTTTCGTACACCTCGTTCTTTCTCAATTTTTCTTATACTTTCTTGTTTTCATTTATGTGTCAAAAGGGAAGCCGAAACCTGCCCTTTTTGCCACCGCCCATAAGTCCCGGGAGCTTCTTCATCATTTTCCGGGTTTCATTGAACTGCTTCACCATGCGGTTCACCTCAGAGATATCCACTCCGGCGCCCTTCGCGATCCTATGCTTTCTCGGAAGGTTCAAAAGATCCGGGTTGCGCCGTTCCTCCGGGGTCATGGAATAGATCATGGCTTCCATCCGGGCCATCCGCTTTTCATTTTCCTCGGAACCAATATCCGGCATTTTTTTGCCGCCCATGGCGCCAAGCCCAGGCATCATACTCATCACGCCGGAAAGACCGCCCATTTTTTTCATCTGACTCATGCTTTCCAGATAGTCTTCATAGTCAAACTGGGCCTTTTTCATCTTTTCCGTCATCTTCCGGGCTTTTTCCTCGTCCAGCTCTGCCCCTGCCTTTTCGATCAGAGTCAGGACATCCCCCATCCCTAAGATCCGGGATGCCATCCGATCCGGATAAAACTGCTCCAGATCCGAAAGCTTTTCTCCCATACCCACATAAAGGATGGGCCGTCCGGTCACGGCTTTGATAGACAGCGCGGCGCCGCCTCTCGTATCACCGTCCAGCTTGGTGACGATCACACCGTCGATCCCGATCTTCTCATGAAAGCTGCCAGCCACATTCACCGCGTCCTGTCCTGTCATGGCATCAACCACAAGGATCGTCTGGTGTACGGTAACCGCCTCTTTAATCTCCTGAAGCTCTGCCATCATGTCTTCGTCAATATGAAGACGTCCGGCTGTATCCAGGATCACGATGTTATTGCTGTTCTTTGCCGCATGCTCCATCGCCGCTTTCGCGATATCCGAAGGCTTCACTTTATCCCCCATGGAAAATACTTCCACGCCCTGCTTTTCTCCGTTAATCTGGAGCTGCTTGATCGCGGCAGGTCTGTATACATCACATGCCACAAGTAGAGGCTTTTTACCCTTTAGCTTAAATTTTCCGGCAAGCTTTGCCGTAGTAGTCGTCTTACCTGCCCCCTGCAGGCCTGCCATCATGATAACCGTAGTGGCGCTTCCAGGCTGAAGCCGGATCTCCGTTGTCTCAGAACCCATCAAAGATACCAGTTCTTCATTTACAATCTTAATGACCATCTGCCCCGGATTGAGTCCGTTCATCACATCCTGCCCGATGGCCCGCTCCTGGACATCCTTGACAAATTTTTTGACCACCTTAAAGTTTACATCCGCCTCCAGAAGTGCCATCTTGACTTCCTTCAAAGCAGCCTTTACATCCTCTTCGGTCAGCCTTCCCTTACTACGAAGGTTTTTAAATACATTTTGAAGTTTTTCCGTTAAGCTGTCAAATGCCATACCCTGACTCCTCTTTCCATACCTGCTGATGGAAGCTATTCTACATACGATGATCTCTACAATACTTCCAGAATGGAATCTGAAAGCTTCTGAAACTGTCTCCACAACTCTCCCTGATTCTCCTTGGGAAGTTCACTGGACTCCAGCAGCTTCTCCATCTCATGAACCTTCTCTTTGATCAAAAGGAAACGTCTTACCAGATGAAGCTTGTTCTCATATCCTTCCAGCGTCTTCTGGCAACGCCTCACCAGGTCATGTACTCCCTGTCTGCTGATCCCTTCTGCTTCCGCGATCTCGCTCAGGGACAGATCCTCCAGGATGAACTGCTCATAGATTTCCTTCTGGTGCCTATTGAGAAGCTCGCCATAAAAATCATACAATAATGCCTGCTCTAAAATTTCATCCACTGTTATCACCTTCGTTATATTACCCGAAAAAAAATATGTTGTCAAGTATTTTTTCTTGACAACATATGAAAAACCGTATAGGGTTACTATTCACGGTCTAAATTTTTTTGCAACACAAATGGACCGGTATTTCGCCG
>CAZFXM010000016.1:0-78907 GCA_964523125.1 uncultured Clostridium sp. | reverse complement strand
GCAGGTTTTTCATACCTGCTTTTATCAATCATACCCAAACTTAAGAAAGAACCTTAAAAAATGGGTTATCGTTAAATTTTACACTATGGAATATCGAAAGTGCAGCAATCCCAACTAAGAAAACGACAGCCGCCTATGGGTGGGTGCATCTGCTATTCCCAAAAGTGTTGATTTTACGGCATTTGCGGTAAATGTAAAAACGATAGCACCCAAGAAATATTTGTATCAATTTGGACACGCAATATGGTGGGGCGATATGCCTATGGCGGTTTATTCCTTCCTGGAGGAATATGATTTCGGCGCAAAGACCATCATTCCCTTCATTACCCATGGCGGAAGTGGTGCTTCCCGTACCGTAGACACCATTTCCGAGCTTCAGCCGGGGGCTTTGATGATGGGAAATGAACTGGTCTTATCCAGAAATGATGTGGCAGAAAGCGAGGAAACCGTTGTGGAATGGGCAAAAGGACTTGGAATCAATGCAGTAACAGAATTGCCGGAGACGGGCGACGGCAGTACGGTTTTGACCGCAGCAGCCGATGCGCATAACAGCCAGACCCTCTACCTATGGGAAGATGGTAATGTTCCGGCAACTACGGAATACACGCAAAATAATGGGAACTATTCGGATGACCCGGATTTTCGCCCCTATCTGGTAAGCTTTCCGGTGCCGGAGGGAACGGAGGTAAAAGGTGCGGTGCTGATCTGCGCGGGAGGCGCTTTCCAGTTCCGCAGCGATGAAAACGAGGGAACGCCGGTTGCCGAAGAACTGGCGAGCCGGGGGTATCAGAGTTTTGTTGTAAACTACCGTCTGCGCCCCTATACCCAGGAAGAAGGCGCGCTGGATCTGGCCCGCGCCGTGCGCTTCGTCCGTAAGAATGCGGATGTGTATGGAATTGACGAAAACGACATTGCCGTCATGGGATTTTCCGCAGGGGGAATCCTTGCCGGTGAAATGCTGCTGAATTTTGACGGTCAGGTCAACGGCACAGCGCTGGATGCGGATTATGTACCGGACGCTTTGGACGAGGTCTCCGCAGATGCCGCAGCCGATGGGATGATCTATTCCTTTTACGGGCGTTTAAGTGTAGGAAGCACGGATGTGGAAATGCTCCGTGCCGGGGATCTGCCGCCTACCTTCTATTGTTATGGTACCCGTGATCCTTTCTATGAGCAGTTCCTCGCCAATGCGGATGCTGTAGAAGCTGCCGGGGTACGGGTAGAACGGCTGCAGTTAGATGGCCGTCCCCATGGCTTTGGCTATCGGGAGGATTGGTTTGATGCCTATGACAGCTTTTTGACGGATGTGTTCAGCGGTCAGTAAAAGGGATGGAAAATAAAGAGTGTGGACTTAGCTGGTTTGCACACCTGGCTGTTGAGGTTCCCGGAGAAGAAACGGGAACTGAGTGGTGCGAAGCAGTATCGGATGAAGAATACCGAAATTTAAAGTAGAGCGGAGTATCAGGTATCCGTAATGGAATATTTCTACAATGGGCTGCGCTGGATCTGGCAGTCATAAAAAAATAAAATGCGGTTTGACCGCGAAGAAAGCGAGGATATCAAAATGGCAAAAAAGCAAACAGCAGGAAGAGACAGACTGGGAACGCTGGCTCCCAAATTTGCAGAGCTGAACGATGACGTACTCTTCGGAGAGGTCTGGTCGAGAGAGGAGCAGCTTTCCGCAAGGGATCGGAGCATGATTACGATTGCGGCGCTGTTTTCCGCAGGGCTGTATCCACAGCTTAAGTCCCATCTGGCACTTGGAAAGGAACATGGAATCACGAAGGAAGAAGCGGTGGAAATCGTGACACAGCTTGCTTTTTACTGCGGCTGGCCGAAGGCGTGGAGCGCATTCCCACTGATTCAGGAAGTATATGAGGAGGAATCAAAATGAGCATTTTATTTATCAATGGCAGCCCGAATAAAAATGGAAATACAGCAGAACTGGCAGAGACGCTGATGAACGGTAAAGCGTATCAGATGCTGAACCTGGTAGATTACAAAGTGTACGGTTATGGGCAGAACTTTGCCGATGACCAGTTTGCTGAAATCGTGGAACAGATGAAAGCGGCGGATACCATCGTAATCGGTTCCCCGGTTTACTGGCATAACATGAGCGGCATGGTTCGGAACCTGATCGACCGTTTCTATGGCCCGGTGCCGTCTGGGGCGTTGAAAGGCAGAAAATTTGTCTTTCTGTTTCAGGGAGCAGCACCGGAAAAATGGATGCTGGAAAAGGCCGAATATACCATGAGCCGTTTTGCCCGGATGTATGGGATGGAGTATATAGGAATGGCAACGACTATCAGAGAAGCAAAAGCGCTTTCCGGGAAAATTTGAGAGGATTGTGGAAATGAAGAATATATTATTCTTAACCACAACGCCTACTGTGGATGGAAATGGAGATGCTCTGATCTCCGCAGCCATGGAAGAAGCAAAGAAACATGGGGCAAATGTACATCTGATCCATGTCAGGGAAAAGCAGATTGGTTTTTGCCATGCCTGCTATGGCTGTGCGAAAACAGGCATCTGCGTACAGAAGGATGATTTTATGGATATCCTGCGCCTGGCCCATGAAGCGGACGCTATTATTGCGGAAGCGCCGATTTATTATAACTGCATGGCGGCACAGATGATGACCGTCATCAACCGGCTATGCTGTACCTTTTCCTGCAAGACTTATCAGATCGGGCCGAAAAAGCGGGTCGGCATTTTCCTAACCTGTACCGGATCGGAACCGGAGGAAATGAAGCGTCATGTAAGGAATATTTTAACCCTCCCCAGTGTGAGCCGTGCCATTTCGGAATATCGGACGGAAGTGTTTACTCAGTGTATTTCGGATTCGACCTGCCATGAGAGGGAAGATTATCTGAATCGGGCAAAAGAAATCGCCCGTTGGGCGGCCGGAACATAAGAAATGCCGGGTATTTTACGGGTACAGGAGGTTTAGCGTATAAGAAAGAAGCGATTGAAAGATGGATGAAGTATCAGAGAAGGAATTATTTGAGGCTGTGCCGGTTCACAGGGCGGTGGCAGCGTTAGCGATTCCCTCTATTATCAGTCAGGTGGTCGGCATTATCTACAATTTAGCGGACACTTTTTTTATTGGACAGTTTGGAAATCCATATATGGTGGCAAGCGTCACATTGGTATCTCCCTGGTTTAATCTTCTGACTGCATTGGGGAATCTGTTTGGAATTGGCGGGAGCAGCCTGATTTCGCGTCAGCTTGGTTCCGGACAGCATAAGGCGGTGAAACAGGTTGCAGCGTTCAGCTTTTACGGCGGTATGGTAGCAACCTTTCTCTTTTCCATGCTGACGTTGTGCTTCCATGTGCCGCTGCTGCGGTTTCTGGGTGCAAGCGATGAGAATTTTGGCTATGCCCAGACATACCTGCTGTGGGTCGTGGTAATTGGAGGAATCCCCACCATGCTGAGTATGACGCTGGCCCATCTGCTCCGAAGCGAAGGGCACGCAAAACACGCCAGTGCCGGAATGATGTTTGGTGGAATTTTGAATATCGTATTGGACCCGCTTTTGATGTTTGTTGCAGGGATGGGGTTTGTGGGAAGCGCTATCGCAACGGCCTGCTCCAACTTTGCCTCCGTGATGTTTTTCTTAATTATTTTTTTCAGATTGCGGGGGAAAACGACCTTGTCGCTGTCCGTTCGCAATTTCTCCATGAAATTTGCCAGACCGGTATTTTCGGTGGGAATTGCTTCTGCCATGATGACGGTGCTGGCGAATGCTTCTAACATGGTTATTGTAAAACTGGCGTCCGGCTATGGGGATATTCCAGTGGCCGCTTATGGCATTGTGAAGAGGATCGATTTGTTTCCGTTAGGAATCAGCATGGGACTTTGTCAGGGCTTTATGCCTTTGGTTGGTTATAATTACGCTGCGAAAAATTATAAAAGAATGCGGCAGGTATCCGTTTTCTCATGGAAGACGGCTATGGCGATTGCCGCCTGCTTTGTTGTTTGCTTCTTCAGCTTTGCCCCATGGATTATGCAGGCGTTTATTCAGGAAGCACAGACGAGTTCTCTGGGAGCTTCTTTTCTCAGGATCGCTTGTCTTGCCGTGCCACTGACAGCGGTAAATGCTTTGATTATTTATACCATGCAGGCGATGGGAAAAGGAACACAGGCAACATTTATGACGGTGTGCCGTCAGGGGCTTTTGAACATTCCCTGCCTTATTCTTATGAACTGGATTGTGGGACTGTATGGAATGATTTGGACACAGCTTATTATTGAGACGCTGATGCTTCCTGTTACCATCGGTATGTATGCCGTAACATGGAGAAAACTTGTGAATTGAGATATCTAAAGAAGAGGAGACCGAATGTATGAACTTGCCGGAAAAATAGAACTGGATTGTGAAATGGCAATGGAGAAGTTGCGCCGGTTGTTTGGCATTAAAAAGCTGCTGATTTGCGGAGGTGGAGCGGCAGACTGGACGTTCTTGCAGGCTGGTATGGTGGATGAACTGAGCATGGTGTTGTCTCCGGTGACGGATGGAAGCTGCGGTACGGTTTCCGCATTTACCCAAATTCCAGGGGTCAGCGAAGGCAGCCCGATAGAATTTACCCTGAAAGCTGTGGAACAAATCGGTGACGGCGGTTTGCATTTGAACTATCTGGCGAAGAATGCAAAATAGGTGATTGAGGAAACAATCTGTGGTTATAACTTAAAGGTGCACACTGAAAAACAAAGAGGAACTTCTGCCAGTGTGTACCTGGATTTATAATAGAACTATGAAGAAAACGCAAAGGAGATGTCGAACATGAACAATCAGAAATATATCAAATTGAACAATGGTGTGGATATGCCAATGTCCGGTATCGGAACCTTCCTTCTGACTCCGGATGAAGCAGAAACTTCTGTGACCAGTGCTTTGCAGGCAGGTTACCGCCTGATTGATACGGCCAATGCCTATGTGAATGAAAAGGCGGTTGGCCGCGCGATCAAGAAGTCCGGTGTTGACCGTAAGGAGATTTTTCTGGAAACCAAGCTGTGGCCCTCCTTCTATGAACAGACGGATGCAGTGGAAAAGACGCTGGAACGGCTGGGTACCGATTACATTGACCTTCTACTGATTCACCAGCCTGCTGGTAACTATGTGGCCGGATACAAGCTGATGGAAAAAGCCTACAAGGAAGGCAAAGTCCGGGCAATCGGTTTGTCCAATTTTACAACCGCTCAGATTCAGGAGATTTTGGATATTTGCGAAGTGAAGCCTGCTATTTTGCAGACGGAGGTGCATCCGTATTCTCAGGAGCTGGAACTGAAAGAATTTCTGGCAAAAGAAAATATGGTCATTCAGGCATGGTATCCTCTGGGCCATGGCGATAAGGCGCTGATTCAGGAGCCAGTATTCTCCAGACAGGCTGAGAAATATGGAAAGAGCAATGCCCAGATTATTCTGCGCTGGCACATTCAGGCCGGAAACGTGGTCATTCCGGGATCAAAGAACCCGGATCATATCCGCGCCAATTTTGACCTGTTTGATTTCAGCTTGAGTGACGGGGAAATGGCGGAGATCACAGCACTCAATAAAGACAAACGGTATTATACCAGCACTCCGGAACTGCTGGAAAGATATGTCACAATGGTGCCGCCTGTAGACGAGCAGAAATAAAAGCAGAATGGAGGGAATCACTATGGAATATGTAACCTTATCAAACGAAGTAAAAATACCGATCCTTGGATACGGCGTTTACCAGGTAACAAAGGATGAATGCGAGCGGTGTGTGCTGGACGCACTGGAAGTGGGATACCGGAGCATTGATACTGCGCAGTCCTATTTCAACGAGGAAGAAGTCGGTTCCGCTATGAAAAAGAGCGGCATTCCCAGAGAAGAAATTTTCCTGACATCCAAGGTGTGGGTAGAGCATTACGGATATGAGGAAACCAAAAAATCCGTGGAAGAATCCCTGCGGAAGCTCCAGACTGACTATCTGGATCTGATGCTGCTCCATCAGCCTTTCAATGATTACTACGGTGCATATCGGGCTTTGGAGGATCTGTACGACGAAGGAAAGCTGCGGGCCATCGGTGTTTCCAACTTCTATCCGGATCGTCTGGTGGATCTGGCCTCCTTTACCCGCATCCCGCCGATGGTCAACCAGATTGAGACTCATGTGCTGAATCAGCGTGTGGGAGATCATGAATGGATGAACAAGTATCATATCACCCATGAAGCCTGGGCACCCTTTGGCGAAGGACGTGGAGGACTTTTTGATAATGAGGTACTAAAGCAGATTGGCGAAAAATATGGTAAGACAGCCGCACAGGTCATGCTCCGCTGGAACATCCAGAGAGGTGTGATCGTGTTGCCTAAGTCCACCCATAAAGAAAGAATGATTCAGAATCTGGATGTCTTTGACTTCACGCTGACCGATGAGGATATGAGCGCTATCGCAGGACTGGATACGAAGACCAGCGCTTTCTTCTCCCACTATGATCCGAACATGGTGGAGTGGTTCGTAAAGATGGTAGAGGAGCGCAAACACCAGCATGACAGCAGCAAGGAAAAGAAAAACTGGTAAAAACAGCGTCTGTCCTTTGACATAACCCATTGGTATAAACGGAACAACAAATCGAGACTTCTGAGGAGGTCTCGATTTTTCTAGTGCACCCAGCATGGGCGTAATCTAATCGGTGCAAGTCCGTAAAGTGCCCTGATAGTGGGAAACTTACAGCCAATGGCAAGGGTGTCCATCGTGAGGTGGAATCTGAAGGAAGCCGGATGGCAAACCTCTGGTCTGACGGACAGAAATCACATATAAGGCTCGATATATCGGGTAAGACTGCTAGACAAGTTAAAACCCAATAACTATCCGAAGGTATACTGGGTAAATGTAGCGGATAGGTGGAGGGAAAGATTACGCACTTTAACTGGGGAGGAACACAGAATTAAGTCAATCTTTTTTCCCAGCTTACAGGATGTTCACAAAATGAGGATTCCGCAGAGAATTCAAAAGAAACAGTGGCATCGGAGCAGATGGAGTCTGATGAACTGAAAACAACTCCATCCAATGACAACATACAGGAAGCAGGTTATTGGAAACAGGTTGATGAATCGTATTACGCTCCGGCAGCACAGCAGGGGCATATGATAGAAAACGGTGAAATAAATAACAGACAGGATACTACACCGGAAACGGAAGATAATTTGGGAAATACCAGTGGCGGCAGAATATTGATTGCATATTTTGCAGTTCTTTGATATGGTTCTTATTTCAGCCAGTATGGTTATCATTCTCTTTTTTCCAGAGATGCTTCAGCCCAGTGCAGGCGATCAGAGTGAAGCGACAACGGGAATTTTCGCTATGGATACCTACATAACGATGACGGCTTATGGCCGGAACGCAGAAACAGCGTTATCGGATGCGGAGGACAGGCTGGTCAAATTGGAACAGCTATGGTCGGTAACAGACGGTGCTTTGGAGCCGACAATCTACCCGGTGCTGACTGCCTGGGGCTTTACCACAGAGGAAAATCGTGTGCCGTCCGATGCTGAGATTACAGAGCTTCTGAAGAATGTAGGTTATGAACGAATCCGGCTGGAGGATGCGGTAGAATCCGCCGGGGTACGGGTAGAGCGGTTACAGCTGGATGGCCGTCCTCATGGATTTGGAATACCCTGCCATGCAGCAGATGCCAATCGTCTCATCCCGCTACTGGAATGAGGTTCACGGCGCTGCTCCGGAACAGGTGAAACAGGACGCAGAAGGGCTGTATACCATGCGAGTGCTGGGCAGAAATATGGCTTATCTGCTTCGGTGTCAGGAAACGGCACGGAACGCGGGAATAAAACTACCTGAACAAGAGCCACCGGTTTTCACAAATTTCGTTCGATAAAATCCGGAAAGGAGGCGATCTGAGTGAAAACGTTCAGGAATATATATTGCCTCATCTTTCACACGGGCCGGGATCTGATATGGCCGGAACCGGAGAATGGCAGGATACCTCCGGCAAAATAGAATAGGCGGAGTTTCTGCATGCCATGATCAAAAGCGGGATAACAGATCGTTGTCCCGCTTTTTGCAGAGGTATTGGAAAAAATATCATTGATTCCGTATAAAGATCAGCCTTTGCTGGAAGCCTTATATTTGGCGCCTTTGGCCATCGCTCCAACGACTTTATGAGGAACATAGAGTTCTTCCAGATATCTGGTCTCATCCGGTGTCAGTGTAATATCAAGGCATCCAAGGGCTGTCTCTATTTCATCAGGAGCGGAAAAGCCCATGATCGGCGCAAGTACCGGAGATTTACTGCGTACCCATGCAAGGGCTACCTGGACCATCGGAATTCCGCGTTTTTTGGCAACTTCCTCGATGCGGTCTACGATCGGTTTATCCACGTCTGCTGTCTCGGCATATTTCTCACACACTTTATAGTCATTTGCCATACGCTTGTTCTCCGCGTTCCACGGCAGACAGCATTTGCTTGCGGCTGTAGGACTGTAAGGCGTGCATACAACCCCCACATCCTCGCAGGCGAACAGCATTTCCCGCTCGTCCTCACGATAGAGAAGGTTCAAATGGTTCTGCATGGAAATAAAGTTGGTCCATCCGTGCTTTTCCGCACAGCAGTAGGCTTTCATGAACTGCCATGCGAACATTGCGGAGGCACCGATATATCTTGCCTTACCCATCTTCACGACATCGTGCATGGCTTCCATGGTCTCCTCGATAGGTGTTTCCCAGTCCCAGCGGTGCAGGATATATACATCCACATAATCCAGTTGGAGACGCTTTAAGCTTTTGTCGATCTCACTCAGGATCGCTTTGCGGGAGCTGCCGGCCTGATTCGGGCCAAGCGCCATCCGCTGGTTCACCTTTGTCTGGATTACCAGCTCGTCACGGTTCGCGCCAATTTTTTTCAGCGCGGAGCCAAGATATTCCTCGCTGGCGCCCAGAGAATACATATTGGCCGTATCGAACCAGTTGATACCAAGGTCAAGAGCCTGCTTTACGACAGCTCTCGCGTCCTCCTCACCGATCAGCCAGGGGCGGCCCCACCGGTTCAGGTCACCGAACCCCATACAACCGCAGCATATCTTGGATACGTCAAGTCCGCTCTTGCCGTATTTTATATACTCCATTCCTTGACCCAACTGACTTTTGGGAAAATTTGTTTCAATTAAACTCATAGCTGACTCCTTTCTTCATTGCGCGTTCTTTTTCACATTTGTCTGTCATCATAACCTGCCGCTATAGCAGTAGTTCCTGTTTTAACGATACCGATTTTCCATGCTGTTGAGAAGGCGGAAAATGTGATAGGGTTATCAAAAATTCGATAAATATAGAGAGGGCGAATTTTATTGATATAGAATTAACAATTAGGTAAAATGAAAGAAAATAACCGATGTGGCGCAAAGAAGAGGAGGGGATCCGCAGGCAGGCTGTGTATTCTTTTTGGTCTGCGGACACTGAAAAAATATGGATACAAAAAAGATGGAAGCATTATTAGAGACAGCACGGATCGGCAGTATTAACAAAGCGGCAGAGGAGCTCGGATACACCCAGTCGGGACTCTGCTATATCATCAATACCTTTGAAAATGAAGTGGGTGTAAAGCTTCTGGCACGTAGTCACAGTGGGATTATGCTGACTGCCGAGGGAAGGGAACTGTTTCCGGTCATGGAAGCGATCGTAGAGAAGGAACGGCTGTTTGACCGGAAGATATGCCAGATCAAGGAAAGGAAAAGCGAGATCATACGGATCGGCACCTATTCCAGCCTGATGATCAGATGGCTTCCGGATGTGATCAATGAGTATACCAGGAAGCATCCGGATGTCCGGTTTGAGATCCACACAGGGGTATCGGAACTGAATCACATGATGCTGGACCATGTCATCGACCTGGCTTTCTGCGAAAATCATATCCTTGATGACGGGTATCAGTGGGAGCTGATCTCGGAGGATGAGATGTGCGCGGCAGTACATAAGTCCCTGCCGGTCGCCCAGGCAGAAAGTCTGCATTTTAAGGACATTGAACCATATTATGTGATCTATCCGTCGATCAATACCAAAGGAATCGTAGCGAAGGAGATGAAAGCGCAGGGGGTAAAGCTTTCAAAGGTGACAAATGTGTTCACGACAGACGGTTCCATGACGATGAGCATCGTAGATAAGAACAAGGCGGTTTCCTTTGTATCCAGATTATATCAGCCGGAATGCCTGAAGAATGTAAAATTGATCTCCATGGAGCCCCGTTTATACCGGAAGATCGGAGTCGCGGTCAATGAAAGGAGCGCGCAGTCAAAGACGATCCGGCAGTTTTTAAATTTCGTGAAAAAAAGACCGATCCTATCGGAATGAGTAAAGAATACAGGAGCCGTACATGCAAGCGATATCAGACTTTTTGATAAGCATATCACAAGTTTCTGCTTCCCGGGAGAGTCTCCGTTTGTTAAGGTGATAGTAGACGATATGCCTCCGGACCTGTGGTACGGGGGTGTTACATGATACGAGGAGGTTTCAGCATGTACGAAAAAATTTTTACAAAAGGCAGGATCGGTGGATGTACCACCAGGAACCGTGTGGTCCTTGCTCCCATGGATGACTGCCTGGGGCAGGCATCGGGAGAGGTGACCAAGCGCGGGATCGAGTATTATGCCGCAAAAGCAAAAGGAGGCTGCGGGCTGGTCATCGTAGGATATATCGGTGTCATCGGACCGGAGATGGGAGGCGTTGCCATGTCAGGCCAGACATTCTTAAAAACGCTGGATGACAGGCATGCGATGAATGCCCTGACGGATAAGGTCCATGAGTATGGCGGAAAAGTATTTATCCAGCTCAACCATCCGGGAAGAAAGACCACACCGGCATTCAACAGCGGACATACCCCGGTATCGAGCAGCGCGCTTCCCCCGGCTTTGGAAAAACGTGGTTTTTCATCCTGTCATGAATTGACTGTGGAAGAAATCCATACCTTGGAGGATGCATTCGCAAACGCGGCTGAACATGCCTACTGCGCGGGGGCGGATGGTGTTGAGCTGCACGCGGCGCATTATTACCTGCTTCATCAGTTCTTAAGCCCAAGCAGAAACGCGCGGACAGATGAATATGGCGGAAGTATGGAGAACAGATGCCGGTTCGTGGTGGAGATCATAGAACGGATCCGAAGGAAGGTTCCTCCCACATTTGCGGTCACACTCCGTATGCATTTGTTTGACGGAGAAGGCATGGAAGGCGAGCTTACCATAGAGGATATGCTGGAGATGACACAATATCTGGAAGGAAAAGGGGTCGATGGCTTCCATTTTTCCATTGGGGTGGAAGAGCGTACTGGTGCGCCGGATATGCCCTGCGGATGGAGGAACGAATATTATAAGCAGTTCAAAAAAGTACTCCATGTTCCGATTTATGGACCGAATGAGGTAAAGACTCCGGATGAAGCGGAAGCACTTCTGGAAGAAGGGGTCTATGATTTTGTAGTCATGGGGAGGCAGCAAAGCGCGGATCCAGAGTGGGCGAATAAGGCGAAAGCCGGAAAAGCAGACCAGATCAGGCCGTGTATCTCCTGTAACTGGTGCGTATATCGTGTGACGGCCGAACAGGCACAGATCTGTTGTACGGTGAATCCGCTGCTGGGGCGTGAAGTGGAGAATCTTCAGTCGCTGGAAAAAGGCGAAGGGACCATTCTTGTCATCGGAGCAGGCCCTGCAGGTATTCAGGCCGCGCTCACCTTATCTCAGAGAGGCTATCATATCCACATGTATGATAAAAGAGAGGAATTATGCGGAACACTAAACCTGGCAAATAAAGCGCCGAATAAGTTCCGTATGGACAATTTGATCCGGTATTATACACATATGGTCGAGATCGACGAGAATATTGAAGTGCATCTTGGAACAGAAGTGGACGACAAGATGCTGGATGAATTCCAGGCAATGAATCCACATGCAGTCATCTTGGCGACCGGAGGAGTGCCGATCGTACCGGCAAAGATCCCGGGCATCGAGAAGGGCATCGCCTGCTTTGATATTCTGGATGGAAAGGTGAAGCTGACAGGAAAGCATGTTGCGGTGATCGGCGGAGGAATGACAGGATTGGAGACCGCGGAAAGACTGGTTTCCGAGGGAAACAAAGTGACCCTGATCGAGATGATGCCGATCATAGGAAATGGAATCTATTTTTACAATGTCCGCCGTACGAGACGCCAGCTGGAAGAAAAGGGAACCGTGATCAAGACCGGAACCGCACTTCAGGAGATCAAAGACGGAGCGGTCGTGGTTGCTCCTTACGAGGCAGGCTATGTTGGGGCAGGACTGGAAGGCATTAAAAATATCGCAGGCGTAGCGGATGCCGTAGAAGAAGAGAAGCATGACGGGCCTTATGAGATCCCGGTAGACGCGGTAGTACTTTCCATGGGTGTCCGTCCGGATCTGAGCATGCTGGAAAAATTAGAGGAACGCTTTGAAAATGTGGTCCATATCGGCGACTGCACCAGGACAGGCCCGATCGGCCTGGCGACTGGAGCGGCTTATCAGGCGGCAAAGCATTTATAAAAAGGAGATCGGCACGTGGAAACGAAGAAGCTGGAAGCATTTCTCAGGAGTATTGAACTCAGCAGTATCAACAAGGCCGCCTGCGAGCAGGGATATACACAGTCGGGGCTGACCTATACACTGAATACGCTGGAAGAGGAGCTCGGGATCAGGCTTCTGAAACGGAGTTATACAGGAATCACTCTGACCCCGGAAGGGGAGGAGGTCTATCCGCTGATCGAGCGGATCGTCCAGGATGAAAAGGAACTGCTGGGCCGGATTGAAGCCATAAAGAACAATCCACTGAAAACTCTCTGGATCGGAACCTATTCGAGCCTGGCAGTGGGCTGGCTTTCCGATATCGTGGATGATTTCAAAAAGGAATTTCCGGATATTTCGCTGGAGATCATGACAGGCTTTACCACTCTGCGGGAATCGATGCTCCAGGAGATCGTGGATATCGCGATCTGTGAAAAGCATATCATCGGTGATGAGTACAGATGGTCAAAACTGAACATGACAGACGAGATCTGTGCGGCGGTAAATGTGGAATTACCGATCGCGGAAAAAGCATCCGTTTCATTTCGGGAACTAAACCCTTATCCGATTTATTTTCCGGCAATGAATGAAAAAAGTTCGGTCGTGCTGGCATTGAAAAAAGAAGGGATCCAATATGACAACGTGACCAATCTGTATACGGATGACGGCTCTCTGGCATTGCTCATGGTAGGAAAGCTGCCGAGTGTTTCCTTTGTGTCGAGGCGGTATGAGACCGAATGCCCCGGAAATGTCAGATTTTTGTCCCTGGATCCCCCGCTTTACCGTAAGATCGGGCTCGCGGTGATCGAAAAAAAGCAAAATGAGAAACCGGTCAGGATGTTCTGCCGGCTGGTGCAGGAGCACATTAAGCGATAAGAACAGCGTAAGACCAGAGGTTAACAAAATACTTGATAATCTGCTCAGAATGTCCCGATTCCCTGCGGTATTTGTGTTTGGTATAGTATTTATAACAAAATTATACCAGGAGGAAAAAACAATGGAGATTCATGAGTTTGAGTATCAGTGTATGAATAAGATCGTGTTCACCCATGATCTTGTAAAAGCATTGAAAGATGCAAAGGCAGCTTTAAAGGTGAAGAAAGCATTCGTATGTACGGATCCGGGACTTGCAAAATGCGCCAACTATGCCAATTTTAAGAAGGCGATGGAGGAGGCGGATATCCCATATGAGGAATATACGGAGTCTGTTCCGAATCCGGATGATCTTTCCATGGATGCGGCGGCACAGGCACTGATCGCGTCTGACTGCGACTGCTCCATCGGATTCGGAGGCGGAAGTTCCCTGGATACCGCGAAGGTGGCTGCGGCCGTAAAAACAAACGGGGGCAAGGTAAGAGATTATTTCGGGGTCTATACGCTTCACGAGAAACCGATCCCGATCATTGCCATTCCTACCACGGCGGGATCCGGAGCGGATATTACCTATTTCGCGGCGATCATAGATTCACAGAAGAATACAAAAGCACAGATCATGGATCCGGGCATTGCGTCAGATATTTCGATCATCCATCCGGAGAATCTGCTGGGAACACCCCAGAGGCTGGTTCCGGCAGTCGGCTTTGACGCGCTGACCCATGCGGTGGAAGGATATATCAACGCGAAAGCAAGCCCGATCACAGAGTCAATGAGTTTGAAAGCATTTGAACTGATCAGCCAGAATCTGGTTCGTTTTTATAACGATACGAATGATCTGGAAGCGGCAGGGGCCATGCTTCTTGCATCCAGCCTCTCCTGTATGGCATGCACCGCGATCGGCGCGGGAGACGCGCATTGTATCGCAAGATCCGTAGGAGGACGTTTCAGCAATATCCACCATGGCACGGCATTGTCAGTCGTTCTGCCGCATGTACTGGACTTTAATCTGGAAGTCCGCGCGAAGAAGCTGGCGGATCTGGCGAGAGTCATGAACCTGGATATAGAGGGAAAGGAAGAAATAGAAGCAGCAAAAATGCTGATCCTCGCAATCCAGCAGATCAGAAAGGATCTGGACCTGCCGGGCAGTTATAAAGAGCTGGGAATGACACTGGACTGTCTGGACGAGCTTGCGGAGGCTTCAAAATACAAGAGCGAGCACGGCTCCAGCGCGGGAGCACCGCCGCGCAAGGCAACGATCGAAGAATATAAAGAGCTGATCACGGCGGCATACAACGGGACGGAAATTACTTATTGAAACGGATGCGTGACACCGGAACTACAAGATTTAGAAAAACAAAGAGAAATCAGAAAGGAATTCAGAATTATGAAGTTACATTTTTTAGACTTAGGTCACCTTACCTGTGATACGAATACACTGGTAGCATTAAAAGTTCAGGCGACTGTTGAAGATCCGAATCCGGATCTGCATGTAGAGCCAATGCCGATCTGGGCGGCTTATATTGAGACAGAACATGCCAAGATCTTGTTTGATGCAGGAATCCTGGATGAATATGATGAAGTAGTAGCGGAGTCAAAGAAGAGAGCTTTCCCTTATACCCATACGGATGAGCAGACCATTCTGCATCAGTTGTCTCTGTGTAATGTGAAGCCGGAAGAGATCGACTATGTTGTGATTTCCCATATGCACTGGGATCATGCAGGCAATATCAATAAATTCCCGAACGCAAAGGTAGTCGTACAGCGTTCGGAGCTGGAGTCCGCATTGATGATTTCCCATACTGTAGATCCAAAAGGTACATATCTCCGCAAGGACTGTGATGTAGACGCGGACTGGATGCTGATTGACGGAGATTTCGAATTATGTGAAGGAATCAAATTGCTGCTGGTTCCAGGCCACTGTGAAGGGCTGCAGGCAATGCAGGTCACAACGGAAAACGGCACGATCCTCCTGACCTCGGATGAGTGTTATACTGCGGACAATTGGGGGCCGCCGGTTCGCCCAACTGGTGCGGTATATGATTCCAAATCTTATGTAAAATCCATGCAGAGATTAAAGAGTATTGCACAGGCAACAAACGCGAAGGTGATTTTCGGACATGATATCGAACAGTTCAGAAGCCTGAAGAAAGCGCCGGAGTATTACGAATAAAATAAATGGAACTCTGATGGATGAAATGAGAGTGTGACGTTATCGAAAAGAAAGGAATAGAATTATGGCAAAAGAAAAGACCATGAATCGTGGAGCAGTGGTTGCCGGATCACTGGTGATCGCTCTGTTTGCAGGCCTGCTGTATACGTGGAGCCTGTTCGTAAGGCCTATTTGTGAACAATATGGATGGGGGACTGACCAGGTTGCAATGATGGGAAATGTAATGCTTGCCGCATTTTGCGGAGGCGCGGCGATCGGAGGAAATCTGCTGCCGAAGTGGGGAGCCCGTAAATCTTGTATCTGTGGGTCTTTGATGTTTGGACTTGGAATCCTGATTTCCGCGTTTATTGCTTCTCCGGTAGTGATGTATATCACCTGGGGAGCCTGCGGCGGATTCGGAGCAGGCGTTCTTTATACGGTAGGCATGTATGTGGCATCGGCGTGGTTTCCGGATAAACGAGGACTGGTCATGGGAATCTTTCTCGCGATCTTCGGACTGTCCGTTACGATTCTGTCATCCCCCCTGAATGCGATGCTGACAGGTATGGGAGTGCAGAGAACGGTATTGATCCTTGGTGTGTTTCTGACAGTACTTCTTACTCTGGTTTCTGCGATGGTGATGCAGATGCCGCCTGCAGGGTGGCATCCGGAAGGCTATTAGGCGGCAGCCGGAAAGAAGAATGTAGATGACATGCAGTCTCTGAGTGTGGGAGAAGCGCTTAAGACAAAAGAATTCTGGTTATTCGCGGCCGCATTTATCCTTATGATCATGCCTTATGCGTTTATAAGCTCCTATACGGCGGTATATGCGACAGATGTGAAAAACTTCACTCCCGAGCAGGCAGTAACGATCGTATCCATGATGGGAATCGGTACCGCGGCAGGACGTTTCCTGGGCGGAGCTTTTGTAGACAAGCTGGGGTATAAGCTTACCTATGCGATCTTTTGTATGTGTTCGGTAGTCTCCTGTGTGCTGATGCTTGTTAGCAGCAGCTTTGCGGCAATCGTGTTCGCGTTCATCTTGCTTGCGGCAGGTTACGGCGGACGTACCCCGGTATATGGAGTCCTTCCTGTGATCCAGTTTGGGCCGGAGAACGCAAGTGCTCTGTTCGGATATGGATGCTTTGGAACTATCGCAAGCTCCATTATCGCCCCGCTGATCACGGTAGCAACGAGAAACGCAACGGGAAGTTATACGGCATCTATCATGATCGCGCTTGTAATATCCGTAGCAGGAATGCTCTGTATCCTGCTCTGTGCAAATGACACGCCGGTAATGAAGAAGAATAAAATGCATGATTAAAAATGGTTTCTTTCAGCAGATATTTCTCCTGTCCGGGGAAATATCTGCTTTTTACGTACACCAAAAGCCCATGGCTTTGTCCCAGGCAGCTCCCCTCTTATTGAATTTTTCCGGCAATATCCAGCATCCGGGGCAGACATGCGTCAAAAAACATCTGATAAGACTTGCAGAAATATTGATGGTAGTGCTCCGCCTCCAATCTTGTCCTACGGCATCCGCCCCGGCACAACAACTGATATCGGCACTTTGCACAGGCCTCTTCCCGATTTTGGGATTCCGTGAGGAATCCGGATCGTATCCGTGCGGCATCCAATTCCTCGATGGAATTTGTCAAAACACTGCCAAGCCGGTATTTGTCGAGAACATAGAAATCACACGGATAGATAGAACCATCCGCCTCTATGACATATTGTCTGCCGCAGGTTCCACGCATATCACAGGACTCTGGCGTGTGTCCAAGCAGGATCGCAAGGTAGTTTTCAAACTGCCGGATGAAAGGATGCGTTCCCTGACATAAATCTTGATACCACAAGTCGAACAGATCGATCAAAAAATGCCCATAGATATCCGGTGTCAGGGAATATTCTTGTTCTCCGAACTTGGAATCAAGAGGATCTAAGCAGGCAATGAACTGCAGGTAGTCCATATGATTCTTTCGGTAGAACTTATAATTTTTCCGAATCAAAGGCGCGGTAGCGCGATTGACGACCGACAGAATGTTAAAATCTACTTCTGAATTTTTCAGCAATTCAATATTCTTCATTACCTGAGAGAAGCTTCCATTCCCAGATGGCGTCCTGCGATAAAGGTCGTGGACTTTCGGCCCGCCATCTAAAGAAACGCCTACAAGGAAATGGTTCTTTTTAAAAAAATCACACCAGTTTTGGTCAAGCTGATATCCGTTCGTCTGAAGAGCATTGTAGATCTTGACATGCTTCACATTATATTCTCTTTGGAATTCCATGGCCTTTTCGAAGAAAGGAAGCCCGCTTAATGTAGGCTCGCCGCCCTGGTAGAGGAAAGTGCAGGTTTCGTCTGCGTATGCCAGTACTTTCTGGACGACCGTTTTCAATGTCTCTTCAGACATAAATCCATAAGTTGGATTCTCACGTTTTGACATGGTGTCGTAATAAAAACAATATTGGCACCGCAGGTTGCAGTTACCGGAAGATGGTTTGATCAATACACTGATTGCCGGCATATAAATTCTCCTTTTTCGTTGTAAGGAACTGTATTTCGTGCCGGTTCCTTACTATTTACATTCTTCTTGTTATAGAAAATTCTTTAAAACATTTCATGCTTTTGGTGAGATATTTGCTTTTGTGATATACCAGGTAGTACTGTCTGGACGACAGGATTCCTTCAATTTCAATCGGCCTCAGCGTTCCGTCTGCGATGTGGGGAGCAAGCACCAGCCTGGGAAGAAAGAGAAGTCCCAGGTTTCTTTTGCAGGATTCTATGAGGGTATACATATCGGCGCTTTCCATCTTAATTCTTGGTTTCATCCCGTATTGGGAGTAAATACCCTCCACAAAGTTGCGCGACCCGCTGCCGTTTTCCCGGACCAGAAGAGGCGTGCCGGCCAGTTCACGTAGAGATAACCGGCTCTTCAGAGGAAAATCCGGCGCACATACGGCAGTCATCTCATCCGTGATCAAGGGCTCAGCGATAAAATACATGGAATTTACGGCCATGTCGATAATCCCGAGGTCCAGTTCATTGCGAAGAAGCAGTTCTTCGATCACAGAGGAGTTTTGGATCACCATGTACACCGGAATCTTCGGGTATTCCTTTTCAAATTCACTTATCATCCCTGGAAGATAGATACTTCCATAGGAAATATTGGCGCCGATTCTGACTCTGGTCGATATGCTGAGATCCTGCAGCAGATCTTTCGCCTCATCCAATTGGTAAATAACAGAATCCGTATAATTCGACAACTGCTCTCCGGCATTTGTAATATATAGTTTTCGGTTCATCCGTTCAAATAATTTCGTGTGATAGTAACTTTCAAGCTCCCGGATCGCGTTGCTCACCGCAGGCTGTGCCATATTCAGGTTATCCGCGGCCTGTGTCATGCTCTTTGTTCTGCATACTTCCTGGAAAATGCGAAGATGCCGTAATGTCATATGTTCCTCCGTATCAAATATATAATGATTATATTATATAATTTATAATAACATAATCATTTATTTATTCAAAGAAAAATATTAGAATTTAACAAGAAAAATATCAGGAGGATGATTATGCTATCATTTGTATGTTTTATCATTTGCTTTTTGGCGTCTACGATTGGGGCTGTCTGCGGGATAGGAGGAGGTATCATTATCAAACCTGTTCTGGACGCGTTTCACAGCATGGATACTTCTGTCATTAATTTTCTGTCCGGCTGTACGGTTTTGTCTATGACCACCTACTCTGTCATAAAGAGCGGCATCAGCGGAGATACACACATAGAACCGAAAACCAGCTTTCCGCTTGCGTTCGGCGCGGCGGCGGGCGGGCTGATCGGGAGAGGGATGTTTGGTTACGCGCTGAGGACGTTCGAAAACAGGGCGGCGGTCAGCAGGATCCAGGCAGTCTGCATCCTGCTTCTTACGATCGGAACGCTTGCGTATACCCTTTATAAAGATCAGATCAGAACGTTTCACGTTACGAATATCTATGCCTGCGTTATGATAGGACTTTTCCTGGGAATTATCTCTGCATTTCTTGGCATAGGCGGCGGTCCGATTAATCTGGTAGTTTTATTCTTTTTTTTCTCTATGAGTATGAAAGTGGCGGCGGAAAATTCGCTCTATATTATCTTTTTTTCACAGCTTACAAGCTTTATGATGTCTGTAGCCGCGGGTGTGGCTCATGTTGATATCGTTATGCTGGTACTGATGAGCGCGGGAGGAATCACAGGGGGAATTTGCGGAAGGGCATGGAATAAGAGAATCTCTGACAAGACCGTGAGCCGTCTTTTTGTCGGCCTGATGGTTATAATTATCGGGATCAGCATCTATAATATAGCAATATATTCCCAATGTTAACGATTTAGAACAGCAATGACAGGATGAGGTTTCTAGATGAATAGTATTAAGAAGAAAGTTGTATTTCTGGATTTTATCATGATGCTCCCGCTATTTATTTTATTCGGCGTTCTGATACAGGTATTTTTCAGAAACAGTAATCTGGAATGGAATTATGGCAAACTGGATGTGATAGAAGAGAAGTGTGGTAATATTGCGAACAGAAATGAGGAGATCATCAAGATGTCCAACATCCTGTATCTGGACTCAGAGATCAACCGATTATTGTCCAAGAAGCAGGAACTGACAGGATATGCGTATGTGGACGCGCAGAACAGGATACAGAGCAAGATGCTGGAACTGACGGAAGTATTTCCGAGCAGACAGTATCAATTCATGTTGCTCTGCAGCAATGGGACTTGCTTTTTTCAGTCGTCACTGAACATCGCAAAAGAGGATCTGACATATTCCGCGGTTGCCGCGGAAGACTGGTATCAGGAGGTAGATGGTGAGAATGATGCCCTATATTTCCTGCCAAAATACCGGAGCGGCATACTGGAAGAGGTGTTTCAGGAGGACATGCTGTTTGCGGTACGGAACATACGAAGCCTTAACAGCGAGCGGCATATTGGGATCATGATCATTGCCATATCAAGCGAGATCTGGGGAGATAGTACTTTGGACGCGGATTCGGAGGAAAATACGATCGTGATCGACCAATATCAAAAGAGCATCTACGCCTCAGATGAAGAAATGTATAAAAAACAGGTGTTTGACAATTCTTATTATCAGAAGTTTAACCAATATACGAAAGGGTTCTTCCTGGGAGATGTGGGTCAGACCTACTGTCATATCCGATTTGCCGGTATTCCGGGAACAGACTGGAAATACATTACCTATACCCCCTATCGGAGAACGCAGCCGCTCTATGTTACGCTGCTGTCCGCATTAGGCATTGCCGTGCTGACGGTGCTGATTTTTATCGTTTCCTACAACTGCAATTTTATTTCCGAAAGAATGAAGAGACTGAATAAGAATATTCTGGAGGTATCCAATGGAAATCTAAAAGCGCGGATCCATGAGAATTATGAAATAGAATTCCGCGAGCTTTGCCAGAATTTTAATACCATGCTGGACAGGATCGAGGATTTGATGAAGAAACTTGAGAGGGAAGAGGAAGAGAAGCACTCCCTGGAAATACAGGCGCTGCAGGCCCAGATTAATCCGCATTTTTTCTATAATACACTGGTGACGATCCGGTTTATGATCCAGATGGAAGAATACGAGAATGCGGATAAAGCGATCCTGGCATTTTCAAAATTACTGCGGAAATCATTTTCCTATACGCAGAAGATCATTCCTGTCACAGAGGAGCTTGCGATAGCAGAGGATTATCTGGAATTGATGCTACTGCGCTATCAGAATAAATTCCAGTGGAGGGTGATGGCGGAAGAGGGCGCCCGGGAGCTTGGGATCCTGAAAAATGTCATTCAGCCGCTGGTTGAGAACAGTATATCCCATGGATTTAACATGAAGGGGGATATGGGACATATCGTGATCCGTGTGTACCTGGAGAATGAGACTATGATCGTGGAGGTAGAAGATGATGGCGTGGGAGTCGATCTTAAGAAGATCAACCGATGTATAGGTAAGCAGCAGATACCGAAGGCCGATGAACGCGTCAGTGAAATCGGACTGTCGAACATACAGATGCGGATCGTCCGTAATTTTGGCAGCCAGTATGGATTGAAGGCGAAAATCAATTCTTATGGAGGTGTCACTTTCCGGATGACGCTCCCGGTCATTCCGTTGGGAGGAGAAGAGAGTTGAATATTATCATTGCAGATGATGAACAGATTATTTTGAAGTGGATGAAAAAGAATATCGAGGAGTTAAATCCCGATCATCATGTATTTCGTACCTGTACCAATGGAAAGCAGGTATTGGAATGTTGTCTGGAACAGCAGGTGGATGTATTATTCACGGATATTCGTATGCCGGTTATGGGAGGGATCGAACTTCTGCAGAAGCTGGCAGACAATCAGGCGCTGCCTTATACGATTATATTGAGCGCCCATGATGATTTCTCCTATGCGAGAGATTGTTTCAAGCTGGGAGTGAGAGAGTTTCTTTTGAAATCAGAGATTACAAAGGAGATATTAGAACAATGCCTGAAGACCGCGGCGCTCTATCTGGAAAGCATACGGACAGAGGAGCAGGGTGCATTGTCGAAAGCGGAGCAGTGGGAAGGAATCCTTTGGAAGTATTTTCAGAAACCAGACGCGTTCACTGTAGATGAGATAAAACAGCAATGGAAAGACTTCTGCGAGATCGAGGGCGATTTTCTTGTAATCAGGATAGAAAGCAGCTCGAAAGCGTTCTGTGAGGAACGTTTCCGGGAGATGGCATCATTCTTGTTTCAGGAGGAAGATTTGCGGTTCTACTGTATTTCTAATGCAGAGAAGGAGCTGGCAATTTTGTCGGAATGTCCCCACGAGAGTGTGAATCGGTTCGTTGTCAGGCTGTATCAGGTTCTGGCTTCCTTTGGCTATGAGGAGATCCGGATCAATGCAAGTGACAGGGGGCATACATGGGAGGAATTAAAGTCTGCCTATTTGCAGGCGGAAGAGGTTTTAGAATATCAATCCTTCTATCTTCAGTACGGCGCCGCGGATTATACGGCTGTCAGAGAGTCGAAGGACGCGGCCGGGGAGGAGCTCGAACAGATGTTTAAGAGCCTGGAAGAACAGATATTCTCCAGACAGTGGGAAGAGGCAGAACCAGAACTGAAGAAACTTTTTCTGTTCATGAGGACCGCCAGGCCTTCTGTATCTGCGGTAAAGCAGGTGATCTTGAATTATCTGTTCGATATCTGCTGGGATTGTCAGGAAGAAGAAAAGAGGATTCATTTTTCCATCCGTATTTTTACGGAATTTTGTAACTGCCCTGATATTGATGTGCTGGAGAAGAAGTTCATGGATCACATGGAACAGTTTGCCTCGATGCGGGAGAAGAAGAATCCTCTTTACAGTGAGCCGGTTCATGGAATGATCCGATATATGGAAGAGCATTATGAAGCGGCGATTTCGTTGGAGGAACTGGCGAACTATGTGCATATGAACCGCAGTTATGTTTCCCATTTGTTTAAAAAAGAAACAGGAGTCAATATTTACCAGTATTTGCTGACATTTCGGATGGAGAAGGCGAAACTGCTGCTGCTGGATCATAAGAACAGTGTTCAGCAGATCTGTAGGCAGATAGGGATACCGGATTCCGCGTATTTTAGTAAATTGTTTAAAAAACACGTTGGGATGTCGCCGCTTGAGTTCCGGAAAATGAGCCGGGATTTGTAATGATTTGTAAGGAAGGACAGCAATAGATTACAAAAACATCCAAATAAAGTTATAAAAATGAAAATGATATCGGGAAAGTTCTCGAACATGATAGGGCAGATGTACAAAATGACAAATAAATTACAGTGAAGGCTATGGATATTCCATAGTAATATTCATGTTTTTTTATATAATGAAATCAGCTTTAGGTGAAATACATTAAGTACAGGAGGAATGAGATGATGAAAGGTGTAAGAATTGTTAGTTCGCTGGCTGTTGCGGCGCTGTCATTTTCTTTGATGGCATGTTCCGGAGGAAATGAAGATCTGGTTTCAGAAGACGGTACATCCGGGAGCGGGAAGACGAAACTGGTTTTTTTAAGAGCAGGAACAGAGGATTACAAAAAAGCAGTATTTAACCAGATGATCGATGATTTTGAAAAGGAATATCCGGAATATGAGGTGGAATACCAGGAGGCTCCCTAGGGAGATGACTTTGAGACGAAATTGAATACCGGTTTTGCGTCGGGAACCGCTCCGGATGTGATCCACTATTCCCTGTCATCGATCGGTGCGAGAGTTCCGATGGGGCAGTATGAGTGCCTGGACGAGTACGCGGCAGACTGGGAAGGGATGGATGATCTCTATGAGAGCGCTGTGGAAGCAGGAAGTATAGGCGGCAAATTGTATGGGATCCCGTATACGCCGGATGCCCGGATGCTTGCCATCAATACGGAGCTTTTTGAAAAGGCCGGGCTTGACCCTGACGCGCCGCCTTCTACCTGGGACGAGCTGAGAGACGCGCAGAAGAAATTATTGATAAAGGATGATGCGGGAACCGTGAAGCAGTGTGGTTTTGGACTGCCGACAAGCGGAACAAATATCAACCAGTATCTGGAAATATTCAGCGTTCAGAATGGAGTGGAGAACCTGGTAGATGAGTCCAGTAATGAAATCCTGTTCAATACGCCGGAGTCTGTGGAGGCGATGGAATTTTTAAAAGAACTCAAAGATATCGGAGTCGTAGACTGGGATAATACGCAGGCGGATCAGAATCCGTTTTTCAGCGGAAGGGCGGCTATGACCATTCTCTCTGAAAATGAGATCAATAATCATAATACCGGAGAACTGGAAGGGAAGATCAAGATCGTTCCAATGTTCAAAAACCAGACTGCCGGTACATTCTGCGGCATGCATTTTATGTTCATGAATGCAAATTCTAAGAAGAAACAAGGCGCATGGGACCTGATAGAGTTTATGAGCAGTAAAGAATCTATGGAAGCATGGATGAATACGGCAAAGACCGCGCCGGTAAGGACTTCTCTGGAGGAAGCTTACCTGGGGAATAATCCGGAGAATGGCCCGATGGTCATCGAAGCCGTATCGATCGGAAAAGGATCTCCGAAGGTTCCGTATTTCAACAGTATCTTTACTTATGTAGACGATGCCATGGAACAGGTCTACTATGACCAGTTAAGCGCGAAAGAAGCTTTGGACGCGGCCGCCGAGAAAGTTCAGGAGGAGATCGACAATCAATAGAGGATGAGGGCGTCGGGAAATGTGATACTCACGGCAGATTTCATCGGCCGTGAGTATATTTCCCGGCAGCTACATATGGAGGGAGAACAATGACTGGGCAAAAACGATTAAAAGAATCACAAAGTGACCGGGAAGCTTATTTTATGATCCTTCCCGCCTATCTGATATTTACCGTATTCATTCTGATTCCCATCGGGATGGTTCTGTATTACAGCCTGACAGATTTTAATATGTATCAACTGCCAAATTTCCTGGGGCTTGATAATTACATCAAGCTGTTTGGGGACGCGGAATTTCTGACTGCTGTGAAAAATACGCTGTTCTATACAGTGATCACCTTGACCATTCAGTTAAGTTTGGGACTTTTGTTGGCTGTGCTTTTGTATCGGAAGTCCAAAGCGGTTCCGTTTTTCAGGGCTTCGCTTTACCTGCCGAACGTGATGTCCATGGTCTGTGTATCCATGGTCTGGTTATGGCTGTATAATCCGAATTTTGGGCTGTTCAACGGCATCCTTGAAATGTTTGGGCTCGCGCCGCAGAAATGGCTGCTTGATCCGGGGCTGTCTATGCTGTGTATCATATTGATCGGGATCTGGAAGAACTGTGGATATTCCATGGTAATCTTTCTTGGAGGACTGACCGGGATCCCGGATTCTCTTTACGAAGCCGCGGATCTGGACGGGGCAGGGCCGATCCGTAAATTCCTTTATATCACCTGGCCGATGCTGCGTTCGACTACATTTTTCCTTATTGTAACAGGCATTGTAAACAGCTTTGCGGTATTTGAACAGGTGAATATCCTGACAGACGGCGGTCCTTTGAACCGGACGACTACCGTTGTCCATCAGA
This sequence comes from uncultured Clostridium sp., assembly GCA_964523125.1. Taxonomy (GTDB): domain Bacteria; phylum Bacillota; class Clostridia; order Lachnospirales; family Lachnospiraceae; genus Schaedlerella. The sequence continues at coordinate 53,286 of CAZFXM010000016.1, read as the reverse complement.
TCTATCGAAGAGGATTTCTGGAATTTAAGATGGGATATGCAAGTGCCATGGCAGTGTTCCTGCTGGCATTCTCTATGCTGGTCACAATGATGGTATTCAGATTCGGCAATAAAGGACAGGACGTAGATGTCTCATAAGCGGGCCTCGGAAAGGAATGGTGAAAAATGAAAAAGAAAAAAACATTAGATGTTGTCTGGTTTGTCGGAATGGCTATCGTCTCACTGATCGTACTGCTCCCTATTATCATGATGATCTCAACATCATTTAAGACGGCAGGAGAGATTAATTCGGCAGGCTTTCATTTCCTTCCGGAATCTTTCCGGCTTGATAACTATAAGGAAGCGCTGACCACCGGAGACTGGACGGTGTATTTTAGAAATTCTCTGATTATAACGGGGACAAGTATTGTGTTTTCGCTGCTTTTTAACTCGATAGCCGGATATGCTTTCGCAAGGCTGAAATTCAAGGGATCGAAGGTACTGTTCACATTCCTGCTGGTCGGCCTGATGATGCCGCCCCAGGTTACGATGCTGCCGACTTTCTTGATCATGGCCAGATTCCCGCTCCTGGGAGGAAATAATCTGATGGGATTCGGCGGTTCGGGCCTTATGAATACGCTGCCGGGCGTGATCATACCTCTGGTATCCGGTTCTTTCGGAATTTTCTTATGCAAGCAGTTTTATGAGAACTTCCCCAAGTCCCTGGATGAGGCGGCGATGCTTGACGGAGCGAATAAATGGCAGACGTATTTCCTGATTTATCTTCCGAACTCCAAGGTCATCCTGGCAACATTGGCTCTTCTGAAAGGAACGGCCGTGTGGAACGATTATCTGTGGCCGCTGGTTATGACTAATTCTGAGAATATGCGGACGGTTCAGTTGGCACTTACCATGTTCGCGGATGAGAGCACCGTGCGGTGGGGACCGATGATGGCCGCGGCAACGTTGATCTCACTTCCGATGCTTGTGCTGTTTTTATTCGCGCAGAAATATTTCGTACAGGGTGTCGTATCAACGGGGCTGAAATAAGGATCGTGGAGGATATGTATAAAATGGAAAGACCGAATATTATCTTTTATTTTTCGGATCAGCAGCGTTTTGATACGATGGGCTGCTATGGGCAGGCAAAGGATGTTACGCCGAATCTTGATAAACTGGCGCAGGAAGGGATCAGATTCGAATATGCCTATACCTGTCAGCCGGTATGCGGGCCTGCCCGTGCCTGCCTGCAGACCGGCAGATATGCCACGCAGATCGGATGCTGGCGTAACGCCCAGGCTCTGCCGCAGGATGTCCCTACATTGGCGGGGTATTTTAACAGGGCAGGATATGAGACGGCATATGTAGGGAAATGGCATCTGGCGTCGAACCGAAGCAGCTACCGGGCGCCGGTGGATGATGAAAATTATGAGGCAAGAGCGATTCCCGTGGAGCGCAGAGGGGGATACCGGGATTACTGGATGGCGTCCGACGTTCTGGAGCAGACTTCCCACGGGTACAATGGATATGTGTTTGGCCAGGACGGGAAAAAGCATGAATTTATAGGGTACCGTGCGGATGCGGTCAATAACTATGCCATTGATTATCTTCATCAGTATCAGAAGGAGAAACCGTTTTTCTTATTTATCTCTCAGATAGAACCGCATCACCAGAATGACCATGGCCGTTTTGAAGGGCCGGATGGCAGCAAGGAACGGTTTAAAGATTTCGTCCCGCCGCCGGATATGCATGAGGGAGAGGGGGACTGGAAAGAGAGTTACCCGGATTATCTGGGTCAGTGCCATAGCCTGGATCAAAATGTCGGGCGGCTGGTAGATACATTGAAAGAACGGGGATTATGGGAGAACACGATTTTATTCTATACCTCGGATCACGGGTGCCATTTCTGTACAAGAAACGGGGAATATAAACGCTCCTGCCATGAGTTCAGCACCCATATTCCGCTGATCGCTGTGGGGGGACCGTTTCATGGAGGGAAAGTGATCCCCAATCTGGTAAGCCTGATCGACCTTCCGGTTACGCTGCTTGACTGTGCCGGAATTGACAGGCCAGAAGGAATGCAGGGACGGTCGTTGAAAGCGCTGGTAGAAGAGGGGGGATTGCCCTGGGAGGAATGTGTATTCATGCAGATCAGTGAAAGTATGGTCGGCAGGGCAATACGGACAAAGAGGTGGAAATATTGCGTCGCGGCCAAAGAGGACCCATGGGAATGCCCGGGAGCCCCGGTCTACTATGAGAAGTTTCTGTATGATCTGGAAAAAGATCCCTGGGAACAGGAGAATCTTGCGGATCATCCGGAATATGCCGGTGTCCGGGAGGATTTGTCTAAAATGCTGATAAACTGTATGGTACAGGCTGAGGAAGAGATTCCTGTCATCAGGCCATATGCGGGATGAGTAAGTTACGATCTTAATAACAGTAGCTTTTCCTGGCTTTATTATGTATAATGGATATAATACAAGCATAGGAGGTCATTCCAAATGTACAGTCCCCATCTTGAAACCTTTTTGAAAGTGGCAGATGCCGGCAGCTTCAACAAGGCTGCCGAAGAGTCCTTTATTACGCCTACGGCGGTGATCAAACAGATCAACCTTCTGGAAGCAGACCTGGGTGTAAAGCTCTTTGACAGGACACACCGTGGATTGACATTGACAAAGGCCGGGATATCTCTTTATAAAGATACAAAGTATATTATCCAGTATTGCAGGGACTCGGTTATCCGCGCGAAAAACGCCATGCAGGAGGACGAAAACGTGATCCGCATCGGAACCTCGCCCATGACGCCGGCGCAGATCCTCGTAGAATTGTGGCCGAAGATCCATGCGCTTTGCCCGGAAATTAAATTTCAGCTTGTTCCGTTTGAGAATACCCCGGAAAATGCAAGAGAGATCTTGAAGAACCTGGGACAGAATATAGACGTGGTAGCCGGAATCTTTGATGACACCATGCTCCATCTCCGCCAGTGCAAAGGATTTGAAATTTCAAGGCAGCCTTTGTGCTGCGCGGTATCTATCCACCACCGGCTTGCGGACAGGAACAGGCTGGCAGTTCAGGATCTGTACGGGGAAAACCTGATGCTGATGCGCAGGGACTGGAGTCATTATGTGGATCAGCTCCGGGATGATATCTGGCAGAACCACGGGCAGATCCATATTGTAGATTTTGATTTTTACAGTGTAGAGGTCTTTAACCGGTGTGAGAACAGCAATGATATTTTGATGGCAGTCCAGGCATGGGAGAATGTCCACCCGCTTTTGAAAGTGATTCCTGTGGAATGGGAGCATGCGATTCCTTATGGACTGCTGTACGCGAAGAAACCATCCGGGACAGTTTCGCGTTTTCTGGACGCGATGCGGACCATACTGTATCAGCCGGACGGGTCATAACCGTTACACTTATAACCAAAAAGTTTATACTGAATAACAAAAGGAGACTTCTTCGGAGGTCTCTTTTTGGTTATAATCTGTGATATAAGGGAAAGGGCTGATGGCCTGCAGAGGAGGGATAACATGAACAATTTTATTTTTGAAAATACGACGAAAACGATTTTCGGAGAGGGATGTGTGAAGGAATATCTGGCCTGCCTCTCGGGCCGCTATGGGGAAAATGTATTGCTTGCCTATGGCGGCGGCTCTATCAAGGAAAACGGGATTTATGACCAGGTGATGGAGAGCCTTGAAAAGGCGGGAAAGAAGGTGACAGAGTTTTCCGGCATTCTGCCGAATCCGACTTATGGAAAGGTGCTCGAAGGCGCAAAGCTGGCAAAAGAAAGCAAGGCGGACCTGATCCTCGGAGTGGGCGGAGGCAGTGTCATGGACTGCTGTAAGGCAGTTTCCATGGCAGCAGTCTATGACGGTGATATCTGGGAGGATTTTTGGGCAAGGCCCGGTTTTCTGGAATTTGAGCCGCTTCCTCTGGGGGTCGTGGTCACTGCGGCGGGAACGGGAAGCGAGATGAATGGCGGCGCCGTGATCACCAATGAAAAATTAAAAATCAAAACCGGGCGGGATTATCCGAAATGCAACCCGAAATTTGCCTTGATGGACCCGGTCTATACCTACAGCGTCCCCAAAAGGCAGATGGTGTCCGGCGGCTTTGACACCCTTTCCCATATCATGGAGATCTATTTCAGCAGGCCGGATGAGGAGAATGTGTCCGATGATCTTGCGGAAGCCCTGATGCGCGGCGTGATCCGGGATCTCCGGGCAGCCATCCAAAACCCACGGGACTATACGGCCAGGAGCAACCTGATGTGGGAGGCGTCGATGGCGGAAAACCGGATTCTCAAGCTGGGCAAGCGGACGGATTTTGAATGTCACCAGATGGAACATCAGCTTGGGGCATATACAGGCTGCCGCCACGGGGAAGGGCTGGCCGTGCTGCATCCTGTATATTACCGGCATATTTACAAGGACGGACTCGCCAAATTCCGGCGCTTTGCCGTGCAGGTATGGGGGATCTTGCCGGAAGGGAGAAGTGAAGAAGAGCTGGCGCGTGCCAGTGTGGAGGCGCTGGCGGATTTTATCCGGGAGATCGGGATGCCTGCCTCGCTGCGGGAACTGGGAATCGATGAAACGGCGGATCTGAAAGCCATTGCGGACTCCTGCAGCCTTTCACCCGGAAGCTACCGGAAGATGACCCATGAAGAAATTCTGGAGATCTTCCGGGAGTGCTATTGAAAGCGGTTACGGTGAACAAACATGCTGGAAATATTACGAAGAGAATTTATCTATATCAATTATTATTTTATGATACAACTGCGACAGATCGCGTTCTATTGGATCCTGGGTATGGTGATCGGCTCTTTTGTGTCCGTTTTCGCGAAGGATAAGATCCATCAATGCTTTGAGAAAATAAAGGATAAAAGGTGGGCGTATTCGGAGTGGTTCCGGCCAGCATCCTGGGGATTGCCTCGCCGCTGTGCATGTACGGCACGATTCCCATTGCGGCATCTTTTTCCAGGCAGGGGATGCGGCATGACTGGCTGGCGGCCTTTATGATGAGCAGCGTACTGCAATACGGCCTATGGCGGTTCCCGTTCGGAGACGGCCATGCATTATCAGGTGGCGGAGGATCATGGTTTTACGGAAATCGCGGATTTGGTGATTATGGACGAGGACGGTTCGACGGCCATTCCGGTAGAGGGCGGCACCCATTTGAAAGAAAATTATGTAGGCGCGCATTTCCCGGAATATGACGGATTTCTGGTGCTGTCCCATTTTAAGGGCCATGCGATGGCGGGCTTCGGCGGAGCCATCAAAAATATTTCCATCGGGATCGGATCAGCGGAAGGAAAGTGCCTGATCCATACGGCGGGCAGCAGTCATGACAGCCCGTGGGGCGGAGAGCAGAACGCGTTTCTGGAGTCCATGGCCGAGGCCGGCAAGTCTGTCTTAGACGCGCTGGACGGGCATATCCTGTTCATAAATGTGATGAACCATCTGTCGATCGACTGTGATTGTGACGGCAACCCGGCGGAACCGGATATCCATGACATCGGGATTCTGGCATCCGCTGACCCCGTGGCACTGGATCAGGCATGTGTGGACCTGATCTATCAGGCGGAGGGAAGAGAGGCGCTGGCCAGCCGCATGGAGGAGCGTAACGCGGAACACGTCCTTGAGCATGGGGAAGAGATCGGGCTGGAAACCGTTCTTATCAACTGGTCAGGATAGATGATTGAATTCCAAAGAATCCAGTATACACTTTGTAGGAAATTTGCTAAAATTTTCTGTCAGTTTTTTATGACTTTAGTATCTGTCCGGAATCTTCCGGGCTCCCGCCGGTCTGTACCGGCGTTTTTTTTCTGCCTTCCGCCAGCAGGTCGAACAGATCAATGCAGCGGCGCAGAGTTGCCTGGTAATCCACGCCGCCGACATTTTCCCGAAGCTCTGCAAGCCCTTGCGTAAGAAGCATTTCCTCCTTCTTTTCATTATTTCCGAAGATATTCCTCCGCCGCTTTCCGTGCACGTGCCTTCGCAAAATTCCATTTCCGTAAAGACGTATTTTCACGGTTAACGATCCGCTCCATATAAGCCGTGAACTCCGGTTCCATATATTCGCCCACAGTCTCAAATTCTTCCGGATCCCCTTGTTTTGTATCATCCGCATAAGGCTGTTCTCTATCATAATAGTAGTCATCATTCGTCAGGATATATTTTTCGATATCCATTTCCGCCAGTTCCTTTACATAAGGTGCCGCGTCCTCCGACAGGCCGTACAGCACATAGGAAATATCCTGCCGGTTGACGGTTTCCGCATGCCGCAGATTATAGGAAGCGATGATACCGTCCACTTGGGCAAAGGAAAAAATGATATAGCCACATGTGATGACTGCCACGAAATACTGGAATAAATGAAATTTCTCCCGGAAGATACTGACCATCACGCCGCTCATAAGCAAGGTGAGCACGCCAAGGAACCAAAGCACCAGGATCCGCAGAAATGTGAGATGATAAACTCCCACATAAAGCAGCATCCGATAGGCTGCCGACACGGTCATGACACAGGTACAAAGGGAGATTACCAGCAGCAGTATTTTCAGAGCCGGGTGCTTCTCAAAGACCTGTATGCAGACCAGGACAGTCACGATATTGATCAGGCTTACGGCCAGCAGCTGCCAGAAGCCCTCATGGGCATATTGGGAATAGGTCATTCCGTCCGGAAGACCCCGCCGCAGGAACAGGAACAAGATCTGGATTCCGGAATAGATCACATAGATACATGCCAGAATCGCCGTAAATGTAATTCCGGTCAGCGCGTTTGCGCCATGGCAGTCCGTTACCTCCGCGCGTTTCAGATTCTGGCGGAACAGAGCCGCAAAGGATACATATAGCATCAGAAATCCGGTCAAAAAGCAGAAAAATAATCCGATCGCGGTGCTGAAATCCGGAATCGCGAAGGTCAGGCTTAATCGGAAATATCTGGCAAATACCTGATCAGACCCGATCAACAAAGGCATGACGCACAGCAGGAAGAGGCATGCGATGGCGGCTCCGGTGAGCACGGCCGGTGCCTGTTTTGTTATTCTAGTAGAATAACAACCCTCCGGGAGGATGCGCACTGCGGCGTACGAGGTAGATGTCGCACTGCGACCGACGCAGGCGCGAGTTTCGCAAGCGAAACTCTCTTTTGAATAGGAGCTTTTTTCTGCTGTAGAAGAACCCTCGCCTCCTTTATGCTTTGAGACATAATACACCATATGCTCCAAAGGCTTGAACAGAGAGAGCAGGCAGGTTCCGGCGAAAACCAGGAGCCGCGTGATATATACCGAGAAGCTCCACTGGCTGTCCTCATACATCTGATGTACCATTGCCGTGCAAAACAAAAGCAGGATGCCCGCGGCATTGAAAAGATGGATGCCATTGTTTGCAGTCATACAGGTGGAAATGCCCAGAAGCATCATTCCAACAAAATAGAAGAACAGGCTTTTCTTTACAGCCATCCCTGCTTTATGGATCCACAGGACAGCAAACAGTATGAAAGCGGCTATGGCAGCCGGATAAGTGATCCCCGCGGGATTCTCATACCGGCAGAAGGTGTAGACCAGTCCATACAGACCGGCCGTGCTTACGTACCATGTGAAATGTTCCTTCATAGACTGAAGAAAAGGGCTGTCAACTGCCTTCGTTTTCTTTTCCGAGGAATCCAGGTTTGGCGTAGCCGCGATCTCGGTCGTAAGTGTTGTGTTTTCCATATAAAAGTCTCCTTTCCATTAACTTATCATTTATAAGTCCTGCCCGGGCTCATCCTCCTCCATATATTCCAGGATATCTCCCGGCTGGCAGTGGAGCGCCCGGCAGATGGCTTCCAGCGTTGTAAAGCGAACTGCCTTGGCTTTATTATTTTTCAAAATCGAGAGGTTGGCCATGGTAATGTCGATTTCCCTGGCCAGCTCTGAGACGCCGATCTTCCGCTTTGCCATCATCACGTCCAGATTTACAATAATTCCCATATTCCCTTTGCCTCCTGCATTCCTCATATGATAATGAACATAACCACCCATCATGGGAGGCTGCCCGACATATCAGACTTTCGTAACTGTTCAGTCAGGATAGCGCAGTAAATGCGCTATCCTGACTGAACAGTTACAGACTTTCTATATTGTCAGATCATTTTCTTCTTTATAACGGATAGCTTCCCGAAATACAAAGGAAAGCACCTTGCTGAACAGTCCTGCGATAAAAAAGGTGAGGACAATGATAAAGGTTGCCGGGGTAGGCAGGAAGAAAGATTTTATAAAGAACAGTATAACAATGGCCGCGCTGGTGATTCCCATGACTTCCAGGCTTCTTACGTTTTCATATACAAAACAATTCTTCCGTACTACCGTGCGCATCATTTTCCGCAGCTGACTGACGATCACGACCCCGCAGATCCCGGACAGGGCAAAGATGACCAGCATCAGCGCATAATATTCCTGAAATGCTCTGGAATAATGACTCCCCGCATACTTTAAGGTCAGCGGAAGTGTCACGATGACTACAATTCCACTGTAAAACATGACGTCCAATAATATTTTCGTTATCCGGATCAGTTTTTCTCCATGCATATTGCCGCCTCCATAAAATCAAAATTCGTTTATTGTTTTTCATATCATATCACTGTTTGAAATGAATTTCAATATAATTTTATTGTTTTTCGATAAAATAATATTGAAAAACAATTTTAAAAGAAAAAGAATAATTTTGAATAAGATTTACAGAATCAAAGGTTGAAAGAATATCGACGAGTAAAGAAAAAATGATAAAACGAATAGCTTTTATACTTGAAGTATAAAAAACAATGTTTATAATGGTAGATAAAGCCATACAGGAGAAAACGATGCAAGGACAGAAAATAAATTATCAAAAAGAACTGGATAAAGTGCTGGAAAGGCTGGAGCAGGAGGAACGAGTGCCCCGTCTATTGCTTCATAGCTGCTGCGCGCCCTGCAGCAGCTATGTACTGGAATATTTGTCTAAATATTTTGAGATCACAGTGTTCTATTATAATCCCAATATTTACCCGGAAAGCGAATACTACAAACGTGTGAAAGAGCAGCAGATGTTGATCGGAAAATTAAATCCGTCTCACCCCATTTCTTTTCTGGAAGGGGCTTATGAAAGAGATAAATTTTACCGGATGGCTGCCGGGCTGGAGCGGGTAAAGGAAGGCGGCGAACGGTGTTTCCGTTGCTATGCCTTGCGCCTGCGGGAAGCAGCGGAAAGGGCAAAAGAAGGCGGATTTGATTATTTCACGACGACTCTTAGCATCAGTCCTCTGAAAAACGCACAGAAATTAAATGAGATTGGTCTGGCAGCAGGACAGGAAATAGGAGTGTCATATCTGGTGTCAGATTTTAAAAAGAAGAATGGATATAAGAGATCCGTAGAGCTGTCAGAAGAATACGGATTGTACCGTCAGGACTACTGTGGTTGTCAGTTTTCACTGGAAAATCGTGGAAACGGAGAGTGAAAATGTAAGAAGTTCCTTATAGACAGCGGCTTTTTCTTGTGATACTATGTTTTATATTTCATGAGAGGCAGAAGGGTTTGTAGTCTGCTGTCCTGTATCCATTGTATGCAGAATAGCAACAGATGGCAGTCTTTCTGCGTTCAGTATATCAAAGAAAAGAGGAATCAGAAATGGCACAATTATGGGGCGGCCGTTTTACGAAGGAAACGGACAAGCTGGTATATAATTTCAATGCGTCGATCCCATTTGACAAAAGGCTTTACGCACAGGATATCCGGGGCAGCATCGCTCATGTGACGATGCTCGCGAAGCAGGGGATCCTGACAGGGGAAGAAAAGGAACAGATCATAGAAGGGCTGAAGGGAATCCAGGAAGATGTGGAGAACGGTACGCTTCTGATCACGGACGAATATGAAGATATCCACAGCTTTGTGGAGGCCAATCTGACCGACCGGATCGGGGATGTAGGAAAAAAGCTTCATACCGGACGCAGCCGGAATGACCAGGTGGCTCTGGATATGAAGTTATACACAAGGGACGAGATACTGGAGCTGGACAGCCTGCTGAAAGGTTTGCTGCAGGTCCTTCTGAAACTGATGAAGGAGCATACGGAGACTTATATGCCGGGCTTTACTCATTTACAGAAGGCACAGCCGGTAACCCTGGCACATCATCTGGGCGCTTATTTTGAGATGTTCAAGCGGGATCGTTCCCGGATGAAGGATATTTACCGCAGGATGAATACCTGCCCCTTGGGAGCCGGAGCGCTGGCAGGCACCACCTATCCTCTGGATCGGGAGTACACGGCAAAGCTGCTGGAATTTGATGGCCCCACGCTGAACAGTATGGATTCGGTCGCGGACAGAGACTACCTGATCGAACTGCTCTCCGCGATGTCCACGGTGATGATGCACTTAAGCCGGTTTTCCGAAGAGGTGATTATCTGGAATTCCAATGAGTACCAGTTCGTAGAGCTGGATGACGCCTACAGTACCGGAAGCAGCATCATGCCTCAGAAAAAGAATCCGGATATCGCGGAGCTTGTCCGGGGAAAGACCGGGCGGGTATATGGTGCTTTGATGTCCCTGCTGACTACGATGAAAGGAATTCCGCTGGCATACGATAAGGATATGCAGGAGGATAAGGAATTGGTCTTTGACGCGATAGACACTATAAAAGGATGTCTTGCGTTATTTACCGGGATGCTGGATACAATGAAATTCCGTAAGGAGAAGATGGCGGACAGCGCGAAAAAAGGATTTACCAATGCCACGGATGCCGCGGATTATCTGGTGAACCATGGTGTGCCCTTCCGGGACGCACATGGCATCGTCGGCCGGCTGGTACTTTACTGTATCGAGAAGGGCAAAGCATTAGATGATCTGACGCTGGACGAATACAAAGCCATTTCCCCGGTGTTTGAGGGAGACGTCTATGAGGCGATCAGCATGAAGACCTGTGTGGAGATGCGAAATGTCATCGGAGCGCCGGGAAAAGCCGCTATGGAAAAGGTGATCATGCAGGAGGAAGCATACCTGATTGCTGAATGATCGCGGATCTGTAACGATTCAGAACGGCAGACTACAGACCCGTCCGCTACGCGGGTCCTTAACAAGTAAACTTGCACAGTCTGTTTTTTCATACTGCTGCCATTCTAAACAGTTACACGAATTTTATAGAAAAGGATAAGGAGAGGATCATATGGAACAGAAGTTAAAGGTTGGTATATTAGGTGCAACAGGGATGGTGGGGCAGAGATTTATTTCTCTGTTGGAGAACCATCCGTGGTTTGAGGTAGTAACAGTGGCGGCAAGTCCACGTTCCGCAGGAAAGACTTATGAAGAAGCGGTAGGGGACAGATGGAAAATGGATAGTCCCATGCCGGAAGCAGTAAAGAAGCTGGTAGTGCTTAATGTTAATGAAGTAGAAAAAGTAGCTTCTACCGTGGATTTTGTATTCAGCGCGGTGGATATGTCCAAGGATGAGATCCGGGCGATCGAGGAAGCCTATGCAAAGACAGAGACGCCGGTCGTGTCCAACAACAGCGCGCACCGCTGGACCCCGGATGTCCCGATGGTAGTTCCGGAGATCAATGTAGAGCATTTTGATGTGATCGCAGATCAGAAAAAGCGTCTTGGGACAAAGCGGGGCTTTATCGCCGTAAAGCCGAATTGCTCTATCCAGAGTTATGCGCCGTGCCTTGCAGCATGGAAGGAATTTGGCCCTAAGGAAGTGGTGGCGACCACATATCAGGCAATTTCCGGAGCGGGCAAGACTTTCAAGGATTGGCCGGAAATGGTGGAAAATGTGATTCCCTATATCGGCGGGGAGGAAGAAAAGAGCGAGCAGGAACCCTTGCGTATACTCGGCAAGGTGGAAAACGGACAGATCGTGAAGGCGGAGCTTCCGAAGATTACATGCCAGTGTATCCGTGTACCGGTTCTGAACGGCCATACGGCAGCGGTATTTGTGAATTTTGAGAAAAAACCGACCAAAGAGCAATTGATCGAAAAGCTGGTGAACTTCAAAGGGTATCCTCAGGAGGCAGAGCTTCCCAGCGCTCCGAAGCAATTCATCCGTTATCAGGAGGAAGACGATCGTCCGCAGGTGAAGCTGGACGTAGATTATGAGAACGGGATGGGTGTATCCATCGGGCGTCTGAGAGAAGACAGTATGTTCGATTATAAATTCGTTGGCCTTTCCCACAATACGATCCGCGGCGCGGCGGGCGGCGCTGTATTATGCGCGGAAGCACTGACAGCAAAGGGGTATATCGAAAAAAAATAAAATAAGTAAAAATAATCACAGTTCCCTTCATGCCATTCGGGAACTGTGATTTATGTTTGAACTTTTTAAAAAGGATTGACAAATTTCCGTTTATCGTTTATTATCATACTACTCGTCTTAGGACATTTCTTATTTTCATTGGGAATATCATCCCATAATCCAAAAACGAGGACATAGCTATGTGATTTCTATCAACAAGTTTCAAGGAAAGGAGGATGCATTTTTCTACAGATCCTTAGTGGCGCTTTTTATACTGCACGCCAGATTTCATCGGCCGTGAGTATATGTACAGGCATGATGTAACATATTGACTGTATTTTCAGACGATCGATCTGCCATGCGGATTGACCGCGAACTCAGAGGAGAAAAAAGAATGAAGCGATTTTGGTACCATATGCCGGAAATGCTCCGTACAGCAGCCGCCTTTTTGTTGATCTTGAGCTGTATGGTCTCGGCAAGTGTTGCTTCCGTACGCGCGGAAGAACAAATGGAAAATCAGAATGTAATGGAAAACGAGCAATTAAAGACGGAAACAATCGAAGAAACCCATCAAAATATAAAAGACGAAACAGAGGGAGGAATAACCGAAGAACCACCCGTGACAGCAGGTGATATGCCGGAGAGCGAAAGCTCTTCCGGCCAGATAAATCCAGCCGGGAACAGTGATACGGAAGAGGGGGATATGTTGCCCCGGGATACAGGACAGACAGACGGATCAGAAACCGGAAAAGAAGATACTTCGAAGGCTTCCGGTTCTGGAAGGATACCTGCCGGCAGAATTGTAAGCGGGAATTGTGGTACGGCTTATGTGGCTGGCGCAAGCAGCCGCATGATGCGTTCCGCCGTCAATTCTAACTGCACGATCACGCCGGGAACTGCTCATGCCTATGGAAATTGGTCGACCACGGAATTTTATGTGACAACAGAAAAAGGGCACTATATGGGATATTGTGCCCAGCCGAACAAGCCGACACCTGCCGGAATCTATCAGGTTTCAGAGTTGAATAACGACCGGATAAAAATGGCATTGATGTTCGGGCAGGATGGGCCATGGGCGGGAGAGGCCAGCACAATGTTCGGAGGAGCCGCCAACCCGTATCCTTATATCCACGCGATGATCGGGATCGAATATACCGGTGAAACGGATGGATTGACCGAACAACAGATCCAGGCAATGAGAGGCGCGCTGAATGAACAGATGAACAGTGGAAAAGCAAATATGTCTATCTTTAAAGAATATAAAGCATATGTGGCTTATAATGCTGATCAGGATATTGTATGGCTGGAATATGAAGGCCCTTCAAACGGCACTATAAAACTACGGAAAGCCTCATCCGTTCCCGCTATGACAGATGGAAATCCCTGTTATTCTTTAAGCGGCGCAAAGTACGGGGTTTATGCGGACGTGTCCTGTACGACTCAGTCCGGCCTGGTTACTGCCGGGGCATCCGGAGAAAGCGATCTTCTGGAACTCGCGGAAGGGGATTACTGGATAAAGGAGATTACCGCCCCGCAAGGTTACCGTAAGGATACGAAGGTATATCCAATCCATGTGCAGGCAGGAGAGAATACAACCGTTGACGTCAGTGACATTCCGGAATATGACCCGGCGGGGCTTGAATTGTTCAAAAAGGATCAGGATGCTGGCGGCGATGTACCACAGGAAGGAGCTTCTCTTGCGGGCGCACAGTTTACGGTCAGATACTATAAAGGATTTTATGAAAAAGGAAATCTTCCGGCAGATCCGGACAGAACCTGGGTGCTGGAGACAAAAGAGATTCCGGACGCGCCGGATGCCCCAACGAAATATCAGGCGCTGCTGCGCGATGAATACAAGGCTTCAGGAGACGCGTTTTATATGATGGACGGCAAGCCGGTGCTTCCTCTTGGAACGATTGTGATCGAAGAGACAAAAGCACCGGAAGGATATCTGCTGGAAGGCGCATACCTACAGGCAGAAGGAAACGAGGAAAAAATTACCGGCCCCTATGTTACACAGATTACGCAGACCGGAAACGGAGCAGCCTTAAAAGGCGGAAATCAATATACGATATCTGACCAGGTGATCCGCGGCGGGGTGAAGATACAAAAGCGTGATTTTGATACGAAGTCTTCCGTTCCCCAGGGAGCGGCAGTTCTGGAAAATGCGGTATTTGCAGTTGTAAATATCAATGAAAACGCAGTGTTCGTGGACGGAAAAGTTTATGCCCGGAACGAGGCGGTCGCCACGATCCGGACGGATGAAACCGGAACCGCACAGACATCGGATCATCTGCTCCCATATGGAAGATACCGGATCATCGAGACAGGTGCTCCGGCAGGATATCTGGAAAAAGGAGTACTGAGCCGGGAATTTTCTATTACAAAGAATGGCGAGACCGTGGATCTGACAGATACGGAGCATTCCATTCAGAATAGGGTGAAGCGGGGAGATTTTGAACTGCGCAAGATTGATTCCAATACCCAGAAGGTAATGCCTGGTGTCCGATTCCGTGTGACAAGTACGACTACGGGAGAATCACATCAGATCACAACGGATGAGAATGGTTATTATTCTTCTGCATCAGACTGGAACAAACATACGGAAAATACCAACCAGGGAGGAAAAGAAGACGGCCTGTGGTTCGGATTGAATGAGGAAGGAAACAGCGCCCCTGTGGACAACAGTCTGGGAGCACTTCCCTTTGATACATACATTTTGGAAGAACTTCCATCCGAGGCAAACGAAGGAAAAGAAATGTTAAGGATTCCCTTCGTGATCTATAAAAATCAAGTAACCATCAATCTGGGAAATCTGGAAAATAAGGACTTAGCAGAGGATGACCCGTCCATCTCTACCAGCGCCAGAAATGACGCTACGGGAAATCATTACGCGCGGGCAGGCCTTGTGACGGCCATAGATTCCGTGCTGTATGACGGATTAAAAGAAAAACAAGAGTACCTTTTGAAATGTACCCCGATGGACAAAGAGACCCAAAAGCCGCTTACAGATCCGAATGGAAATCCGATCGTGGCGGAACATTCCTTTACCACGGCAGCCTCCACAGGTATGGTAGAAATAGAATGTACATTTGACGCGTCAGAGCTGGCTGGAAAAGACATCGTTCTTTATGAAGAATTGTATTGCCAGGAGAAAAAAATAGCAGAACATAAAGACATCCATGATGAAGGCCAGGCCATTCATTTCCCGGAGATCGGAACAAAAGCGCTGGATAAGTCCTCCGGTTCGAATATGGCTGTGGCAAAACAAAAGATGTCTATTGCTGACACCGTAACCTATAAAAATCTAAAACCCGGACAGGAATACACACTTAGCGGAAAACTGATGGATAAAGAAACCGGGATGATTGCCAAAGACGCGTCAGGGGGAGACATTACGGCCAATGTAACATTTTCTCCAAAAGAAAAGACAGGAAAGGTCGAGGTTGTTTTTAACTTTGATGGTACAAATCTGGAGGGAAAGACACTGGTTGCTTTTGAGACACTGGAGAAAAACAGCAAAATATACGCGGTCCACGCTGATTTAAACAGCGAAGGACAGACCATCTACATTCCAAAGGTAAGAACATCCGCAAGAGATGTCCGGACCGGCAGCCGGAATGCGCAGCCAGCAGAAGAAACGGTGGTCGTTGATTCCATCTTTTATGCGAACCTCACTCCGGGCCAGGAATACACGGTCGAAGGAACTTTGATGGACAAAGAAACAAAGTCCCCTCTTCTGGAAAACGGAGAACAGATCACCGGTGAAACCACCTTTACCCTGGAATCCGATTCCGGCACCGTAGATGTAACTTTTTCTTTTGATTCTTCTGCCCTTGCGGGAAAAACAGCCGTGGCATTCGAAAGCGTAACCCAGGAAGGCGAAGAGGTAGCCGCCCACAAAGATATCCACTACGAAGGCCAGACCATCTACTTCCCCGAAATCAAAACCAGTGCCGGAGAAAAACAAAGCGGCTCTCAGAAGATTACAGCCCAAAAAGAAATCACGATCACAGACAAAGTAACCTACAAAAACCTGATCCCCGGCGAACAATACACCTTAAAAGGCATCCTGATGGACAAATCCACCGGCACTCCTTTTTTAATAGAAGGAAAAGAACTAACTGCCGAAAAAAATTTTGTCCCTGACGAGGCAAACGGCACCGCCGAAGTAGAGTTTATCGTTAATGCAGCCGCAATACAAAACGCTGAGCTCGTAGCCTTCGAAAAACTATTCCTGGGCAAATCCGAAATCGCCTCCCACGAAGACCTGGCCGACAAAGACCAGACCCTCCAGATCAACACCCCCGAAGCGCCTACTGATGAAAATCCCGAACAACCTCCGTCTTCGTCTCACGAAAAAGCGGCCAAAACAGGAGACTCCGCCGACCTCCTCCCGGCCATCTTCCTATTCTTCGCATCATTGTTCGTGCTGATCACCGCCGCCCGAAGAAAACTGGGATAGCTCGAAAGCGTCCCTTCGCCATACCATACATCTTGCCGCCCAAACACACAAACAATTTCCCCTTCCTTTTCGAGATATTGTGTGTTAGAATAGCAGACAGAAAGTTTAACAAAGGAGGTTATCACAATGGGAATGACAATGACGCAGAAAATATTAGCGGCTCACGCAGGACTGGAATCTGTCTTTGCGGGACAGCTGATCGAAGCGAAGCTGGATGTGGTTATGGCAAATGATATTACCGGCCCGATGGCGCTGCCGATTTTCCGTGAGATGGCAGATACAGTATATGATAAAGATAAGGTGGTTCTTGTTCCGGATCATTTTACACCGAATAAGGATATCAAATCAGCAGAGAATTCAAAAGCGATCCGGGAGTTCGCTAAGGCACAGGGGCTGAGCTGGTACTTTGAGCAAGGGAAGTCCGGAGTGGAACATGCGATTTTACCGGAAGCAGGGGTGGTCACAGCAGGAGAGTGCGTCATCGGCGCGGATTCCCACACTTGTACATACGGGGCGCTGGGAGCATTTTCTACTGGCGTCGGCACAACAGACATTGCCACAGGAATGGCAACAGGAGAATTGTGGTTCAAGGTGCCCTCTGCCATCAAGTTTGTATTGACCGGAAAGCCGGGACCGTATGTGAGCGGGAAGGATATCATTATCCATATCATAGGAAAGATCGGAGTGGACGGCGCTCTGTACAAATCTATGGAATTTACAGGAGACGGAATCGCGAATCTGTCTATGGATGACCGTTTTACCATGGCAAATATGGCCATTGAAGCAGGGGCAAAGAACGGTATTTTCCCGGTAGATGAGCAGGCACAAGTCTATATAAAAGAGCATTCCCAAAAGGAATATACGATCTATACCGCAGATGAGGACGCGGAATATGACGAGGTCGTGAAGATCCATCTGGATGAAGTACGTCCTACCATTGCTTTTCCGCATCTTCCGGGCAACGCAAAAACCATTGATGAGGTAGAGGCTATGGAGCCGATCTGGATCGACCAGGTGGTGATCGGATCCTGTACGAACGGGCGTATGGAAGATATGAGAAAGGCCGCGGCGATCCTGAAAGGCCATACCGTACATCCGGATGTACGTGTGATGGTGGTTCCGGCTACCCAGAAGATTTACAAGCAGTGTATTGCGGAAGGCCTGGTGGACATCTTTATCGATGCGGGCTGCGCGGTGAATACGCCGAGCTGCGGCCCATGTATGGGCGGGCATATGGGCGTTATGGCAGCAGGAGAGAAGTGTGTTTCTACCACGAACCGTAATTTTGTCGGAAGAATGGGACATGTGGATTCCCTGATCTACCTGGCTTCCCCGGAAGTGGCGGCAGCCAGCGCGATTGAGGGATATATCGCAAATCCGGAGAAAGTAGGTGACAGATCATGAAAGCATTGGGACACGTTTTTAAATATGGAGATAATGTAGATACGGATGTAATCATTCCTGCAAGATATCTGAATTCTTTTGACGCAGAGGAACTGGCAAGCCATGCCATGGTGGATATTGATCCGGAATTTGTACACAAGGTACAGCCGGGGGATCTGATTGTGGCAAATAAAAACTTCGGCTGCGGTTCCTCCAGGGAGCATGCGCCTCTCTGTCTAAAAACCGCCGGAGTAAGCTGCGTGATCGCAGAAACATTTGCACGTATTTTCTATAGAAATGCGATCAATATCGGATTGCCGATCATCGAATGTCCGGAAGCGGCAAGAGGGATTGAAGCCGGGGATGAGGTTGAGGTTGACTTCGACAGCGGAAAGATCTACAATCGCACAAAGGGCACTGAATTCCAGGGGCAGGCATTCCCAGAATTTATGCAGAAGCTGATTGCCGCGGGCGGCCTGGTAAAATATATCAACGGCAAAAAAGAAGAGGGTTGAAGAGATGAATCTATTGTATAAAAGCACACGGGACGCACAGCATACGGTTACGGCTTCCGAGGCGATTTTAAAGGGACTTGCGGATGACGGCGGATTATTTGTGCCGGTCTCTGTTCCAAAGCTGGATGTCACCATGGAAGAACTAAAGGAAATGTCGTACCAGGAAACGGCCTATGCAGTGATGAAGCAGTTCCTGACAGATTTTACGGAGGAAGAACTAAAAGACTGTATCAAAAATGCTTATGATGCGAAATTTGATACAGAAGTGATCGCGCCATTGGTAAAGGTAGGGGATACGTACCATCTGGAGCTGTTCCACGGGGCGACCATCGCGTTTAAGGATATGGCGCTTTCTATCCTGCCACATTTACTCACAACATCCGCAAAGAAGAATCATGTCACCCATGAGATTGTAATATTGACAGCTACTTCCGGGGATACAGGAAAAGCGGCACTGGCCGGATTCGCAGATGTGCCGGGAACAAGGATCATCGTATTCTATCCTAAGAACGGGGTCAGCCGGGTACAGGAACTGCAGATGGTGACCCAAAAGGGAGATAACACGGCAGTCGTTGCAATCCATGGCAATTTCGACAATGCACAGACCGGAGTGAAAGCTCTGTTTGAGGATAAGGGGCTGGGATGTGAACTGGCAGAGAAGGGATTTCAGTTTTCTTCGGCAAATTCCATCAATATCGGCCGCCTTGTTCCTCAGGTGGTCTACTATGTATATGCATATGCAAAGCTTTTGCAAAATGAAGAGATCGCTCCGGGCGAGAAGATCAATGTGACCGTACCGACCGGGAACTTTGGAAATATTCTGGCAGCTTACTATGCAAAGCAGATGGGAGTACCGATCGAAAAGCTGATCTGTGCTTCCAATGAGAATAAGGTCTTATTTGACTTTTTCCAGACAGGAACCTATGATAAGAACCGGGAGTTCGTACTTACTTCATCCCCGTCCATGGATATCCTGATCTCCAGTAATCTGGAAAGACTGATCTATACGATCGCGGGGGCAGATGCCGTGAAAAATCAGGAATTGATGGCAGCGCTGAAAGCAGAAGGGAAATATGAGATCACACCGGAGATGAAGGCACAGCTTTCCGATTTTGTGGGAGGATATGCTACGGAAGAAGAGACCCGCGCGGCTATAAGAGATATATACAATTCTACAGGATACGTGATGGATACCCATACGGCTGTCGCGTCTCATGTGTGCCAGGCATATAAGAAAAGCAGCGGAGATCATACGAAGACAGTGGTGGCGTCTACCGCCAGCCCCTATAAGTTTATCAAGAGCGTTATGACGTCTATTGATAGTAAATATGACAGCATGGATGAATTTGCTTTGATCGATGAACTGGAAAAGGTTTCCGGGACGCCGGCGCCGCATGCCATCGAGGAAATCAGGAATGCTCAGATCCTGCATACAAAAGAGTGCGACGCGGACCAGATGAAGGAAACAGTAAAGGAAATACTAGGTATTTAGACATAGACAGAAGGGAGCAAAGACAGATGATGAAACAAGTCAGTGTATTTCTTGCGGATGGGTTTGAAGAAATTGAAGGACTTACTGTCGTGGATATTCTGCGCAGGGCGGGAGTCCGGGTGGACACGGTGTCTATTACCGGAGATCAGACGATTCATGGATCACATCAGATTGATGTACAGGCAGATTTTTTGTTTGAGGAAATGGATTTTGAACGGACAGATATGCTTGTACTTCCAGGGGGAATGCCCGGAACTCTGAATCTTATGAATCACAAAGGATTGCAGGAACTTTTGAAAGCATATTATGAAAAGGGCCAGTATATCGCGGCAATTTGCGCGGCTCCCAGTATTTTAGGAAGGCTTGGTTTCCTGAAAGGGCGTAGGGCCTGCTGTTATCCTTCGTTTGAAGAGAAGCTCGAAGGCGCGGAGGTAGTATATGATCCGGTCAGTGTGGACGGACATATCATCACAAGCCGGGGGATGGGAACGGCCATTTTGTTTGCCCTGAAGCTTACCGGGTTGCTGTGCGGGGAAGAAAAGGCAGAGGAAATGGGGCGTTCTATTATTTTTACAGATTAGTTTTACGTATGGAAAAGCTGCCGATGGCAGCTTTTCTGTGTCAGTGAACACAAAAAGGCTGTGAATGACTGGATTTCTGTATATTACTTTATAGATTCCTGCAAAAAGTGCTGGAAATCACGGAATTCTTGTGCTATACTTGTTTAATGACTGTGAACATTTATGATGTGTGAACAGTAATTACGAAAATATCGAGACTTCATATATCGGTCGTATGCGGCCGGAGAACTACAATTCAAGGAGGAAATGAAAATGAGTCTACAGGTAGAAAAGTTAGAGCATAATATGGCGAAGCTTACGATCGAGGTTGCGGCGGAAGAGGTGGAGAAGGCTCTTCAGGCAGCGTACCTGAGGCAGCGCGGGAAGATTTCCATTCCAGGTTTCCGTAAAGGAAAGGTGCCGCGTCAGATGCTTGAAAAGATGTATGGACCGGAGATATTCTATGATGATGCTGTGAACCGCATGATTCCGACAGCTTACAGCGAAGCTTATGAAGAGTGCGAGCTGGATATCGTATCCCAGCCGGAAGTAGATGTGGTACAGATGGAAAAGGGAAAACCGTTCATTTTTACGGCGGAAGTGGCAACAAAGCCAGAAGTGACTCTGGGAGAGTACAAGGGGCTGAAGGTAGATAAGGTTCCTGTGGAAGTGACAGCGGAAGATGTAGAGGCGGAGATCCAGAGAGAACGCGAGCGTAATGGAAGAACCGTAGAGGTAACCGGCCGCGGCGTCGCAGATAAGGATATGATCACTCTGGATTTTGAAGGATTTGTAGACGGCGAGGCTTTTGAAGGCGGAAAGGGTACAGATTATCCGCTGACGATTGGTTCCGGTGCGTTTATCCCGGGATTTGAGGATCAGCTGATCGGTGCTCAGATCGGCCAGGAAGTAGAAGTTAACGTGACTTTCCCGGAAGAATACCAGGCAAAGGAACTGGCGGGAAAGGACGCGGTATTTAAGTGTACTGTACACACGATCAAGGAAAAAGAACTGCCGGAGCTGGATGATGAATTTGCTTCTGATGTATCTGAGTGTGATACTATGGAAGAGTACAGACAGGAAGTTGAGAAGAAGCTGACAGACAGAAAGCAGGCGGAAGCGCGGGAGAGAATAGAGGATCAGGCTGTAGACCAGGCGGCAGAGAACGCGGAGATGGATATCCCGCAGCCCATGATCGATCTGCAGGTACGTCAGATGGAGGATGATCTTGGCTATCGTCTTCAGATGCAGGGCATGACAAAGGAAATGTATTTCCAGATGACAGGACTGACAGAAGACAGGCTGAAACAGGATCTGGAAGCACAGGCGCTGAAGACCATCCGGACAAGACTGGCCCTGGAAGCGGTTGTAAAAGCGGAGAACATCACAGTGTCTGAGGAGCGTGTGGAAGAAGAACTGAAGAAGATGGCGGAGACGTATAAGAGTGAACTTGATGATCTCAAGAAGTCCATGGGCGAGAAGAGAATCGAAGAGATGAAGGAAAGCATTGCCGTACAGGACGCGATTACATTGATTGCGGACGCGGCAGTGGAAGAATAGTATTGGAAACATAAAATGAAGGAAGTGAATTTAGATGAGTTTAGTACCTTATGTCATTGAACAGACCAGCCGGGGAGAACGCTCTTACGATATTTATTCCAGATTATTAAAGGACAGGATCATATTTCTGGGAGAGGAAGTAACGGATGTTTCGGCGAATATCGTTGTTGCCCAGTTATTGTTCTTGGAAGCGGATGATCCAAACAAGGATATCCAGCTTTATATCAACAGCCCGGGTGGTTCTGTAACCGCGGGACTGGCAATCTATGACACGATGCAGTATATCAAATGTGACGTGTCTACGGTATGTATCGGTATGGCGGCAAGCATGGGTTCCTTTCTGCTTTCCGGCGGAACAAAGGGCAAAAGATTCGCGCTGCCAAACGCGGAGATCATGATTCACCAGCCTTCCGGTGGAGCCAGAGGACAGGCGACAGAGATCCAGATCGCTGCAGAGCATATTCTGCGTACCAGAAAGAGGCTGAACGAGATCCTGGCGGCAAATACAGGACAGCCGATCGAGGTCATTCAGGTGGATACGGAGCGGGATAACTTTATGTCTGCCCAGGAAGCAAAAGAGTATGGATTGGTTGATGAAGTCATTGCCAAGCATTAGAATCCCGATTATTATATGAGGTGAAAATAGAATGGCAGGAAAAGTAATTGATGATATTGTAAGATGTTCTTTCTGCAATAAATCGCAGAATCAGGTCCGCAAACTGATCGCGGGACCGAACGGGGCATATATCTGTGATGAATGTGTGGATGTGTGCTCGGAGATTATTGAAGAAGAATTTGAATACGATGAGAGAAGTCCTTTTGCTGATATCAATCTGCTGACACCGGAAGAGATGAAAGCATTTCTGGATGATTATGTCATTGGCCAGGATGAAGCGAAAAAAGTACTTTCAGTCGCTGTATATAACCATTATAAAAGAATCCTGGCAGAACAGGATCTGGGTGTAGAGCTGCAGAAGAGTAATATCCTGATGCTGGGACCGACCGGATGCGGGAAGACCCTTCTTGCACAGACACTTGCAAAGATATTGAATGTTCCTTTTGCGATTGCCGATGCTACGGCACTGACAGAGGCAGGCTATGTGGGAGAGGATGTGGAGAATATCCTCCTCAAGGTGATCCAGGCTGCGGACGGAGATATTGAACGCGCGGAACACGGCATTATCTATATAGATGAGATCGACAAGATTACAAGAAAATCGGAAAACCCATCCATTACCCGGGATGTGTCAGGAGAAGGTGTTCAGCAGGCACTTTTGAAAATTATAGAGGGAACTGTCGCGTCCGTTCCGCCCCAGGGAGGGAGAAAGCATCCGCACCAGGAGCTGATACAGATCGATACCACGAATATATTGTTTATCTGTGGCGGCGCGTTTGAGGGAATCGACAAGATTATTGAGACACGCCTGGACAGAAAGTCCATCGGTTTTAACGCGGAGATCACGACCCAGCATGAGTATAATGTAGATGTGCTGCTGAAGGAAGTGCTTCCCCAGGATCTGGTAAAATTTGGACTGATTCCTGAGTTAGTGGGACGTCTCCCGGTAACGGTATCATTGGAAATGTTGGATAAAAAAGCATTGATCCGGATTTTGACGGAACCAAAAAGCGCGATCGTCAAGCAGTATCAGAAGCTGTTGGAGCTTGACGGTGTCCGCCTTGTATTTGACAAGGACGCGTTGACTGCCATCGCGGAGACGACGCTTTCAAGAAAGACCGGCGCCAGAGGACTGCGTGCCATCATGGAAGGTATCATGATGGATACCATGTTCCGTGTACCGTCGGATGAAACGATCAAGGAATGCAGGATTACAAAGGATGTTGTGAAGGGTACCGGACAGCCATTATATGAGCGTGACGGCGAGGAACGCAGGTCGTTTTTGACGTCCCAGAGTGCATGACAGATCTGGAAAAATATATCACTGTACGTTTTCTGATCCGCAGTCACATTTTCATTACCATGAATTGCATGAAAATGTGATTTCGGATTGCAGCCGTACAGGTGGAAAAATACGGGGCGGGTATCTGAAGTAGATACCTGCTTTTTGCATACAGGAGATGGTATAGATGAAGAGTGAAATAAAAAGTCTTCCAATGGTTGCGCTGCGGGGAATGACGATCATGCCGGAGATGGTGGTTCATTTCGATATCAGCCGGGAACGATCGATCGCCGCTGTGCAGGAAGCCATGGTGGAAGACCAGAAAATTTTTCTTGCGTTGCAGCGGGAGGCGGATACGGATGATCCGGGCCAGAAGGAAATGTATGAGGTCGGAACGGTGGCTTCAGTCAGGCAGATCATCAAGCTTCCGAAAAAAATCCTTCGCGTCCTGGTGGCAGGAGAGACAAGGGGAATCCTGAAAAATATAGAATATACGGCTCCTTATCTTCGGGCAGAGGTGGAGGTTTTGGACGAGTCAGATTTCCAGTCTCCTGAGGATCTGAACGGACAGGCTATGGTGCGTGGATTGAAAGACATTTTTGTAGATTATGCCGCGAAAAACGGAAAGATGTCGAAAGAGGGAGTAGCACGTATTCTGGAAATTAAGGACCTGAAGGAGCTGGTAGATGAGATTTCAGCCAATATTCCTTTGTATTATACCGACCAGCAGGAGATACTGAACCAGACAGATTTCTGGAAGCGGTATGAGACGCTGGCATTCAAGCTGGTAAATGAAGTACAGATCATAGATATCAAGGAGGATATCCGGGCCAAAGTAAAGGAACGTGTGGATAAACACCAGCGGGAATATATTCTCCGGGAGCAGTTAAAGCTGATCCGGGAGGAGCTGGGGGACGACACGACCCTGTCAGACGCGGAGGAGTTTGAGCAGGCGGCAAAAAAACTGAAGGCACCGAAGGAAGTCAAAGAAAAGCTGGCAAAGGAGATCAGCCGTTTTAAAAGTTCATTGAACAGTCCGGCGGAGAGCGGTGTGATCCGTACTTATATTGAGACGATCCTGGAGATGCCGTGGAACAAGGCGGCAAAGGATAGTGAAGATATTGCGTTTGCGGAGCAGGTCCTGGAAGAAGACCATTATGGTTTGGAACAGGTGAAGGAACGCGTACTGGAATTTCTGGCGGTACGTACTTTGACGAAAAAGGGAGAAAGCCCGATCCTCTGCCTTGTGGGCCCGCCAGGAACAGGCAAGACTTCTATCGCGAAGTCATTGGCTCGGGCATTGAAAAAGCCCTATGTACGTATTTCTTTAGGAGGAGTTCGGGATGAGGCGGAGATCCGCGGACATCGGAAGACCTATGTGGGGGCTATGCCGGGAAGGATTGCCAATGGAATCCGTATGGCAGGTGTAAAAAATCCACTCCTGCTTCTGGATGAAATTGACAAAGTCAGTACAGACTATAAGGGAGATACTTTTTCCGCCCTTTTGGAGGTATTGGACAGTGAGCAGAACAGTAAGTTCAGGGATCATTACCTGGAGGTTCAGCTGGATCTGTCGGAGGTGCTGTTTGTGACCACGGCAAATACCCTGCAGACCATTCCAAGGCCCTTGCTGGACCGTATGGAAGTCGTGGAGGTCAGCAGCTACACCGACAATGAAAAGCTGCATATTGCCATGGAACACTTGATTCCCAAACAGTTAGAGAAGCACGGGCTGACGAAGGAAATGCTGACCTTCAGCAGGCAGGCAATCTGGAAAATCGCGAGAAATTATACGAAAGAAGCCGGTGTACGCCAGTTAGAAAGAGAGATTGGAAATATTTGCCGGAAATCCGCCAAAGAAATTTTAACAAAGGATAAGAAAAAAATCGCTGTCACAGAAAAAAATATACAAAAATATCTGGGAAAAGAGAAGTACTCTTATCAGATGGCGAATGAATCAGATGAAGTAGGGATCGTCCGTGGACTGGCATGGACAAGCGTAGGCGGAGATACGTTACAGATCGAAGTCAATATCATGCCGGGAAAGGGCGAGATCATGTTGACCGGGCAGCTTGGAGACGTGATGAAGGAATCTGCCCGCACAGGGATCAGTTATATCCGTTCCATCAGCAGCCGGTACGAAATCTCAGATGAATTTTTTGAAAAGCATGATATCCATGTACATATTCCGGAGGGCGCGGTTCCCAAGGACGGGCCGTCGGCCGGAATTACTATGGCAACAGCTATGATCTCCGCGATCACAGGCCGGAAAGTACGCGCCGACATTGCCATGACAGGAGAAGTGACCCTCCGGGGACGTGTGCTTCCTATCGGGGGCCTGAAGGAGAAGCTTCTGGCGGCAAAAAATGCAGGGATCAAAACAGTTCTGATCCCGAAAAAAAATAAAGTGGATGTGGAAGAACTTTCATCAGAAATTACGAAAGGGATGGAGATCCTGCCCGTGGAGCATATGGATGAAGTGTTGGAACAGGCGCTTGTCAAATAAACAAACAGGAGGTTGGTATGATAATTAGAAGCGTAAATCTGGAGACGGTATGTGGGTTTACCAGCCGGCTGCCGGACAACGAAAAACCAGAGGTCGCGTTCGCGGGAAAATCCAATGTAGGGAAATCTTCTTTAATTAATGCTTTGATGAACCGGAAGTCATATGCCCGGATCTCGGCTACTCCTGGAAAAACACAGACGATCAATTTTTATAATATCAATGATGAAATATACCTGGTAGACCTTCCGGGATATGGATACGCCAAGGTTTCGGAGAAGGAAAAGAAGCAGTGGGGAAAGCTGGTGGAACGGTATCTTCACGGTTCTTCACAGTTAAAGGCAGTATTTCTGCTGATTGATATCCGGCATGATCCCTCTGCGAATGACCGGATGATGTATGAATGGATATTGGATCAGGGATTTCAGCCGATCATTATCCTGACCAAGCTGGATAAGCTGAAGCGAAGCCAGGTACAGAAGCAGATCAAGCTGGTAACGGATGGCCTGCATCTGGTACCAGGGACAAAGGTAATTCCTTTTTCTTCTGTTACAAAACAGGGACGGGATGAGATATGGGAAACAGCAGAACATTTGCTCTAAGACAGAGGTGTGTAGATTCATGGAAAATAAGCGGCCATACTGGCAGGTGGCGGTGAGCCTGGTATTCAGTCTTCTGGCAACCGCCGCGTTTGTAATCATAGGACTGAAAGCAATCGTTTTCTTTATGCCGTTTGTGATCGGATGGTGTATTTCGGCCATTGCGGCGCCGGTGGTAGACTGGCTGGAAAAGCATTTTAAAATTGTCAAGAAACTAGGGTCGGCATTGATCGTAGTATTGGTTATCGGGCTGATCGTATTGTTGTTTTATCTTGCGGTCAGCAGGCTGGTTACAGAAATCGGAGATCTGCTTCAGAATATCCCGGAGCTGTACGGACAGCTAGAAACCGGGCTCCGGAAGATCGGCGGCTCTATGTCCGGCCTTTTCGTGAGGCTTCCGGAACAGCTTCAAAGCGCTTTACAGACAATGGTGGAAAATCTGGATCAGTATATGGGAGAGTTGATTTCCAGTATCGGGGAACCAACGGTGACTGCGGCGGGAAATCTGGCCATGCGCCTTCCCTTTTATCTGGTCTCTGTTCTGGTGGCAGTGATCTCCGCATATTTTTTTACGGTGGAACGTGAAGAGATTTTGGATTGGGCAAAAAAAGTGATGCCCCAGGCCGTTGTCAAACGGATGACATTGGTTATGGACAATCTGAGGTATGCGGTCGGAGGGTACTTTAAAGCGCAGTTTAAGATCATGGGGGTCGTGTTTTTGATCTTAATGGCAGGATTCGCCCTGTTGAAGATCGGTTATTTTGCACTGATCGCGCTTCTCATCGCGTTTCTGGATTTTCTTCCTTTTTTCGGGACGGGAACCGCAATGATTCCCTGGGCGTTATATAAATTCCTGGTAGGGGATTATAAGACGGCGTTTATGCTGATCGTGATCTATGCAGTTACCCAGCTTGTCAGGCAGATTTTACAGCCAAAGCTGGTGGCGGACAGTATGGGGATGAATCCTCTGGTAACCCTGATCCTTCTGTATATCGGTTACCGGGTCAGCAGCGTGTTGGGACTGATCCTGGCGGTACCGGTAGGGATGGTAGTCATCAATATGTGCCAGGCAGGGGCGTTTGACTATATTTTTGACGATGTAAGGATTCTCGTAGACGGTGTGCTCAGGCTGCGGGAAGAGCCGGAGAATAAAAGTAAATAGTATGGGAATCCGTACGGCAAAGCTGGTAGATACCGCAGTGATGAAAGCCAGCCAGATGAAGAAAAAATAGAAAAGAACGCTTAGTATCGTGAGCGTTCTTTTCTTCTATGCCGCATGGCTTCCTGCCGCCGTGCCCGTTTCCGATATGCAAATTCTTTCTGCCTTCTGGCGGAACGCGCCGGTGCCAGGAAGATCCAACAGATAATCTGTACGGCTAAGATGCCAAAGAAAGCGCCGATACTGTCGATGCCTACATCTTTTACGGAAGGCCCCCGTCCTGCGACAAAGGACTGGTGATACTCGTCTCCTGCCGCAAATGCGATGCAAATGATCCCGGCCGTCAGCATCAGGGAGAATCCACGCAGCCTGTATACATAAAGCGGAAACGATACTGCCACGGCCAGCATGAAATATTCTGTCATATGCGCGAGCTTTCGGACCAGATGTTCAATTTGGGAGGCATATTGTTCCATCTGTGCCTCATCAAGCTCTTTATGCAGAATGTCATTTCCCGTTTCCACGATCTTATAGCTGACACTCAGGCTTAAATTGCCGGAGGCATCGGCATCCTGCGCCGAAAAACTATAAATCATGTACATCATGGCCAGCGCAGGGAATAAGGATAAGGGCTTCAAAAAAAAGAATATGGTCCGCTTCATAAAATGCCACTCCATTTTCAAAAGACTGTTTCATAGTTTTTAAGTATGCCACGAAATTTTCGATTTGTAAAGTGCCGATGTTATTTGCAACATCTTTCAGTTTGTGGTATTCTATACAAGGAAAATTCCGTTTTAAGGAGGAATATGGCAATGAAGCTGGCCAAGTTATTAGAACGTTTAGAATACGAAGTCATACAGGGCAGTGACCAGATAGAGATCACGACCCTGGTCAATGATTCACGGAAGGTAGAAAAAGGCTCGGCATTTGTCTGTGTCAGCGGTGCCGTATCAGACGGACACAGATTTGTGCCGGAGGTTGTCCAAAAAGGCGCTGCCGCCCTGATCGTGGAAAAGGATGTGACAGTGCCGGGAAATGTGGCTGTGATAAAGGTAATGGATACCCGTTATGCCCTGGCGCTTATGTCTGCAGCATATTTTGACTATCCCGCGGAGAAGCTGAGGGTCATCGGGATTACTGGTACAAAGGGGAAGACAACTACAACTTATATGATCAGATCTATTTTGGAGGGTGTGGGACATAAGGTAGGGCTGATCGGAACCATTGAGGCAATCATCGGGGAGAAGAAGATACCGGCGGCCAATACCACGCCGGAGTCCTATACCATCCACAAATATTTTGCGGAAATGGTGGAAGCGGGCTGTGACAGCGTAGTCATGGAAGTATCGTCCCAGGGCCTGATGCTGCACAGGACGGCGGGGATCCAATTTGAGCTTGGCATTTTTACAAACCTGGGCCATGACCATATAGGCCCCAATGAGCATAAGGATTTCGAAGATTACAAACGGTGCAAGGGGCTTTTGTTCCGGCAGTGCAGGGTTGGTATCGCGAACATAGACGATCCATGGTTTGAGGATGTATTCCGGGGAGCCTCCTGCCGGGTGGAGACCTTTGGTCTTTCGGAAAAAGCAGACCTTCGGGCAGAGGATACGCATCTGGTATCCAGGCCGGGATATCTGGGAGTGGCGTATCATGTCAGCGGAAAAATGGATTTTGACGTGGAAATTGACATTCCGGGAACCTTCAGTGTATATAATTCACTGACAGCCATTGCGGTCTGCGGACATTTCGGCGTGCGGGCAGAAGTGATCCAAAAAGCATTGAAAGCGGCAAAAGTGAAGGGCCGCATCGAGATGGTAAAGGTGTCGGACGAATTTACAGTGATGATTGATTACGCGCACAATGCCATGAGCCTGGAAAGCCTTCTGTCAACCTTGAAGGAATATCATCCTGCCCGCCTGGTGTGTCTTTTTGGATGCGGCGGCAACCGTTCGAAGGACCGCCGGTATGAGATGGGCGAGGTATCCGGGCGTCTGGCAGACCTGTCTATTATCACATCGGATAACCCGCGTTTTGAAAAGCCGCAGGATATCATCGACGATATCAAGACTGGCATCAACAGGACTTCCGGAAAATATGTAGAGATCTGTGACCGGAAAGAGGCGATCAAATATGCGATCGCGAACGGCCGGCCGGGAGATGTCATCGTGCTGGCAGGAAAAGGACATGAGGATTATCAGGAGATTGAAGGGGTAAAATACCCGATGGATGAAAGAGTCCTGATCGCAGAGGTGCTGGAGGAGCTGGCTGAAAAGTAATCGGTAGGGAAATTTATGTATGCAAATATCATTATAGATATCACACATGAAAAATTGGATAAAATCTTCCAGTATCAAATTCCTTCTCATCTGGAAAAAAGGCTTTCCGTAGGCATGGAGGTGGTGGTGCCATTTGGGAGAGGGAACCGCCTGACTAAAGGATATGTCATTGGCTTTGCTGAAAAGTGTGATTATGACCCGGCAAAGATCAAGGTGATCCAGGATCTTCCCGAAGAAGGGATTGCTATAGAGGGAAAGCTTGTGGCTCTTGCGGCATGGATGAAGGATAATTATGGCGGCACTATGATCCAGGCCCTGAAAATGGTTCTGCCCATCAGGCAGAAGGAGAAGGAAAAGGTGAAAAAGAAGCTCCGCCTTCTTCTGGATGAAGAGGAAGGGCAAAAAAAGCTGGATTATTATCTGCGCAAAAACCAAAAGGCAAGGGCACGGCTGCTTGCGGCGCTTTTGGATGACCCTGTGCTGGATTATGAGCTGGTCAATAAAAAGTTAAATGTTCCTCTTTCTGTAGTGCGGGTCCTGGAAGAGCAGGGAGTGGCCGTACTGGAGTCAGAGAGGATATACCGGAATCCGGTAAAGCAAAAGAATCAGGTACAAAAGCAGATTACATTTACAGAGGAACAGCAGAACGCAGTCGCTAGTTTCTGGCGGGATTACGAAAGAAAACAGTATGGGACCTATCTGGTTTACGGAGTTACCGGAAGCGGTAAAACAGAGGTCTATATCGAGATGATCCGCAGAGTAGTGAGTATGGGATGCCAGGCTATTGTCCTGATTCCGGAGATTGCGTTGACCTTTCAGACTGTGATGCGGTTTTACCGCTGTTTTGGAGACAGAGTGTCTATCATGAATTCCCGTCTGTCCGCGGGAGAGCGGTATGACCAGATGATGCGTGCGAAAGAGGGAAACGTGGATGTAATGATTGGCCCTCGTTCCGCGTTGTTTACACCATTTCCTAACCTGGGGCTCATAGTCATTGACGAAGAGCATGAAAATACTTATAAAAGTGAACAGGTTCCCCGGTACCATGCGCGGGAGACTGCTATCGTGCGTGCGGAAATGGAGCATGCGAGTGTGGTGCTTGGTTCGGCTACCCCGTCTTTGGAGGCGATGTACCGGTCGAAAGCAGGGGAATACCGGCTGCTGGTATTAAAAAAACGTTCCGGGCGGCAGGAGATGGCGGAGGTCCATACCGTAGACCTGCGGCAGGAACTGAAGAATGGAAACCGTTCTATTTTAAGCTGGAAGCTGCAGGAGCTGATGGCGGATCGGTTGGAAAAGAAGGAGCAGGTCATGCTGTTTTTAAACCGGCGGGGCTATGCAGGATTTATTTCCTGCAGGGAATGTGGGTATGTGGCAAAATGCCCGCACTGTGACGTGTCTTTATCCTCACATCGGAATGGAAAACTGGTCTGCCATTATTGTGGATATGAGGAAGAAAAAAAAGAAATCTGCCCGGAATGTGGCTCCAGGCATATCGGAGAATTCCGCGCGGGGACCCAGCAGATCGAGGAAATCGTGAAAGCGTGTTTTCCACAGGCACGGGTGCTTAGGATGGATATGGATACCACTCGGGAAAAGGACGGGCATGAAAAGATCCTTGCGGCATTTGCCAATGAAGAGGCAGATGTGCTGGTAGGGACACAGATGATTGTAAAAGGGCATGATTTTCCAAACGTAACATTGGTAGGTATCCTGGCGGCGGATATGTCCCTGTACGCGGATGATTACCGGGCCGGGGAGCGGACCTTTCAGCTTTTGACCCAGGCCGCGGGAAGGGCCGGCAGGGGACGGAAAAAAGGGGAGGCTGTCATCCAGACTTATAGCCCGGAGCATTATGCCATTGTGAACGCGGCGGCACAGGACTATGAAGCGTTTTATGAAGAAGAGATCCGTTACCGGCAGCTGATGGGGTATCCGCCTGTGGATAACCTGCTGGCGGTACTGGTAAGTTGTGAGGATGAAGCCCTCCTGGAAACCGGCTGTAGGTTTTTGAAGGAGTATGCTCTCCGGATAACGGGAGGCCGGCAGGTAGAATTGATCGGGCCGGCCAGCCCGGGAATTGGAAAAATTAATGATATATATCGAAAAGTACTCTATCTAAAAACAGAAAGATATGATACACTGGTAAAGATGAAAAATCGGATAGAACAATATATTGAAGTAAATACCGGATTTAACACCATGAGGATCCAGTTTGATTTCAATCCCATGCAGGTGTTTTGAAAGGCGCGCTTTATGATTTAGACTAGGAGGATATGAGCAATATGGCGATAAGAGAGATTCGCGAGATCGGAGACGATATTCTTACAAAACCGTGCAAGGCAGTTCCGAGAATGACGCTCCGCACAAAGATTTTGATCAATGATATGTTGGACACTATGTATGAAAAGACAGGAGTGGGTCTGGCAGCGCCACAGGTCGGGATATTGAAGCAGATCGTGGTGATCGATATTGGGGATGGCCCCCTTGTATTGATCAATCCGGAGGTGATCGAAGCTTCCGGCGAACAGACAGGAGAAGAAGCGTGCTTGAGTGTACCAGGTAAATATGGGATTGTGACAAGACCTGATTATGTGAAGGTCCGGGCGTGTAATGAGGATATGGAAGAGGTTGAGATTGAAGGTGAAGAACTTCTGGCCAGGGCATTATGTCATGAGATTGATCATTTATCAGGGAGGCTGTATGTGTATCAGACAGAGGATGGACTCCATGATGCCGTGCCTGAGGAGGATGAAGAATAAATGAAGGTCATATTTATGGGAACACCAGATTTGTCCGTAGGGACGCTGGAAGCGCTTATTGATGCCGGGCACGAGGTGTGTCTGGTGGTGACCCAGCCGGATAAGCCGAAAGGACGGGGAAAGGAAATGCAGCCCACACCAGTGAAGAAAATGGCAGAGAGCCATGGGATTCCGGTTTTTCAGCCGAAAAAGGTGCGGGAACCGGAATGTGTGGAATATCTGAAAAGCTTTCGCGCGGATGTCTGCGTCGTGGTGGCGTTTGGCCAGATCCTGCCCAAAGGGATACTGGAAATGACGCCTTATGGATGCGTTAACGTCCATGCATCTCTTCTGCCTAAATACCGCGGCGCGGCTCCGATCCAGTGGGCTATTATCCGTGGGGAACAGGTGACAGGCGTGACGACGATGCAGATGGATGAAGGGATAGATACCGGAGATATGCTTCTGAAAGCCGAGGTGCCCATTACCCCGGAGGAGACAGGGGAAAGCCTTCACGATAAGCTGGCAGTTGCCGGGGCAAAGCTGGCGGTGCAGACATTGCGGGAGCTGGAAGCGGGAACACTGCATCCTGAAAAACAGGGAGAAAGCCCTACGCCGTACGCAAAAATGCTGAATAAAAAAATGGGAAATATTGACTGGAATCAGCCGGCGGTGGAGATTGAACGTCTGGTGAGGGGGCTGAATTCCTGGCCAGGCGCTTATACCTTCCAGAATGGAAAAGTGATGAAAATCTGGAAAGCCGGTGTGAAATCCGAAGATACCGGGAATACTAAGGAAAAAGTTTTGCCTGGAACCATTCTTGCGGTAGAGAAGGATTATTTTTCCGTTCAGACAGGTGAAGGGGCGCTGCTGGTGGAGGAGATCCAGCTCCCGGGAAAGAAGCACATGGACGTGCGTTCGTTTCTGAGAGGAAATGCGGTGGTTCCGGGTACGATACTGTCATCTGGCATGTAATACGGTATGTGTATAAGATCATGTAGCTATTCGGGATAGCATGCCATAGGCATTTTATATGGATTTTTGATTTATAAAGCAGAAAGGGACATGGAATGTACTATTTTGGTTTTGGATATGATTCAACCTATATTTTAGTGTTGATAGGGGTAGCCATCTGTATGCTGGCTTCCTCCCGCGTGAATCGTGTATTCCGTAAGTATTCCGCTGTTCGGAGCCGTTCAGGGCTGACTGGCAGGGAAGCAGCGGAGAGGATCCTCCGGGCAAATGGGATCTATGACGTGACGGTCCGTCATATTCCAGGGAATCTGACGGATCATTATGATCCCAGGAACAAGACTCTGGGGCTCTCTGACGCTACTTATGGATCGTCTTCAGTGGCGGCCATCGGCGTAGCGGCTCATGAATGCGGCCATGCGGTACAGCACGCCACGGGGTACGCGCCGCTGAAAATCCGTGGAGCGCTGGTTCCGGTGGCGAATTTTGGCTCTGGTATGGCGTGGCCTTTGATAGTGATTGGCTTTTTGCTCCGCAGCGACGCGGCGATTTTTTTGATTGATCTGGGAATCCTGTTGTTCTCCGCGGCAGTACTATTCCAGATTGTAACCCTGCCGGTAGAGTTCAATGCCTCCAGCCGTGCCGTAAA
The DNA here is from genome assembly GCA_964523125.1 of uncultured Clostridium sp. Lineage (GTDB taxonomy): Bacteria > Bacillota > Clostridia > Lachnospirales > Lachnospiraceae > Schaedlerella. The sequence goes on along the minus strand of CAZFXM010000016.1, from coordinate 18,290 downwards.
GGTACTGGAGGCGAGCGGTATGCTTTATCCTGATGAAGTGAAGCAGACAAAAGCCGTACTGGGCGCGGCGGCCCTGACCTATGTGGCGGGTGCGGCATCCGCAGTCTTGCAGCTTCTCCGGCTGTTTCTTATCTCAGGGAGAAGAAGAGATGACTAGGAGGAAGATAAATGAGCGTGAACTGGTGCTCGGAATCCTCATGGAAGTGACGGAAAAGGGACGGTACAGCCATATAATCATTAGAGAGGTCCTTAGGAAATACCAGTATCTGGATAAAAAAGAGCGGGCCTTCATTACCCGTGTGACAGAAGGTACACTGGAGCATATGATGGAACTGGATTATATTCTCGACCAGTTTTCCAAAGTAAAGGTAAAAAAGATGAAGCCGGTGATCCGCAATATTCTGCGGAGCGCGGTATATCAGTTAAAATATATGGATACAGTGCCAGATTCCGCTGTTTGTAATGAAGCAGTCAAGCTGACTGTAAAAAAAGGCTTTGCGGGGCTAAAGGGATTTGTCAACGGCGTGCTGCGTAGTACTGCTGCCGGCCTGGACCAGGTCCGGTATCCCAGGGATCCTGTAGAACGGCTGTCTGTGCGGTATTCCATGCCGCTTTGGATCTTAAAGCTGTGGCTCCGGAATTATGACAGAGAGACCGTGGAGATCATGTTGAAGGATTTTCAGAAGGAAAAGCCTCTGATCATCCGCGGAAGGGTGGATCAGGAAGAGATTTCACAGGGAGTCCCAGATCTGCGAAAAGAGCTGGAAGCAGAAGGGGCAAGGATCAGACCGCATCCATATCTTCCCTATGCGTATTATCTTTCAGGGCAGGATCATCTGGAAAATATGAAAAGTTTTCGTGCGGGTCATTTTTTCGTGCAGGACATAAGCTCTATGCTGGTCTGTGAGGTGGCGGCTCCCCATCAGGGCGACATGGTGATTGATGTCTGTGCCGCGCCTGGAGGAAAGGCCATCCATATGGCGGAAATGCTTCATGGAACAGGAAGTGTTGAGGCACGGGACCTGACTGCATATAAAGTAGGATTGATCCAGGAAAATATTGACAGGGCAGGGCTTTCCAATATAAGGGCAGTACAGATGGATGCCTGTGTGCTGGATACAAGTTCCATAGAAAAAGCAGATATCGTAATTGCGGATCTTCCATGTTCGGGACTAGGTGTTCTGGGAAAGAAGACGGATCTGAAATATAAAACAACAGAAGAAAGCCTGGATGGCCTTGTACGGCTTCAAAAAGAGATTTTGTCAACAGTGAAGGCATATGTCCGTCCGGGCGGGACTTTGATCTACAGTACTTGTACGGTTAATCCTTCAGAAAATATAGACAATGTACACTGGTTTTTGGAACAAAATCCGGAATTTTCTCTCAGAGATATCCGTGAAAATCTTTGTGAAGGACTTAGAAAGCATATACAGGAAAAAGGATGTCTGCAGCTTTTGCCTGGAATTCACGAAAGTGACGGTTTTTTCCTGGTATGTATGAAAAAAGAGGAACTTGGCGGCCTGCCGGCAAACTAAGGTGAGGGGCGTCAGGGCTGTGGCTTTCATACCGGTTCCTTTTGCGGAAAGGCGGTTTATAAATATGAAAAAGGACATCTGCGCATATACATATGAACAATTGCAGGCAGAGATGCAGGTTCTGGGAGAACATAAGTTTAGGGCAAAGCAGATTTATGAATGGCTGCATGTCCATCTGGCGGAGGATTTTTCGGAAATGACGAATTTGTCCAAAGATCTCCGTACCAGGCTGAAGGAGCAGTACGAAATCCTGCCAGTGTCCATGCTGGAAAAACAGGAATCCCATTTGGACGGAACCTGTAAATTTCTGTTCCGGCTCCGAGATGGCCATGTAGTGGAGAGTGTCTGGATGCGCTATAATTATGGCAATTCTGTCTGTATTTCTTCTCAGGTGGGATGCAGGATGGGATGCAGGTTCTGCGCTTCCGGTATCGGAGGACTGGAACGCGGCCTGTCCCCTTCGGAGATGTTGGGACAGGTATACAGGATACAGAGCCTCATGGGAGAGCGGATATCTAATGTTGTTGTCATGGGAACCGGAGAGCCTCTGGACAATTACGACAGTCTTCTGACATTTTTGAAAATATTGACCGATGAGCATGGGCTGTGCATCAGCCAGCGTAACATTACGGTGTCCACCTGTGGGATTGTTCCCAAAATGTATGAACTGGCGAAAGAGCATCTGCAGATTACATTAGCTCTTTCACTCCATGGTTCCACCCAGGAAAAAAGAAAGCAGCTTATGCCGGTGGCAAACGCATATGATCTGGAGGAAGTGCTGAAAGCCTGTGATGACTATTTTCAGGAGACAGGAAGAAGAATCACCTTTGAGTACAGCCTGATCCGTGGAGTCAATGACACGCCGGAGGATCTGCGGGAGTTGGTTCATATCCTTGGACAAAGGAACTGCCATTTGAACCTGATCCCGATAAATGCGGTAAAAGAATATGGATTGAAGCGTCCAAACAGGAAAAATGCACGGGATTTCAAAAATAGCCTTGAAAAATATGGGATAAATGTTACTCTGAGAAGAGAAATGGGTGCGGACATCAATGGAGCCTGCGGCCAACTCAGACGAAGTTACGTAGAATCCTCAGAAAGCTGGTAATATTAAGGATCTATATGTGCGCTGTGGACCCTTGATTTTAACGGGTGTGTGGGCTTTGGCAGTACCTTTGTACAGAATTTTTCCGGTTTATCCGGATATAGGGTATTGCAAAAATGATTCGAATGTGTTAAGATTAATTTCGGTTTGAAGAAGACATGTAAATGAGTTTTTCAAACCAGACGCGCGGATGTGGCGGAATGGCAGACGCACAAGACTCAAAATCTTGCGGTAGTAATACCGTGTGGGTTCAAGTCCCACCATCCGCAGTCGTGTTTAACGGGGCTGAAAACCTTGAGAAATCGGGGCTTTCAGCCTCGTTATATTTTATGTTATTTTCTGCTATACCTGATTGATCAGATCTGCCGCTTTCTGGGCCTGTGAGATGATATATGTGATTATCCCGCGGGATATCGGCTGTCTCCGGCAGATGGAAAGGCGCATTGTCCAGAAACGCGTTGTAGAGAGGGAAATAAGTGAAGTGGCGACAACTTTAGGCTGCTTCAGCAACAAACCGAACCTACCGGCTTTAGCCGGTAGGTTCGGTTACAGTTCCTTAAAAACATGCGTCATGACGGAAACACATGTTTTTTTGTCGAATTATTCATGTTCTATATCTATCTTAAGCAATGCTGTTGACAGCTTTGGTCAGACGAGAGATCTTTCTGGAAACGGTATTCTTATGATATACGCCCTTTGTTCCAGCCTTTGAAATCTCAACAATGGCAGCCTTTAAAGCTGTCTTAGCTGTCTCAGCGTCCTTCTGATCTACCGCTGCCTCTACTTTTTTAACAGCAGTTTTTACTTTGGACTTGATTGCTTTGTTTCTGGCAGCCTTTGTCTCGTTTACCAAGATTCTCTTCTTAGCAGATTTAATATTAGCCAACCTGTACACCTCCAAATCACAGTTTTTTCAAAATGCAGTTACACTTCACAATTAGTGAATAATAACAAGATCCTGACAGATCATACGGTCTGCCTATAAATATTCCGTTGACTCGGACACGGACGTTCCAACGGAACATACTCATTTATTTTATGCTAACTGTCAAAAGATGTCAATACATATTTCTCAAATTATTGTAAAAACTAGTACTATTGTTACAGTTAAAAATCAATTAGAGTGAGGGAAGAACATGCTGGAGAAATATAGTGTACGTACAGATCTTGCACTGGAGGAAAAGGAACGGTTTGAATCAGATAATGTGGAGATCCCCGGGGTGGTATTGGAGGAAGAGTATGATCAGGAACGGGAGATCCGAATCACACGCGTAAAGGTGGAAACGGAAAATGGAGCGAAAGCTATGGGGAAACCGGTAGGTGTCTATCTGACCATGGAGGCTCCTAATATGGCCGTACCAGACGAGGACTATCACAGAGAGGTATCGGTAAAGCTTTCGGGCTATATTCACGAGCTGATCGAAGGAAGGTCACTGGATACGGAGGATCTGTCTGTGCTGGTAGTAGGCCTGGGAAACCGCCAGGTGACGCCGGATGCGTTGGGACCTTATGTGGCGGATAATCTATGTGTGACCCGGCATATTGTAAAGGAATATGGAAAATACGCTATGGGGATGGAGCACGCCCGGCTTGTCAGCGCCATCGTTCCAGGAGTTATGGGGCAGACCGGAATGGAAACTTTGGAAATTGTAAAAGGCGTTGTGAATGAGACAAACCCGGATCTGGTCATTGCGATTGATGCCCTGGCAGCAAGAAATACCCGCCGGCTGAACCGTACGATCCAGATCGCGGATACAGGGATCCATCCGGGTTCCGGAGTAGGGAACCATCGGAACGGGCTGACAAAAGAATCGGTGGGAGTTCCCGTGATCGGTATCGGTGTTCCGACCGTAGTGGATGCCGCTACGATCGCGAATGATACGATGGAGAATCTGATCAACGCCCTGGAATCCTCAAAAATGCTGAAAGGAGTGGGAGACATTTTAAGGACGTATAACAGCGCGGAAAAATATGAATTGGTGAAAGAACTCATTTCCCCTCATTTAAACGGCATGTACGTTACCCCAAAGGATGAGGATGATCTGGTGAAGCAGATCAGTTATACGATATCAGAAGCTTTGAATCTGCTTTTTACGAATAAAGAGGAGAGTTGAAGAATAAGGTAAAAGGAGGGATTTTCACCTGATTCCTCATGGAAGGAGGGTGTATGGAAAAAGAACGATGGAGCCGGGGAATTGCAGCGGTCCTGCTATGCCTGGCTTTTACATATATGATCGTAAATACTGCCGGAGGCGGGGGTACCGGATGGGGGTATCGGTGGCAAAGGGCACTCTTTCAGAGTACGGAGAGGATGTATCTTCCGGGAGCGGTTTACGCTGCCCGGGAAGATGCCAAGCCTGCGTCACAATGGCTTTTGGAACAGGCTTTTGAATGGATTCCGCTGGTGAAGTATCTGGATACGAAAATGCAATACCGGACCGCCATGGAGGATGAAGAGACCATAGCGAAAATTCTGGAAAACCAGGCAAATGACGGGCATTTTTTGGATCAGAATGGTAACCCTGTAGGGGGCACCGAGGCCGTGGAGGACGTTGTTCCGGCACAGGGACAGCCGGTTCTTGATATGTCGATAGAGAAGCTACGTGACTTTGACTATCTTCTCAGTAATTTTTATACGGTAGACAGCTCCACGATGATCGGTCCGGAACAATTAAACGCAGATGACCTGCTGGGAAGGAGCATGAAGATCGATACAAGTACACAGGGCCCCAAGGTGCTGGTTTTTCATTCCCATTCTCAGGAGGAATTCGCAGATTCCACGCCGGGAGATCCGGCTACAAGTATCCTTGGGATCGGGGAATACCTTGTACAGCTCTTAAACGCGAAAGGGATCAATACCATTCATGATACCGGAGTATATGATATCATTAACGGGCAGCTGGACCGCAGTAATGCGTATGAAAACGCGGAGGCTTCCATTCGTCCGCTGCTGGAAGCAAATCCAACGGTCGAGGTTGTGATTGACCTGCATCGGGATGGTGTGGCAGAGGGAACTCATCTGGTGACGGAAGTAGATGGGAAGCCTACAGCAAAGATCATGTATTTTAATGGATTGAGCCGTACACGGACCAACGGAGATATTGAGTATCTGTACAATCCGTATATTCAGGATAACCTGGCGTTTTCTCTGCAGATGCAGTTGGCATCGGAAAGTATGTATCCGGGGTTCGCGCGCCATATATATCTGAGAGGATATCGATATAACCTGCATCTTATGCCGAAATCGCTGCTCATTGAAGCAGGTGCACAGACAAATACGGTGGAGGAAATGCGCAATGCGATGGAAGTGCTGGCAGAGACACTGCATCAGGTATTGCTGTAGCCTGCCCGGCCTGTAACCTACAGAAAATTGTAAAAAGCACTTGCAATATACCCTATAGGGGTATATAATGAGTGAGAATAGAATAATAACAGATCCGGGCAGTAAAGATGCATAAGAAGGAGATATTTATGGAAGATCATTTTGAGGACGAGAAGCTTGTAGAAGAAAAGAGCGGTTGTTGTCATAAGACAAAGGAGCGTTCAGACAAGGAATATAAGGATCTGATTCATCGCCTGAACCGGATCGAAGGCCAGGTGCGGGGGATCAAGAAGATGCTGGAGGCAGATGCTTACTGTACAGATATCCTTGTGCAGGTTTCGGCGGTGAACGCGGCATTGAACAGCTTTAATAAGGTACTTCTGGCAAACCATATCCGGACCTGTGTGGCAAATGATATCCGGGCAGGGAAGGACGAGACGATAGACGAACTGGTGGAGACACTGCAGAAGCTGATGAAATGATTTATAGATTTTACGGAGGTGAAGGATTATGGAACAATATACAGTAACCGGCATGAGCTGCGCTGCCTGCAGTGCCCGGGTGGAGAAGGCGGTTTCCGCTGTACCGGGTGTGACATCCTGCTCGGTCAGTCTGCTGACGAACTCTATGGGAGTGGAGGGAACCGCGTCCGCGGCCGATGTAACCGCGGCTGTAGAAGCGGCAGGATATGGCGCGGCATTGAAAGGTGCGGGGGAAAAGTCCTCAAATTCATCCAAGGCAGGAGCGGACGAAGAGCTTTTAAAAGATCATGAGACCCCGGTACTGAAGAAGAGGCTGATCGCCTCTCTGGTATTCCTGATCCCGCTGATGTACCTGTCCATGGGGCATATGATGTGGAGCTGGCCGGTTCCGGCATTTATGACGGATAATCATGTGGCTATGGGACTGATCCAGCTTTTGTTTACAGGAATTATCATGGTCATCAACCAGAAGTTTTTTATCAGCGGTTTCCGTGGATTGCTGCATCGCGCGCCGAATATGGACACGCTTGTTGCCCTTGGTGCAGGAGCTGCGTTTGTGTACAGCACGTATGCGTTATTTGCAATGACAGACGCCCAAATGAAAATGGATATGGCAGGAGTCATGTCTTACATGCATGAATTTTATTTTGAATCGGCGGCAATGATCCTGACACTGATCACAGTGGGAAAGATGCTGGAAGCACGGTCAAAGGGGAAGACTACCGATGCACTGAAAAATCTTATGAAGCTGGCACCCAAAACAGCAGTGATCCTGCGGGATGGAGCCGAGGTGGAGGTCTCTATTGACCAGGTGCAAAAAGGTGATATCTTTGTAGTCCGCCCGGGGGAGAATATCCCGGTAGACGGCATGGTGCTGGAAGGAAGCAGCGCGATCAACGAATCCGCGCTGACCGGAGAAAGTATTCCTGTGGATAAGACAGAAGGGGACGCTGTGTCCGCGGCGACCGTGAACCAGTCCGGTTTTCTGAAATGTGAAGCAACACGGGTAGGGGAGGACACAACACTTTCGCAGATCATCCAGATGGTCAGTGACGCCGCGGCAACGAAAGCTCCGATTGCCAAGGTGGCGGACAAGGTGTCCGGTGTATTTGTACCGACCGTGATCGTGATCGCCCTGGTCACGACAGCAGTATGGCTGATCGCCGGACAGGGGATTGGATTTGCGTTGGCACGGGGAATCTCCGTACTGGTTATCAGTTGTCCCTGCGCGCTTGGACTTGCTACTCCGGTGGCCATCATGGTAGGAAATGGGGTAGGTGCAAGGAACGGGATTATGTTCAAAACGGCCGTTTCCCTGGAAGAGACCGGGAAGATGGAGATTGTTGCCCTGGACAAGACCGGAACGATTACCAAGGGAGAGCCCAAGGTAACAGACATTATACCAGCAGAAGGTATGAATGAAACAGAACTTCTGGAACTGGCATATGCGTTAGAGCAGAAAAGTGAACATCCTCTTGCAAGGGCAATTCTTGCGGAAGCAGAAGAAAGAGGACTGAAAGCACAGGAGGTAAGTGAATTTGAGGCGCTGCCGGGGAATGGATTGTCTGCGCTGCTGGGAAATAGAACCCTGAAAGGTGGAAATTTGAAGTTTATCCGCCAATATACAGAGGTTACGGCTGTCATGCAGCAACAGGCAGAGCATTTGGCGGAGGAAGGAAAGACTCCTTTGTTTTTCAGCAGTAACGGGCATCTGTCAGGGATCATCGCGGTAGCGGACGTGATCAAGGAGGATAGCCCACAGGCAGTCAAAGAACTGCAGAATATGGGGATTCATGTGGTTATGCTGACCGGAGATAATGAACGGACCGCAAAAGCGATCGGAAAACAGGCAGGGGTGGATGAAGTGATTGCAGGAGTGCTGCCGGAAGGGAAGGAAAGCGCGATCCGTTCGCTGATGAGAAAAGGGAAAACTGCTATGGTGGGAGACGGTATCAATGACGCGCCGGCACTCACCAGGGCGGATATGGGAATCGCGATCGGGGCAGGTACCGATATCGCGATCGACGCGGCGGACGTCGTATTGATGAAAAGCCGCCTTAGTGACGTGCCTGCCGCCATCCGGCTGAGCCGGGCGGCGCTGAGGAATATTCATGAAAATCTTTTCTGGGCATTCTTCTATAATGTGATCGGGATTCCGTTGGCCGTGGGGATATGGTATCCTTTGTTTGGACTGAAGCTGAATCCCATGTTTGGAGCAGCGGCAATGAGCCTGTCCAGCTTCTGCGTGGTGACAAACGCGCTGCGGCTGAACTGGTTTAAAGTGCATGATACAAAAAAAGACAAAAAAATCAAGTCAAAAAGAAAACAGGAGGTAAGAAACATGGAAAAAACAATGAAGATTGAAGGAATGATGTGTGGACACTGCGAGGCTACCGTAAAGAAATGCCTGGAAGCGCTTCCGGAGGTAGACATGGCAGAAGTGAGCCATGAGGCAGGAACAGCAGTCGTGACGCTGAACGCGGAAATCGCGGATGAGGTACTGAAAAAGACTGTAGAAGACAAGGATTATAAAGTACTGGAAATCAATGGTTAAGCGACAAATGAAAATAAGAACAAAATTGGGACTGGTGCTGCAGATCGTGTGCGTTTTATGCCTGGCAGGGACAACTCTGTTTTTGGTGGTTGGTTGGAACAAGATACCGTCGGAGGTTCCGAGCCATTATAACGGAGCCAGGGAAGTGGACGCTGTGTCTGGAAAAGGCAGCCTGATTTTTCTGCATGTGATAAACTGCCTGATGTTTTTGGGCATTACTGCGGTGGAGCAATTTCCACAGGCGTGGAATGTGGGAGTGAAGGTCACGGCACGAAACCGGGAAAGGGTGTATCGGAGCGTATATCATCTGGTTGTCAGTACGAAGCTGTCTATGGTATTGATCTTTTCATTTATCACGATCTGGTCTGTACGCGGAGAAAACTTTCCGGTTTGGTTTACACCCGTATCCCTTGGCTTGCCGTTTGGGCTGATCGCGTTTTTTCTCATTCAACTGTGGAGGGCCAGATAAAGACGGAAGATCCCGTAAAAGGATAAAAGACGCCTGTACTACCAAAGTAATTGGTAATGCAGGCGTTTTGAATATGTAACGCATACTCCGGCTGGTGACAAATGAATGAGAATGGTTTATAATTAGGAAACTAACTTGAAAAAGTTTCAAATGTTGTTATAATTAGGAAGAGTGATCTGGAGGTTTTCGGAGAACCTATTTCTATAGATGAGGAGAGGTGTTATGGGCAAAAATAATACATACGACGCGGACAGTATCGCGGTACTGGAAGGACTGGAAGCGGTCCGGAAGCGGCCGGGCATGTATATCGGAAGTGTATCTACAAAGGGACTGAATCATCTGATCTATGAGATCGTGGACAATTCGGTGGATGAGCATCTGGCAGGCTTTTGTTCAGAAATTCATGTTACACTGGAGAAGGATGGTTCAGCCACGATTGAGGATAATGGGCGTGGTGTTCCTGTAGGAATGCATCAGAAAGGAGTATCTGCGGCCAGGCTTGTGTATACGACACTGCATGCGGGAGGAAAGTTTGATGATTCTGCTTATAAGACCAGCGGAGGCCTTCACGGGGTAGGATCATCGGTTGTCAATGCCCTTTCCAATTATATGGATGTCTGGATCAGCCGGGAGGGCGCGATCCATCATGACCGGTATGAGAAGGGAATTCCTGTGATCGAACTGGAGGACGGGCTGCTGCCGGTCATAGGGAAAACGAGAAAGACCGGAACAAAAGTAAACTTTTTGCCGGATGACACGATTTTTGAGAAAACACGCTTTCGGGCGGAGGAAGTCAAGAGCAGGATGCATGAGACTGCTTACCTGAATCCGAAGCTGACCATCATATTTGATGATAAACGGCCGGAATCACCGGAGCATATCGTATTCCATGAACCGGATGGGATCCTGGGCTTTATCCGGGAACTGAACGAGAAAAAAGAGACCTTGCATGACCCTATTTACTTTAAAGGCGAATCCGAAGGAATCGAAGTGGAAGTGGCACTGCAGTATGTCAATGAATTTCATGAAAATGTACTGGGATTCTGCAACAATATTTACAATTCCGAGGGCGGTACCCATCTGACCGGATTTAAGACTACATTTACAACAGTGATGAACCAGTACGCAAGGGAACTGGGAATTTTGAAGGAGAAGGATACCAATTTTACCGGGGCGGATATCCGTAACGGCATGACGGCCATTGTATCCATCAAGCATCCGGATCCCCGGTTTGAAGGACAGACGAAGACCAAGCTGGACAATCCGGACGCGGCAAAGGCGGCTGGAAAAGTGACCGGGGACGAGATCGTTTTGTATTTTGACCGGAACCTGGAAACGTTAAAGACGGTACTTTCCAGCGCGGAGAAGGCGGCGAAGATCCGTAAGACAGAGGAAAAAGCGAAGACAAATCTGCTGACTAAGCAGAAGTATTCCTTTGACAGTAACGGGAAACTGGCCAACTGTGAGAGCCGGGACCCAAAGAAATGTGAGATCTTTATCGTGGAGGGGGATTCCGCCGGAGGCTCGGCGAAGACGGCAAGGAACCGGAATTATCAGGCAATCCTGCCGATCCGGGGAAAAATATTGAACGTGGAAAAGGCGAGTATCGATAAAGTACTTGCGAATGCGGAGATCAAGACAATGATCAACGCCTTTGGATGCGGTTTTTCTGAAGGGTACGGCAATGACTTTGATATTACGAAGCTTCGGTATGATAAGATTATCATTATGGCAGATGCCGATGTGGACGGGGCTCATATATCTACCCTTTTACTGACGCTGTTTTACCGTTTTATGCCGGAACTGATCTTTGAAGGGCATGTATATATTGCCATGCCGCCTCTTTATAAAGCTATGCCGAAAAAAGGGGAGGAAGAATATCTCTATGACGATGCCGCATTGGAGAAATACCGAAAAACCCATGATGGCCCGTTTACCCTCCAAAGGTATAAAGGCCTGGGAGAAATGGATGCCCAGCAGCTCTGGGAGACAACTCTGGACCCGGAAAAGCGGCTTTTAAAGTTGGTGGAGATCGAGGACGCAAGAATGGCGTCCGGTATTACAGAGATGCTGATGGGAACGGAAGTGCCGCCGAGACGGGCATTTATCTATGAAAACGCAACCGAAGCGGAGTTGGATATATAAGTCAGGGATACATGCGGTTAACGTAAAATATGACCGCCGTGTATACTGGCCGGAACAGGAGTAGAATATGAGCAGTAGTGAACCACAGATCATCCGGACCGAATATTCGGACTTGATGAAAAAATCTTATATTGATTATGCTATGAGCGTCATTATCGCCCGTGCTCTTCCGGATGTCCGGGACGGCCTGAAGCCTGTACAGCGCAGGACGCTTTATGATATGCATGAGTTGGGTATCCGGTATGACAGGCCCTACCGGAAATGTGCCCGTATCGTGGGCGACACGATGGGTAAATATCACCCCCATGGAGACAGTTCCATCTATGAAGCGTTGGTCGTGATGGCCCAGGAGTTTAAAAAAGGCATGATCCTTGTAGACGGACACGGCAACTTCGGCTCCATCGAAGGAGACGGAGCGGCGGCCATGCGTTATACGGAAGCAAGGCTCGCGAAATTTACTCAGGAGGTGTATCTGTCTGATCTGGATAAAAATGTGGTAGACTTTGGCCCCAATTTTGACGAGACAGAGAAAGAACCACTGGTACTCCCGGTGCGTGTGCCAAACCTATTGATCAATGGCGCGGAAGGCATTGCGGTGGGAATGGCTACCAGCATTCCTACACATAATCTGTGCGAGGTCATTGACGCCGTAAAAGCATATATGAAAAATGACGAGATCAGCACAAAGCAGTTGATGCGGTACGTGAAGGGCCCTGATTTTCCGACAGGCGGGATCGTGGTCAATAAAGATGACCTGTTGGATATCTATGAGACAGGGCAGGGGAAGATCAAGCTTCGGGGTAAGGTGGAGATTGAAGAGCTCAAGGGCGGAAAAAAGCAGCTTGTCATTACAGAGATTCCTTATACGATGATCGGAAGCGGGATCGGAAAGTTTTTAAATGATGTGGCAAGCCTGGTAGAGACGAAAAAAACAACGGACATTGTGGATATTTCTAATCAGTCTTCCAAGGAAGGCATCCGGATCGTGTTGGAGCTGAAAAAGGGAACGGATATCGAAAATCTGAAAAATATGCTCTATAAAAAGACTCGTCTGGAGGATACCTTCGGAGTCAATATGCTGGCAGTCGCAAACGGCAGGCCGGAGACATTGGGGCTGAAAGCGATCATTGAGCATCATGTGGATTTCCAGTTTGAGCTGATGACAAGGAAATATAAGACATTGCTTGCCAAAGAGCTGGAACGCAAGGAAGTACAGGAAGGACTGATCAAGGCATGTGACGTCATAGATCTGATCATTGAGATCCTGCGTGGAAGTAAGTCGGTGAAGGATGCCAGAAATTGTCTGGTCAACGGTGTGACAGACAATATCAAGTTCAAGACCGGTATTTCAAAAAAAATGGCGGCGATGCTCCGGTTTACCGAGCGGCAGGCGACAGCGATCCTGGAGATGCGTCTTTATAAACTCATCGGGCTGGAGATCGAGGCGCTTCAGAAAGAACATGAAGAGACTTTGAAAAATATTGCCAGATACGAGGATATTTTGAATAACTATGATTCCATGGCACAGGTGATCATTGAGGAGCTGGATGCGTTCAAAAAGGAGTATGGCAGAAAGAGGCGCACGGCCATTGAAAACGCGGAGGAAGCTGTCTTTGAAGAAAAGAAGGTCGAGGAACAGGAAGTGGTATTTCTGATGGATCGCTTCGGTTATGCCAAGACGGTGGATCTGTCCGTATACGAGAGAAACCGGGAAGCGGCAGACAATGAAAATAAATATGTGGTTCACTGCATGAATACGGGAAGGATCTGCCTGTTTACGGATACGGGGAAAATGCATCAGGTGAAAGTGCTAGATCTTCCCTATGGAAAATTCCGTGATAAAGGGACGCCGATCGACAATGTGAGCAACTATGCCAGTACAGAGGAGCAGATCATAATGGTCTGCGATATGGAACAGATGCGGTATGCCAAGATATTGTTTGCCACAAAGCAGGGCATGATCAAACGTGTGGAAGGTACGGAATTCCAGGTGGCGAAGCGTACCATTGCGGCTACGAAGCTTCAGGAGGAGGATGCGGTGATTTCCGTACAGGTAGTGACGGAGAACCAGCATATTGTTCTGCAGACTAAAGGAGGATATTTCCTGAGGTTCCCGGCAGCAGAGGTTCCGGAAAAGAAAAAAGGCGCCGTGGGTGTCCGGGGGATGAAGCTGCAGAAAAAGGATGAGATGGAATGCGTGTATCTGTTTGAAGAAGGAGCAGAAGCAAAAGGAAAATTTGGAGAAAAAGAAGTAATATTAAACCGACTGAAGGTATCTAAACGAGATGGAACCGGAACGAAAAGCAGGGGATAGTTTGTAGGAGCCGCGAATGAATAAGGAAGTATAAAGTCTATAATCTGGCACGAAATGATTGCCCAATATATAATGAAGAACAGATTCAGACAATGCCTCATCAGTAAAGAGACATTGTCTGAATCTGTTTTTTTGTGCAATTGTATGTAAATAGACGTGATAACGGCAAAGGTTTATATCAATACGCGATAAGTTTAGGCAAAACTAGACTGAAAGTTTAGGTAAAATATATACAAAGTTGGGATGTAAACATAGAATAAACTGCCATATAATACAAACATAAAAACAGGCGTGCTAAATCGGCAGGCAAAATAAACAAGAGAGGAAGGAAACAAGAAATGAATGAAGAAAAGAAACAAGAACAGAATTCTGAATCCAGAGAACTGGGTACCAAACCAATAGCGGGGCTGTTTGTGAAGTACAGTTTTCTTACATTAGTAGGAATGCTGGCACAGGGGGTTATGGTTATGTTTGAAGGTATCATAATTGGAAGAGGCTTAGGGGAGATGGGTCTTGCCTGTGTGGGTCTGATCATGCCTCTGGAATATTTTATGCTGGCGCTGGGAGGTTTCTTTGCTATTGGTGTTTCTACGTTAGCTGCCATGAAGCTGGGAGACGGTGATGAAGAGGGGGCAAGAAAAGTATATGGACAGGGATTGTGGTTCAGCTTTATCGTGATCATGGTTATTTCAATAGTGATCTTTATTTTTGCGGGTTCGGTTGCGGGGCTGTTGGGAGCAACCCCGGATCTGTTTGATTCTATTGTCCTGTTTATCCGTGTATTTATGGTCGGATATCCGTTCTGCATTATCGGACATATTGCTGTCTATATGGCCAGAGTGGATGAAAAACCCAGCATTGCTACATGGGCTATGACACTTTCCGCAGTTCTGGCACTGGTATGGCTCTACGCAAGTGTATTTCTTTTTAAACTGGGAATCGCAGGATGCGCAGGGTACTACGCATCATCGATCGGAATCTGGGGATTTTTTATTTTGTATTTCTTCTTTAGTAAAAATACCATCTTTAAGGTTCGGATGTCGGATTTAAAATTTGATTCAGAAATCATCGGAAATATTGTGAAGATCGGGTTCCCATATCTGCTGGTACAGGCATCCTCTACCGTATTTACGATCGTATTGAACAACTTTTTGGGAAAATTCGGAGGAGAACTGGATATCGCGGCATTTGCTGTGATCAATGGATATGTGGTATATATTCTGATGATGATCACGCAGTCAACAACAGGAGGATTGCAGCCGATCGCAAGCTACAACTTTGGAGCGAAGATGTATGACCGTGTAATGAATCTGATCAAAGTCGGGATCGTTGGCAATCTGATCGCGGTCTATGCCCTGGCGATCGTATTCTGGATTCTGGCGACACCGGTATGTACTCTGTTCATCGGCGCCGGTTCCGAGCTGATCCCGATCGCGGCGAAGTATACCAGGGTCGTGATCTCATGTACCGCGCTGGGGCTGACGGCAAACCTGACATCCGGCTATTTCCAGGCAGTAGAGCGTGTGGTAGAATCTACTGTCCTTGGAATCTGCCGTTACATTATCTTTGGAATCCCGGCCATTTTTATCATGGCAAATATGATGGGAGTTACCGGGGTATGGTTTTCACAGCCAGTGTCTGATATCCTGTCATTTGTATTGTCACTTGTATTGGTAACTGTGGAAATGAAACGCCTGAAAAAAATGAAAACTGCCTGATAGAATGATGATATCGGCATCTGGAATGACATTTGAGTAAGAAATAAAAACAGAAAAATGAATAAAATGGAGGAATACATATGAATCATGCATCTATCGTAATAAAAGGGAATGCTATATTTGATGGAACAGGTGCAAAGCCTTTTGCAGGCGGGATTGCGGTAGAGGGAAACCGTATCACAGCAGTGGTAAAAGGCGAAGGGATCAAGGAATATATTTGTTCAGATACGAAAGTGATCGACTGTGGTGACAAGCTGATCCTTCCAGGGTTTAATGATGGACATACGCACATTACCCAGGGGGCTTTTCTGGAAGATCCGGACTTTTCTTTTAACTTGCTTGCGGCAGGAAGCAAAGAAGAAGCTATTCAGATGGCGAAGGACTTTGCTGACAGTCATCCGGATAATGAGTGGGTATATGGATTTATGATGAATAATCTGATCTGGAAAGACCAGATTCTTCCCACTTATAGAGATATTGACCGGATCATAGCTGACAGGCCGGTAGTTCTACAGATGGCAGATATGCATACGGTTATCGTCAATACATGTGCTATTAACAAAATAGGGATTACAAAAGATACAAAAAGCCCGGCGGACGGTGTGATCGAGAAGGACGAAAACGGGGAATTGACAGGAAGATTTTATGACGGTGCTTCCTTTTCATTTACAGATGCTATCTGCAGTCCTTCTGATGAAATTTATCTGCAGATTTATGAGAACCTGTTTGATAAAATGAAAAAACTTGGAATTACGAGCTGCAGTCTGGTATCACCTTATGGAGCCCACGATGATCCGCTTCCATATTTTGAAAAAATGGAAAAGAAAGGGACACTGACTACGAGGGTAATGATGTATCCCAATATCACGGAATATGAAAAAGAAAGCTTTGCCGCATTGCAGAAGAAATATGCCGATGGAAAGCTTAGAGTCAGAGGGTTAAAACAGCTGGTTGACGGTGTGACCGGTGTATTTACCGCATATCTTCTGGAACCTTATACCAATGATCCAAATACCTGCGGCACTACTTCCGTAGATATGACGGAGTTTAAGAAGCAGGCACTGGAAGCGATCAAGGATGGAGTGGCACTTCGGATCCATACCATCGGTGACCGTGCAGTACGTGAGGTACTGGATATTTTTGAAGAAGGTGAGAGGCTTTATGGAAAACAGGATCTCCGCCATGTACAGGAGCATCTTGAGACCGTACATCCGGATGATATCCCTCGTTTTGAAAAACTTGGGATCTGTGGCTGTATGCAGCCGTGGCATATGCTGTTCGACCTGGAGGGCGGCGATAAGGGAAATGGCCTATATGGAGACAAAGAAGCTGCGGTGGGGCAGGAGAGAGCGAGATATTCCTGGCCGATGCGGGAGCTTTTGGATGCAGGAATGATCCTTTCTCTCGGAAGTGATTTTCCGGTAGTCGGGCTGGAGCCGATGTGTGAGATTTATGGAGCGGTCACCCGTCAGACCTTTGAGGGCAAGCCGGAGGGAGGATGGTATCCAAAGCAGAGGATCACGCTGGCTGAAGCGCTGAAGGCTTACACATGGGGTTCTGCTTATGTGGAAGGCTGTGAACAGGACTTCGGCACGCTGGAGAAGGGGATGCTGGCAGATATCATCGTTTTGGATAAGAATCTGTTTGCGGTGGAACCGAAAGAAATTCTTGAAACCAAGGTGGTGGCGACCATTATGGATGGAGAGCTCGTATACGAAGCATAAAAACAGGAAATGGGGGCTGTCGGGAAGACAGTCCTCTTTTCCTGTCTGAATCTTAGAAAAAATATTCTATTTTTGTATATCATTTTCATAAATTTGAGAGTAGTACAAGCTGATCAACTGGCTTCGTTTCGTTATATCCATTTTTTCATAAATATTATGGATATGACATTTTACGGTACCGGTCGCGATATACAGAAGTTCACTGATTTCCTGATTGGTTTTGTCCTTCAGCAGGAGATGCATAATATCCCGTTCCCTTTTGGTCAATTGATATAGATCGGCAAATCTCTGTTCCATTTCGTCCTGGGTGAAAAGAGCTTCCTGATGAAATAAAGCAGGAGTTTTTTCTTCTTTCCATTCTTCCGGTTTTTCCTCAGAAGGAATGATGGAAGGTTTTTGTTTATCAGCCTGCCATATAGATGACAAAAGAAATACTGCATAAAAGATCGAGAGTATATCTTCTGAAACATTACGTTCATTCATAAAAGGAATGGCAGCAGTTACTGCATCTAAAAAGAAAATCACGATGGTATCTTCCAGTACAATTGCGGATGTTATAAAAAAGGATGCACGAAATAAAGGTTTGTAACGCGCCATACGTTTTTGTTGATCAGAATTTTGTGCGGTTTTCAGGCGATAAAAATAATAAAATATAAAACCAAACAGATAGAGTTGGCGGATAGAATAAAATTCCCAGATTGTCAGCTTACTTTCCGGCAGGCATGACAAATGTGCCGAAATGAAGATCAATGGCAGAAAAAGACACAGGTGTATAGCTTTAAAATCTGTGTCCGTAATAAGAAATACAACTTTTAAATAGAAAAATGCCATTGCAACCATCACCAAAAGTTTTAATGGTGGTAAAGAAGTGTGGTCTCGGAAACTAATAACATAAATTGAAAATCCGAGAAAAATATGAAAG
>CAZFXM010000015.1:0-81752 GCA_964523125.1 uncultured Clostridium sp. | reverse complement strand
CCTTGCTAAGAAATCCCAGTGGATCTTCGGTGGTGACGGATGGGCTTACGATATCGGATTCGGTGGTGTTGACCACGTGCTTGCAAGTGGAAAAGACATCAATATCATGGTATTTGATACCGAGGTTTATTCTAACACAGGCGGACAGTCCTCCAAGGCGACTAAGACCGGTGCGACCGCACAGTTTGCCGCAGGCGGAAAAGAAACCAAGAAGAAAGACCTTGCTGGTATTGCAATGAGCTATGGATATGTATATGTTGCACAGATCGCTATGGGTGCTGACTTCAATCAGACTGTAAAGGCTATCTCTGAGGCAGAGGCTTATCCGGGACCGTCACTCATCATCGCTTACGCTCCATGTATCAACCATGGTATCAAGAAGGGCATGAGCAAGGCGCAGACAGAGGAACAGCTGGCAGTAGAGTGTGGATACTGGAATAACTTCCGGTACAACCCGGCAGCGGAAGGCGCGAAGTTCACTCTGGACAGCAAGGAACCAAAGGCGGAAGACTATCAGGCATTCCTGGACGGCGAGGTTCGTTACAATGCCCTGAAGAGAGCAAATCCGGAAAAGGCTGCAAAACTCTTCGCACAGAATGAGAAGGAAGCTATGGAAAGATATGCTTACCTGAAAAAGCTGGTAGCAGTTTACGGAGAAGAATAAATATATAAGAAACAGAAAAGTACTTTAAGATCCCGGCATCCGGTGTTGATGGATGCCGGGATTTTGTGAATACCAAAATGGGTTATCGATGAACGATACAGCTAGATGGAGGTAATATGATCACAAAAACATATCAGATATGGAAGCAGGAAGAATACTCTTATGAACATGCCTTTGGATTTGTTCCGAATATTACATCCTATCTTCATGAGGACGAGGAAAAAAGACCATGTATCCTGGTAGTACCGGGAGGTGCCTACTGTGTGGTGGCGCCGTCAGAAGGGGAGCCTGTGGCATTGAAATTTTATGAAAAGGGATATCAGGCTTTTGTACTGACATACACCATTAATTTTATCCAGACAGTTCCCCTGAAGCTGCAGCCTTTACGGGACATTTCCCGGGCAGTGCGTTATATCCGGAAGCATGCAAAGGAATTTGCCGTGGCAGAAGACAAGCTGACTGTCTGCGGGTTTTCCGCGGGTGGGCATCTGTGCGGCAGCCTGTGTGTACATTATGGGGATATCCAGGATCCGTCTGAGGAATATAGCGGCATTTCAAACAGGCCGGATTCTGCTATTTTGAGCTATCCGGTCATCACGTCCGGGGAAAAGGCGCACAGAGGCTCTTTTATCGCGCTTTTAGGAGAGGATGCCACGCCGGAGGAACTGGAATATATGTCGCTGGAAAAACAGGTGACCGGACAGACACCCCCCTGTTTTCTGTGGGCTACCGCAACGGATGAGACGGTGCCGGTAGAGAACAGTGGGATGTATATCCGGGCATGCAGGGAGAAGGGAGTTCCCTGTGCGTTCCATATGTTCTCCCGTGGGAGGCATGGATTGTCGCTGGCTGATGATGACTGGGCAAATGGGGTGCATATGAATCTCTATACGGAGGAACAGCTTGTGCGTGTCATGAGAAAGGTGCAGTCAAAAGAGGTGACGGTGCCGGAAAGGGTTCAAAAGGAATGGGAGGAAGAGGAAAAGCAGCAGAAGGAAGGGAATCTCAGGGTACCGGAACCGGAAGTCGCAGTCTGGCCGGAGCTGGCGGATGCTTTTTTGAAGAAGCTACAACATGTATGATAAAGAGCGAGGGCAAACGATGAAAGCATGGAGTTTGCATGGCATTGATGACTTGAGATTGGAAACAGTGGAACTACCAATATTGGGTGACAGGGAGGTACTGGCTGAGGTGAGAGCGGTTGGAATCTGTGGCTCTGATATTCCAAGGATCTATCAGAATGGTACGTATTCATTTCCACTTATTCCGGGACATGAATTCTCTGGCATTGTGGCAAAAACCAGTTCGGCTGTAGATAAAGGATGGCTGGGGAAGCGGGTAGGAATCTTTCCCCTGATTCCCTGCAAGACCTGTATACCATGTCAGAAAGAGCAATACGAGATGTGCAGGCATTACAGTTATCTGGGTTCCCGCAGGAACGGTAGCTTTGCAGAGTTTGTGGCAGTTCCGGTGGAGAATCTGATCCAGTTGCCGGACAGCGTGACATTTGAAGAAGCTGCTATGCTGGAGCCAATGGCAGTGGCTGTCCATGCAATGAGACGGATCGCGCCGGGTCAGACAGACACAGTAGCCGTATGTGGACTTGGTACGATAGGGCTTCTTTTGATCATGTTTCTCATGGAAGCAGGAGTTCGGAATATATTTTCTATTGGTAATAAGGGCTTTCAGAAGCAGATGGCAGTGAAGCTTGGCCTGCCGGAAGATTTTTACTGTGACAGCAGGGTACAGGATCCCGGACAATGGCTGACGGAGCGTACAGGCGGAGCAGGCGTGGATGTGTTTTTTGAGTGCGTTGGGAAAAATGAGACGCTTGCCTGGGCCATAGAATATACGGCTCCCGCAGGCAAGGTTATGCTGGTGGGAAATCCATTTTCGGATATGAATCTGGAAAAAGCCGTATACTGGAAAATCCTGCGCAATCAACTGACAGTAACAGGAACCTGGAATTCGTCCTTTTCTTACCCTCAGAATGACAAGAAGGCAGAGTGCCGGCAGGATGACTGGAATTATGTGTTAAATAAATTAGTTGATAGAAGGATTGCTCCCAGGGCACTGATTACCCACCGGTTTCCGTTGGAGGAACTGGATCAGGGTCTTCACATCATGAGGGATAAGACGGAGGATTATATAAAAATTATGGGATGCCTGGATTAGAAAACAGCACTCCGGACAAAGAGGCGCTGGTTAAAAACTCAGGAACGCGAAAAAAGGGACATCCATACGCAGGCCATAGGAGGGAGGAAGAACTTTTGTTTTATGTGAAAGCTTATTTAAGAGCGATATTCATCCTGCTGTGCATGTTTGTCGTTATTGGGGGCATTCTGTTCATTATCTCGAATGTACCTGGCGCTATCAGCAGAATGATTGTCAGGCATATCTTTACGGGGGAAAATTCGGGGGCAGATGGAGGACGCGGGAAAAACAGGCATCTGATACGGAAAATAGAGTGGATCAGATATTATCCATTGAAGAAAATGATCTTAAGTATGCTATGGCTGTTCTGCGTGTTTATCTGTGTCACCGGAACACTGACCTATCGGTTCATTGGAGATTTAGAAGATTTCCTTTATCTTTCCTTTTTTTATATAGTGACGGCCGGATCTTTTGTACCGGTGATAAAGTATATCAGCCGTTATCGTTGTTTGCCGTATTTGAACCGGGTATTATCTAAAAGTGAAATAGACAGCCTGATGGAAAAGGAAACATTTGAGCAGGTTTTATTCTCCGATGAATTTTTGAACAAATATGTTCCCATTTTCAAAAGCAAAGACTGGCTTGTAGTGTGTGGGATGGTCATTTCCAGAAAGTTGTCGGTTATGGCGCGTATAGACTATATTGGCGTGCTGGGCCCAGAGAAGAGATTTCCGCATGTCAGGCTGGAAATGTTTTATATGAATGGACAATGGATAAAAGTAGATTTGGGTTCTGGAATATACGGCGATCCAAAAAGGGAGAAAGAGATAAAAAATTTTTTTCAGGAAGAAACGGGATGCCTGGATGACTTCTGGTTCGGAAAAAGGGAAAGGGTGATAGGGCAGATTGTGGAAAAATATGGAAAGCTCCTTCCGGAATTTGAGAAAGAATCTGAAAAAATACGGTTTCTGCTGCAAAGTGATACGATGGGGATGAAAAAGGATATTTTTCCGGAACAATAGGAAAAAAGTAGAAAATATAGAAAGGATGAGTAAAAATGGGAATTATCGAACTTTTTATATTAGCCGTAGGACTTTCCATGGACGCGTTCGCGGTCTCTGTCTGTAAGGGGCTGTCTCTGGGAAAGATCAACAAAAAGCATATGTGCATTGCAGGCGCCTGGTTTGGAGGATTTCAGGCGCTGATGCCTCTGATTGGATATTACCTGGGGAGATTTTTTACGGATGTGATTACGGAATATGACCATTGGATTGCGTTTATCCTATTACTGATCATAGGAGGAAAGATGGTCAAGGAGGCTTTTGACGGGGATGAGCATATGGACGGTTCCATGACAGTTCAATCCATGTTCCTTCTGGCTGTGGCGACGAGCATTGATGCTCTTGCTGTGGGTGTAACATTTGCATTTCTGAATGTTTCCATCGTCCCGGCAGTCTCTTTCATCGGCGTGGTTACCTTCGTCTGTTCGGCTGTGGGAGTGAAGATCGGAAGCATATTCGGAACCAAATACCGGGCGAAAGCAGAGCTGTGCGGAGGAATCATCTTAATCCTGATCGGCGCGAAGATCTTGCTGGAAGGGCTGGGGATTCTGTAGAATATAAAATCCGACAAAACGCGTCACTGGCGCATTTTGCCGGATACTTCGTAAAACGCGTGCCCGCTTCCGGCCTGTAAGCCGCCGCGGACGCGCGTTGATCATACGTAACTGTTCAGTCCCCTCACAGTTACAATAATTGAACCCCGTGTTCCCTTGCGGAATTCAGAATGTCCTCTGGCCAGATCGATGCCTGGACTTCCCCGATATGGGCTTTACGAAGATAATACATACAGATCCTGGACTGTCCGATACCACCGCCGATGGTATAGGGCAGTTCTTTGTTTAACAGTGCCTTCTGGAACGGCAGTTCCGCGCGTTCTTCACAGCCTGCCAGCTTCAATTGCCTGGACAGAGACTCTTCATCTACGCGGATACCCATGGAAGAAAGCTCCAGTCCCATATTGAGTACCGGATACCAGACGAGGATATCCCCGTTCAGTTCCCAGTCATCATAGTCCGGCGCGCGGCCGTCATGCCTCTTCCCGGAAGCAAGCTCTTTTCCAATCTGGGAAACAAAGACCGCTTTTTTCGCTTTTGTGATCCGGTTCTCCCGCTCCTTTGGCGTACAGTCCGGGTACATATCTTCCAGCTCCTGGGAGCTGATAAAGAAAATATCATCTGGCAGGAGCGGCTGTATGTAATTATACCGTCTGGAGATGAAATACTCAGTTTCCTTCAAAGCACTGAATACCTTCCGCGCCGTATATTCAAGTGTCTCCGTATTTCGTTCTTCCCTGGAAATGACCTTTTCCCAGTCCCATTGGTCCACATATAAGGAATGGACATTGTCTGTATCCTCGTCCCGGCGGATGGCGCTCATATCCGTATATAATCCTTCCCCGGAATGAAATCCGTAGTGCTTTAACGCGTGACGTTTCCACTTGGCAAGGGAATGGACGATCTCTGCCTGGGCTTCGTCCTGCTCCTTGATGCCGAAAGCAACCGGGCGTTCGATACCGTTTAGATTGTCATTCAATCCGGATTCCGGCCGGACGAACAGGGGGGCAGAGACGCGGGTCAGGTGAAGGGATTTTGCCAGTGCGCGTTCAAAATGGTCTTTGACTTCCTTAATGGCAACCTCGGTTTCCCGGATCGTCAGCGGGGAATGATATCCATCAGGAATGATTAAATGTTCCATATATCTGACTCCTTTGATCTTTGATGTAGGTCATGTTGCGGGTCTTTGTTTACCTGCAACATGTTTACATTCTGTGAATGCACAGTAAATGTATACGCAATATTCTAATGAATGTTTCCTAAAATGTCAACGTCCTCTCATTTTTTTCTTGTATAATATAGGAAAAATTGGTAGAATAAAATTAATAAACCAAAGTAACTTCATCGGTAAAGGGAGAAAAATTTATAAGGGATAAGGAGTGAGAGACATGGATGTAAACACATTGTTAAGAAGCGTACAGGGGGTAGATTACGAGGCCATACTCAAGAATCTGGAAGGAATGGGACCATTTAAAAACGCACTGATGATTGCGTCTGTCCTTTCCATTGTGATCGGACTTTTATGGTGCTTTTTTGGGCTGAAGCTCATACGGGTGTGGGCTGCACTTCTGGGACTGGGGATCGGTTTCGGTATTGGTACGGGTGCAGCGGTTTATTTTCATCTGGATTCCAGGATGACGTTGGTCTGTGGCGCTGCCGCGGGGATCCTTCTGGCAATTCTGGGCGCTGTGTTTTATCATGTGGGTGTCTTTCTTCTTGCCTGGATCACAGGAAGTTCACTGGCTGTTGTTCTCCTTCGGCCGCAAGAGTGGAAGCTGGGACTGGGATGCCTTGGGATTGGCCTGGTAGTAGCGTTACTTACGGTTCGGTTTGCGGAATTGATTGTTATCATTATAACAGGCATATATGGCGCGGCCGGGGCAGGCGCAGGAATTGTTTCTTTTCTGCCCTTTGACAACCCGGTCATACGGATCGCTGCCATTGCGGTGCTTGCTGTCGCGGGTATTGCCGTACAGCTAATGATGGAATCCGGAAAAAGGAAAAAGCAGACATTGGCAAAAGCGAAAAAAATCCGGGAACAGAATTCCACTGCCAATGAAGTAGCAAAAGCCCGTGCCATGATCGATGAACTGGATGGAAAGCCTTCTACAGCCAAAAAAGGCACAGCGGCCAAAAAAGGCGCGGCAGCAAAAAAAACAAAAAGCAAAAAAGCGGCTCCAAAGAAGAATAAGAAATAAGAAAACAGCAAAATTAAATAAGGAGGACAGGCAGAACAGGGTATAAACGGAAGAAGCAAAAGCAGAGGATCATAAAAGGAGATGGTATATGTAATGAAAATCGATATGCATTGCCATGTAAAAGAAGGATCTCTTGACAGTAAGGTCAGTGTGGAAGAGTACATTATGCTTCTTAAGGCAAAAGGCTTCCAGGGGATGGTGATCACAGACCATAATACTTACAAGGGATACCGTTACTGGAAGAATCACATCAAGGGAAAGCGGCATACGGATTTTGTTGTTCTCAAAGGCATTGAGTACGATACCAGAGATGCCGGCCATATACTGGTCATTATGCCGGAAGGAGTGAAGATGCGGGTATTGGAGATGAGGGGGATGCCGGTATCGGTACTGATTGATTTTGTACACCGCAACGGAGGGGTGCTTGGACCCGCCCATCCATGCGGAGAGAAGTATCTCAGCTTTACCAATACAAAGCGTTTTCGCAGGTCGCCGGAGTTGATGAAGCGGTTTGACTTTGTAGAAGCATTTAACTGCTGCGAGTCGGTTGAATCGAACGAGAATGCGTTGAAGCTTGCCCGGAAGTATGACAAGGTCCGGGTAGGGGGAAGTGACGCCCATAAGCCGGACTGTGTGGGCAGAGCCTATACGATCCTGCCGGAGCCGGTGACCTGTGAGACAGAGCTGATCTCTATGATTCACAGGAAAACGGCCTTTGAGACAGGGGGCAATTATTATAACAAGACAACAAAGGAAAAGATGGGCAGGGTGAAGCTGATCCTGACCTATTCCTTCTGGTTTTATAATAAGGGCGGAGAGCTTCTGCGCCGTCATGGACGCAATGTGAAGATGGAGCAGGAAAATCCCATCGATCCTATTGACCCCATTGAGTTATATTATATTGAGCGTCAGACGAATCTGCCGCACAGTATCATGTGACGCGCACAGCCGCATAAGGAAGTATGCCGCTTCGCGGCTTTGCCTGCTGTGTTAAAAGAGATAGAAAGAGAAAGGAATGGAAACAGATCATGAACGTGCAGGAGATGTTGCAAAAGAAATTAGGAAAAGCAATTACGGAAGCATCAAATGAGGAAATCTATGGCGCGCTTCTTCAGATGGTGCAGGAACTTGCGAAGGAAAAGGAAGCGCCACAGGACAAGAAAAAGATTTATTATATTTCCGCGGAATTCCTGATCGGAAAGCTGTTATCCAACAACATGATCAATCTTGGAATCTACGAGGAAGTACGGGATGTCCTTGCGAAGAATGGGAAAGACATCTGCGAGATCGAGGAGACCGAGCCGGAGCCGTCACTTGGGAACGGCGGCCTGGGCCGCCTGGCGGCATGTTTTTTGGACTCTATCGCGACACTGGGAATGTGCGGAGACGGAATCGGGCTGAATTATCATCTGGGACTGTTTAAACAGGAATTTGAAAATGGTTTGCAGAAAGAAACGCCGAATCCATGGATAGAGGATAAGAGCTGGCTCGTAAAAACAGATGTGTCTTATCCGGTTTCATTTAAAGGGCTGACCCTGCAGTCCAGGATGTATGATATCGAAGTAACCGGTTATGAAAACCGTACCAATAAGCTGCATCTGTTTGATGTGGACAGTGTAGATGAAACAATCGTAAAAGATGGAATCAATTTTGACAAAGAAGATATCGCAAGGAACCTGACATTGTTCCTGTATCCGGATGACAGCGATGACAACGGACGTCTGCTTCGGATCTATCAGCAGTATTTTATGGTCAGCAATGGGGCGCAGCTTATCCTGGATGAATGTATGGCAAGGGGAAGCAGCCTCTATGACCTGCCGGAATACGCGGTGATCCAGATCAACGATACCCATCCGACCATGGTGATTCCGGAACTGATCCGTCTTCTGACGGCACGCGGAATGGACATGGATGATGCCATTGACGTGGTTTCCAGGACCTGTGCTTATACCAACCATACGATTCTGGCGGAAGCACTGGAGAAGTGGCCGATGGCTTATCTTAAAAAAGTGGTTCCACAGCTTGTGCCGATCATTGAGATCTTAGATGACAAGGTAAGGAGAAAATATACGGTTCTCAGTAAGCATTCCATCAGCAGAAAGTTTACGGAGGATCATGAGGAAAAGACAGAAGAATATTCCGATGAAAGTGTTGCGATCATTGACCACGCGGATGTAGTGCATATGGCTCATATCGATATTCATTACGGGTTCAGTGTGAATGGTGTAGCGGCACTGCATACAGAGATATTAAAGGAGAATGAGCTGCACAATTTCTACCGGCTCTATCCGCAGAAGTTTAATAATAAGACAAACGGTATCACCTTCCGCCGTTGGCTTTTATACTGCAACCCTCTGCTGACGAAGCTTTTGGATGAGCAGATCGGAACCGGATACAAGAAGGACGCGAAGGAACTGGAAAAGCTGCTGGAATTTGAAAATGACGAGAAAGTATTGGCGAAGCTTTTGGATATCAAGAATGAAAACAAAAAGGTGCTTTGTGGGTACTTAAAGGAAACCCAGGGAATCGAACTGAATCCGGAGTCCATTTTTGACATCCAGATCAAGCGCCTCCATGAGTACAAGCGGCAGCAGATGAACGCCCTCTATGTGATCCATAAATATCTGGAGATTAAGGCAGGAAAGAAGCCGACCACCCCCATCACCGTGATCTTTGGAGCAAAGGCGGCTCCGGCGTATGTGATCGCTAAGGATATCATTCACCTGATCCTGTGCCTGCAAAAGATCGTAAACCAGGATCCGGATGTCAGCCCATACCTGAAGGTGGCCATGGTAGAGAACTACAATGTGTCAAAGGCAGAAAAGCTGATCCCGGCATGTGATATTTCTGAGCAGATCTCTCTTGCGTCCAAAGAAGCCAGCGGAACCGGCAATATGAAATTTATGCTCAACGGTGCGGTGACATTAGGAACCGAAGACGGTGCCAACGTAGAGATTCATGAGTTGGTAGGAGATGACAATATCTTTGTGTTCGGCGCGGAAAGTAACGAGGTCATCAAGCATTATGAGCGTGCGGATTATGTATCCAGAAAGTTCTATGAAAAGGATCCGGATATCAAAGCGGCGATAGACTTTATCACCTGTGATAAAATGTTGGAGATCGGCCAGGAAGAGAATCTCACAAGATTGAAGAATGAACTCCTGAATAAAGACTGGTTCATGACTCTGCTTGATTTTAAGGCGTATACGAAGAAAAAGGAAGAAGCATTGAAGGCTTATGAAGACAGAACGGCATGGGCGAAAAAGATGCTGGTAAATATCGCGAAAGCAGGCTTCTTCTCTTCTGACAGAACAATTGAGGAATATAACAGAGATATCTGGAAATTAAGGCCGGCAGCGTCCGGGGAGAATCAGGTTTCTGAAAAAGATGAGATTTCAGAGGCAGGGAATGTCCCGGAAAAGGAAGCTGCTGAAAGTGCTGCCGCAAAAAAGGCGGAAGAATAGGAAAGGAGAAGCATCATGAGAGAGAGTGGGATTTTGCTTCCGATTTTCGCACTGCCATCCAAATACGGGATCGGCTGCTTTTCAAAGGAAGCGTATGAATTTGTAGATCAGTTGAAAAAAGCGGGACAGAGCAAGTGGCAGATTCTGCCTCTTGGCCCTACAGGTTACGGAGATTCCCCGTACCAGTCATTTTCTACCTTCGCGGGGAACCCGTATTTCATTGATCTGAAGACCTTGAGAAAAGAAGGGCTTCTGACAAAAGCAGAATGTAAGGCACATGATTGTGGAAAGCAAAAAGACCGGATTGACTATGAGGCTCTGTATTTCAGCCGGTTTAAGGTGCTTAGGAAGGCTTTCCGGCGTTTCCGCCCAAATGAGGAATACGAAGAATTTTTAAAGCAAAATGAAGAATGGCTGACAGGATACTGCCTGTATATGGCGATCAAGGACCAGCAGGGCGGAAAGAGCTGGATCGAGTGGCCGAAGAAATACCGGGACAGAGATCCGGAGGCTCTTAAGGAAGCAAAGAAGGAACTGAAAGAGGAGATGGATTTCTATCGGTTCCAGCAGTTTGAGTTCGACCGCCAGTGGAAGAAGCTGCATGCCTACGCGAACAAGAATGGCGTACAGATCATCGGGGATATTCCGATCTATGTAGCATTTGACAGTGCAGATACCTGGGCGAATCCGGAGCTGTTCCAGTTTGATGAAGAGAACCTTCCGATCGCGGTGGCAGGCTGCCCGCCGGATGCATTTTCCGCTACGGGACAATTGTGGGGAAATCCGTTGTATGACTGGGATTATCATAAAAAGACTGGTTATGACTGGTGGGCAAAGCGTATCGCCTACAGCTTCAAGCTTTATGACAAAGTCCGGATCGACCATTTCCGTGGATTCGATGAATATTATACCATTCCATATGGGGATGAAACGGCGGTGAACGGATGCTGGAAGCCGGGACCGGGGATCGAATTTTTCAAGGCTATTGAGGGAAAGCTTGGAAAGCTGGATATCATCGCGGAGGATCTGGGGTACCTGACAGATTCTGTGCTTCAGCTTCTGAAGGATACCGGATTCCCGGGAATGAAGGTGATCCAGTTTGCGTTTGACTCCAGGGAAGCGGCAAATTATCTGCCCCATACTTATATCCCGAACTGTGTGGTATATACCGGGACCCACGACAACGATACGACCCGTGGATGGTATCACAATGTAGGAAAGGAATGCAGGGATTTCGCGAAGGAATATTTGCGCAAGCCGGCACTGGACGAGGATACCCTGTCCTGGGACTTTATTGCCATGGCAATGGGCAGTGTGGCGGATCTTTGCGTGATCCCGATCCAGGATTTCCTTTGTCTCGACGAAAAGGCGAGGATCAACATACCGTCCACATTGGGAAATAACTGGGTGTGGAGGCTGAAAAAGGGGCAGATCACAGAGAAGCTGACAGAAGATATCTATAAAATGACAAAAATGTATGGCCGTACGGTGGTAAAAGCGGATAAAAAAGCATAGTATTGTATTGCTTTGGACTGTAGTAAAAATAAGAGCGGCTGTCTGGAAAGAAATGACCTGAAAAGGTGGGTGTTTCTTCCGGACAGCCGTTTTTTTGTTCTAAATTTTTTCTCCGTCAATATATTTTAAAAGAAGATGCCAGTGGGGAGGAAAAAGAAAATGTGCCTGAAGGAGGGAAAGGACCACCATGTATACGAAGTGTTGGATATGCGCCTGGAACCTGATCTGGAGCGGAGGCTGAAAGCATTGGGAATGACTAATGGGACGAGGGTAGAGATTTTAAATAACAAAAAAAGAGGGGCGGTGATCATCAAATTCCGGGGTGTCCGTTTTGCGCTCGGCAGAAAGATTGCTGACCATATTCTGGTAAAGGAGGCAAATTTTTGAGTGAAAGTATAATAAGGGTTGGATTTATCGGGAATCCGAATTGTGGAAAGACAACCCTTTTCAATGCCTGTACCGGGGCGAACCTGAAAGTGGCGAACTGGCCCGGCGTGACGGTGGAAAAAAAGGAAGGATGGACAACCTGCCACGGGAGGAATTTTCGGCTGACAGACCTTCCGGGGGTTTACAGCCTGGATTGTTATACCATGGAAGAGAATGTATCCAGAGAATATATCATGAGCGCAAAGGCAGATGTGATCGTAGATGTAGCAGACGCTTCCTCCCTGGAGAGAAACCTGTACCTGACATTACAACTGGTCGAACTGGACAAGCCCGTGGTGCTGGCACTCAACATGATGGACATTGTAGAAAAGAGAGGGATGGAAATCGATCTGTGCCGTCTGTCAGAGATGCTGGGGATTCCCTGTATCGCGGTATCCGCAAGAGAGCGTACAGGGATCGGCCTGCTGCTGGATGCGGCAGCCTGGTATGAAGAATATGAGAATCCAGTGCTGCCAAATGGCGGAAGATATGAAAGGATCGAAAATATCATTTCACAGACCGTAAAAAATAAGCAGGAGAATACTGCATATATCTCACAAAAGGATCCGGACAGGAAAAGCGCGGTAGGGGATCCTGGACGACGAACCGACCGGATCGACCGTTATCTGACTGGAAAATGGATGGGGATGCTGGCTTTTCTGACAATCATGGGACTTGTATTTTTTCTGACTTTTACGGTCGGGGGCTGGATGAAAGGATATTTCGAGGCCGGGCTGGAGTTCTGCCTGGAAAGGACCAGGCTTTTATTGGAAAGCTGGAAGGTCAATTCGGTGCTGCAGTCCCTGATCGTAGAAGGAATCCTGTCCGGGGTGGGAGGGATACTGACGTTTCTCCCCAATATTTTTGTTTTGTTTCTGGCGCTGGCAGTGCTGGAGGACAGCGGATATATGGCGAGGGCCGCCTTTGTCATGGATGATATGATGAGCAGGCTGGGGCTTTCAGGAAAGGCGTTTCTTCCGCTGCTGCTGGGATTTGGCTGTTCGGTTCCGGCAGTGATGGCCTCCCGGACGCTGGAACACCCAAAGGACAGGCTGAAGACGATTCTGATTACACCCTTTATGTCCTGTAGCGCAAGACTTCCGGTATATGTATTGTTTTCCACCATGTTTTTTGGAAAATATGCCATGGTGGCATGTTATTCCATGTATCTCCTTGGTATTCTTGTGGCGGCTCTTACAGCCTGGGTTCTGTCAAAGCTGGAGGGCGGCAAGGCAGAACATACACTGTTGATCGAGCTGCCGGAGTATCGGGCGCCGGATGTCCGAACGGTTGCGGCGTATGTGTGGGAGAAGGTGAAAGATTATCTTTGCAAGGCGGGAACCGTAATTTTTCTGGCGTCTGTTTTGATGTGGCTGCTCCTGAATTTTGGAATAAATGGGTATGTCGCAGATATGTCCCAGAGCTTTGGGGCTATGATAGGAAAAAAGATAGTGCCCATATTTCAGCCGGCCGGGCTGGGCTTCTGGCAGATCATCGTGGCGTTGATCTCCGGGATTGCGGCGAAGGAGGTGGTAGTATCAAGTTGTAGTGTGCTGTTTGGGATTCAGAATATTACGACGGCAGAGGGGATGGAGAGGTTCGCACAGGTCCTGGAGAAAATGGGGTTTGGCATGGCAAATGCCTGTGCGATGATGACATTCTGCCTTTTATATGTACCCTGTACGGCCACGATCGCGATGATCAGAAAGGAAGTGGGAAGCAGAAAACTTACGGCGGCAATCGTATTGTATCAGACTGCTGCCGCATGGACCGTGAGTGTGTTGGTATACCAGATGATGTGCATGTGGAATTAGATGAGGTATATATGGAATTAGTTTATGCCGGATATATAACGGGTACCGGTCAGGCAGAGTCCATGTGCGGGCACTGGCTTTCCGGAGGGTTCCTGCCCGGACAATATGTCCGGAATACTTTCCGGGCGGCGCAGTCCCAGACCGATTTCCACCAGGGTTCCCGTGATCAGGCGCGGCATCTGGTGAAGGAAGGCGGATGCTTCCAGAATAATGCGAAGCTCATCAGGCTCAGGAGAAAAAATATCTGCGGCAAAAAACTCCTTTTTTGAACTCTTTTTATTTTTACCGGAGGAAAAGCCGTAGAAGTCATGGATCCCGATCAGGGAAGAAGCTGCTTTTTTCATAGCCGGGATATCAAGTGGCTGTGAAATGTGGTGCATATATTTTCTACGGAATACATCCGGCTCCGTGCCGGTCCGGATCCGGTAGGTATAAGTCTGGGAAAGGAGGTTCAGGGACGCATGAAACCGCTCCGGAGCTTCATCCGCCCGGAGAACAGCAATATCCTGTGGAAGATACTGGTTCAGGATACGGCGGATCTCAGAGGGGGAGAGGGAAGAAGCTGTTTTAAAATTTACCGTCTGACAGGAAGCATGGACACCCGGCTCTGTGCGCGCGGCACAAAAGAGCCCGATCCCTTCTCCGGTCATTTTTTGCAAGGTGGCTGTGAGCCTGCCCGAAACAGTGCCGGGACTATCCTTCTTCCCGGGCTGCTGCCAGCCTTGATAACGGGTGCCGTCGTATTCCAGTATCAGTCTGATATTTTTCATGTCAGATGCTTTCTCCTATCCTATGGTATTTACGGAAATTTTCCAACCGCACAGGCGGAATTTTTCGATACTAACAGTATACACGGTTTGAAAAAGAAAAACCAGAAATTATAATGTTATTTCGTATTTTTCCGGATCATCGAAGTTACCATCTGGATCGTCTGGTCAATCTGAGCCTGTTCTTCTTTGGATTTCCCTTCTTTCAGGATTTCCAGTATCAGGCTGATCTCTTCCTGTGAGAACTGGATCTTCTGCCGGTTGGCGCTGGTGATGAGAGCAAGCATGATTGGCGCCATCTCTTTCCCGGATTTTCCGGATACTTGCGATGCGGCCTTCTGGATCAGTTCCAGCTTTATCGGGTCAATATTTTTCAGCATCGGGTTGTTTATCCATTCATTCATAATTTGTATCCATCCTTTCTATATCATCAATATTCTTTGATTCTGCGTTTTGTATGTCTCTTTCTGGCTGCTTTGCGTCTGCGTTTCCTTCCATGTCTGTGGAATTATGATCCGAAAAATTTTCTTTGCCATCGGAGGAAAATTCCCCGGCGGCAGACTCTGCGGGCCGGGAGAACATGGTTTGGTACATTTCAAACATATCCTTCTGCTCCGGGGAAAGCATTCCCATTACAAGCTGCATAGGATCAAATCCGCCAGTACCGCCAGTATTATCCTGATTCGGGTCAGTGTTTCCGGAATCATCGGAAAAAGACTGCATCATTTGTACCATATCCATTATATTCATCATATTGCGGAATGTTTCCATCATATTGACTTGTTCCGGCGGGAGATAGGGGGAGATTTCTTCCAGCATTTTCATCGGAGAGGAGAATCCGGAAGAGAAATCCTGTTCGTGCAGTAAGTTTTTCTGCCGGTCAAAATATTGGACCGTGTGCTGTAGTTCCATGACTTTAATAAGAATTCCCAGCATCTGCCTGAAAGAGGCAGGGGTATATGGAAGAAGGAGCTTCAGCATATGGAGTTCTTTTGGGACAGTCCATTCATCAAATGGCGTCATGGGTGTGGGAGGTTTCTTTTCCATAGTGGCTCCTGTCCGGCCGTGAGTATAAAAGATGCCCTTTTGGAATATGTATATGAAAGAATATGAGGAAATATGTCAGGATGCACGGTCATGTATATGTCATATGTCAGGAAGCGGAAAAGTAAAATAAGAGCTCCTGATCAGAAATCACAGTTTTGGTGAACATTCAAGGTACGGTAAGTATAAAATAGTAAAGAGCAGGCAGCAAAGGAGAAGAAGGTATGAGATCCAGGCTGATCATTGACGGAAACGAGGTCTATGAGGTTGATGAAGACTGTATGTGCAAAAGACGATTGGATAAATCTACGCGAAATGTTGCTTTCAAAAATGACAAAGAAAATGCGGGAAGGGAGGAAACATCCCCGGACAGCAGGAAAAAAAGGTAAAAAATATCCCCGGTACAGATCCTGTACCGGGGATGGAATCTGGCCTCTTGCCGTAAGGCAACCTGAAATAGGCCGGATCTGTTGCATCTTACTTCAAAAGAAGATTAGCATCCGCAGCCATTTCCACATCCGCCGCAGAAGATCAGAAGCAGGATGATCCACAGGCAGCTATCGTTGCCGCATCCGCATCCGTCGCCCATCCTGCCGCTTCCGCCGCATCCGCCGCAGAAGATCAGAAGCAGGATGATCCACAGACAGGAATTGCCGCCATTATTGAAGAGGCTGCCTCCACAGGAATTTTCGCATCCACATCCACAGTTTGTTGCGCTTAAATCACTCATTCTTGAAATCCTCCAAAATTGATTGTTTACAGTTCCATAATATGTGCCTGAAAGAAAAGTGTGAATAAATTTTTTGCTTTTTTGTAAAAACAAGTTTTTCAGGAAATAGTTGACGAAATGTTGAAAATTATATACAATATCATACGGTAACAAGTTAATGGGTAAAAGTTTGGAGGTTGAGATTATGCCGTCATACAAAGAGCTGGGCGTGGAAGAACTGAAAGCATTGAAAAAAGAACTGGAACAGGAATTTGAAACTGTGAAAGCGAAAAAACTGAATCTGGATATGTCCAGGGGAAAGCCGTCAACGGAGCAGCTCAATCTATCGATGGAAATGATGGATGTATTGCACAGGGAATCGGATATGATCTGTGAGGAAGGCATTGACTGTAGAAACTATGGGGTATTAGACGGGATCAAGGAAGCAAAGCAGCTTCTGGCAGATATGATGGAGGTCCCGAAGGATAATATTATTATTTTCGGAAATTCCAGCCTGAATGTGATGTATGATATGATATCACATGCAATGACCCATGGTGTTATGGGCAGCACACCCTGGGCAAAGCTGGACAAGGTGAAATTTTTATGTCCGGTTCCAGGATATGACAGGCATTTTACGATCACAGAGCATTTTGGGATCGAGATGGTGACGGTTCCGATGACTCCTACGGGACCGGATATGGATATGGTGGAAAAGCTGGTTGCGGAGGATGAAGCAATCAAAGGAATCTGGTGTGTTCCGAAATATTCCAATCCGCAGGGTATTACTTATTCGGATGAGACCGTCCATCGGTTCGCGTGTCTGAAACCGGCGGCAAAGGATTTCCGTATCTATTGGGACAATGCCTATGGCATTCATCATCTGTACGAGGACAAGCAGGATTATCTGATCGAGATATTAATGGAATGTAAAAAAGCAGGAAACCCGGATCTGGTTTATAAATTCGCGTCTACATCTAAGATTAGTTTTCCGGGTTCCGGTATTGCGGCATTTGCGGCGTCGGACGCGAACCTGGTGGAGATCCGGAAGCAGATGCGGGTGCAGACGATCGGCCATGATAAGGTAAATCAGCTCCGCCATGCAAGGTTCTTCGGCGATATTTCCGGCATGGTACAGCATATGAAGAAGCATGCGGCTATTCTGCGCCCGAAGTTTGATACGGTTTTGGAGACGTTGGAAAGAGAACTGGGCGGACTGGAGATCGGTTCCTGGATCGCGCCGCGGGGCGGATACTTCATTTCCTTTGACGCGATGGAAGGCTGTGCGAAGGCAATCGTCGCAAAGGCAAAGGAAGCAGGCCTTGTGATGACAGAGGCAGGGGCGACCTATCCCTATGGAAAGGATCCGAAGGACAGCAATATCCGGATCGCGCCTTCTTATCCGACGTTGGACGAGTTGAAAGTGGCGGCTGAGATTTTTGTGCTGAGTGTGAAGCTTGTCAGCATTGACAAGCTGCTTGGCAATCTATGAT
The DNA here is from genome assembly GCA_964523125.1 of uncultured Clostridium sp. Classification (GTDB taxonomy): domain Bacteria; phylum Bacillota; class Clostridia; order Lachnospirales; family Lachnospiraceae; genus Schaedlerella. Next base: position 63,889 of record CAZFXM010000015.1, on the reverse strand, counting down.
TTGTCTATCAACAGAGCTGCGGTACAGATTATTTGATCTGTGCCGCAGCTTTTTCAATTTTACTGGATTTTCTTGACAAATAACTGATTATGGTGTATATATAACATATATACAGATAAGAAATGGAGGTGATGACGATTTGAAACTATTACAGAATTCCGGGATCCCGATTTATCAGCAGATCGCGGAGCAGATGAAGACGGACATTCTGGCGGGCAGGCTGAAAGAAGGAGAGTATCTTCCTTCCATCCGCGGCCTGGCGAAGGAGCTGAAGATCAGTGTCATTACCACGATGAAAGCTTATGAACAGCTTCAGGCGGAGGGGCTGGTGACCGCTGTACAGGGAAAGGGCTTCTACGTCAATGCCCAGGACAGCGAGATGCTCAGGGAACAGCATCTGCGCAGGGTAGAAGAAGCATTGACGGAGGCGATCCATGCCGCGGAGATTGCAGGTATGACACGGAGTGACCTGGAAGCGATGCTGCAGGTATTGCTGGACATGGACGAGGAACAAAAAAACTGACGGCAAAAAGACGATCCATTTGCTGTGCGGCAGATTTATCTGGCGCTCAGTATACAAATAGAAAGGGCGGGAGGATATGAATCAGACAGAACAAAAACAGGAACGTGTGATACAGGCAGGCAATCTGAAAAAGAAATACGGCGGATTTCAGCTTTCGATTCCGCGGCTTTCGATTCCCAGGGGCTTTGCCACAGCATTGATCGGGGAAAATGGGGCAGGCAAGACGACACTGTTACATATCCTTTCCGGCATCCGGATGGATTTCCAGGGGGAAGTGTCCTACTTTGGAGACCCTGGCCGGAAGCTTGATGGCAGCGTGCAGGAGAGGATCGGCTATACGGGGCCAGGCAGCTATTATCTGCCCCACTGGACCATCAGCCAGGTGGAGGAACTCAGTGGGCTGCTATATGCGAATTTTAACAAAGAACGATTTCGTGCGATCTGCGGGGAGATGGGGCTCAGCCAATCCCTGACGAAGAGAGTGAAAAAGCTTTCTGACGGCAATCGGATGAAGCTGATGCTGGCGGCAGTGCTGGCCAGGGATACGGATCTTCTGATTCTGGATGAACCTGCCTCCCCGCTGGATCCCCTCATGCGGGAGCAGCTTTGCGACAGGATGCGGGATTATCTGGACGAGGGGGATGGAGAGCGGTCAATCTTGTTTTCCACTCATAATATCGCGGATATGGAAAATGTGACGGACTATTGCCTCATCATGGAGCAGGGGATGATTGTGGAAGAAGGGTTTGTAGAAGACCTGAAGGAAAAATATGTTCTGGTAAAGGGGGAGGCGTCGGACGCCGCAAAGGCAGAGGAGATTCTTTTTTCCATGAGCAGGAATTCCTATGGGTTCGAGGGGTTCTGCAGAACCCGGGAGATGGAACGCCTGGCCGGCCTGGACATTGCCGTGGAGATTCCGTCTCTTTCCCAGATCTGCGTGGCGGTCATGAAGGCATACACTGCAAATAGGTTACAGAAAGGTATGGTTCATGGCTTATGAAGAGAAAAATAAAGAGCTACCTCGTCTTTACATCTTTTTCATACAGGATCTGCGTATTTATCCTGCTCCCTGCCGTACTGGCGGGGATCGGTATCTATACCGAAAGTTATTTCGGCCGTCTGGGAATATTGGCATCGGCAATGTTGTTGACGATGGCTGAGATCCTTTCCGACCACTGGCTGTTCTCCGGCCTGCTGGCGAAGGAGTCAGCAAGGATGGATGTTCTTAAGACCTCCGGCATGGGAATGGAGATCCTGAAAAACGCGCTCACACTGGATCTGCTGCGGAAGCTTCTGACAGCCCTGGGACTTCTGGCAGTCTGTGATCTCTTTACGGGACGCTTAGGAGAGCTGGTGTCCATGGTGCTGGTTACTTATTTTTTTTCTGCATTGGGCACATTTTTGGCAAGGTATGGGGGCTGGTATATAGCCAATTTCTGTATCGGGCAGATTGCGGCGCTCCTGGTGATGGGATGCCTGTTTTCCATGCCCAAGCCAGGACTATTCCGGCTCGGATTTGACCTGCTTTTTCTCGCCCTTGGAATCCTGGCCAGTGTTCTGACTGTGGACAAAGCAATACGGAAGGGAATAGTAAGGCTTCGCTGGCATGGGGAGCTTTGATCGGGGTGATTCTGATCCTGGCGGGAGCTGCCGCCGAGTATGTGCTCTCCGTTCTGTTTTACAAAAAGCCCGTATCAAAAAGAACTCTGGGAGCACAGTTGAGAAAGGAACTGTAATGTCCATACTCAGCGCAGCCCGCGATCCTCTAATTCATCTTTACATTGAGGAAGCTCCTTCCGGAAAGTGTCCGGTTGAAGAGAAGGAAACAGAATACGAGGATACATCCCGCCAGGAATCCGACCCAGTTCAATGTGGCGGTCAGGACCAGGAGCATGATCCGCATAAATTTCATTGCGTATCCAAGCTCGAAGTTCGGCTGGGCATAATTCGCCATGGCCACAAATGCCATATACAGCATGACTTCGGAGTTGAACCACCCGGAAGATACGGAGAATTCTCCCAGCACCAGGGCTGTGATCACACTGAGGGGGGTACTCAGCATACTGGGGGTATTCAGTGCTGCCAGGTGCAGGCCGTCGATAGCTACCTCCAGGAGCAAAAGCTGAAAGACCAGAGGGATATTCACCGTATCCTTTACCGCTACAAAGTCAAAGACTTCAGGAAGCCAGTTCAGATTCTGCATAAAAAGTAAGAACACCGGGGTCAGGAATACGGTCAGAAAGGCAATGGCCGCTCTGGAAATTTTCAGATAGGTTCCTGTGATTTTTGGAAAATAGTAGTCATTTGCTTCCTCCACGATATCCAGGATGGAGGTAGGCAGGATCATGGCGGAGGGGGAGTTATCCACCAGGATGACGACCTTGCCCTCCAGAAGGCAGGCAGCGGCGGTATCCGGACGTTCTGTGAACTTGAATTTAGGGAAGGGGTTGAACCATTTCCTGTGAAAGATTGCTTCCGCCAGGCTCTGCTGATTCATCCGCAGGTCATCCACATGAAGCGCTTCGATCTTGCCCTTTACATTTGCCAGGAGGTCTTTGTCTACCCGGTCTTTCATATAGCAGACCGCGATATCGGTCCGTGAGGTCTGTCCGGCCTCGGTGATCTCCATGACCAGATGGGGATCACGGATTCTCCGCCGGATCAGCGCCGTGTTGAATACGAGGGTTTCTACAAAGCCGTCGCGGGAACCACGCAGGGACTTGTCCTTTTCCGGCTCCCCGACACTTCTGGCGGGATAAGTCCGGCAGTCAATGGCGATGCACACCTCAAAACCACTGACGAACAGGCAGGTCATTCCCGAGAGGACATTGCGCACAACCTGGTCATAATCGCCGAGGACATCCACCTCCACATAGGGAATCTTCGTTCTGGCAAATGTGGTGGCGTCCTCTGGCATATCCTCCTCTGTGATCCGAAAAAAAGCATCCATAATTTTGACTAAAGTATCATCTTTGGTAAAGCCGTCAATAAAATAAAAGGTCGCCTTCCTGTTTCCGATGGTGATATCCCGGCGGACGATGTCAAAGCTGTCCTTTACCGGAAGCAGTTGATCCATATAAGCAATATTATCCTCAAAGGAAGGCATTACTTTTTTAGTAATCTTTTCTACCATTGAATCAAAGTCCTTTCCTGTACGGTCAAAAATGAGCCGTTTTTATTACGAAGTATCCAGCAAAACGCGCCAGTGACGCGTTTTGTCGGATTAGAAATAGGATTTCCGGTAAAGGCATAAATTATTCCCGGAATCTGGAAAAAGAATGAAATCCAACAAAACAGCCGAAAGAATAGTTACTGCTTTGGTGAAGCGGGAACAGCCGGGTCCTGAATCTGGTATACACGGCTCCATTCCTTTGTCTCGTCATTGCGGACCACCTCCGAACGGTTTCCGGAAAGAAAACGGACCAGTTCATATCCGCTGACCCAGATTTCCCCGTTTCCTTCTCGCTGGGATTCATCAAAAATCAACTGCAGTCCAAAATGAAGATGTGATTCATCGATATTATTTACATTTTCCTTACGGCTGTATCCTGTCCGGCCCATATAGCCGATCACGTCGCCGGACTGTACGATGTCCCCTTCCTGAAGCCCTTCCGCGTAAGGGCGGTTCTGGCGTAAATGTGCATAGTAGTAATACCTTCTACCGTCAAAGCTCTCAATCCCGATCCGCCATCCGCCGTACTGGTTCCAGCCAAGTGCCGTAACCTTGCCGGATTCCACGCTGATGATGGGGGTTCCCACCTGGCCCATCATGTCATGTCCCAGATGGCTGCGGCGGTATCCATAGCTTCTTGCCACACCAAAATCATCATAATCCGAATAAGGAAATCCTTTCGCAATAGGAGAAAATGCCTTTAGCCCATAGCAGGATTTCCATTGCGTGGAATCTTCCGACGGTTTTTTATTGTCAGAATCTGCTTCCTTTTTTTCAGTATCATTTTCGGATGAGGCGGCGTCTTCAATCTTGTATTCCCCGACCATTCCTTCCAAAACCGCGCCATAGGCTTCACGGTAATAAGGAAAATACGGCATATCCTTTGTGTATTCTTCTATTGTATTTTCCCCGGACAAAAATTTTTCCGCGAGGCTGCTTAGATCCTCCGATTGATAACGTTTAAAATCCCCGCCATATTTTGCGCCCAGAATGGCCAGAAGATTGATCCAGTCCAGATGGATCTCTTTCCCGTATGTATCGATATCATATTGGCAGGCCTGTTTCATTGCTTCTGCCGTCACATCGAAGTCCACCCATTTTATGAAATCCTTTGATTCATTTTCAGAATCTGTGTTCGTGTCAGTATCCGGTTCCTTTATGAAAATCGTTTGGCTGGCCGGTTCCAAACGGGTGGAGACTTCTTTATTTCCCGTAGGATTGATTCCGGATATGGACGTACCTATGATCAGCGCCGCGGCTTCCATACCGATGGCAGCTTTTACGAACCTATATTTTCCCATTTTTACGCTCCCTGTTTTTCTCTTCTGTTATAGCTTATGCAAAAAGAATCCGGCAGATAACAAAGAGTGATACTGAGCGTCAGATCTCAATATGGAAAAAAGTAATATTGAACAAAAAAGCAGGATATATAACGTAAAAACAGACGATTTTTTGTGGAAAATGCCCATTTTTCCCAAAATAAGAAGAAATAGGATCGTTTAAAAAATCTCTTGAATTTCGGAAAAGATTTGCTTATAATGTGCGTGGTTAAAAAGATTGTAAAAAGAAGAGTAAAACTGTTTTATGAGGAGGTCGTAACATTGAAAAAGTGTATGATGTTTTTAGGAAGCCTCATTGCTGTGCTGGCATGCAGTCCTTTCACGGCGTTTGCGGCAGAAGATGCCGCGGCTGCATCCAAGACAATACCGCTATGGTTCTGCATTCCCTTTGCAGGACTTTTATTTTGCATTGCGGTGCTTCCACTGATAAAACCCCACTGGTGGGAATCCCACCAGCCTCTGGCGGTCGTATTCTGGTCGTTGTTGTTCATCCTGCCTTTTGCCATTTCCTATGGCGCCGGAAACGCGGCGGAAACAGTGCTGGAATGTCTGATTAATGATTATCTGACATTTATTGTGTTGCTGTTCGGATTGTTCTGTGTGTCGGGAAATATCACCATGGAGGGGGATCTGGCAGGTTCTCCCAGGGTAAATATCATCCTGCTGACCATCGGAACCCTGCTGTCCAGCTGGATCGGGACGACAGGAGCCAGTATGCTGATGATCCGTCCGGTGATCAAGATGAACGCATGGCGGAGGAACCGGTCTCATATCATTGTATTTTTTATCTTTCTGGTATCTAATATCGGAGGCTGCCTGACACCCATCGGGGATCCGCCGCTTTTGATGGGATTTTCCAGAGGTGTTCCTTTTTTCTGGAGCCTCCATCTGTTTCCGGTCATGCTGTTTAACATGGCAGTGCTTTTGTTCATTTTTTACTGGGTGGACAGAAAAAGATACTGCAGGGATATGGCAAGAGGGCGTAAACCGGATATCAGCAAGCCGGGAACGAAGATCCAGATCCGGGGATTGCACAATCTGATCTTTCTCGCTATGATCGTGGCAGCGGTCATTTTAAGCGGAGTGATGCCGGATATGCCTGTGTTCAAAAACGCGGATGGAAGTGTGCGCGGGATTCCTGTTTTCGGGGAGGCGGTGCTGGGTTTTCCGTCTGTGATCGAGATAGTGATCATCTTAGCAGCGGCGCTTCTGTCGTTTAAAACGACCAGCCCGGAGATCCGGAAGAAGAACCATTTTACCTGGGGAGCGATCAAGGAGGTCGCGATCCTGTTTATCGGTATTTTTATTACCATGCAGCCGGCTCTGGCTATCTTGAAAAGTATGGGCGCAAAGTTGGGGATCACGGAGCCGTTCCAGATGTTCTGGGTGACAGGAGTACTGTCCAGCTTCCTGGATAATACGCCGACTTATCTGGTATTCCTTACCACGGCGGGGGCGATCGGATTTTCAGGCGGACTGGCCACAGCCCTGGGCCAGGTTCCGGTGAAGGTGCTGATGGCGATCTCCTGCGGAGCGGTGTTCATGGGAGCAAATACTTATATAGGAAATGCGCCGAACTTTATGGTGAAGTCGATCGCGGATGAAAATGGTATCCATATGCCGTCATTTTTCGGCTATATGGGATGGTCACTGTCAGTGTTGGTTCCGATATTTCTGTTGGATACCGTATTGTTTTTCAGATAGGAGGGGAAGCGTAATATGTCAAACGAAGATAGAAATCTCCACGAGCTTGCCGGACGGATCTACGATCTGGACGAAGAAGTCTACAGAGAGCTTGGTTCCTCTCTGGGGCGGGTATTTAATGGAAAAAAGGAAGACTGTATCGAGGAAACTTTCCGAATGATGCATGAGAGGAACCAGGCATATATTCTTCGAAATGAGCTGGCTCTGATCAGCAACATGGCGCGGACGATCCAGGACCGGGCAGTCCGGCACCAGATCATGGTAAAATACGATGAGATATTAAAAGAGGTCACGGAGCTGCCTACCAGCTTTATAAAAGGAGATATCCTGGATAAGCAGATGGCGAGGCTGAATATGTCCAACCTGCGGTCACGTTTTTCAGAGAATGACCATCTGATCATCTGTATCGGCCGTACTTACGGCTGCGGAGGAAGTGAGATTGGTTTTACCCTGGCGGATTCTCTGAAGATCAATTATTATGATGTAGAAATCTTTGACGAGGTATTAAGGCGTCTGGAGGCAGAAAAGGATCATGTCCATGACCGGGGAGGTTATCCGTACAAAAAGGGAGGAGATAAAGAGTCACGCTACCTGAACGCGATACCTGCCTTTGCTCCGGCGCCGAAATCTACGCTGAAAGAAAAATTAAGGGATTTCAGCCGGTACCATGGACTGCCGAAAAAGGATGCCATATTTTTTAACCAGAGCGATCTGATCTGTGATATGGCAAGGAAAGAAGATTTTGTAGTGATGGGACGGTGCGCGGACGCGATCCTGACCAATAACCGGATCCCTCATGTCAGTATTTTTATCACGGCTCCTTTGGAGCAGCGGATACGGCGTATCATGGAAGTACGGGGCTATGAAAATGAAAAGGAGGCGAAGCGCCTTCTGACGAAGCTGGATAAAGAGCATATAAAGTATTATAAGTTCTATACCGGCAGGAACTGGGGCAAGGCACGGAATTATGACCTTTGTATCAACAGCGCCAGTTACGGGATACAAGGATCTGTGGATCTGATCATGCGGATGCTGAAAAAAGAAGAGGAATAGAAGTAAAATACAAAAAGCTTGCTGCTGGCAAGCTTTTTGTATGCCGGATTACATGGTAAAAATACCGAGCGCGTTCAGGACGGAGCTAATCAGGATCGCTACCAGGATAACGGGAGCGACCCATTTGATGATCACGGTAAACAGCCCCTTTCCTTTAAAAGCGGCGCCTTCTGCGCAGGCTTCTTCAATAATTGTCTGCGGTTTGATTACGAAACCGACAAAGAAGCAGGTCAGCAGCGCTACCACAGGCATCAGGATACTGTTGCTGATGAAATCCCACGCGTCCAGGATAGACATCCCCAGTGGCTTGATGAAATCCCATACGCCAAATCCCAGGGAAGAAGGAATCCCCATAAGCAGGGAATATATAAATACGAGGAAGCAGGTATTCCGGCGTGACCAGTGGAAAAAATCCATCAAGCTTGATACGATGGCCTCCATCAGGGAAATAGCGGAGGTAACCGCCGCAAAAAATACAAGGATGAAAAATACCGTGCCGATGACCCGGCCAAACTTTATACCTGCAAATACCTTCGGAAGCGTAATGAACATGAGCCCGGGACCGGCGTTCAGGGCAGACGGATCTCCGCCGGAAAACGCATATACCGCAGGTACGATCATCAGTCCGGCAAAAAACGCGATCCCGGTATCAAATATTTCAATCTGTCTTACAGAGCTTTCCAGGTTGGTAGATTTTCTCATATAGGATCCGTAAGTGATCATGATCCCCATGGCAAGGGACATGGAATAGAATAGTTGTCCCATGGCGGAAAGCACGGTCTTGATCGAAAAATCAGACATATGAGGCATGACATAATATTTGAGGCCCTCCAATGCCCCGTCAATGGTCAGGACATACAGGGAAATAAATACGGTCAGTACCACAAGCAATGGCATCATAACCTTGCTGACCTTTTCGATTCCCTTTTCTACCCCGCAGATCACGACGATGGCGGTAATGGATGTAAATACGACAAACCATAAGATGGGTTCAGATATTCCGGAGATAAAACCGGTGAAATAAGTATCCTCGGCCGCGGCGCTTACCCCTCCGGTCAGGAAGGTGAAAAAGTACTTGATGACCCATCCGCCGATAACAGAATAATAAGGAAGGATCAAAACCGGCACCAGGGTCTCCAGGATGCCTACAAAGCGATAGCGTTTGTCCAGGGCGGAGAATGCGCCAAGCGTACTCAGTCCGGTCTTCCGGCCCAGGGCGATTTCCGCCACCATCAGCGCAAATCCAAAAGTCACTGCCAGTATGATATAGCAGAGCAGAAAGGTGCCTCCGCCGTATTGTGCAGCCAGATATGGGAAACGCCAGATATTTCCAAGGCCCACCGCCGACCCGGCAGCCGAAAGGATGAAGCCGATCCGGCTTGTGAAATTGCTTCTGTTACTCTTCATGTTCTTATGTCCTCCAGTTATTTACGATTATGACATAAAGTTACAGGAAATACAAGAGCAATCCTATGTCAGGCTGAAATCAGGACGAATTGAAATAGAAATCGAAATAAAACCGGAAAAATAGGTTGACAATTGCCGGGAAGTATGCTAGATTAATCATTGCGTAAAGCGAAAAACAAAGAAGAGTATCCACTCTCACCATAGCGCAAGCGGGCGGCTATAGGTTTGATATTGACACAGAATACAGGTATTGGACGGATGATTTTATGAATAGCCGTGTGTCTGTGAATCATCGGGTGGATATCTATTCACCCGTTTTTTATTTGCGGCAGCCCAAAGGAAATTCATGTGACGGAGGTATACGACAATTAGCGAGTTAATGATTAACGAACAGATCAGGGACAGGGAAGTCCGTCTGATCGGTGAGGATGGGGAACAGTTGGGAATCATGTCAGCCAGAGAGGCTTTCAGGATCGCGCAGGAGGCAGAGCTTGACCTTGTGAAGATCGCCCCGGGGGCAAAGCCGCCGGTATGTAAGATCATTGATTATGGAAAGTATAAGTACGAACTGGCAAGAAAAGAGAAGGAAGCTAAGAAAAAGCAGAAAATTGTTGAAGTCAAAGAAGTGCGTCTGTCACCGAATATTGATACGAATGATCTGAACACCAAGGTAAACAATGCAAAGAAGTTCCTTTTGAAAGGAAACAAAGTAAAGGTGACTTTGCGTTTCAGGGGCAGGGAGATGGCACATGTCCAGCAGAGCAAGCATATCCTTGATGATTTTTATAAACTTGTGGGAGATATCGCGGCCATTGAAAAGCCGGCGAAGCTGGAAGGTCGGAACATGAGCATGGTTTTAACCGTAAAACGTTAAAAATATATAAGCTGGTCTAAGGCAAGCACAATAAAGGAGGAAGATTATCATGCCAAAAATTAAGACAAATAGAGCGGCAGCAAAGCGCTTCAAAAAGACAGGTACAGGAAAGCTGAAAAGAAACAAAGCTTATAAGAGCCACATCTTAACCAAAAAGTCAACCAAGAGAAAAAGAAATCTCAGGAAGTCCACTATTACAGATGCTACAAATGTAAAGAATATGAAGAAAGTATTACCGTATCTGTAAGATCCGGGTAATAGAAGGAGGATTAAGAAATGGCAAGAATTAAAGGCGGAATGAACGCAAGAAAGAAACATAACAGAGTATTAAAGCTGGCAAAGGGATACAGGGGAGCACGTTCCAAGCAGTACAGAGTCGCAAAGCAGTCAGTCATGAGAGCATTGACATCTGCTTATGCGGGAAGGAAGCAGCGTAAGCGTCAGATGAGACAGCTCTGGATCGCACGTATCAATGCGGCGGCAAGAATGAACGGGTTATCATACAGCAAGTTCATGCATGGCCTGAAGCTGGCTGACGTAGATATGAACAGAAAAATGCTCGCGGAGCTGGCAGTAAGCGATAAGGAAGGATTTGCTACGCTTGCGGAACTGGCAAAAGAAAAAATCGCATAAATTATTTTATAAAAATTGGAGCGGAGTGTAAGAACTCCGCTTTTTTTGCTTCTCTTTTCATCTAAAAAGTAAAAAATACCGGAAAAACTCTGCGACAAGAGATTCCGATATTCATGACTCAATACGAAAAAAAACGCGGAACATAAACCACATGTGTTCTGCTTCGCGCCTTTCAATGCGGAAGAAGGGACTTGAACCCTCACAGCCCGAAAGCTACAAGATCCTTAGTCTTGCTCGTCTGCCAGTTCCGACACTTCCGCAGTCATGGAATGTTTTAAACCACGAAGGATATCATACTATTTTTTGCGGAAATTGTCAACATGTTTTTTTATTATTTTCAGCTTTTTGTCTTGATTTATTTTATTTTTTCATTAGTCCGGAAACACTCTATATCATAGTATATTGATACATTGTATTCGGGTAGCATAGGAAAACGATATCCGATAAAATAAAAGTGGTATGGAGGTTTAAGTTATGGTGCGTAACAGAGTAAAGGAACTGCGTAAGGAAAGAAAATTACGGCAGGAAGAACTCGCAGGCAGAATCAATATTTCACAGCAGACAGTCAGCCGGATTGAAAACGGGGATAATGCCCTTGCAGCGGACATCTTGATGTCTTTGGCGAATTATTTCGGTGTGTCGATTGATTATATTCTGTATCGTTCGGATTCACGAAGGGAAATAGAAAGCCAGATTGAATTTAATGAGATTCAGGAAAGGAACTATAATCTTTGTCGAAGATACGAGCAGCTGAACCGAAAAAATCAGGAGCTGATCTTTAATCTGACAGAGGAACTGGAAAACAGTCAGCGCGTGAAAGAAGAGCTTGTTAACAAGAAAAAAAAGACAAAAGAATAAGGTATGATGATCAAGGTAACAGTCCAGCTAAAAATAATAGGGTACTCAGGCTGGACTGTTACTATTTTTATGAATTATTGTTTGATTATATATAGCCTTTTTGTTAGAATAAAACTATAGAAGAAAAGCGTTTTAAAAGACAGCTTCCCGTGAAAACGTAGCAAAGAAACCAGGTAAATAACGATAAGAATTGGGGGAAAATGAAATGAAAAAACCGGTATTAGTGATCATGGCGGCAGGAATGGGTAGTCGTTACGGTGGGTTGAAGCAGATCGACCCGGTAGATGATGAAGGGCATATCATTATGGATTTTTCCATTTATGACGCAAAGCAGGCAGGCTTTGAAAAGGTAGTATTTATCATTAAGGAAGAAAATGAAAAGGATTTCCGGGAAGCCATCGGAAGCCGTGTGGAGCAGTATATGGAAACAGCCTACGCGTTTCAGAGGATCGCGGATATTCCCGAAGGGTTTACCGTGCCGGAAGGGCGCGTAAAGCCATGGGGGACGGCTCACGCGGTATTGAGCGCGATCAAAGAGATTGATGGTCCCTTTGCGGTGATCAACGCGGATGATTATTATGGAAAAGACGCATTTGGGAAGATCTATGACTATCTTTCTACACATGAGGATGATGATAAATATCGCTATACCATGGTCGGCTATGAATTGAGGAATACAGTGACAGACAATGGACATGTGGCGCGTGGGATCTGTAAAGTAAATGACGCGGGAGAATTGACAGAGGTGATGGAACGGACGAGGATCGAAAAGAGAGCGGGCGGTATTGCTTATACGGAAGATGAAGGGGCGACCTGGCATCCAATCGCAGGTGAGACACTGGTATCTATGAATATGTGGGGATTTACAAGAAGCATTCTGGATGAGATCCAGGCAGGTTTCCCTACGTTTCTGGCGAAAGGACTTGAGGAAAATCCGTTAAAATGTGAATATTTTCTTCCCAGTGTGGTCAGTGGGCTGGTAGGAAAAAATAAAGCGTCGGTATCTGTGCTTTCCTCTGCGGATAAATGGTATGGGGTTACCTATAAGGAGGACAAACCGGTCGTAGTCGCGGCAATGCGGAAGCTAAAGGAAGATGGGGCGTATCCGGAGCATTTATGGGAGGAAGATTGATGAGAAAGGAAAACAAGAAATGCCTGGAGGAGGCAATTGTAAATTTCCGTTTCAGCGGAAAGCCGGTTTCCAAATGTCCTTATGGAAGCGGACATATCAATGATACCTATCTGCTTGTTTTTGAAGCCCCGGAAAAGGGACAGGATAAAAAAATCCTGCAGCGTATGAACGGGGAAATCTTTCAAAGACCCGTTGAACTGATGGAGAATATCAAAAATGTGACGGATTATCTCAGAAAACAGATCATTGAGAAAGGCGGAGACCCAGAAAGAGAGACATTGAATCTGGTGCTTTCCCTGGACGGAAAGCCTTACTATATAGATTCAGAGGGGGATTATTGGCGGGCGTATCAGTTTATCACCGGAGCCTCCTGCTATGATCAGGTGAAAAAGCCGGAGGATTTTTATCAGAGCGCTTTTTCCTTCGGTAATTTCCAGAGAATGCTCTCAGATTATCCGGCAGATACACTGCATGAGACGATACCGGGCTTTCACGATACAAAAGCGCGCTTTGGGGCATTAAAGAAGGCTGTGGAAGAAGATATCTGTGGGAGGGCGGCATCTGTCAGAAAAGAGATTGATTTCGCGTTTGCCCATGAAAATATAACCACCGTATTAGGGAGGATGCTGGAGCAGGGGAAAATGCCTCTTCGGGTAACGCATAATGACACGAAGCTGAATAATATTATGATTGACGATGTTACCGGAAAGGGAATTTGTGTGATCGACCTGGATACGGTCATGCCGGGGCTTGCGGTCAATGATTTTGGGGATTCTATCCGTTTTGGAGCCAGCACCGCGGCAGAAGATGAGACAGATCTGGATAAAGTGCATTGTGACATGGAATTATTTAAACTGTATACAAAAGGGTTTATCGAAGGCTGTGGCGGAAGCCTTACGGCGAAAGAACTAGAGATGCTCCCCATGGGGGCAAAGGTGATGACCTTTGAGTGCGGGATCCGTTTCCTGACGGATTATCTGGAAGGGGATCATTACTTTAAGATCCATAGAGAAGGGCACAATCTGGACCGTTGCAGGACACAGTTTAAGCTGGTGGAAGATATGGAAAAGAAATGGGATATTATGAATGGAATTGTCAGAAAATACACTTCATTATACTAAGGAAATTACACCGCCACCAGGCTCGAAAGGACCTCGCCAAGTGGCCGGGTAACTATAAACCGCACGTAAGCGTCTGAAAAACAGGCGCTAAGTGCTCATACTAGGAGGAAAGAAAATGCTGGAAAAAGTCGATTTGTCGAAAAAAATGTCAAAAGAGGAGTATAAGGAGAAGATGCCGGTTCTGGAAAGCAGGCTGGGAGACTTACAGAGACAGTGCAAGAGCCTGGATATCCCGGTGATGATCGTGTTCGAAGGCTTCGGAGCCGCAGGCAAAGGGCTGCAGATCGGCAGGCTGATCCAGAGCCTGGATCCGCGTGGGTTCGAGGTTCACGCGATCAAGCGGGAATCCGAAGAAGAGAAGATGCATCCGTTTTTGTGGAGGTTCTGGACAAAAACCCCGGCAAAGGGAAGGATTGCTGTTTTTGATGGGAGCTGGTATCGAAAGGTCTTGATCGACCGTTTTGAAAAGAAAACGAAAAAAAGAGAACTTCCGGATGCTTACCATTCCATCTGTTCCTTTGAGAAGCAACTGACGGATGATGGATGTGTACTCATCAAGCTGTTCCTGGACATCGACAAAAAGGAGCAAAAGAAACGTTTTAAAAAACTGAAGGAAAACAAGGAGACCGCATGGAGAGTAAGCGAAGGCGACCTGGAGAGAAATGCGCGTTTTGATGAATACCAGGCGATCGTGGAGGAGATGCTGCAGAGGACCGATACGGATTACGCGCCATGGATGATCGTGGAAGCCATGGATAAAAGGTTTGCGGCAGTAAAGATTTATTCCGCGGTCATCAAGGCAATGGCCCAGCAGATTGAGAAGGTACGTCTTGCGAAGGCAAAAGCGGAAGCAGTCAAGGCAGCACGGTCTGAGGATGGACATGCAAAGATCACGGCGGTTGTAAAAGAGGCCGCGCAGTATGTCAGTGACCTCCAGGAGTCTGTGCTTACAAACGCGGACCTGACCTTAAGCTATACCAGGGAGGAATATAAAGCAAAGCTGAAGAAGCTTCAGAAAAAAATGGAGATCCTGCACGGAGAACTGTATCGGAGACGGATTCCGGTAATACTGGGATTTGAAGGCTGGGACGCGGGTGGCAAGGGAGGCGCCATCAAACGTCTGACAGAAAGAATGGATCCCCGCGGCTTTGTAGTGAATCCGACCGCTTCGCCCAATGACATCGAAAAAGCACACCACTATCTGTGGCGGTTCTGGCGCGCGGTGCCGAAGGACGGGCATATCGCGATTTTTGACCGTACCTGGTACGGACGCGTGATGGTAGAGCGGATCGAAGGCTTCTGTACAAAAGAGGAATGGCAGAGGGCTTATAAGGAAATGAACGATATGGAGAAGGATTGGGCGGACGCAGGAGCCATTGTCATGAAGTTCTGGATGCAGATCGACAAAGATGAACAAGAACGCCGATTTAAGGCGCGGCAGGAAAACCCGGAAAAGCAGTGGAAGATTACGGACGAGGATTGGCGGAACCGGGAAAAATGGGATCAGTATGAGGATGCGGTCAACGAAATGCTTCTTCGTACCTCTACGGATTACGCGCCCTGGATCGTGGTAGAAGGAAACTGTAAATATTATGCCAGGATTAAAGTACTTGAAACTGTAGTGGATACCATCGAAAAACGCCTGAAGGCATAATGGGACAGGCGTTGAATATAATATAATAGGGAGTGTCCGGATTCTATGACGATCAGAGAGCAACTGGAAAACAGAGAACTGGAATATTTAAGTGAGTATGCGTCATTCAGCAGGGATTCCAAAGGGCGGGAAAGGGAAGAACAGGAATGTGATATCCGCCCGGTATTTCAGAGAGACCGGGATCGGATTTTGCATTGTAAGGCGTTTCGACGTATGAAGCAGAAGACGCAGGTGTTTCTGCTGCCAAAGAGCGATCACTACCGTACCAGGCTGACGCATACGCTGGAGGTTTCACAGAATGCGCGTACCATCGCGAAAGCTCTTCGTCTGAATGAAGATCTGGCAGAGGCCATTGCCCTGGGTCACGACCTGGGGCATACGCCGTTTGGCCATGCCGGCGAGCGCGCATTGAATTCCATGTTTCATTTTGCCCATAATGAGCAAAGTGTCCGTGTGGTGGAGTGTATTGAAAGACAAGGGAAGGGGCTGAACCTGACATGGGAGGTCAGGGACGGTATTTTAAACCATAAGACGGCAGGTACGCCGCATACGCTGGAGGGACAGGTCCTCCGTCTGTCGGATAAGATTGCCTATATCAACCATGATATTGATGATGCTATGCGGGGCGGCATCCTGACAGAAGAAGAGATCCCAAAGGAAATCCGGAATACACTGGGAGATTCAGGCAAACGGCGGTTAGATACGATGGTGCATGATGTGATCGTACATAGTATGGACAAGCCGGAGATCACCATGTCCGAGGAGGTCGGGCAGGCGATGGCGGACCTGCGGAAATTTATGTTTTCCCATGTGTATCTGAATCCCAAGGCAAAAGGAGAAGAAGATAAGGCGGTGGAATTGATCCGACGGCTTTATGAGTATTATATCCGGCATCCGGAACTGCTGCCGGAGCAATTCCTGGAGGCCATCGATCTTCCGGGAAACTGCAGGGAGCAGATCGTGTGTGACTATATTGCCGGAATGACAGATAATTACGCGGTAAAGAAGTATGAAGAGTACTTTATTCCGGAGGCGTGGACAAAATAAGGATGTTTTGCTATATAAAAAAGGAAATGAAAAAGTTTTGTCGAATATAAACAATATAAGGAACTTTTTTGGGAGGGCAGGATGTATTATTCGGAGGATTTGATCGAAGAAATACGAATGAAAAATGACATCGTGGATGTGATTTCCGAATACGTGAAGCTGCAGAAAAAGGGAAGCTATTATTTCGGGCTGTGTCCGTTCCATAATGAAAAATCCCCGTCCTTTTCTGTTACCAGGCAGAAGCAGATGTATTATTGTTTTGGCTGCGGCGCGGGAGGTAATGTATTTACCTTTTTGATGGAATATGAGAATTTTACATTTATTGAGGCTGTAGAGTTTCTGGCACGGCGTTCAGGAGTAGAGCTTCCCAAGGCGGAGTATTCAAAGGAAGCGAAGGAGCGGGCAGGATTAAAAGCCAAACTTCGGGAGATCAATAAAGCGGCGGCGCAGTATTTTTATGTACAGTTGAAAGCAGAACAGGGGAAAGCCGGTTATACATATTTGCGGGAACGGATGCTCTCGGATGAGACTATCCGTGCGTTCGGGCTCGGGTATTCGAATAAATACAGCGATGACCTGTACAGATACCTCCGGTCAAAAGGCTATTCCGAGGATTTGATCCGGCAGGCTGGCCTGATCAGTGTGGATGAAAAGCATGGTGTCTATGACAAGTTCTGGAACAGGGTCATGTTCCCGATCATGGATGCGAATAGCCGGGTGATTGGATTCGGCGGACGTGTCATGGGGGACGCAAAGCCGAAATACCTCAATTCCCCGGAGACGCTGATTTTTGATAAAAGCCGGAACCTGTATGGGCTGAACCGGGCAAGGTCATCACGTAAGCCCTACTTTCTGCTGTGTGAAGGCTATATGGATGTGATTGCGATGCACCAGGCAGGCTTTACCAATGCGGTGGCTTCGCTGGGCACATCTTTGACGACGGGACATGCTTCCTTGATCCGGCGTTATGTGCAGGAGGTATATCTGACCTATGACAGTGACGGGGCGGGTACGAAGGCCGCTCTAAGAGCAGTTCCGATTCTAAGGGACGCAGGAATTTCTGCCAGGGTCATTCGGATGGATCCCTATAAGGATCCGGATGAATTTATCAAGAACCTGGGGGCGGAGGAGTTTGAAAAGCGGATTGCAGCGGCAAAGAATGGATTTATGTTCAGTCTTGAGGTCCTGAACCGGGATTATCATATGGATTCCCCGGAGGAGAAGACTGCTTTTTTTCAGGAGGCGGCAAGAAGACTGATCAGTTTCCAGGATGAGCTGGAGCGGAATAATTATATAGAAGCAGTTGCGAAGGAATACCACATCAGTGAAGAGAGCCTGAAAAAGCTGGTGTCAAAGATGGCGGTCCGTGAGGGTATGGCGAAACCGGTAGAGCGTCCCAGGACAGCGTCGGGGGAACCCGTAAAAAAGGAGGACGGCAATCTGACTGCCCAGAAGGTGCTCCTGACGTGGATGATTGATGATCCGAGGTTGTTTGGCATAATCAGCCGGCATATCCGGCCGGAGGATTTTACGAAGGAGCAGTACCGCACGGTAGCAGGGCTTCTTTATGAACAGTATGAGGCGGGACAACTGAATCCGGCGAAGATCATCAACCACTTTACGGAGGAAGAAGAGCACCGGGAGGCGGCGTCTTTGTTCAATACCAGGATCAAAAGCCTGTCTACATCGGAGGAAAAGGCACGTGCCATCAAGGATTCCCTTTTACGGGTGAAGTCCAACAGCATTGATGTACGGATGAAAAATCTGGAACCAACGGATATGGCCGGGCTCCAGCATCTCATGGAGGAAAAAAGACAGCTTGGGGAACTGGAGAAACTGCATATTTCTTTAGAATAAGGATAAAATATAACAAGATAGCCTGGCGCTGTGCAGGCAGAGGAAGGAAGGACACATGGAAGAGAACACACAGAAATTTTTGGAGCGTTTAAAAGACCTGGTTGCTCTTGGCAAAAAAAAGAAGAGCATCCTGGAGATTCAGGAGATCAATGACTTTTTCCATGATATGGAATTGAATCCGGAACAGATGGAAAAGGTATTTGAGTACCTGGAATCCAATAATATCGATGTGCTCCGGATCAGCGGCAATGAGGATGATGTGGACATCGACATGGATGTGATCCTGTCAGAGGAAGAAGATGTGGATGTCGAGAACATTGACCTGTCGGTTCCGGACGGAGTAAGCATCGAAGATCCTGTGCGCATGTATCTGAAAGAAATCGGAAAGGTTCCGCTTTTGAGCGCTGAGCGTGAGATCGAGCTTGCACAGCGGATGGAAGACGGGGATGAGGATGCCAAGAAGGAACTGGCGGAGGCGAACCTGCGTCTGGTGGTCAGCATCGCGAAAAGATATGTAGGCCGTGGGATGCTGTTTTTGGATTTGATCCAGGAAGGGAACCTGGGACTGATCAAAGCAGTGGAAAAGTTTGATTATCACAAGGGGTATAAATTTAGTACCTACGCGACATGGTGGATTCGCCAGGCGATTACAAGAGCCATCGCTGATCAGGCAAGAACCATCCGTATTCCGGTTCATATGGTGGAGACGATCAATAAGCTCATCCGTGTGTCAAGACAGCTTTTGCAGGAGCTGGGACGGGAACCTACCCCGGAGGAGATCGCAAAGGAATTGGACATGCCTGTTGACCGGGTAAGAGAGATCCTGAAGATTTCCCAGGAGCCGGTTTCCCTGGAAACTCCGATCGGAGAAGAAGAGGACAGCCATCTTGGGGATTTTATCCAGGATGATAATGTACCGGTTCCGGCAGAGGCAGCGGCACAGACTTTGTTAAAGGAACAGTTGGATGAAGTTTTAGATACGCTGACAGACAGAGAGCAGAAGGTACTTCGCCTTCGATTTGGCATGAACGATGGACGGGCGAGAACCCTGGAAGAGGTTGGCAAGGAATTTGATGTTACCAGAGAGCGTATCCGTCAGATCGAGGCAAAAGCGCTCCGGAAGCTGCGCCATCCAAGCAGAAGCAGGAAGCTGCGCGATTATCTGGATTGAGACAGAGGACGTAAAGATGGAATTATCAAGCAGGCTGCAGGCGGTGGCTTCTCTTGTGACTGCCGGATATCGGATTGTGGATATAGGTACAGATCATGCCTATATCCCGATTTATCTTATACAGGAAGGGCTATCAGCCGCAGTGATCGCCATGGATGTAAACAAAGGCCCCCTGAAAAAGGCAGCGGAACATGTGAGAGAGAACGGCCTGGAGGGAAAAATAGAACTGCGGTTATCGGATGGATTTGATAAGCTAAGAGCCTCGGAAGCGGATGCAGCTATACTTGCCGGCATGGGAGGGCCGCTTATGATCCGAATTTTGAAGGAATATCCGGAGGTCACTTTTTCCCTGCGGGAGCTTGTCCTCCAGCCCCAGTCCGAGACCGGGAAAGTCAGAGCCTTTCTTTTAGAGGAAGGTTTTTTGTTTATCCGGGAGGATATGGTAAAGGAGGACGGAAAATATTATCCTATGATGAAGGTTGCTTTGCCCCATCGTATGGGCTGTTATGGGCAGGCAGGGCATGATGAGAAAAGCTGGGTGGAATGTGGAAATGAAATAGAAGAACAGACGCGGAAACCATGTGATGCATGGAACGAAACGGAAGTCCGCTACGGAAAGCTTCTTCTGGAGACAAGGCATCCAGTTTTACGGGAATATCTGGAGAGGGAATATGTGATCCGGGAAAATATCCTTTCCAGGCTGGAAGGAAAAAGCGGGGAAAAGATACAGGAGCGCAGGAGGGATCTGGAAGGCGAGATGGGGTATATCAGGAAAGGACTGGAATATTATGCAGTGTAAAGAGATTGTCAGTATCATAGAAGAAAAGTATCCGAAAGCAGCGGCGCTCGAGTTTGACAATGTGGGGCTTCAGGCTGGAAGGGGCAATAAGGAAGTGAAACGGATCTATCTGGCGCTGGATGCTACGGAAGAAGTGATCTGCGGGGCAAAAGCTTTTCAGGCGGATATGCTGATCACCCATCATCCGTTGATATTTGGTCCGTTGAAAGCGGTTACGGATGAGAATTTTGTGAGCCGGAGGATACTGGAACTGATCCGGAATGATATTTCCTATTATGCGATGCATACCAATTATGATGTGCTTGGAATGGCAGCGTTGGCAGAGAAGATATTGGGATTGCAGGATGCCCGGGTACTGGATGTGACGGCCAGGTTTGACGGAAAGGAGGAAGGGATCGGCCGTATCGGCAATCTGGAAAAGAGTATGACCTTGAGAGAATGCTGTGACTATGTAAAGAAATGTCTGTCATTGGAATGGGTGAAGGTGTCCGGTGATCTGGATCAGAAGGTACGGCGTCTTGCCATTTCACCGGGTTCCGGAAAAAGTGCCATTGCCCCCGCCGTTGAAAAAGGCGCCGATGTGCTCGTGGCAGGAGATATCGGCCATCATGACGGGCTGGATGCATGGGAACAGGGGCTTTCCGTGATTGACGCAGGGCATTATGGGACGGAATATATTTTTATGGAGGATATGAAAGGATTTCTGGGAAAAAGGCTGGAAGGTGTGGAAATCATGACAGCTCCGGCCATACATCCATTTTCTGCTGTTTAGGAGGGATTTTGCCGGAAGTCACACTATATTATCCGAAAAAATCAGAAGAAAGGATTGGTACAGATTATGGAAAAAGAGATGTGTACGGTAACAATCGGCGGAGAGACAAGGCAGTATGAACTAGGGACAACGTACCGGGAGATCGCGCAGGAATTTCAGCATTTGTACGCGCATCCGATCGTTCTGGTGTATGTCAATAAGTATCAGCTTCAGGAACTGGGCAAAAAGCTGAAGAAGGATTGTGAGCTTGGATTTATTACCACTGCGGATCATATCGGACACCAGACCTATAAACGGAGTCTGTGCCTGCTGCTTGTGAAGGCCGTTCATAATGTGGGCGGATATGACCATGTGGAGCGGGTGCGGATTCATTTCTCAATAAGTAAAGGATATTATTGTACGGTGGAAGGGGATGTGACGGTGGACGAAGCATTCCTGAAGAAGGTGGATGCCAGGATGCATGAGCTTGTGGAAGAGGCAGTTCCGATCAAGAAGCGTTCCGTACATACGAACGAGGCGATCGAATTGTTCCGCAGACATAAGATGCATGATAAGGAGCATCTCTTTGAATATCGCCGGGTATCCAGGGTGAATATTTATAGCATTAAAAATTTCGAAGACTACTACTATGGATATATGGTTCCGGATACCAGTTATCTGAAATACTTTTCACTGCATCTCTATCAGGATGGGTTTGTTATCCAGGTGCCGACCGCAGACCAGCCGGAGGTGGTTCCGCCTTTTGAACCTCACCGGAAGCTGTTCCAGGTACTGCGTGAATCCGTTGCCTGGGGGGATATGCAGGGGATCGATACGGTCAGCGCGCTGAATGACGCGGTGACAAATGGCAACATACAGGATCTTGTGCTGGTCCAGGAAGCGCATCAGGAGCGGAAGATCGGAGAGATCGCGAAAATGATCGCGGACAGGCCGGAGGTCAAGTTCATCCTCATTGCCGGCCCGTCTTCCTCCGGGAAGACTACATTTTCCCATCGTTTGTCCATCCAGCTTCGGGTAAACGGGCTGATGCCGCACCCGATCGCGGTAGATAACTTCTTTGTAGACAGGGAAAAAACACCCCGGGATGCCAATGGGGATTATGATTTTGAATGTCTGGAAGCGATCGATGTAGACTTGTTTAATAGAGATATGCAGGCGCTGCTGAATGGGGAAGAGGTGTACCTTCCGGTCTTTGACTTCAAAACCGGAAAACAGAATCGTTCCACAAAGCCGAAAAAGCTTGGGAAGAATGACATTCTGGTGATAGAAGGGATCCATTGCCTGAATCCGAAGCTGACGGAAATGCTGGACGATGCCAATAAGTTTAAAATTTATATTAGTGCCCTGACCCAGCTTAATGTAGACGAGCATAACCGGATTCCGTCTACGGACGGGCGGCTGATCCGCCGTATTGTGCGGGATGCCAGGACAAGGGGAAACTCCGCGCAGAGGACCATTGCTATGTGGAGGTCTGTCAGAAGAGGCGAAGAGGCGAATATCTTCCCTTATCAGGAAGAGGCAGATGTGATGTTCAATTCGTCGCTGCTTTATGAGCTGGCGGTGCTGAAGCAGTATGTGGAGCCGTTGTTGTTCAGTGTGGAAAAGGACAGTGCGGAATATGCGGAGGCCAAAAGGCTTCTGAAATTCTTTGATTACTTTGTGGCGATCGGAAGTGTTTTTGTTCCGGCAAATTCTTTATTGAGAGAGTTTACCGGGGGCGGGTGCTTCCAGGTGTAAAAGCGGTCCCGAAGAGTGCTCTGTGAATGCAGGGTACTCTTTTTTTACTGTTGGAAGTTTGCTATGGACAAATGAATTTATTTGCTATAAATGAAAATAATAGTTGACTTTTAACTTAGTATATGTATAATTGATTGTGGTAAATAAAAAGTTTAGTAACTCTAAATGTTTGTTATTAATAAATGCGTGTTCAAAGCGTTCACAAAGGAAGTCAGAGACTATGAGCATTGAAGAACAGATCGGCATGAAAATCCGTAACCTCCGGAACCAGAACGGCCTGACCCAGGAAGAGCTTGCGGACCGTACGGAACTGACAAAGGGATTTATCTCCCAACTGGAGCGTGGACTGACCGCGCCCTCCGTATCCACGCTTCTGGATATCGTGGAATGCCTGGGAACCAATCTTTCTGATTTTTTCCATGATGAGGATGACCTGCAGATCGTGTTTCCAAAAGAAGATTATTTTGAAAAAGAAGACGAGGACGGCAACAGCATTACATGGCTGATCGCCACTGCCCAGAGCAGGAGCCTGGAACCGATCCTGGTGCGCCTTCAGCCGGGAGAGTCCATGCCTGTAGATAAGCCTCATGAAGGGGAAGAATTCGGTTATGTGCTGGACGGTAAGATCCAGGTACACTATGGAGATGAAAAGTATACGGTTCGGAAAGGAGATTCCTTTATCTTTCCGGCAAACAGAAAACACAGGATAAGCTCAGCTTGTAAAAAGGTTTCGTCCATTCTATGGATCAGCAGCCCCCCAAGCTTTTAAGGAGGATGTTATGAAGGATGTGATATTAGAACTGGATTCCGTCAGCAAATCTTTTGATGGGAAACAGATATTGAACCACCTGGATCTGGAGATCGGGAGGAATGAATTCATTACGCTTTTGGGCCCCTCCGGATGTGGGAAGTCTACCACGCTACGTATTATCGGCGGTTTTGAGAAGCCGGACGAAGGACGTGTCTTATTTGAAGGAAAGGATATCACCGGTCTTTCCCCGGATAAACGAAATGTAAATACGGTATTTCAGAAATATTCCCTTTTTCCTCATATGGATGTAGCGGAAAATATAGCATTCGGCCTGAAGCTGAAAAAGAAGAGCCAGCAGTATATCAAGGATAAGATCCGGTATGCCTTAAAGCTGGTAAATATGGACGGCTACGAGACCAGAAAGCCGGATTCCCTAAGCGGCGGCCAGCAGCAACGTGTGGCGATCGCAAGGGCCATTGTAAATGAGCCCCAGATCCTGCTTTTGGATGAACCATTAGGAGCGTTGGACTTAAAGCTGCGGCATGGTATGCAGCGGGAGCTGATCAAGATCAAGAAGGAGGTTGGGATCACCTTTGTCTATGTAACCCATGACCAGGAGGAAGCACTGACTATGTCAGACCGCATCGTGGTCATGAACAAGGGGATCATCCAGCAGATGGGAACCTCCAAAAGCATTTATGATGAACCTCAGAACGCGTTTGTGGCGGATTTTATCGGGGACAGCAATATCATTGACGGCATTATGAAAAAGGACTGCCTCGTCCAGATACAGAATGTGCCGGTTCCCTGTGTAGATACGGGATTCGCGAAGGATGAGCTGGTAGATGTGGTCATCCGTCCGGAAGACCTGGTGATCGTCAAGGAAGAAGATGGATATTTAAAGGGAATGGTAGTATCCATTATTTTTAAAGGCGCTTATTACGAGATCAAAGTCCGTGTCGGGCACTATGACTGGGTCGTCCAGAGTGTAAATCCGGCTCAGATCGGTACTGTGGCAGGGCTGACGATCCTGCCGGATAATATCCAGATCATGCATAAACCTCATTCGGAAGACGCGGAGGTAGTACGGGAGGACGTATAAAAAAACAAATTGCTAAGGAAGCACGCTGAAGCGCGCGTAGGTCATCAGCCTGACGGCTGGTGACAGATACTAGGAGGTTAAATAAAATCATGAACAGAGCAAAATCTGTGAATAGGCGGGCATGGCTGTCCTCCCCGTATATCATATGGGTCATTGGCTTTACCGTAATTCCGCTGGGAGTGATCTTTCAATATGCTCTAACTAATAGGACGGGGGGTTTTTCCCTGGAAAATGTGATCGCGATCTTTGACCCGATCCATCTGAAAGCAATGATTTTCTCTCTGGAGATCGCAGTGGGATGTACCCTGATCTGTATTCTGCTTTCTTATCCGCTGGTGCTGGCGCTAAAGTACCTGGGGATGGGTAGGCAGGGATTTACCATGTTTATTTTAATTCTTCCGATGTGGATGAATTTTATCCTGCGGATCCTGGCATGGCAGATGATTCTGTCCAACAATGGAATCCTGAATTTTATTCTGGCTAAAATGGGGATGGAAGCCTTGCCGATTGCCAATACAGGGACTGCGATCATGATCGGGGTGGTGTATGATTATCTTCCGTATATGGTGCTTCCGATCTTTAACGCAGTGGCGGAGATCGATGAGGATATCATAGAAGCGGCAAGAGACCTGGGAGCCAATGGATTTACAGTATTCCGGAAAATTATTTTCCCCTTATCCGTACCGGGCCTTTTAAGCGGGATCGTGATGGTGTTCGTGCCGTCCATGACCTCGTTTGTGATCTCGGATATTCTGGGAGGAGGAAAGCTGCAGTTGATTGGAAATATCATCGAACAGGAATTTACGAAAAGCGCAAATTGGAACTTAGGTTCCGGGCTTTCGGTGTCGCTGATGATTTTTGTACTGATCAGCATGGCGTTTACGACCAGGAATGATGTGGAAGGAAAGGGGTCGGCAATATGGTAGAAAAGATGAAAGGCTTTTTCAGCCGCTTTTACATTGGCCTGGTCATTTTGTTTTTGTATGCGCCGATCCTGGTGCTGGTCATGCTGTCTTTTAACAATTCACGGTCACGTGTAACCTGGGGGGGCTTTACACTGGAATGGTATGGTAAGTTGTTTTCCAACAGGCAGATCATGGAAGCATTGACGACGACCCTTGTGCTGGCGCTTCTTTCCGCATTGGTCGCTACGTTGATCGGAGTGCTTGGGGCGCTGGGTATCAACGCGATGCGTCAGAAACATTATCAGATCATGATGATCTGTACCAATATCCCGCTTTTAAACGCGGATATTGTGACGGGTATCGCGCTGATGCTCTGGTTCGTGCATTTTATTCCGCTGGGGTTCGGCAGTGTGCTGCTGGCACATATTACATTTAATATTCCTTACGTGATCTTGAGTGTCATGCCGAAGATCCGGCAGATGAACGTAAGTCTTTACGAAGCGGCAAGGGATCTGGGGGCAAATGCGGTGTACGCGTTTTTTAAGATCATCCTCCCACAGCTCGCCAGCGGGATCGTGTCCGGTTTTTTCATGGCATTTACTATGTCTATGGACGACTTTGTGATCACGTATTTTACCAAGGGGGCAGGAGTGAATACGTTGTCTACCATGATCTACGGGGAGATCCGGAAAGGGATCAAGCCGGAAATGTACGCGCTGTCTACCATGATATTTGTATTTGTTTTTGTGGTGCTGCTGGCGGTTAATTATCTTCCGAAAAAGCAGACGAAAGCAGCGTAAGCAGCAGATGGGTTTGCGGTCTGCCGTTTTTGAACAATTATAAAACAGAAAGGATTTGGGAAATGAAAAAGAGAGTGATCAGTGTTCTGCTGGCAGGGATGCTGGCTTATTCCGTTATGGGGTTAACGGGATGCGGAAGTAAAGGTGAAAATGGAAGCCTTACGGTATTCAGTTATGGAGAATATATGGATCCGGATGTGCTGGATCAGTTTACCGAGGAGACAGGGATTGAGATCAAATATGAAGAAGCGCTGACTCCGGAGGAAATGTATACAAAGTATAAATCCGGCGCCATTGAGTATGACCTGCTCTGTTCTACGGATTATATGCTTCAGAAATTTATAGATGAGGGTGAATTCCAGGAGATTGATCAAAGCGCGCTGGAAAATGGCAGCAATATCGGGGCTAAATACTGGGATCTGGCTGCCGCTTTTGACCCGGACAATAAATATACGGTTCCATACTTTTGGGGAACACTGGGAATTCTTTATGATACATCTAAGGTAAAAGAGCCGGTGGATAGCTGGGAAGTGCTGTTTAATGGGGATTATGCCGGAGAGATCATCATGCAGAACAGTATGCGCGACACATACATGGCAGCATTGAAATATCTGGGATATTCCCTGAATACCAATGACGAAAAGGAGATCAGGGAAGCCCAGGAGCTGTTGCTGAAGCAGAAACCGGATGTTCAGGCCTATCTTGTGGATGAAGCCAGGGATGAAGTAGTGGCGGGAAACGCAGTGATGGCGGTTGTGTATTCCGGAGAAGCTTATCTGGGGCATCAGTACAATGAAGACCTGGCCTATGTGATTCCAAAGGAAGGATCCAACGTATGGCTGGATGCCTGGGGAGTGACGAAATATTGCGATGACATGGAGGCGGCACAGAAGTTTTTAGATTTTCTCTGTAGGGAGGATATCGCGAAAAAGAATTTTGAGTATATTTATTATTCGACACCGAATGACGCAGTGGTGGAAAGCCTGTCAGATGAAGAAAAGGCGGATGAAACTCTGGTTCCGGCGGAAAACGCAACGGATAACTGTGAGGTGAGTATGCAGCTGGAAGCGGATAGTAATGATTTGATGAACGAACTCTGGAAAGAACTCAAAGCGGATTAAAAGAAGAACAACCCATTAATTAATGAGCAAAATGTGGCTGCGTCAACAGACATAAGAGTGCGTTAGCACGGATTTTGCGAATTGGTCAATGGGTTGGATACTCTTTAAAGTATCCAACCGTAGAGAGGGCAATTTTTTACCTCGTATATATTTTTTTCATATGTTCCATCTGGCTGCCCATATTCTGTAGTAATAGGTCCACCAGCGTCAGAGCAGCCATGGATTCCACTACCACTACGGCGCGCGGTACGATGACCGGATCATGCCGCCCGTGGATCACCAGCTCTGTATTTTCCCCGTTTTCCGTAACAGTCTGCTGAGGCTGCGCGATCGAGGGGGTTGGTTTTAACGAGGCACGCAATATCAGTGTGTCTCCGTCACTTATTCCGCCCAGGATCCCGCCTGCGTGGTTCGTCCTCTTCTTTACAACTCCATTTTCCATAAAAAACGCGTCATTATTCTGGCTTCCGTTCAGACGTGCCGCATCCTTCCCATCGCCAAATTCAACAGCCTTTACGGCTCCAATGGAAAGAATGGCTCTGGCAAGACAGGCATCCAGTTTATCGAAGACAGGCTCTCCAATCCCGGCGGGAAGCCCGGTTACTCTGCATTCGATCACCCCACCGCAGGAATCCAGATTTTCCATCATAGATTCCAGGTAAGCGGCAGCTTCATCTGCCCGTTGATTACTGGGCATGTATAGCTTGTTCTGAAAAATCTCTTCCAGTTTATATTCCTGTTCCGGAACCTCCACGGGCCCAATGGTTTTGGCAAAGGCCGTCAGTTCGATTCCCAGTTCCCTTAATATATGGGAAGCTACCGCGCCTCCTGCCACCCGTCCGATGGTTTCCCGCCCGGAGGAACGTCCGCCGCCGCGATAATCCCGGAAACCATATTTTTGCGTATAAGTGTAATCCGCATGACCGGGACGGAATACGGAAGCAATATTTCCATAATCCCGTGAACGTTGATCCTGGTTGCGCACCAACAGGGAAATGGGAGTTCCGGTTGTTTTGCCTTCAAAGACTCCGGAAAGAATCTCCACCTGGTCGTTTTCCTGGCGTTTTGTCGTGTATCTGCTCTGCCCTGGCTTTCTCCGATTCAGAAAATCCTGTATATCTGCCGCTTCCAGGGAAAGTCCGGCAGGACAGCCATCAATGACGGCTCCTATGGCGGCTCCGTGGGACTCCCCCCAGGTCGTAACACGGAATATATCTCCAAATGTAGAACCACTCATATAAAAATCTCCTTTCAAAAATAGATGCTTATAACAGATGGTGTTCAATAAGGCTCCATGATTCAGAAACAATGTCTGAAAGACCGGCTATCCATATTATATAAGAAGAAATCCGGATGCGCAATCAGAATTTTCCACCTGTATGAGGCCGGTTGGATGTTCTTTAGGGCATTCGACCATACAGGTGGAAATTTTTCCTGTACATTCCAACATTTTCGTTATATAATGGAGTCTGGATGTATGTGTCAACATGTTGATTTCTAATGAGGGAGAAGTACTAAATGAGCAAAAACGGCAAAGATCAGAATGATGATTTTTACTCAGGAGAACAGATAAATTACGAGGATTATTATCTGGACGATGAAGATGACTATCTGGATGATGATATAGATGAACAAGTAAGTGGAAGTATGAGTGGAAAAAATGGCAGGGAAAGGGAAAGTGAAGCCGGAGCCGGAGCGAAGACAGAGGAGATTGGTCAGATGCCGGGGACATCTGACGGCGAGAAGAAAAGAACAGAAGTGAGGAGCACAGGCAAACAGCATCAGGCGGCGGGGAATAAGAAAGGGGATTTGGAAATTCAGGGTAAGGAAGATATGAAAAGAGAGAGTGCAAAAAGTTCAGACATGAAAAGAAAGGGTTCAGGAAAGAAGGAAGTTCCGGAAAAATCTGGCGTGCAAAAAAGCAGTGCGGAAAAAAACGATACTTCAAAAAGAAATACAGGGAAGACGGGGGCACAGAAGAGTAACGCGGCAAAATCCGAGCCTCAGAAGAGTAACGCGGCAAAATCCGGGCCTCAGAAGGATCATGCTGCCAAGTCCGGTCCGCCGAAAAGCGGGGGTGAAAGATCCGGTGCAAAGAAGAGTTCCTCTCAAAACGCCAGGAGGTCCGGCAGAGGCCGAAAAGCGAAAAAGACAGGAGTAACAACAGCGCTTATTGTGGCAGGTGTAATGATCGGTGTATTCGCGGCCGCGTATATAGGCATTTCTACATATTTTATGAGTCATTTTTACATGAATACGGAGATTAACGGCCATGATTTTTCCATGAAGACAACTGCGGACGTAAAGGAATATATGGAGCAGCAGGTAGAGGGGTATACGCTGACGATCCGGGAAAAGGATAATAAGACAGACAGCATCAGCGGTGAGGATATTTCTCTGGCATATGAAGAGAATAAAGACATTGAGAATGTATTGAAAAACCAGAACGCGTTTCTGTGGCCGCAGGCATTTTTTATTAAGAATTCCTCCAAGGCTACGGTGGATGTATCTTATGACCGGGACGCGCTGGAGGAGCAGATCGGGAATCTACAGGCGGTGAAGGCGGAACAGATTCCGCCGACCTCGGCCTATCCTAAGTTTGATGGTACGGAATACATTGTGGAGCCGGAAGTAACAGGAACAGAGGTCGATAAGGAACTGCTTCGTGAAAAGATCTATCAATATATTTCGGAATTCAATCCAGAGCTGGATATGGAGGCGGAACAATGTTACGCCCTGCCCAAATACACATCCGATTCGGGAGATGTCCGGGCGGCCTGCAATGAGATGAATCAGTATCTAAAAGCAAGCATTACATATTCCATGGATCAGCCTGTGGTGGTAGATAAGACATTGATCTCCAACTGGGTATCCGTGGATGAAAATATGAAGGTGACCTTCAATGAAGGGGCTGTCAGGGAATGGCTGCGGGAATTCGGAAAGCAGTATGATACGGTAGGAAAGACAAGGACGATCACATCCCCCTGGGGAAAGACTGTTGAGGTGTCGGGCGGTACTTATGGATGGTCCGTGGATGAGGACGCGGAATATCCGTTGCTGCTGAACAGTATTAAGAATGGGGAAGTGGTGACAAGAGAACCTCTTTATGTGGACGGGCAGACAGCGGCTTCGAGGGGACCACAGGATTGGGGAAACACTTATGCGGAGGTGGACTTGTCCGGACAGCATATGTGGTATATTGTAGATGGCGCCGTGGCGTTGGAGACAGATGTGGTTACGGGACAGCCAATCCCAGAGAAGCAGACGCCGGCTGGTGTATACAGCATTTTAGAAAAGGAATTGAATTCTATATTAAAAGGGGAGTTCATTCCCGGAACCAATCAGCGGGAATATGAAACCATGGTTAGATTCTGGATGCGGGTGACCTGGAGCGGGATCGGATTCCATGACGCGGACTGGCAGTCGGCATTCGGCGGCTCATTGTATACGACTTCTGCAGGTTCTCATGGGTGTATCAATATGCCTGTTGATAAAGCCGGGGATTTATATAATATGATGCCTGTCGGGACACCTGTTATTATTCATTATTAGAAGAGGGAAAGATGTATCATTTGTTGAAAACAGACGGTATGGCAAAGCGGGGACGCCTGTCTACCGTCCATGGAACGATAGAAACACCGGTATTTATGAATGTAGGGACTGTGGCGGCTATCAAGGGTGCGGTTTCTACGGACGACCTGCGGCAGATCAAGACCCAGGTGGAGCTGTCCAATACGTACCATCTGCATGTCCGGCCGGGTGACCAGATCGTAAGGCAGATGGGAGGGCTGCATCGCTTTATGAACTGGGACAGGCCGATCTTGACGGATTCCGGAGGGTTTCAGGTATTTTCTCTGGCAGGTTTAAGAAAGATCAAAGAGGAAGGCGTTCATTTTCATTCCCATATTGATGGCAGGAAGATTTTTATGGGGCCGGAGGAGAGTATGCAGATCCAGTCTAATCTTGCCTCCACGATAGCCATGGCGTTTGATGAATGTCCTTCCAGCGTGGCAGAGCGGTCATATATAGAAGCTTCCGTGGCAAGGACCTACCGTTGGCTGAAGCGCTGTAAGGCAGAGATGGGACGGCTGAACGCGCTTCCGGATACGATCAACCGGCAGCAGATGCTTTTTGGTATCAACCAGGGCGGTATTTATGAGGATATCCGCAAAGAGCACGCAAAACAGATCACGGAGCTGGATCTGGACGGATATGCCATCGGCGGCCTGGCAGTCGGGGAAAGCCATGAAGAGATGTATCAGATCCTGGAAGCGGTGGTTCCTCTGCTTCCGAAGGACCGGCCGGTATATCTCATGGGTGTGGGAACACCTGCCAATATCCTGGAAGCCGTGGACAGAGGGGTGGACTTTTTCGATTGTGTCTATCCTTCCCGGAACGGCCGGCATGGACATGTGTATACGAATCAAGGCAAGCGAAATCTGTTTAACGCAAAATACGAGACGGATCCCGCCCCCATTGAAGAAGGGTGCCAGTGCCCGGCCTGCAAAAGTTATAGCCGTGCCTATATCCGGCATCTTCTGAAAGCAAAAGAGATGCTGGGCATGCGGCTTTGTGTCCTGCATAATCTCTATTTTTATAACACAATGATGGAAGAGATCCGGGACGCGATCGAAACAAAAGACTATCAGAATTATAAAAAGAAAAAGCTGGCAGGCTTTGAGGAAGGCGGCCGGGCGGAAAAGTGAATACCAAAAGAAAATCATAAAGATGATAAATTTATCTTGAAGAAACAGTGTTTTTTGTGTATGATATAAGATATTGTCTCAGAAGTAAGTCCGGTACGGATAAGATAAGGAGGAAGCAAGGATGAATGGAATATTGGCCTCAAGTGGATCAGGGGCAGCAGGATTGGGAAGTATTTTTATTATGTACGCCGTAATAATCGGTGTGTTCTGGTTCTTTTTGATGCGTCCACAGAAGAAGGAGCAGAAAAGGGTGCAGGGGATGCTTGCCACGATGGAGATCGGGGATACGGTGCTGACTACCAGTGGGTTTTACGGCGTGATCATCGATATCTCTGATGAGGCGGTGATCGTGGAATTCGGAAGCAATAAGAACTGCCGGATCCCGATGCAGAAGTCGGCGATTGCCCAGCTTGAAAAGCCGGGCGCGGAATAACGAAAAGGAAGTTACACAGCCACCAGGCTCGAAAGGATCCCGCCAAGTGGCCGGGTAACTATAACTCGCACGTAAGTGCCGAAAAACATGCACTAAGTGCCCGTAATAAGGAAAATGACCGGATGACGATAATTCATCCGGTTTCTTTTTAGAAAACGTGTCATTTTCTAAATGAAGGGGTTGAAACAGCAGAAAAAATGCTGTATGATAACGAATGGCAATTTCATTTTGTAACATAGTAAAGTGTAAAGCTTTTGAATGTGAAGATTTATTTTTTAACAGTTCCTTAGCCAGGGCGGGAAAGTCCGCCAGGTTCATATGGGATGTAGGAAGGATGAATGGGGTATGAGATTGAATATCGGTGTGATCAAGGGTGATGGAATTGGACCGGAGATCGTGGCAGAAGCAATGAAAGTCCTGGACAGGATCGGAGCAGTTTGCGGGCATGAGATGTGTTATACACAGCTTTTGATGGGGGGAGCCTCTATCGACGCGCATGGCGTTCCATTGACAGATGAGACAATCGAACTGGCAAAGTCAAGCGATGCCGTATTGATGGGTTCCATCGGGGGAGACGCGAAGACCTCCCCCTGGTACAAGTTAGAGCCATCAAAAAGGCCGGAGGCCGGACTTCTTAAGATCCGGAAGGAATTGAATTTATTTGCGAATCTTCGTCCCGCGGTCCTGTATGATGAATTAAAAGGAGCCTGTCCTCTGAAAGAGGAGATCACCCAGGGCGGTTTTGATATGATGATCATGAGGGAACTGACCGGAGGATTATATTTTGGTGAGCGCTCCACCAAAGAGGTGGAAGGGGTTCTGACGGCCCATGATACCCTTACATATAATGAGAATGAGATCCGCAGGATCGCGAAGCGCGGATTTGATATTGCAATGAAAAGGCGTAAGAAGGTGACCAGCGTAGACAAGGCGAACGTGCTGGATTCTTCCAGACTTTGGAGAAAAATTGTGGAAGAGGTTGCCGCAGGCTATCCGGAGGTGACTCTGGAGCATATGCTGGTCGATAACTGTGCGATGCAATTGGTGAAGGATCCAAAGCAGTTTGATGTGATCCTGACGGAGAACATGTTTGGGGACATCCTGTCGGATGAGGCCAGCATGGTTACAGGCTCCATCGGAATGCTGGCATCCGCGAGCCTGAATGAGACCCGGTTCGGCCTGTATGAGCCAAGCGGCGGCTCTGCGCCAGATATCGCGGGAAAGGGGATCGCGAATCCGATCGCGACGATTCTTTCTGCCGCGATGATGCTTCGGTTCTCTTTCGACTTGGATCAAGAGGCAGAGCGAATAGAAAATGCGGTGTCACAGGTGTTAAAGGATGGTTACCGCACGATAGATATTATGTCAGAAGGTAAGACGCAGATTGGTACCAGTGAGATGGGAGATAAGATCTGCGGATACATCAGATAAACGGAAGAATATAGGAATAGAAAGGAAGGATAGGAATATGAGAAGTGATACTGTTACAAAGGGGATGCAGCAGGCACCGCATCGTTCCCTGTTTAACGCTCTTGGATATACAAAGGAAGAATTGGAGAGACCGCTGGTAGGGGTAGTCAGTTCTTACAATGAGATCGTGCCGGGGCATATGAACCTGGATAAAATTACAGAAGCCGTGAAAATGGGAGTCGCTATGGCAGGTGGAACACCGATCATGGTTCCGGCGATCGCGGTCTGCGATGGGATTGCCATGGGCCATATCGGGATGAAGTATTCTCTGGTGACCAGGGACTTGATCGCGGATTCCACGGAAGCACTGGCAATGGCGCATCAGTTTGACGCGCTTGTCATGATCCCGAACTGTGATAAAAATGTGCCGGGGCTTTTGATGGCTGCGGCAAGGATCAACGTACCTACGATTTTTGTCAGCGGCGGTCCCATGCTTGCGGGACATGTCAAAGGGCAGAAGCGCAGCCTGTCCAGTATGTTTGAAGCGGTCGGCTCTTATGCGGCAGGTACGATGACAGAGGAAGATGTATGCGAATTTGAAAATAATACCTGTCCGACCTGTGGTTCCTGTTCCGGAATGTACACGGCCAACAGTATGAACTGCCTGACAGAGGTGCTTGGAATGGGACTTCCGGGCAATGGAACGATCCCTGCAGTTTATTCGGAACGTATCCGTCTTGCCAAGCATGCGGGAATGCAGGTCATGGAATTGGTGAGAAAGAATATCCGCCCGCGGGATATCATGACAGAAAACGCAATTCTCAATGCATTGACTGTAGATATGGCGTTGGGATGTTCTACCAACAGTATGCTTCATCTTCCGGCCATTGCCCATGAGATCGGAATGGATTTTGAGATTGATTTCGCAAACGGGATCAGCGAGAAAACACCGAATCTGTGTCATTTGGCGCCGGCAGGCCCGACCTACATGGAAGACCTCAATGAAGCGGGCGGGGTCAGTGCGGTAATGAATGAATTAAATAAAAAGAATCTGTTGCATACGGATTGTATGACGGTAACCGGGAAGACTCTGGGAGAAAATATTTCCGGATGTGTCAACAAAAATCCGGAGGTCATCCGGCCGATAGAGAATCCCTACAGTACAACAGGCGGCCTTGCTGTTTTGAAGGGAAATCTGGCGCCGGATGGAAGCGTGGTAAAGCGTTCCGCGGTGGTGGAAGAGATGCTTGTCCATGAAGGCCCGGCGAAGGTATTTGAATGTGAAGAGGATGCGATCGAGGCCATCAAAGGCGGAAAGATCCATCCGGGCGATGTGGTAGTCATCCGTTATGAAGGCCCCAAGGGTGGACCGGGAATGCGGGAAATGCTGAATCCAACCTCTGCTATTGCCGGTATGGGCCTGGGGTCTTCTGTAGCGCTGATCACAGACGGCCGTTTCAGCGGCGCTTCCAGAGGAGCATCCATCGGCCATGTGTCTCCGGAGGCCGCAGTGGGCGGACCAATCGCTCTGGTAGAAGAGGGAGATATCATTAAAATCAATATCCCGGAGTTGAAGCTGGAGCTGGATGTATCCGAGGAAGTGCTGGCGGAAAGAAAAGCAAAATGGCAGCCGAAGGAGCCAAATGTCCGCACCGGATATCTGGCAAGGTACGCATCCATGGTGACTTCCGGCAACCGGGGGGCTATATTAGAAATTAAGTAAAAGCAAAGTAGGAAACCAAAGAATAATCGGGAGGTGGCTGCGATGCAGCTAACAGGAGCAGACATTGTAATCGAATGCCTGAAAGAGCAGGGCGTGGATACGGTATTCGGGTATCCGGGCGGTGCGATTTTAAATGTATATGACGCATTATATAAGCATAGTGATGAAATAAAGCATATCCTCACATCCCATGAGCAGGGGGCTTCCCATGCGGCGGACGGATATGCGCGTGCTACCGGTAAGGTGGGTGTGTGTTTTGCCACCAGTGGACCGGGGGCTACCAATCTGGTGACCGGGATCGCGACCGCATATATGGATTCCATTCCGGTTGTGGCAATTACCTGCAATGTAGGGGTATCCCTGCTTGGAAAGGACAGCTTCCAGGAGGTAGATATTACCGGGATCACGATGCCGATCACCAAGCATAATTATATTGTAAAGGATGTGGACAGTCTGGCGGATACAATCCGGAAAGCATTCCGGATCGCCCGGTCCGGCCGGCCCGGCCCGGTGCTGATCGATATCCCGAAGGATGTAACCGCCAACAAGGCGGAGTATGTGCGGGCAGAGATTGAAAACTATATGCCTGACGTGGAACAGATCCAGGAACAGGAGATCAATCAGGCAGTTTCCATGATCGAAGAGGCAGAACGCCCGTACATCTTCGTGGGTGGAGGAGCCGTTCTATCGGGGGCCAGTGAGGAACTGATGGAATTTGTCAATAAGGTGGATGCTCCGGTTACCGATTCCCTGATGGGAAAAGGGGCGTTTCCGGGAACGGACGAACGTTATACGGGTATGCTGGGGATGCACGGAACCAAAACCTCCAACTTCGGAGTCAGTGAATGCGATCTGCTGATCGTATTGGGAGCACGTTTTAGTGACCGTGTCACCGGTAATACACAGACATTTGCGAAAAACGCAAAGATATTACAGTTCGATGTGGACCCTGCGGAGATGGATAAAAACGTGATCATCACTTCAGGCGTCACAGGGGACATCAAGGAAGCGTTGAAAAAGGTCAATCAAAAGCTTTCCCGGCAGTCCCACCCGGAATGGATGGCGAAGATTCAGGAATACAAACAGAGATACCCCATGAAATACCATCCGGATACGCTGACAGGGCCATTTGTGATCGAAGAAATCTATCGCCAGACAAAGGGGGATGCCCTGATCGTTACAGAGGTCGGGCAGCACCAGATGTGGGCGGCACAGTATTACCGTTATTCCAAACCAAGGACATTCCTGACATCAGGGGGCCTTGGTACTATGGGTTATGGACTGGGGGCATCCATTGGAGCCAAGATGGGATGCCCGGATAAGACCGTTGTCAATATCGCGGGAGACGGTTGTTTCCGTATGAATATGAACGAGATCGCGACAGCGGCCAGGTATCAGATTCCGATCATTGAGGTGGTGATCAATAACCATGTACTCGGCATGGTCCGCCAGTGGCAAAATTTGTTCTATGGACAGCGGTATTCGGCAACGGTGTTGAATGACGGCGTGGATTTCGCAAAGCTGGCAGAGGCAATGGGAGCAACGGGGATTCGTGTTACCACCCAGGAGGAATTCCGGGAGGCATTTGCGAAAGCAATGGAACTGAACCAGCCGGTACTGATCGACTGCCAGATTGATCCGGACGATAAGGTATGGCCGATGGTAGCGCCCGGAGCGGCGATCAGTGACGCATTTGACGAGGAAGATTTGTAAGGAAGTTACACCGCCACCAGGCTCGAAAGGACCTCGCCAAGTGGCCGGGTAACTATAACTCGCACGTAAGCGTCTAAAGAACAGACGCTAAGTGCTCATAATAGGAGGAATGGAAAATGAGCAGAGTATATAATTTTTCGGCAGGGCCGGCAGTATTGCCGGAGGAGGTGCTGAAGGAAGCGGCAGAGGAAATGCTGGACTATAAGGGAACAGGGATGTCTGTAATGGAGATGAGCCATCGCTCCAAAGCTTATGAGGAGATCATTACGGAAGCAGAGGCGGATCTGCGGGAGCTGATGGGAATTCCGGATAATTACAAGGTATTGTTTTTGCAGGGAGGCGCATCCCAGCAGTTTGCCATGATCCCGATGAATTTGATGAAAAATCGGGTGGCAGATTATATCGTGACCGGGCAGTGGGCGAAAAAGGCTGCCCAGGAGGCAGAAAAATACGGAAAGGTAAACCGGATCGCTTCCTCGGAGGATAAGATCTATTCCTATATTCCGGATTGCTCCGATCTTCCGGTTTCAGAAGACGCGGACTATGTTTATATCTGTGAAAACAATACGATTTACGGAACCA
Organism: uncultured Clostridium sp.; assembly: GCA_964523125.1. Taxonomy (GTDB): domain Bacteria; phylum Bacillota; class Clostridia; order Lachnospirales; family Lachnospiraceae; genus Schaedlerella. Next base: position 25,789 of record CAZFXM010000015.1, on the reverse strand, counting down.
AGTATAAGGAGCTTCCCAATACAAAAGGAAAGACCTTGGTAGCGGATGTTTCTTCCTGCTTCTTGTCAGAGCCGGTGGATGTGACAAAATACGGGATCATATACGGCGGGGTTCAGAAGAATGTCGGACCGGCCGGCGTGGTGATCGTGATCATACGGGAAGACCTGATCACGGAGGATGTACTTCCGGGAACTCCGACCATGCTGACCTATAAGACCCATGCGGACGCAAAGTCTCTGTATAATACACCGCCTGCATATGGCATTTATATTTGTGGCAAGGTATTTAAGTGGCTGAAGAAGATGGGCGGCCTGGAAGTGATGAAGGAGCGTAATGAAAAGAAAGCAAAGCTGCTTTATGATTTCCTGGACCAGAGTAAATTATTTCAGGGTACTGTTGTTCCAAAAGACCGTTCGTTGATGAATGTACCTTTTGTGACCGGAGACGCGGAACTGGACGCAAAATTTGTCAAAGAATCCAAGGCGGCCGGCCTGGAAAATCTGAAAGGCCACAGAACAGTAGGCGGTATGCGCGCAAGCATTTACAATGCGATGCCGTATGAAGGGGTAGAAGCGCTGGTTGCATTTATGAAGAAGTTTGAAGAGGAGAATCTGTAAGATGTATAAATATCAATGTCTGAATCCGATCGCTCAGGTTGGAATCGAAAAATTTGATGAGAACTATGTCAGAGTGGAGAATGCAGAGGAGGCGGACGCGATTCTTGTCCGCAGTGCTGTCATGCATGATATGGAATTCGGAAATAATCTGAAAGCGGTTGCCCGTGCCGGCGCCGGTGTGAACAATATTCCGTTGGAAAAATGCGCGGAAAAGGGAATTGTTGTATTCAATACGCCAGGCGCCAATGCCAATGGCGTAAAAGAGCTGGTTCTTGCGGGAATGCTGCTTGCGGCCCGGGATGTCATCGGCGGCATCAACTGGGTACAGGAGCACGAAGAGGACGGAGATTTGGCAAAAGAGGCGGAAAAAGCGAAAAAAGCATTTGCCGGAAGTGAGATTGACGGTAAGAAGCTGGGCGTCATCGGCCTGGGAGCGATCGGTGTGCGGGTGGCGAATGCTGCCATCCATCTGGGAATGGATGTCTATGGCTATGATCCCTATGTGTCTGTAGATGCCGCATGGCAGCTCTCCAGAAATATCCATCATGCGAAAACCGTAGATGAGCTTTATAAAGAGTGTGATTATATCACGATCCATGTACCTGCGATGGAAAGCACCAAAAACATGATCAACCGGGAAGCCATCAGCCTGATGAAAAAGGGTGTGACGATCTTGAATTTCGCCAGAGATGTACTGGTGGACAGCGAGGCGATCGTAGACGCGCTGCTTTCCGGCACGGTAAAGCGGTATGTGACAGACTTCCCGACCCCGGAGATTGCCGGAGTAAAGGGTGCTATTGTTATCCCGCATCTGGGAGCGTCCACAGAGGAGTCTGAGGATAACTGTGCGAAAATGGCTGTCCGGGAACTGCGGGATTATCTGGAAAACGGAAATATTACCAATTCGGTAAATTATCCGAACTGTAATATGGGAGTGAAGGAGGAAGGAAGCCGCCGGATTACGATCCTTCATCATAATATCCCAAATATGTTGGGACAATTTACATCACTGCTTGCAAAAGAAAATATGAATATCACTTTGATGACGAATAAAAGTAAGAAAGAATACGCATATACCATGATCGATGTAGACGCGGAAATACCGGAGGATGTAGCAAAAAGGATCGAGGAGATCAAAGGGGTCCTGAAGATCAGGATCATCGCTTGATTTCCGGGGATTTTGATTTTATACGGCCGGATTTCTATAAGCTCTTCTGCTTGACAAGAATTGTATGGTTGTATACAATTATACAGAAAAGTTGCTGCTGGTATTTTTTGTATTATTATATGTATGCAGTTACCAGTGGCAGGTTTTCTGCAAGGTTAGTTTTGGCGGGAGGGTACAATGGAGGAATATCAGGAGAATTCTTTGAGGGGAAATGTATTCCGAAGCATCCGGGATGGCATTCTCAATGGAAAATATAAGGAACACGAGGAACTCAGGGAGGTTGCCCTTGGAAAAGAGCTGGGTGTAAGCCGTACCCCTGTCCGTGAGGCACTCCGTCAGCTGGAGCTGGAGGGGTTGGTAACGATCATCCCCAATAAAGGGGCCTATGTGACAGGAATCACAGATAAAGATCTCAATGATATCTATGAAATGCGGTTTATGCTGGAAGGGCTTTGCGCAAGATGGGCAACGGCTCATATTACGGAAGAGCAGCTGGATGAATTGGATGAAATCATTTTTCTTTCGGAGTTTTACGCGAGGCGTGAAAATGGAAGCACGGATCAGGTGACAGAGCTGGACGGCCGGTTCCATATGGTCTTATATGAGGCGGCACAGAGCAGGATGCTTAGCCATGTGTTGACAGATTTCCACAGATATTCTCTGCGGGCAAGGAGATCTTCTTTCGTTTCAGATGAACGTACCAGAAAGGCAATCCGGGAGCATAAGCAGATATTACGCGCGATCCGGGATAAAGATGCGGATCTGGCGGAACAACTGGCGAACGAACATATACTTCATGTATTGCAGAATCTGCGGAAACAGGGACTGGAAGAGGATTCACAAATCAACAGGAGGGTTTGACAAATGGAAAAAATCAAGATGAAAACACCAATCGTAGAAATGGACGGGGATGAAATGACCCGGATCCTTTGGAAGATGATCAAGGAACATCTTCTGGAGCCATTTATCGAATTGAATACAGAGTATTATGACCTTGGCCTGGAGCACCGCAACGAGACGAACGATCAGGTGACAGTGGATTCCGCTAACGCGACAAAGAAATATAAGGTTGCCGTAAAGTGCGCGACGATCACTCCCAACGCGGCACGTATGGATGAATATGGCCTGAAGGAAATGTGGAAGAGCCCCAACGGCACGATCCGTGCCATTCTTGACGGCACCGTATTCCGTGCCCCGATCGTTGTAAAAGGGATCGAACCCTGTGTAAAGAACTGGAAGAAACCCATTACGATCGCCAGACATGCCTATGGCGATGTCTATAAAAATACGGAAATGAAGATTCCGGGAGCCGGCAAGGTAGAATTGGTCTATACTGCCCAGGACGGTTCAGAGACCAGGGAGCTGGTACACGAATTCACAGGCTCCGGCGTAGCCCAGGGAATGCACAATATCAGCCAGTCCATAGCCAGCTTTGCCAGAAGCTGCTTTAATTATGCCCTGGACATTAAGCAGGACTTATGGTTCGCGACCAAAGATACGATCTCCAAAAAATACGACCATACCTTCAAGGATATTTTTCAGGAGATCTACGATGCGGAATATGCGGATAAATTTAAAGAAGCCGGAATCGTTTACTTCTACACCCTGATTGATGACGCCGTGGCCCGTGTCATGAAATCCGAAGGCGGCTACATCTGGGCATGCAAGAACTACGACGGAGATGTCATGAGCGACATGATCTCCTCCGCATTCGGTTCACTTGCTATGATGACCTCTGTTCTCGTATCTCCGGACGGCTACTACGAGTACGAAGCCGCTCACGGCACTGTACAACGTCATTATTACAAGCATTTGAAGGGAGAAGAGACCTCTACCAATTCCGTAGCTACCATCTTCGCGTGGACCGGCGCGCTTCGCAAACGTGGCGAGTTGGATGGGAATCAGGCTTTGATGGAATTCGCGGATCAGTTAGAGAAGGCGACAATAGACACCATCGAGTCCGGAGAGATGACCAAAGACCTTGCCCTGATCACCACCTTAGAGAACCCAACAGTCCTCAACAGCGAAGATTTTATAAAAGCAATCGCAAAAAGACTGTAGAAATCATGATTCTAGCGGAGATGCCGATATGGTATCTCCGCTTTTACGAAAAAATATCGCAGACAACCTCTTTGGAGGAGTGTCCCTATACCAACGCAATCCCCTCTAAAATCTCCCAAAATCTCCTTTTTTTCATTGTAATTTTTCACCAATTAGTTTATACTAAAATAGGCATAAATTTTGGTTTAATATAATTTTTTTGGACAGCAGAACCGTCCGCTGTCCGGAAAAATTACAAACAAATTTTCTATATGGAGGGCTAAAATATGAGCTACAATGCAACTGGGAACCCCGCAAGCAGAAGAATTGCCTCAATGCTTGATGAGGGAAGCTTTGTTGAGATCGGTGGTGCCGTTACGGCAAGAAGCACAGATTTCAATCTGCAGGCAAAAGAGACTCCATCTGACGGTGTCATTACCGGGTATGGAGTGATTGATGGTAATCTGGTGTATGTATATAGCCAGGATGCGACTGTATTAAAAGGCGCGGTAGGTGAGATGCATGCAAAGAAGATCGTCAATATTTATAACATGGCGATGAAGATGGGCGCTCCGGTCATTGGACTGGTAGACTGTGCGGGACTGCGTTTGCAGGAAGCAACTGACGCTTTGGAGGCATTTGGAAGCCTGTATCATAAGCAGGCTATGGCATCCGGTGTGATCCCGCAGATTACGGCGATCTTCGGCATGTGCGGCGGTGGACTTGCAGTGGTTCCCGGATTGACGGATTTCACATTTATGGAAAGCAAGGAAGGCAGACTGTTTGTGAATTCCCCGAATGCCCTGGAAGGAAATGAGATTTCCAAGTGCGATACTTCCAGCGCTGAGTATCAGAGCCAGACTTCCGGCCTGGTGGACGGTATCGGAACAGAAGAAGAGATTCTGGGACAGATCCGTACCCTGATCGGTATGCTTCCGGCAAATAATGAAGATGATAACTCTTACGAAGAGTGTATGGATGACCTGAACCGTGCCTGTGCGGATATTGCCAATGCATCGGAAGATACAGGCATTGCCCTTGCACAGATTTCGGACAGCCAGGTGTTCTTTGAAGTGAAAAAAGAATACGCAAAAGAAATGACTACAGGTTTTATCCGTCTGAACGGCGTTACCGTCGGTGCGGTTGCCAACCGTTCCAAGATCTATGATGCGGAAGGAAATGCGGAAAGCTTTGACACGGTACTCACTGTAGACGGATGTAAGAAAGCAGCGGATTTCCTGAATTTCTGTGACGCATTTTCCATTCCGGTCCTTACATTGACAAATGTGACTGGCTATGAAGCAACAAAAGAAGCGGAAAAGGATATGGCAAAGAGCGTAGCGAAGCTGACCTATGCATTTGCAAATGCAACGGTGCCGAAGGTAAATGTGATCGTAGGCAAGGCTTACGGAAGCGCTTATGTGGCTATGAACAGCAAGTCTGTAGGAGCAGATCTGGTCTATGCATGGCCGGATACGGAAATCGGCATGATGGACGCGGGCCTTGCGGCAAAGATCATGTATGCGGACGCGGATGCCGGGGTGCTTCAGGAAAAAGCAGCGGCATACAAAGAGCTGCAGTCCAGCCCTATGTCTGCGGCAAGGCGGGGATATGTGGACGCAATCATCGAACCTGCAGACACCAGAAAATATGTGATCGGAGCATTTGAGATGCTGTTCACAAAAAGAGAGGACCGTCCGGACAAAAAGCACGGTACGGTTTAGTGAGGTGAGGCGAAGTGAAGAAAAAATTAAGTATAGCAGGGCTTGTCCTTATCCTGATCTTCAGCCTGGCAGGATGTGGAAGCAAGTCGGCGGAAAATGAGTATAATCAGGAAGAGCTACAGAAATATGCAGAGGCGATCATACAGAACTTCAGCAATATGTCTGATGAAGAGTTTGAGCAGTATCGTTCCATGTCTGACTATAACCTGGATTATACGTTGATGAGGACAGGATTTCCAATCTCGGCAGAAAATTTCCGGACCATGATCGATGCCTGGAAATCCGGACATGAGGATTGCGGCGCTTTTCAGGAGATCGGTGATTTTACCATGGAGGTTTCCAATACAGGGGTGGTTCTTACGGCTCCTCTGACAGGAGAAGAGAGAGATGCGGATCTGCAGTTTTCTTTTGATGAGAAGGGGCAGATGGAGAGTATTACGGTTAACGCACATTATTCTACGGGTGAGATCCTGAAGAAGGCAGGATTGAACACGCTTCTGGGAATGGGGACCGTATTTGTAGTATTGATTTTTATTTCCTTTATCATTTCGTTGTTTGAGAAGATTCCTGCATTGGAGGAGAAGTTCCGGAAGAAGGGGTCCGCACCGGCCGCACCGGCACCGGAGCCTGTTCCGGCGGCAGTTGAGCCTGCACCGGCGGCAGAAACAGATGACAGCGAGCTGATCGCCGTAATCGCGGCAGCTATCGCGGCAGCGGAAGGGACAAGTACAGACGGCTTTGTGGTTCGTTCTATTAAGAGAAGAAAATCCAACAAATGGAGCGCGTCCATGAGATGATGGTTCATCAGTATAGTGAAAACAAAAAGGAGATTAAGAAGATGAAAAATTATACAATCACAGTAAATGGAAATGTCTATGATGTAACGGTAGAAGAGAATGGCGCAGGCGCGGCACCGGCAGCAGCCAGACCGGCAGCGGCAGCACCGGCAGCGGCTCCGAAGGCGGCACCGGCAGCACCAAAGGCAGCAGCAGGCGCAGGCAGCATCCAGGTGAAAGCAGGTGCGGCAGGAAAAGTATTTAAGCTGGAAGCAAGCGTAGGACAGAGTGTACAGGCCGGTGACCCGGTTGTCATTATCGAAGCAATGAAGATGGAGATCCCGGTCGTTGCCCCGGAGGCAGGAACAGTTGCTAGTATTGATGTAGCAGTCGGCGATGCCGTAGAAGCAGGAGCAGTATTGGCTACATTAAACTAGTTTAAATACGGAGGTTTAACAAATGGAATATATTTCAAATACGTTAGGACACCTCATTGAGCAGACTGCCTTCATGAACCTGACATGGGGAAATGTCATCATGATCGCGGTTGCCTGCGTGTTCCTATATTTAGCAATCAGGCATGAATTTGAGCCCTTGCTCCTTGTTCCGATTGCCTTCGGTATGCTGCTTGTAAATATCTATCCGGATATCATGCTCCATGCTGAGGACTCATCAAACGGAGTAGGCGGACTTCTCTATTATTTTTATGTTTTAGATGAATGGGCAATTCTGCCGTCCCTGATCTTCATGGGCGTCGGCGCGATGACCGATTTCGGACCGCTGATCGCAAACCCGAAGAGTTTTCTTCTTGGAGCGGCAGCACAGTTCGGTATTTTCGCGGCATATCTGGGAGCTATGGCAATGGGATTCTCAGATAAGGCAGCAGCAGCAATCTCTATCATCGGCGGAGCCGATGGACCGACATCGATCTTCCTGGCAGGTAAGCTGCAGCAGACAGCGATCATGGGACCGATCGCCGTGGCGGCATACTCTTATATGTCACTGGTGCCGATCATCCAGCCCCCGATCATGAAGCTCCTGACTACGGAAAAAGAGCGGAAGATCAAGATGGAGCAGCTTCGTCCGGTCAGCAAGCTGGAGAGGATCCTGTTCCCGATCGTTGTAACGATCGTAGTATGCGTGATCCTTCCGACAACGGCTCCTTTGGTCGGTATGCTGATGCTTGGTAACCTGTTCAGAGAATGCGGCGTGGTAAGACAGCTGACAGAGACAGCATCCAACGCGCTGATGTATATCGTTGTTATCCTGCTGGGAACATCCGTAGGCGCGACCACAAGCGCGGAAGCATTTTTGAACTGGAATACGATCAAGATCGTAATACTTGGACTGGTTGCGTTTGCGTTTGGAACAGCAGCCGGTGTATTATTTGGAAAACTGATGTGTAAGGCAACCGGAGGAAAGGTAAATCCTCTGATCGGTTCCGCAGGTGTATCCGCGGTTCCGATGGCAGCCAGAGTTTCCCAGAAGGTCGGCGCGGAGGCAGATCCTACCAACTTCCTGCTGATGCACGCGATGGGACCGAATGTTGCCGGGGTGATCGGTACTGCGGTGGCGGCCGGAACATTTATGGCGATCTTTGGTGTGAAATAAAACGTTGCTGTTCGCTTCTGGGCGCGGACAGTAACAATAAAACTGTTGTAAAATGGAGGACAAATTAATGGCAGAAGTAGTAAAAAAACCAGTGAAAATAACAGAAACTATTCTGCGTGACGCGCATCAGTCTCTGATTGCTACAAGAATGACCACAGAACAGATGCTGCCGATCGTAGAGAAGATGGACAAGGTCGGATATCATGCGGTAGAGTGCTGGGGCGGCGCTACCTTTGACGCTTCCCTGCGTTTCTTAAAGGAAGATCCCTGGGAGAGACTTCGGAAGTTCCGTGACGGGTTTAAGAACACAAAGCTGCAGATGCTGTTCCGTGGACAGAACATCCTGGGATACCGTCCGTATGCCGATGATGTGGTAGAATATTTCGTACAAAAATCTGTAGCAAATGGAATCGATATTATCCGTATTTTCGATTGTATGAATGATATCCGGAATCTGCAGACAGCGGTAACGGCAGCGAATAAGGAGAAGGCACACGCCCAGGTTGCGATGTCTTATACGTTGGGTGATGCTTACACGCTGGAATATTGGATGGATCTGGCAAAGAGAATCCAGGATATGGGCGCAAACTCGATCTGTGTAAAGGATATGGCAGGGCTTCTCTGCCCATACCAGGCGACAGAGCTTGTAACAGCATTGAAGGAAGCTGTTGATATTCCGATTGAGATGCATACACATTATACCTCTGGTGTAGGCTCTATGACCTATCTGAAATCTATTGAGGCAGGCGCGGATATTATTGATACCGCAATGTCACCGTTTGCTCTGGGAACCTCTCAGCCGGCAACAGAGGTTATGGTGGAAACCTTTAAGGGAACTCCTTATGATACCGGGTTGGATCAGAACCTGTTGGCAGAGATCGCGGATTATTTCCGTCCGATACGTGATGAGGCGCTGGCAAGCGGCCTTCTTAATCCGAAGAACATGGGCGTAAATATCAAGACATTACTGTACCAGGTACCGGGCGGCATGCTGTCCAACCTGACAAGCCAGCTCAAAGAGCAGGGAGCGGAAGATAAGTTCTATGATGTTCTGGAAGAAGTACCGCGTGTAAGGGCTGACCTTGGAGAGCCGCCGCTGGTAACTCCATCTTCCCAGATCGTAGGAACCCAGGCCGTATTCAATGTACTGATGGGTGAACGCTACAAGATGGCGACGAAAGAGACCAAGGATGTACTCACCGGAAAATATGGTGCGACTGCAAAGCCATTCAATCCGGAGATCCAGAAGAAGGTAGTTGGAGAAGATGCTGAGATCATTACCTGCCGTCCGGCAGATCTGATTCCGGATGAGTTGGACACACTCCGCAAAGAATGCGCGCAGTGGATCCAGCAGGATGAGGATGTGCTCAGTTATGCCCTGTTCCCGCAGGTAGCTGTTGACTTCTTCAAGTACAGAGAGGCCCAGCAGACGAAAGTAGACGCGAAAGTAGCGGATACGGAGAATGGGGCTTATCCGGTATAAGGTAGTTATATCCATAATATGTAAAAAAGCCGGGGCCGGTTTCCTCCACACGAAAAGCGGCTTCGGCTTTTATATTGAGCCTGTATATAAAAAAAGGAGCAGAATAAGATGATAGTTCAGGAAAGAATTCAGAAGCTTCAGGAATTGATGAAGAAGCAGGGTATACAGATTTATATTGTTCCAACGGCAGATTATCACGAGAGTGAATATGTAGGGGAGCATTTCAAAGCAAGAAAATTTCTGACAGGCTTTACCGGGTCTGCAGGGACAGCAGTTGTCCTACAGGATAAAGCGTGCCTGTGGACAGACGGAAGATACTTTATCCAGGCGGCGCGGGAGCTGGAAGGAAGCGGTATCATTCTGCAGAAGATCGGGGAACCAGGTGTACCCACAATTGAAGAATTTTTAAAACAGGAATTGCCGGATCAGGGTGTGATCGGATTTGACGGACGTACGGTAGGAGTGGCAAAAGGACAGGAATATGCAAAGATCGCGGCAGACAAAGGCGGAAGCATCCGGTATGATCTGGACCTTGTAAATGCCATCTGGGAAGACCGGCCTCCTCTTTCCGAAAAGCCGGCATTTTTGTTGGATATCCAATATGCAGGAGAGACTGTAGAAGACAAACTTGGCCGAGTACAAAAGGCCATGGAAGAAGAGGGGGCGGATGTCTTTGTAGTCACTAGTCTGGACGATATCGGATGGCTTCTGAATATCCGTGGAAATGACGTAGAATATTTCCCGCTGCTCCTTTCCTATGCGGTCATTTTAAAAGACGGTGTAGAGCTGTATGCGGACGAACGGAAGTTTTCGGAAGAAATCCGTACTCATTTCCGGGAAAATCATGTAACGGTACATCCTTATGAAGCAGTCTATGGGCGCATGAAGACCTTTACGAAGGAGCAGACTGTAATGCTGGATCCGGAGCAGATGAATTATGCCCTGTTCAGTGACATTTCCGAAGAGGTTCCAAAGGTTCAGGTGGAAAATCCTATCGTGTTGATGAAGTGCGTAAAGAATGATGTGGAGGCAGAGAATATCCGGAATGCCCATATCAAAGACGGGATCGCCCATACAAAATTTATGTACTGGCTGAAGACAAATATTGGAAAAGAAACGATCACGGAGCTGAGTGCTTCTGCAAAGCTGGAAGAATTGCGGGGGATGCAGGAGCACTTCATGGGACCAAGCTTTGGTCCGATCTGTGCATATAAAGAGCACGCGGCATGTGCCCATTATTCTTCCACACCGGAAACGAATGTGGAGCTAAAGACAGAGGGACTGTTCCTGACAGATACGGGCGGACATTATTACGAAGGATCTACAGATATCACGCGGACCGTTGCTCTGGGAGAAATCACGGAAGAAGAGCGGAAGCATTTTACGACCGTGGTGTGCAGCATGCTTCATCTGGCTTATGCACGTTTTCTACAGGGCTGTACAGGAATGACCCTGGATTATGCCGCACGGGAGCCGTTCTGGAGACAGGGACTGAACTATAACCATGGAACCGGCCACGGGGTTGGATATCTGGGAAACATCCATGAGCCGCCGGTCAATTTCCACTGGAAAAAGGTGCCCGGGAAATCAAAATATCCGGCTCTGGAGGTCAATATGGTGATCACGGATGAACCGGGTATTTATATAGAAGGTTCCCATGGGATCCGTATTGAAAATGAATTGATGGTCGCGTTGGGGGAAAAGAATGAATACGGACAGTTTATGCAATTTGAAATCCTGACATTCGTACCTATCGATCTGGATGCGATCGATCCGGAGCTGATGACAGAGCAGGAAAAGAAGATGCTCAATGACTATCATCAAAAGGTATATGAAAAGATCGGCCCGCATCTTACGGAGGAAGAAAAAAGCTGGCTGAAAAAATATACAAGAGCAATCTGATGATTGAACGGTCGAGGCGGCATTTGACTCTATAGAATTTGAAGGAAGAATGGATAATGAGCAAGGTACTGATCGTGGGCGGCGGCGCTGCCGGAATGATGGCGGCCATTGCCGCCGCCGGGAATGGACACGAAGTCCATGTATATGAAAAAAATGAAAAGCTTGGAAAGAAGCTGTTTATCACAGGTAAAGGAAGGTGCAACCTGACCAATGCCTGTGATATGGACACTTTCTTTGCCTCCGTAGTCAGTAATCCGAAATTTTTATACAGCGCGTTTTATGGTTTTACCAATGAACAGACAATGGCATTTTTTGAGAAGCTGGGTTTGCGGATCAAGGTGGAACGTGGGAATCGTGTATTTCCTGTATCAGACCATTCTTCCGATGTCATCCGTGTGTTGACGAAGGAGATGGAACGGCTTGGTGTGCAGGTTTATCTGCGCAGTGAAGTAAAAGAAGTACTGACAGAGGAAAATGTATTTTCCGGTCTTTTTCTCGGAAATGGGAAAAAGACACAAGGCGATGCATGTGTCATTGCTACAGGAGGCCTTTCTTATCCATCTACCGGAAGTACAGGGGATGGGTACCGTTTTGCGGAAAACCTGGGGCATCAGGTGACAGAACCATCTCCTTCTCTTGTTCCTATGGAAGTAAAAGAGTGGTATGCAAAAGAGCTGCAAGGGCTTTCACTTCGCAATGTGACTGCAACTGTATATGACGGAAAGAAGAAGCTATACGAGGAATTTGGGGAAATGCTGTTCACCCATTATGGGGTCAGCGGTCCGATCATCCTTAGTGCCAGCAGTGTGGTTGGAAAAAAGCTTGGGACAAAAAAAGGGCAGGAAAAGGAACTGGTGCTGAAGCTGGATCTGAAGCCGGCATTGACAATGGAGCAGTTGGATCAGCGGGTATTGCGGGATTTTGAAGAGCAGAAAAACAAACAATTCAAAAATGCCGTTGACAAACTATTTCCTGCAAAGCTGAAACCTGTTATGATCGAACTCAGCAGGATATCCCCGGAAAAAAAGGTGAATGAGATTTCCAAAGAGGAACGGCACCGGTTCGTGGAGCTGATCAAAAACTTTCAGATGACTCTGACAGGACTGCGGGGATTTCAGGAGGCGATCATTACCAGAGGCGGGGTCAGTGTAAAGGATGTAGATCCGGGTACAATGGAATCGCGGCATGTGAAGAATTTATATTTTGCCGGGGAAGTGCTGGATCTGGACGCAGTAACCGGAGGCTTCAACCTGCAGATCGCATGGTCCACGGGATATGCGGCAGGAAATAGTATATGCTGATTAAGAAGAACATTTGTTCTAAAACCTGTTGAAAATATATTGGATATAGTGTATAATAAATATTAGTAGATAGATGTGGCGGTGCAAAGAAATTATAGGGAAAGGAGAGTATGATGCTTTGCGATTATAAACATCATATACAATATTAATGGATAGGTTTGAGATTAGCAATAAAATTGGTGACAAATATCGCGTTGGGAATACAGAGACAGGAGAGTTTAGCTATTCTAAGGCTCTAAAATCTGTAGGGAAAGACATAAAGGATTACCAAAGATTAACAACAGGAAAGCATCATCAGTACCTTGATATAAGATTTGAAAATGAGCGCCTGGCAGTTCTTGTTGAATGTAAAAATAAATTCAGCAAGTGGGATAAGAAAAAAATCCAGGGACAATTGCAGGATTATGTTCGTTTTGAAAAAGCATATTCAGACAAAAAAATTGTTGCCATCCTTGCCGAAACAGATGGTGATGATATCTGGGTATGGTATGGACAATCCGTGATTATTGATGATGAGCATAGGGTGTTTAGTGAGCGTAATATTCATACATTTGAGGAATATGAAGATATTTGTTTTGGCAAGGTTAATGATAAAATTAAAATCGTTGATTCAATAAAAAGCCTTAATGAAAAGCTTCATTCTGATGGAATAAATGAAAAGCTACGCAGCCAGTTTGTAGGTACCTGTCTTCTTGCCTTAAAAAATGGTCTTGTATATAAGGATGTAAAGGAAACTATTGATCCTAAAACAGGAAAAACCTTAGCTCCTGAAAAAGTGTTAATAAAAAGTATTAAGAATATTTTAGAGGGACTTCTAACAAAAAGTGGTAGTCTAAATAAAGCTGGAAAACTGGCAATTTTGAATAATAAAGTGCTTGGTGACCAGGATGTAACGAGTCTGACTTACAGAGAGTTAAAAGAAATACTAGAATTTGTTGATAACAATGTAGTTCCATATATCAATGATAAAAATACAGCAGGTCAGGATTTACTCAACTTATTTTTTACAACATTTAATAAATATGTTGGTAAATCAGATAAAAATCAAGCTTTCACTCCAGATCATATTTGCGACTTCATGAGTAAAGCGCTTGGAGTGAATAAAAACTCAAGAGTACTTGATCCTTGTTGTGGAAGTGGTGCATTCCTTGTTAGGGCTATGACACATGCGATGGATGACTGTGATACGGAAGAAGAACGTGATGGTGTTAAGAAAAATCAAATTTTTGGAATCGAGTATGAAGAAGGGGCTTTTGGGCTGGCCTCTACAAATATGCTAATCCATGGAGACGGCAATTCAAATGTGGTACAAGATTCTATGTTTAATCGTGGCAAGTGGATCAAAGAGAATAATATTAATATTGTACTAATGAATCCCCCATACAATGCTACCAAAAAGTGTTGTGATCCTGATTATACAAAGAATTGGAATTCCAAGAAAAAGGAAGATCCTTCCAAAGGCTTACACTTCGTAGAATGGGTAGCAAGGCATGTCTCATCCACTTGTAAGATGGCAATACTACTTCCTATGCAGGCGGCTATTGGTAATAACAGTGATATAAAAGTATTTAAGAAAAAAATGTTGGATAATTATACTCTTGATGCTGTGTTTTCGCTGCCAACAGAAATGTTTTATCCAGGTGCTGCCGCGGTCGCCTGTTGTATGATATTTGATTTATCCCAGCGGCATGAAAAATCAAATAGGGATACTTTCTTTGGATATTTTAAAGATGATAAGTTTATTAAGCGTAAAGGACTTGGACGGGTAGAGATGACAGATAGTGATGGTAACAGCTTGTGGACAGGTACAGAAGAATTGTGGCTTAATTTATATAAGAATAAGCGGGAAATTCCGGGACTTTCTGTCATGCACCAGGTAACCTGGAAAGATGAATGGCTTGCGGAAGCATATATAGAGACAGATTATACGAAGCTTACTGAAAATGACTTTCAGCAAACGGTAAATGATTTCCTGGCGTATTTAGTTAAAGAGGGGCATGTATATGAATCTTGATTTAAAAAAATGGAAGTCTTTTTTAGTTTCGGAAATATTTTATTTATATAATGGAAGCGGTATAACAAAAGAGGAGATTGAAGGTAACCAGGGAGATCTTGTTGCAGTACAAAGTGGTACAGACAATAATGGGTGCATTGGAAAAATTGATAAAGAATATTGTATAGAGATGGGCTATACATTTGTAGAAGAACCATGTTTAACTGTCGCGAGAACGGGATCGGCGGGCTTTATTGCTTATCAACCATTTGGCTGTGTCGTTGGTGATTCTGCCAAAATACTTCTTCTAAAAAATAAGGAAAAAAGGAATACACCAATATATTTATTTCTTAGAACCGTGTTGCTTGCAAATCAATATAAGTACACATATGGAAGAAAAGTAACAGAAGAAAAGTATTTATCAGAAATAATAAAGCTTCCTGCATCAGATGAAAATACTCCGGATTGGAATCTTATGGAGCAATATATTAAGTCATTAAACTGTAGTCCGATAACTACGAAAATACGTTGTTCAAAAAATATCAGTTTAGATTCAGAGGGGTGGAAAGTATTTTACCTACACCGGATTATGAATGTAGAGATGGGAAATGGAGTAGATGCAATATTAACAACGAAATCCGAACCTAAATATAATTATGTTTCTCGTAACAGTAATGGCAACGGGATAGTTGGATTTGTAGATGAAATTGAGGGAGAAACAGTGTTTCCGGCGGGGACTTTGACTTTAGCCTTAGGCGGAAGCTTTTTAGGAGCCTGTTTTTTACAAAAGAAACCGTATTATACGGCACAGAATGTAGCGGTATTGCGAGAAAAAGTTCCATTATCTGATCATACAAAATTATTCATCGCAACTCTTATCAGAAATGAGTGTAAAATTAAATATCAGGCTTTTGGGCGAGAACTAAATGCGCATATCAGGAAAGATTTTACGATAAAATTACCTGTTGTACAAGACAAAGATGGATACAACCTGGATAGTACCTATGAATATTCAGATGAAGGTTTTATTCCTGATTGGCAATGGATGGAAAATTATATCAAGTCTCTGCCATATAGTGATAAGATTTGAGATTAGGAGGAAACAAGGATGGGATATAATGTAGCTATTGACGGCCCGGCGGGCGCGGGTAAGAGTACTATTGCCAAAATGGTCGCAAAAGAGAAGGGATACATCTATGTAGACACCGGCGCGATGTACCGGGCACTTGCGGTATATTTTATTGAAAAAGGAATACATGCGGAGGAAACCGAGAGGATTATAGATGCTGCCCGGGAGGCAGAGGTGAGCATACACTATGAGGATGGCACCCAACAGGTTTATCTGAACGGTGATAACATTACGGCAAAGCTTCGCACCGAAGAGGTGGGCAACATGGCGTCCATGACCTCTCCCATTCCGGAAGTACGGGAACGGCTTCTGGAACTGCAGCGTTCCCTGGCAAGGGAAAAGGATGTGATCATGGACGGCAGAGACATTGGGACCAATATTCTTCCGGACGCGGATGTGAAGATTTATCTGACAGCCAGTGTGGAGACTCGCGCGAAGCGCAGATATAAAGAATTGACCGAAAAGGGTATGGATTGTAATTACGAGGCAATCGCAAAGGATATTCAGGACCGGGATATGCGTGATATGAATCGGGAGACCGCGCCGCTGAAGCAGGCGGAAGATGCAGTACTGGTGGACAGTTCCGATATGACGATCCCGGAAGTGGTGGAGACGATCGCAAAATTGTGCCGATAAGGGACTGTCGATCATCCAAAGAAAGCAATTTCGGATTATACAGTAAAAAAAGAAAAAGAGGAAATTTCTCATGCAGGTAAAATTAGCAAAGACTGCCGGTTTCTGCTTCGGGGTAAAGCGTGCTGTAGATACGGTATATCAGGAACTTAACCAGCATAGAGGGGAAAAAATTTATACCTATGGACCGATCATCCACAACGAGGAAGTCATCAAGGATATCCAGGCAAGAGGGGCGGTGGTCCTGCGTACTGAGGAAGAACTGGATGCCGTCAAAGAAGGCATTGTCATCATCCGTTCCCATGGAGTAGAGAAGCGGATCTATGACAAACTGGAGGCAAAGCACATTTCTATTGTGGATGCCACCTGTCCTTATGTAAAGAAGATACACAACATTGTACGGGAAGAAAGTGGACAGGGAAGGTTTATTATCATCATTGGTGATCCGAAGCATCCCGAAGTGCAGGGCATCCGGGGATGGGCCGGGAAAGAGGCCGCAATCGTCCAGAATCCGGAAGATATAGAAGAGCTTTCCAGAAAAATAGAAAACTTTTTCTCAAAAAAAGAAAATCATTCCAAAGATGATGAAAAAAGGATCTGCGTTGTAGCTCAAACGACATTTAATTACAATAAATTTAAAGATTTAGTTGAAATTATTGCAGAAAAGAGTTATGATATAGTTGTTTTAAATACAATCTGTAATGCGACGAAGGAGCGTCAGAAGGAGGCACGGCGTATTGCGGAAGAAGTGGATGCAATGATTGTGATTGGAGACAAGCACAGTTCGAACACCCAGAAGTTATTTGAAATATGTGCGAAAGCATGCAAGGATACGTACTACATACAGACACTTGACGATTTGAATTTGAATCAATTAGGGTCAGTGGAAACAGTAGGTATTACAGCGGGGGCGTCCACGCCCAACAATATAATTGAGGAGGTTCAAATAATGTCAGAATTATCTTTTGAACAAATGTTAGATGAGTCATTCAAAACAATTCACAACGGAGAAGTTGTAGAGGGGACAGTAATTGATGTAAAATCCGATGAGATTATCCTCAATATTGGATACAAAGCAGACGGCATTATTACAAAGAATGAGTATTCCAATGATTCTTCCCTTGACCTGACTACCGTTGTATCGGTAGGGGACACCATGACAGTGAAGGTTCTCAAAGTGAATGACGGTGAAGGGCAGGTACTGCTGACTTATAAGAGGCTGGCAGCGGAAAAGAGCAATGAAAGGCTGAAAGAGGCTTTTGAGAATAAAGAGGTATTGAAGGCGACAGTTACCCAGATCCTTGGCGGTGGTTTATGTGCTGAGGTAGAAGGAGTACGTGTATTTATTCCGGCAAGCCTGGTATCTGATTCCTATGAGAAGGATCTCAGCAAATATGACGGCAAGGAGATTGAATTTGTAATCAGCGAGTTCAATCCGAGAAGAAACCGTGTGATCGGTGACAGAAGGCAGCTTCTGGTAGCAGAGCGTGCTGAGAAGCAGAAAGAATTGTTTGCGCGTCTCCAGGTAGGGGATACGATCGAAGGCGTAGTCAAGAATGTAACAGATTTTGGCGCTTTCGTGGATCTTGGCGGTGTTGACGGCCTGCTTCATATTTCTGAGATGTCCTGGGGAAGGGTGGAGAATCCGAAGAAGGTATTTAAGGTTGGTGACAATCTGAAAGTACTTGTAAAGGATATCAATGATACAAAGGTTGCGCTTAGCCTGAAGTTCCCGGAGACGAATCCGTGGGCACATGCTTCCGAGGATTTTGCGGTCGGTTCCGTGATCACTGGAAGAGTGGCGCGTATGACAGACTTCGGCGCGTTTGTAGAACTTGCGCCTGGAGTAGATGCATTACTTCATGTTTCTCAGATTTCCAGGGCACATGTGGATAAGCCGGCAGATGTACTTTCTATCGGACAGGAGATTCGGGCGAAGATCGTGGATCTTAATGAAGCTGAGAAGAAGATCAGCCTGAGCATGAAGGCTCTTGAGATGGCAGAGCCAGCAGCAGATGCTGAGTAATAAAGGCAAATATAGTCCGGGCGGAGACATAAGGTTTCCGCCCGCTTTTCTTGTTAAAAATGCAACGAGATGTTCCCCGAAAGATACAAGAAAATCATGAAATTTACTGGATTTTGTATACAAAGTACTGTAGAATAATATCATGTGAATAGCAACTGATAAAAGAAAGGAAGGATAAAAGAATGGGACTTTTAACTTTTAAGGGTGGGATCCATCCCAATGACGGCAAGAGCCTGGCAAAAGACCAGCCGATCACGGAAGTGCTGCCGCAGGGTGATCTGGTATATCCACTTTCCCAGCACATCGGCGCTCCGGCAATCGCAGCCGTGAAAAAGGGCGACCATGTGTTAAAAGGCCAGAAGATCGCGGACGCGGGCGGCTTTGTATCCGCGCCTGTGTATGCGTCTGTGTCAGGGACTGTGAAAGCACTGGAGAAGCATTTCAATCCGACCGGCAGCAATGTGGATTGTATTGTCATTGAAAATGACGGAGAATACAAGGAAGCGGAGCCGCTTTCCGTAAAGCCCCTGGCTGAGATGTCAAGAGACGAGGTTCTCGGAGTGATCGGGGAAGCCGGTATTGTTGGAATGGGAGGTGCAGGCTTTCCGACCAGGGTGAAGCTATCACCGAAGGAACCGGATAAAATTGATTATATTATAGCCAATTGTGCGGAATGTGAGCCTTATATTACTGCCGATTACAGACGGATGCTGGAGAATACGGAAGAACTGGTCAGCGGAATGCGGGTCGTCCTTTCCCTGTTTGAGTCAGCCCAGGGAATCTTCGGTGTGGAGGATAATAAAAAGGACTGTATTGAAAAGCTGCAGGAAGCGATCAAGGATGAGCCTCGTATGAAGGTCTGTACCTTGCAGACCAAGTACCCGCAGGGAGCAGAGCGTCAGCTAATCTATGCGTTGACAAAGCGCGCGATCAATTCCACGATGCTTCCGGCAGACGCAGGCTGTATCGTGGATAATGTGGAGACTCTGGTCAGCATACATAACGCGGTGATTCATGGAAAACCTCTGACAGAACGGATTGTAACCGTCAGCGGCGATGCCATAGAAAAGCCTGGAAACTTTAAAGTGCTGCTGGGTACGAACCATCAGGAACTGATCGAGGCGGCAGGTGGATTTAAGCAGGAACCTCAGAAGCTGATCTCAGGCGGCCCGATGATGGGATTTGCCATGATCACGGCGGATGTGCCGGTAACAAAAACTTCTTCTGCGATCCTGGCCTTCAAGGAGGATATTGTGGCAAAGACCATGTCTACTCCGTGTATCAACTGCGGCCGCTGCGTGGAAGTGTGTCCCAGCCGGATTATTCCGTCCAGGCTTGCGGATTATGCGGAGCGTCATGATGAGGAGACCTTTACGGCACAGAACGGGCTGGAGTGTGTGGAATGTGGCTCCTGCAGCTATGTCTGTCCGGCGAAACGTCCGCTGAAGCAGTCCATCGGTTCCATGAGAAAGATTGCGCTTGCAAATAAAAAGAAGAAATAGAGAGGTGAAAGAACAGTGAATGGAAAATTAAATGTATCATCCTCCCCGCATATCCGGGATAAGGTGACAACCAGCAATATCATGCTGCTGGTAGTGATCGCGCTGTTGCCTGCGACTTTCTTTGGAATCTATAACTTCCGGCATGAGAATGCATGGCTGCTTGTTGTGGTTACCACAGGTACGGCAGTGCTGACAGAATATATTTATGAGAAGCTGATGAAAAAAACAATTACGGTCAAGGATTTCAGTGCCGTGGTCACCGGCCTTCTTCTGGCTCTGAACCTTCCGCCCACACTGCCGCTCTGGATGGGGGCGCTTGGCTCTGTATTTGCGATTTTGATCGTAAAGCAACTGTTTGGAGGACTGGGGCAAAACTTTATGAACCCGGCGTTGGGTGCGAGATGTTTCCTTTTGATCTCCTTTACCGGACGGATGACGTATTTTGTATATGACGGTGTGACCGGTCCGACTCCTCTGGCAGATCTGAAAGCAGGGGAAGCTGTGAACTCCATGAATATGCTGGTAGGAACGATCCGGGGAACCATCGGAGAGACTTCCGTGCTGGCAATTATGCTTGGGGCAATGTTCCTGCTTCTTATGGGGATCATTGACCTTCGGATTCCGGGTACATACCTTTTAAGTTTTGTGATTTTCATTACTCTTTTCGGAGGACATGGATTTGATCCGCAGTACATTACCGCCCATCTTTGTGGCGGCGGCCTGATGCTGGGGGCATGGTTCATGGCAACCGATTATGTGACCTCCCCGATCACCAAGGGGGGACAGATCGTATATGGAATCTGCCTGGGGGTTCTGACAGGGCTGTTCCGTCTGTTCGGAGGTTCTGCGGAAGGCGTGTCCTATGCGATCATCATCAGTAACCTTTTGGTTCCATTGATCGAAAAGGTTACTCTTCCAAAACCATTTGGTAAAGGAGGAGAGAAATAATGAATAAAATAGTAAAGAATACCTTGATCCTGGCAGCGATCACGATTGTTTCGGGGTGCCTTTTGGGTCTGGTTTACGAGATTACAAAGGCTCCCATCGCGCAGGCACAGGAAAACGCGAAGCAGGAAGCCTACAGGACAGTTCTTGCGGATGCGGCAGAGTTTGAGGCTTATGATACCTTTGACGCGGCAAAAGCGGCAGATGTACTTCTGGAAGCAGGATATGAAAGCGATGATATTACGGAAGTGGCGGCAGCGAAGGACGCGTCCGGCGGGGATATGGGATATGTGATCACGGTCACCTCCCATGAAGGCTACGGCGGGGATATCCAGATTTCCGTAGGAATCCTGTCCGACGGTACGGTAAAGGGAATCGAGATGTTGTCCATCAGCGAGACGGCAGGTCTGGGAATGAAAGCGACAGAGGCAGATTTCAAAGACCAGTTCAAGGATAAGCAGGTAGAGAAATTTACGTATACCAAGAGCGGAGAAGACGGGGATGATAAGATCGACGCGTTAAGCGGCGCTACCATCACTACCAATGCCGTGACAAATGCGGTGGACTCCGCGCTGGTTTATTTTCAGAATGTGTTAGGAGGTAGTGCTCAATGAATAACTATACAGAGAGGCTGTATAACGGCCTGATCAAGGAAAACCCTACCTTCGTTCTGATGCTGGGAATGTGTCCCACGCTTGCGGTCACTACGTCCGCGATCAACGGAATCGGTATGGGGCTTTCCACGACAGTGGTTCTGGTATTATCCAATATGCTGATCTCCATGCTGCGTAAGATCATACCAGATTCGGTACGTATCCCGGCATTTATCGTTGTAGTCGCGTCATTCGTAACGATCGTGCAGTTCCTGCTGGAAGGCTTTGTCCCCAGCCTGTATGCATCCCTGGGACTTTATATCCCATTGATCGTAGTAAACTGTATCATCCTGGGAAGAGCAGAGAGCTATGCGTCCAAGAATCCGGTGCTTCCATCCATCTTTGACGGAATCGGAATGGGGCTTGGATTTACGGTAGGCCTGACAGCGATCGGTATTGTACGTGAACTGCTTGGCTCCGGTAAAGCCTTTAATGTACAGATTCTGCCTTCTTCTTATGAGCCGGTCACGATCTTTATCCTCGCACCGGGGGCATTCTTTGTGCTTGCGGGCCTGACTGCCCTGCAGAATAAGGCGAAGAACCGTGCGAAGGCAAAGGGAGATCCAAGGGCGGAGATTATCGGATGCGGTACGGACTGTGCGACCTGCGGCAAAAAGGCAGTCTGCGGGGCAGCCACTTCTACCGCGAAGACAGAAGCAGCCAATCATACCGCGGACGCAGGAAAAACAGAGTAGGAGGGGATAGGATATGAAAGAATTATTATTGATCGCGGTTGCTTCCGCATTTGTAAATAATGTCGTGCTCAGCCAGTTCCTGGGGATCTGTCCGTTCCTTGGCGTTTCGAAAAATGTAAAGACAGCAGGCGGCATGGGCGGAGCGGTTATCTTCGTTATTTCCATCGCGTCCCTCGTTACGGGTATTATTTATAAAGGAATCCTGGTACCGGCCCATGTGGAATATCTGCAGACCATCGTATTTATCCTGGTGATCGCGGCGTTGGTTCAGTTTGTGGAAATGTTTTTGAAAAAATCCATGCCTCCGCTTTACAATGCGTTGGGCGTATACCTTCCATTGATCACGACAAACTGCGCGGTGCTGGGTGTCGCGCTGACAAACGTGCAGAGATCCTATAGTATCCTGCAGGGAGTGGTGTATGGAATCGGAACGGCTGTTGGATTCACGGTCGCGATCGTGTTGATGGCAGGGATCCGGGAGAAGATTGAATACAATGATATTACGGAATCATTTCAGGGAACGCCGATCGTGCTGGTAACTGCCGGCTTGATGGCAATCGCGTTCTTCGGATTTTCCGGATTGATTTAAGGAGGGAAGGGAAGCATGAGCGTAACAGGAATTTTACTGGCGGCTGTTATTGTCGGCGGAACCGGATTGTTGATTGGCGTCTTCCTCGGAATTTCCGGCAAAAAATTTGCCGTGGAAGTAGATGAACGTGAAGAAGCGATCCTCGGCGTACTGCCGGGAAATAACTGCGGCGGCTGCGGATACGCGGGGTGTTCCGGACTGGCTGCTGCCATTGTCAAGGGAGAAGCTGAGGTCGGCGCCTGTCCGGTGGGCGGCGCTCCGGTTGCCGCGAAGATCGGTGACATTATGGGCCAGGCGGCAGGAGATCAGGTGCGTCTGACGGCATTTGTAAAATGCGGCGGAACCTGCGAGAAGGCTCAGGATGAATATCAATATTATGGCATCCAGGACTGTACGATGGTCAATATGATGCAGGATACCGGGCCGAAGGGCTGTGATTATGGCTGCCTGGGCTATGGCTCCTGTGTGAAAGCATGTCCGTTCGACGCGATCCATATCGTAGATGGGATTGCGGTGGTAGACAAGGAAAAATGTAAAGCCTGCGGCAAATGTATCGCCGCGTGTCCGAAGAAGCTGATCGAGCTGGTGCCTTATGACCAGAAGACCTTCGTACAGTGTAATTCGAACGAAAAAGGAAAAGCATTGATGGATGTATGTCTTGTCGGCTGTATCGGCTGTAAGCTGTGCGAGCGCAATTGCGAAGCCGGAGCCATCAAAGTGACCAATTTCCTGGCACATATCGATGCGGAAAAATGTACGAATTGCGGAGTATGCGCGGATAAGTGTCCGAGAAAGATCATCACACCCCGGAAGATACCTGTATCATAAAACGGCAGGGTTCTGACAGGGCAGGGAATGATGATCTGATACCGATGAAAAAGGAGGATTATGGAATTGGAGCATAATCCTCCTTTTTTAGATCGTTTTTGGGTGGAAAAGCTGTTTTTCTGTGGATTTTTCATTTGTACAGCGTGGCTGATCATCCCCGGCACGTCAATATCCTATATAATGCAGTTGATAATCCTTGGTTACGAAAATGGCCTGTACATCATTCAGACTCTCGATGAGGGCGCTGCCATCTTCCAACCCCAGCGCAAAACAACAGGTGCTCAAAGCATCCCCATCCACTGAGGAGTCAGTGATGATGGTCGCCTGGAGCAGGTTATTATCATAAGGATAGCCTGTCTCCGGGTTCAGGATGTGGTGATAAAGAGTTCCATCCTTTTCGAAATACCGCTGATACACACCGGAAGACACTACAGAGCGGTCATTGATCTCCACAACATCAATGGAAACATTTTGTTCATCAAAGGGCTTCTGGATTCCGATGCGGAAGGGGCTTCCGTCATAGGATGTACCCAGGGTGAGGACATTTCCACCAAGATTGATCAGAGCATGCTCCACTTCTTCTTTTTTCAAATATGCTTTTAACTGGTCGGCAATATATCCCTTCGCGATGCCGCCCAGGTCTATTTTCGCCTGTGGGTCCTGTAATGTGACCGTGCAGGCTTTTTCATTGATCAGGATATTTCTGTAATCAATATGGGAGCATGCTTCTTCGATTGCCGCGGCGTCGGGAATTACATGTTCCGGATTATCCGTAAAATTCCAGAGATCACTTAAAGGTGCGATGGTGATGTCAAATTTCCCGCCGGACAGTTCACAGTAGTGAATCCCTAAAGAAATCAGGTCTATCGTTTCCGGAGAGACTTCTACGGGAGTTCCGGCAGAAGCATTGATCCTGGATACTTCACTGGTCTCTATTTTATTACTGAAAAGCTTTTCATAATTTTCACAAATCTTTTTGCATTCATCCAATACAGCAGTATCAGCTCCCCAGACATCAATCTGGACAACGGTGTTAAAATAGATGCCTGTGACACTTAGCTTTTCGTTTTTGGGAGGTGAAGAGCAGGAGGTAAGAAGTAATATGGATATAAATAGTAGGAGAGCTTTTTTCATATATTTTTCCTTTCTACGTGTCGCGGAGCTTTTTCATTTCAAATACATTATATCCGTGGGAAAGAAGAAATACAATCACTAACTTATTGAACGAACAGGTATTCGAAAGCTGTTGCATTCTTGAAATGGATATGATATGATGTTCAGAGAGATTAACGAGCTATCAGGAGGCAGTATGAAGAAGAATGACTGGATACTGATCATCGCGGTATTGGCCGTTGCGGTACTTTTTCTGGGGATACATTTTCTGCGTCCGCAGAAGGCAGGGCTGGTTGTTGTCAGCATAGACGGAGAAGAATTTGGCTCCTGGCCTCTTTTGGAGGATCATACGGTTGAGATCGGGGACGGTAACCGGCTTGTGATCGAAGATGGAAAGGCAGATATGATATGGGCGGACTGCCCGGACAAGCTGTGTGTGAACCAGAAGGCAGTCTCACGGGAAGGGGAGAGCATTATCTGTCTGCCTAATAAAGTGGTCGTTTCCATCGTTGGCGGAGAGGAAAAAGAAGTGGACGCGGTAACGTGAAATGATTGCAGGAGGATGATATTTGAGACACAGAGCAGCATACTTTGGAGTATTTACAGCATTGGCTTTGATCTTCAGCTATCTGGAGACGTTCATCCCGATTCCGTTGGGGATCCCCGGGATCAAGCTGGGACTGGCTAATCTGTTGACTGTGATTCTATTGTATAAACGAAATGCGAAGGAAGCGCTTTTGCTGTCTATTGTGCGGATTGTTCTGTCCGGATTTCTATTTGGGAACATGTTCAGTATTCTGTACAGCCTGGCAGGCGGGCTGGTCAGTCTTTTTGTGATGGCGGTGCTAAAGCATTCCGGGAAGTTCAGTGTGATGGGGATCAGCGCCGCAGGCGGCGTGGCCCACAACATGGGGCAGCTTCTTGTAGCAATGGCAGCGGTTGAGACTTACCGGGTGGGATATTATTTCCCGGTTCTTCTTGTGGCAGGGCTTCTGACAGGGCTGCTGATCGGCATTGCGGCAGGGCAGATCTTAAGCCGGTTAAAGAATTTTCGATTTGAT